>NZ_QLSX01000001.1:0-469700 GCF_003268885.1 Onishia taeanensis
AGGGTATAAGCCTTTTTCCCGGCAATACGTGCCAAGCTCGGTCTCTGATAGAGAAGCCGTTTCAATCACCACAGCCAGCTTGGCGTCAGCTGACCAATCATCTCCGGTCTTACGGTTCCCTGGCACAGGCACTCCTTGTCGGCGGCATGTTTTCAGCCAACCATACAGGGTCGCATCCGATATGCCTTCCTCGGCGGCCACCGACGCCACACTGCGGTTGTCAGGCGGTAGCAGCTTCTTTAGCACCGCGGCCTTACGTTCCTCGGAATAACGTGGCATGAACAATCCTATGCCGCCCACTCTGATGTGGATTCAGGCAAAATCGCCAACTGGACAACTAGGCTGACAGAGGGGGGAAGCAATGGGTAAGTGCATGTGAAGCACTTACAAATTCATCAGTGGCCGCCGAAAGGGAAAATAACCAGAGGTTTGCCAAACTATTGATTGATTCGGCTCTATTATTCGCAGACGAAATTAGTCATAGCGAACAGCTTCGCTCATATGATGCAAGATGCATTGCAAAAACATACAATCTAGGGTTTGAGCCAGAAAAATCAATAATGGCAATAATGAAAGTTGCCGAGGAAGAAGTAAATCATTGGTTACTGTACGAGAAAGCTAAAGCATATTTAGGGTTAGGAGAAGGTAACTACGAAGAAGCCTTATCCATTGCTCAAGAGTGTTTTTCTTCGGCGGAAAGTGATGTAAAAGCATCATCAAGAATATCCATCTATCATGACCTACTTAGCACTTGCTATTTGAAACTAGGTGATCATGTAAATGCAATTAGAGAGCTCCATGAAGCAATTAATAATTGCACCAATGAAAAGTACAGGTCCGAACTGGAGCTTAAGTTCAATGAACTCACTAAGTGCTAACAAGGCGCTGCTGTCGGACAAATTTTACGCTTCGCTCCAAATTTGCCGCAGAGCGCAGCGTTACAAATCACCGGAGGCATTGTGATAATTATTTATGGGATCAAAGAGCATCTAAACCCGGTAAAGGCCCAGCTTTCTGAGGTCATTCATGGCTGTATGCAGTCAGTTCTCGGCATCCCCGAAGACAAGCGGGCTCATCGTTTCATCCCGATGAATGCAGAGGATTTTTACTACCCAGGTGGTAGAACGCCCGCCTACACGGCAATTGAAATCAACATGATGCAGGGACGCAACCCTGAGACGCAGAAGGCACTGATCAAGGCGCTATTCAGCAAGATAGAGTCCACGGTCGGCATTTCGCCCGTGGACATTGAGATCACGATAAAAGAGCAGCCGGCTCACTGCTGGGGCTTTCGGGGTATGACAGGCGATGAGGCCAGAGACCTCAAGTATTCAGTCAAAGTGTGAGGTCACCTATGTGGCCCAGGACGAGCGCGAGAAGCCATCAGCTCTCCCCCGCCTCGAGCAGCGCCCTCAGCACGCGCTTGACCCGCTTGATGCCGCTGACCAGCGCGGCCTTGATCTCGGCCATGGTGATGTCACGCTCGACCAAGTCGGGAGAAGGATCCACCATCAGCGCCAAGCGGGCATAGATGATTTCAAACTCACGGACCAGGGCCACTTGGGGCATGCCGTGCATGCCCCTACCGGATTACAGCCCTCGTGGTTCAGGCGGTCGCGGCTTCGTCCGCTGCCTGCCAGGTGCCACGTGCGGCGATGCGGCGGGCAAAGGCCGTCACATCGGCGGGTGCTCGTCCCAGCGCCCGCTGCACCCCATCTCCAACATGGGCGTTGCGCCCGTTGAGCACGGTCTCGAACAGGTACTTCAGCAGCCAAACGATCTCATCCGGCGCACCGGACTCGGCCAGCGCCTCGGCGAAGGCATCCTTGGGAATCGGTGTGAAGCGCACCTCGCGCCCGGCCGCACCGGAGATCTCATCGGCCAACTCGGTGAAGGTCAGACAGCGCGGCCCAGTGACCTCGTAGGTCTCATAGGCGTGGCCCGGTTCGGTCAGCGCCGCCACCGCTACATCGGCGATATCGTTGACGTCTATGAAGGGCTCGGGAATGTCTGCGGCGGGCAGAGTGATAGCGCCCTCTCGTACCATGCCGAGAAACTCGCCTTCCGAGAAGTTCTGCAGGAACCAGCTCGCTCTCACCACCGTCCACTCGACACCTGCCGCCTGGACGGCCCGTTCGCAGGCTTGGGCCTCCTCCTCGCCACGTCCCGACAACAGCACCAGGCGCTGGACGCCGCTGGACACAGCCTCGTCCACGAAGCGCCGGATCGCCTCGGTGGCACCAGGGATCGCCAGGTCCGGGGCGTAGGTGATGTAGACCGCCGATACGCCCTGAAGGACCGCCTTCCAGCCACTTGGATCCTGCCAGTCGAAGGCTGGCAGCGTCGTGCGTGAAGCGATTCGGGTGCAAATGCCGCGCGCCTTGAGTCGCTCGGCGACGCGGCGCCCGGTCTTGCCGGTGCCGCCCAGCACCAGCACGAGCTCGTCCTGGGCCTGACGGGAAGTCTGATGGGAAGTTGATGTCGCGTTCATGAGGGCCCTCCTCTCTAGGGGCGATTATGACGGTTGCCATACCGCTCAAGATTAAGGGGCGTGTTGCTTTGCCACCATGCTCGGGGTGCTCAGATACATACGCATCCGTCTATAATCGAGCGATGGATACGCTAGGTGGATTATTGGACGCGCCACGGGCGCGAGGCGCCTTCGCCCTGAGCACGGTGATGCGTGCCCCTTGGTCACTGCGCATCCTCGCCGAATCGCCGCTGACGCTGATCGCCGGCATGACCGGCGAGGCGTGGCTGCTGCCGGATGAGGGCGCACCGATGCGCATCGGCCCGGGGGATATCGCCGTTACCCGCTCTCCTGTTCACTACACCATCGCCCACGCCCCCGGCGCTCCGCCGCAGGTGGTCATCCATCCGGGACAGCACTGCCGCGACCTGGCGGGACAATCGGTGCATGACGCCATGACCCACGGGGTGCGCACCTGGGGCAACGACCCTGCGGGCGACACAATGTTTCTCGTCGGCGCCTACGAGCACCTGAGCGATATCAGCGATCGTCTGCTGCGCGCCCTGCCCCCGGTACTGATGCTGTCCCGCGATGACTGGGAGTCGCCGCTCGTAGCCCTGCTGTGCGACGCCATGGTGATCGACGAGCCAGGCCAGGCGGCGGTGCTCGACCGCCTGCTCGACCTGCTGATTACTGCCGTACTCAAGGCCTGGTTCGCCCGGGAGGAGGCGGGGCGACCGGCCTGGTGGCGCCATCAGGGCGACCGCATCGTGGAGCATGCCCTGCGCATGATGCACGACCGCCCAGCACACCCATGGACGCTGGAGACCCTGGCGATGGAGGCTGGCGCCTCGCGAGCCGCTCTGGCGCGGCGCTTCCATGAACGAGTCGGCGAGCCGCCCATGACCTTCCTCAAGCACTGGCGCATGGCCCTGGCGGCGGACCTGCTTTGCCAGCCCGATGCCACGGTGAGCGGCGTGCCGGAGCAAGTCGGCTATGCGACTCCCTATGCCTTCAGCGCCGCCTTCAAGCGTGTCAGGGGGATGAGCCCGGCACAGCATTGCGCAGCGGCCCGCTAGGCTGTTGGCTGCGGGATCGCCGCCGTCATCGCCTGACGTAGGTCGCGCAGTGCCTCTTCCAGCCAGTCACGAAAGGCGACGACTCGAGGGGCATCCGCCGCCCCTGGCAGGCTGACCAGGTAGTAGCTGAATTCCGTGCGCCGCCAAGGCCGCAAGGCAATGACCTCACCATGATCGATCGCCTCCTGAGCCACCGACAGGCGTGACAGGCACAACCCCAGCCCTTTACGGCAGGCGGCTAGCGCCAGCCCACTGTCCGAGACCTTGAGTCGTCTCAACTCTTGCGGCGCATATAGCCCCGCCTCTCGCCACCATGGATGCCAGTGGCTCCAGGGTTCCGTGGACAGCGCGCTATCGTCCTCAATGAAACAGGCGTTTCGCCAATCCGCGTATTCCCCATCACCATGAACCGGAGCCAATACCGTAATGGCATCGTCAAGCAGGGGCACGACACTCAGGCCAGGATAGTCCCCGGTGCCAAACCGAATCGCAACATCGACCTTGCCAGCGCGGAGATCGGCCATCCGGTTGTCACCAATAAGCGTGAGATTCAGCCCCGGGTGGCGGCGCAGCAGTTCGCCCACCCGCGGCATCAGGGCATGCTGCAGGAAAGCCTGGGGCGCAGACACCCGTAGCGGTCCGTCGAGACTCGGCTGACTCAGCTCACGGGTGGCGCGATCGATGAGAGTAAAAGCCTCGGCGATGCGTTCCTGGTAGCGCACGCCGGCCTCGGTAAGCACCACCCCACGCGCCTTTCGCTCAAATAGCCGCAGGCCCAGGCTCTCTTCCAACGCCTTGATGCGATGGCTCACGGCGGCGGCGGTCACATGCAGCTCATCGGCGGCCGCACTGAAGCTGCCATGGCGCGCCGCCGCCTCGAAGGCGCGCAGGGTGGCCAGGGGTAGTCGAGAAGAAGGCATCATGGCTTACTCCGGTTAAGCCTATGGGTAAGAAACGATACGTTGCTGTTACCTCCGTTAGGCCGATAATGCCAGTCATTCCCCCGCAAACAGGAGCACCGAGATGACTGGCACTCTCTACCGTTTATCCTCTTTCACCCATGACCCCAAGGGCGGCAACCCTGCCGGTGTGTGGATCGGTGAAACCCTGCCCGATGTGGCAACCATGCGCAGCATTGCCGCCGAGGTGGGCTATTCCGAAACGGCCTTCCTCGGCCCCATGCATGCCGGCGTGCGAACGGTGCGCTACTTCAGCCCCGAGGCCGAGGTCAGCTTCTGTGGCCATGCCACCATCGCCGCCGGCGTGGTGCTGGGTCAGCTCGATGGCGCTGGCACCTACCGGCTTTCCACGGCAGTCGGCGAGGTGCCGGTTGCCGTGGAACAGATCGACGGCGACTGGCACGCCTCGCTGGTCTCGGTGGCACCAGAACACCGGACCGCCGACCCCACCCTGGTCGAGGCGGGACTGGCGAGTCTCGGCTGGCAGGCGGATGAGCTGGACCCGAACCTGCCGCCGGCAGTGGCTTATGCCGGCGCCTGGCACCTGGTGCTGGCCACCGCCTCCAAGGCGCGACTCGACGCCCTGTCCTATGACTTCGCGTCACTCAAGGCCCTGATGCTAAGAGAGAATCTCACCACGCTTCAGCTGGTGTGGCAGGAATCGTCGACACGCTTTCATGTCCGCGATCCGTTTCCGGTCGGTGGCGTGGTAGAGGATCCGGCTACCGGAGCAGCGGCGGCGGCATTGGGGGGCTATTTGCGCGATGCGGGATTAATAGAGGCACCCACGCAGTTAACGCTGCTTCAGGGCGAAGCAATGGGGCGGCCGAGTCGACTCGGGGTAACAATACCGGCCTCGGGGGGCATTGTGGTATCTGGCACGGCGGTGTCGCTTCAGGCGCCCGTCGACTATCGGTATTGAGCGAGTCCTCTTGATCCAGCCCCCATCAAAAGAATGCCCGCCATCTGTTGGGCGGGCAGTTGACGCTTACCCGGCCTCGAGCAAGGTCCGCAACACACGCTTCACCCGCTCGATGCCGCCGACCAGTGCGGCCTCGATCTCGGCCATGGTGATCTCGCGTTCGACCACGCCGGGGGCAGGGTTCACCACCAGCGCCAGGCAGGCGTAGGGCAGCTGGAGTTCGCGGGCAAGGGCCGCCTCCGGCATCCCTGTCATGCCGACCAGGCTGCAGCCGTCTCGTGCCATGCGGGCGATCTCGGCGGCGGTCTCGAGCCGTGGCCCCTGGGTGCAACCGTAGATGCCGCCATCATGCAGCGCCTCGCCGGCCGCCCTGCCCGCTTCCAGCACCGCCTGGCGCAGGGCGTCGTCGTAGGGCCAGGAGAAGTCGATGTGCTTCAGCGTCTTGAAGCGGCCATCGAAGTAGGTCGATTCGCGGCCGCTGGTGTAGTCGATCAGTTGATCGGGCACCACCAGCGCCTCGGGGGCATGGACGGGATCGATCCCGCCCACGGCATTCACGCCGACGATGCGGCTGGCGCCGGCCTGCTTCAGCGCCCAGAGGTTGGCGCGATAGTTGACCCGATGCGGCGGCAGCTTGTGGGGGTGCCCATGGCGGGCCAGGAACAGCACCTCGTGATCGCCGAGCTGGCCTTGCAGCACGCTACCGGAGGCCGTGCCCAGCGGCGTTTCTGCGCTGTGGCGCTTGGTGACTTCCAGCCCCTGCATCTGGGTGAGGCCGGTGCCCCCGATGATTGCCAGCATGATCGACGTCCCTCCTTAGCAATGGCCGCGGTAGAGGCCCCGCGGCGATCCGGCCGCGCCGGGCTTACATGCCCTGCGGAGCGAAGATCCCCGGTGCGTTGCGCCAGTAGCCCTTGTAGTCCATGCCGAAGCCGAACACGTAGCGGTCCTCGACATCCAGGCTGCAGTAGTCGGCCTTGAGGCCCGGCACGGCCTTGCGGTCATGATGCTTGTCGACCAGCACCGCGGTAGAAATGCTGGCCGCGCCCGCTTCCCGACAGTAGGCCAGAATGGCGGCCAGGGTCGAGCCTTCGTCGAGGATGTCGTCAACGATCACCACATGACGGCCGGCCATCGGCACCTCCGGCGACACACGCCAGAATAGCTCGCCGCCGCGGGTGCCGCCGCGATAGCGGGTAGCGTGCAGGTAGTCGACCTCCAGCGGGAAGCCGAGCCGGGTCAGCAGGTGGCCGGTGGTGATCAGGCCGCCGTTCATCACGCAATAGAACACCGGCAGCTTGTCGCCGAGATCGGCGGTGATCCTTTCGGCCATCTGGTCCAGCGCCCGCTCGACCGCCTCTTGGGAAATCAGGCAGTCGGCGTTATCCATGATGTCGCGCATGGCGGCCAGGGACGCGTCGGCGGAAGAAGCTTGTTGAGTCATGGGGTCACGAGTTGGTTGGGAGTGAAGAAGAAGGTTCGCCATTGGCCAGCGCTTCCAGCCGGGCATGGACGCGGCGCCAGCGCGACAGCGCCGGCAGGTTCTCGAGGCTTGGCCGGGCACGCGCGTAGCGCAGCTTGGCCTGACGCTTGCTGCCACGACCGGCGCAGGCGTCGAGCGCCTCCAGCGCGGCGGCGCGGTCATTGCACACAAGCACCATGTCGCAGCCGGCATCCAACGCCGCCAGGGCACGCTCGCCGGGGCCACCGGCGACGTGAGCACCGGCCATCGACAGGTCGTCGGAGAAGATCGCGCCCTTGAAGCCGATCTCCTCACGCAGGAAGCCCAGCCAGTTGCGCGAGAAGCAGGCCGGGCGGGCGTCGAAGGCGGAATAGACCACATGTGCGGGCATCACGCCGCCGAGCCGCGCGGCCTGATCGGCAAAGGGCACCAGGTCATGCTCACGCAGGTCGTTAAGCGGGCGCGGATCAACGGGCAGTTCGAGGTGCGAGTCGGCGGCCACACTACCGTGGCCGGGGAAATGCTTGCCCACGGCGGCCATGCCGGCCTCGTTGAGGCCGGCAATGAAGGCGCCGCCCAGGCGGCTGACCTGCTGTGGGTCGCTCGAGAAGCTGCGATCGCCGATCACGGTGGACTCGCCGCCGTCGACGTCGAGCACCGGGGCGAAGGTGATGTCCAGCCCGCAGGCGGCCATCTCCATGCCCAGCAGCCAGCCGGCATCCTGGCAATGCTGCAGTGCTGCCTGGGAGTTACTCTCGAAGCCTTCGGCCAGCCGTGCCATGGCCGGCAGCCGGGTGACGCCGCGACGTAGCCGCTGCACTCGCCCGCCTTCCTGGTCGATGGCCAGCAACAGGTCTGGCCGTACCGCGCGAATCGCGCTGCACAGGGCCTGAACCTGGGTGGCATCCTCGATGTTGCGGCCGAACAGAATCACCCCGCCCACTTCGGGGCGCATGAGCATATCGGCTTCTTCCGGCGTCAGCTGGGGACCCTCGAGATCCAACATCACTGAACCCAGCGGTTGCGTCATCTTGGTCTTCCTTGGCGTTGAAGGAGGGGGATTCTAGAACAATGTCTCGCCGGACGACAGGCACCGCTCAGTCATGCAGCCAGACCGGCGTTCCGGGCGGGGCTGCGGCGAAGACCTCTAGCAGGGCCTCATCGCGCAGTCGAATGCAGCCGTGGGAAGCAGCCACCCCCATGGGTTCGGTGGGCGGTGTGCCGTGCAGATAAATGTAGCGACGCTGGGAGTCGACGTCACCACCGCGGTTGTAGCCAGGCTCGAGGCCACACAGCCAGAGGATGCGGGTGAGGATCCAGTCACGCTTGGGATGCTCGGCGGCAAGCGCCGCTGAATAAACTTCGCCGGTGGGCCTGCGGCCCCGGAAGACGCAGCCGAGTGGCTGCCCCTCGCCGATGGCGGCGCGAACATAGTGCCAGCCGAGCGGTGTCTGGCCGCTGCCCTCGTGCTGACCATGACCGGCCAAGCCACTTGATATCGCATACTCGGCGTGACGGGCAGAGCCCTGCCAGACGACAAGGCGCTGCGTCGTGACATCGATGTCGAGCCAGACGCCATCCGCCGGCGGCAAGGCGTCGAGTCGTGGCGTGTGCATCTCCTACCCCGCGGCCTTGATGGATTCGGGGGCGCCTTCTGGCAAGGGAGCCTGGAGGGCGGCCACTACCACCGGCCGCAGACGACGCACCAGATCGCGCACGCTGACATGCTCGTCGAAATCCTTCTCGGCGATGTCACGCAGCGCATCGAGGCCAGAAAGCGTGAAGATCACCGTGCCAAGCACGAAGTGCAGGCGCCAGAAGCGCTCGGCATCCGGCAGTTCCGGTGTGGCCTTGCGTACCAGGTCGGTGAAACGGGTGAAGACGCTGCCGTAGTGCTCCTGAATGTAGCGGCGCAGATGGCCCTGGGCCTGACTGTAGGCAAGGCCCAGCAGCTTCATGAAGACCTTCAGGCTGTTACGTTCGGCTGGCACGTCAAGCACCGAGCGCGCCATGGTCTCGAGCAGGACTTCGAGGGGAATGATTTGCCCCTGGTAGTCCTGCTCCAGCGCATCGAGCGCGGTGTGAAAGCGCTCAGTGAAGGGGTCAAGGTAGCGGGCGAAGACGGCCTGGATTAGCGACTTCTTGGAACCGAAATGGTAGTTCACCGCTGCCAGGTTGACCTTGGCCTTGCTGGTAATGGTCCGTAGGGAGGTCTCGGCAAAGCCGCGCTCGGCGAACAGCACCTCTGCGGTATCGAGAATCCGCGTCACAGTATCGGTCTGGGCCATGCTCATGCCTCTCCACCTGTCACCAATAAACGAATGTTTAAAACATAACCTGATTCTATGTCGTGCATCAGAATGTCACAACGGTGCGGAAAATCCACCTTAGGCCCGTCAACGTGCATCACAGCGGCCTGAATGGCCCTGGCGAAAAGGCAGTGTTGAAGGGTAATGGCGAAGCGCAGTGGTGAAGGGTACTGGCGAAAGAGGCTTGCCGTATTACTGGATGCAATCACATACTGTATACTTGAACAAACACCCTCAGTGACCACCGGCGGAGGCCGCATGACACGCCCCCTGACACCGCGCCAGCAGAACGTCTATGACTTTATCGTCAAGACCATGAGCGAGTTGGGCTACCCCCCGACCCGCGCCGAAATTGCCCGCGCCCTGGGCTTCCGCTCCCCCAACGCCGCCGAGGAACACCTGCGCGCCCTGGACAAGAAAGGCGCCATTCGCATGGTGCCCGGCACCTCGCGGGGCATTCGCCTGCCGGCGATGGAAGCCGAAGCGGGGGAAAGCGAGCCCAAGGCTGCCAATTCGTCCGAGGCAAGCGCTCAGGGGCTGCCGATCATCGGTGAGGTGGCAGCGGGCAGCCCGATCCTCGCGACCGCTCATATCGATCGCTACTGCCCGCTGCCGGCCGATTACTTCACGCCCCGTGCCGACTATCTGCTGCGGGTGCGCGGGCTGTCGATGAAGGATATCGGCATTCTCGAGGGCGACCTGCTGGCCGTGCATCGCACCGAGCGCATTCGCGACGGTCAGATCGTAGTGGCGCGCATCGATGAAGAGGTCACGGTGAAGCGTTTCAAACGCCAGGGGCATACCGTTTGGCTGATGGCCGAGAACGAGGAATTCGCGCCCATCGAGATCGACCTGCGCCATCAGGCACTGGAAATCGAAGGGGTCGGGGTGGGCGTGATTCGCGGCGGCAACGGTCAGGCCCTGCACTGATACTCACGCTTTCACGCCACTGACGGAACGCCCGACATGGCCGGCACGCCAAGAAAGATCCTGCATGCCGACTGCGACTGTTTCTTTGCCGCGGTCGAGATGCGCGACAACCCTGCCCTGCGAGACGTGCCGATCGCCGTCGGGGGCGGGGTCGACCAGCGCGGGGTGATTGCCACCTGCAATTATCCCGCTCGCGCCTTTGGTGTTCGCTCGGCCATGCCCACCGCCCGTGCCTTGCGTCTGTGCCCTGATCTCGTACTGGTGCGCGGCGACTACGAGCGCTACCGGGAGGTCTCCCGCCAGATCCAGGCGATCTTCCACGAACTGACCCCCCTGGTAGAACCCCTCTCCCTCGATGAAGCCTTCCTCGACGTCAGCGACGTCGACCATTTTCAGGGTAGCGCCACCTGGATGGCGCAATGGCTGAAGGCCGAGGCCCTGAAGCGCACCGGCATCACCATCTCGGTGGGCGTGGCCCCCTCGAAGTTCCTGGCCAAGATCGCCAGCGACTGGGAAAAGCCGGACGGTCTGACCGTCATCACCCCCGATGACGTCGATGCCTTTATCACCGCTCTGCCGGTAAACTGCCTGCACGGAGTCGGTCCCGCTACCGCCGCCAAGCTTGAGGCAATGGGCATCGCCACCTGCGAAGACCTGCGCACCTGGCCTATCGAGACCCTGCTTGAGCGCTTCGGCAAGTTCGGCAAACGGCTCTTCGAGCTCGCACGAGGCATCGACGAGCGCGAAGTACGCACCCACCGTGAGCGCAAGTCGATCAGCGTTGAGACGACTTTTCACCACGACCTGCCGGACCTGGCGGCCTGCCGAGACGCCCTTCTCCCGCTGATCGAGCGGCTGGCCGGACGCATCGAACGCCACGGCCAGCCGCCGCTGGACAAGCTGTTCCTGAAGGTGCGCTTCAGCGACTTCACCCTCACCAGCCTCGAGTGCCAGGGCGCCATCCCCAGTGCCGAGCTCTTCCACCGCCTGCTCGAGCAGGCCTGGTCGCGGGCGGCACAGCCGGTGCGCCTGCTGGGCGTAGGGGTGCGCCTGGTATCAGCCGACGCTCGCCGCCAGCTCTCGCTGTTCGACGGCGAACCTGACGATGCGTCAGAGACGCTAGCCGACCTCGCATCTACTGACGTCTTTGAGGATGATTCTGAAGACGCCGCCGAAGAGGTTTCTGACGACAGGCCGGAACAGCAATAACGGCCCCGGCGCAGCTTTCAGGTCAATGTTCGGCTATCCAGTAGCGCCTTAGATCAAACAAGGTCTGGTCCTTCGATAGCGGCTAGCCCAGCAGCCATTGCCAGGCCTTGGCCTCGACCAGCACCACCCACAGCCCGAGCAGGATGAATACCGAGCACGCCAGCAAGTGGATGGCCCGCATCGGCAGGCGTTCGCAGAACCGTGCACCAAGCCACAGCACCGGCACATTGGCAGCGAGCATGCCAAGGGTGGTCCCCAGCGTCACCAGCAGCACGTCCTCGAAGCGGGCGGCCAGCAATACGGTGGCAATCTGGGTCTTGTCGCCGATCTCGGCGAGAAAGAACAGCACGAAACTGGTGAGGAACACGCCATGCCCAGGCGGACCGGCCTCCAGGCCGTCGTCATCGTCGGGCTTGAGCAGCCAAAGGCCCATGCCGATGAATGCCAGGCCCACCAGGGCCGTCATCAGGCGAGGGTCGATCAAACCAACCAGCGTAGCGCCGAACCAGGCAGATACGCCGTGATTGATCAGGGTAGCGGCAACGATGGCCCAGAAGATCGGCCAGGGGCGAGCAAAGCGCGCCACCAGCAACAAGGTGAGCAGTTGGGTCTTGTCGCCAATTTCAGCCAGTCCGATGGCCAGGCCGGAAGTGATGAGTGCGTCCAATGAATGATTCCCCCGGGCCGGCCACTAGACGATACAGAACACGATGTGCCGCCGGCCCCGGAAGCACATCATGTTCTGAGTCTCGTTTGACCTTTGGGCTATCAGGTATCGGATACCAGGCCCCGGGTCGTCGATGCCATGGTCGTAGCGACCAAATTTGTTGACATCGACCATTCTCGGTCGCTTCTTACGCGGGTGTCGCAGCGCTTACGCAGGCTTCTTTTACACGGCCTATAGGAAAGCCGCTGGACACGCCGAAGGAAGGCGGTTGGAAAGTAACTACTCCCCCAAAACGCTGGCGATGATAGCGACTTATAAGAGACTTGCCAAGTTTTCGCGCGCGACGTTCAGGCGAAAACCACGGTCTTGTTGCCGTGGATCAGCACGCGGTCCTGCAAGTGCCAGCGAAGACCACGGGCCAGAACGGCTTTTTCCACGTCGCGGCCGAAGCGCACCAGGTCATTGGCGGTATGACAGTGGCTGACGCGCTGGATGTCCTGCTCGATGATCGGGCCGGCGTCCAGTTCCTCGGTCACGTAGTGGCAGGTCGCGCCGATCAGCTTGACCCCACGCTCATAGGCCTGGTGATAGGGCCGCGCACCGGCGAAGGAAGGCAGGAAGCTGTGGTGGATATTGATCACCCGGCCGGCATAGCGTTCGCACAGGGCCGGCGGCAGAATCTGCATGTAGCGGGCCAGCACCACGGTATCTGCCTGGGCCTCTTCGACCAGGCGTTCGACCTCGGCGAAGGCCGGGGCCTTGTCGCTGGGGTCGACGGGCACGTGATGGAACGGAATGCCATGCCATTCGACCAGCGAGCGTAAATCGTCGTGGTTGGAAATCACGCAGGGGATCTCGCAGTCCAGCTCGCCTGCGGTAAAGCGATACAGAAGATCGACCAGGCAGTGGGATTCCTTGGACACCAGCATCGCCACGCGCTGGGGACGGCGGGTATCGGTCAGCTTCCATTGCATCTCGAAGTCGTCGGCGATCGGTGCAAACGCCTCGCGAAAGCCTTCCGCGTCGAGCGGCAGCGACTCCGCCACCACCTCATAGCGCATGAAGAAGCGGCCGCTGGTCAGGTCAGAGTGCTGGTTGGCTTCGGTGATCGAGCCGCCCTGGCCGGCGATGAAGTTCGAAACACGCGCCACAATGCCGACACGATCAGGGCAGGAGACCACCAAGCGATAGTAATGAGACATGGGTTGACCGTCAGTTGATAACCAGAAGAAAAAAACTACAAAGATGACTGCTGGCAAGGCACCAGACCCTCAAGTGTAACGAATTCACCCGCCTCGAAACACTCTGTACGCGGCGCTTCGCGTTGTCGCTAGCCTTACCAGATGCGTATGATGAGGCGACTCTTTGCTACATCGTGTTCGTCATGTTCCGACCTCGTGTCCAGATTCGTCCTCGCCGTCGTCCCCCGCTGCACTTCCTGCCTCTGGGCGGGTGTGGTGAGATCGGCATGAACCTCAATGTCTACGGCTATGACGGACACTGGATCGCCGTGGACTGCGGCATGATGATCCGCCAGGATCTGCCCGACAGTCCGCTACAGGTGCCCAACCTGACGACGCTTGGCACCCTCGGCATTGCCCCCAAAGCCCTGATCATCACCCATGGTCATGAGGACCATATCGGCGCCGCCGCCTGGCTGTGGCCCCAGTGGGGCTGCCCGATTCATGCCACGCCGCTGGCGGCCGGCCTGCTGCGGGCCAAGTTCGCCGAGCGCGGCCTGGCCACCGACGCCATCCATATCATTGATCCGGGCGAGGCCATGGAGACCGGCCCCTTCGGGCTGCGTTTCCTGCCGCTGACGCACTCCATTCCCGAGAGCTGCTCGCTGCTGATCACCACGCCCGAACAACGCGTATTGCATACCGGTGACTGGAAGTTAGACCCGGCGCCGATGATCGGCAAGCCGGTCGACGAGAGCCTCTATCGAGCACTGGCACCGGTCGACCTGGTGGTCGGCGATTCCACCAATGCCCCCCTGCCCGGCCACTCACGCAGCGAGCGCGACGTGGCCGAGGCACTGGAGCGCACCATTGCTGCCTGCAGCGGTCGGGTGATCGTGTCCTGTTTCGCCAGCAACCTGGACCGGGTACTGGCCATCGGCCTCGCCGCCCAGCGCTGTGGCCGTCGGGTCAGCCTGATGGGCCGCTCCATGGAGCGCATGGTGGGGGTTGCCCGCGGGCTTGGCTATCTCGACGACTTCCCTCCCCTGGTGCCGGTACGAGATCTTGGCTATCTGCCTCCCGAGGAGGTCCTGGTGATCGCCACCGGCAGCCAGGGCGAGCCACGCGCGGCACTCTCGCGTCTTGCACGCGGCCGCCACGGGGATTTCGAGCTCGCGCCGGGAGACAGTGTGATCTTTTCCGCCAAGGCGATTCCGGGTAACGAGCGACTGATCGAGCGCTTGCAGCACGGCCTTCGCCAGCTCGGCGTCACTCTCTTCGATGAACGCGAGCACCCTGAGCTGCATGCTTCTGGCCACCCGGCTCAAGACGAGCTGAACACCTTCTACGAATGGGTGAAGCCGCGCCACCTGCTGCCGGTGCATGGCGAACATCGCCACCAGCAGGCGCACCGGGAACTGGCCGAAGCCCGCGGTATTGTAGCCCCGCTGGTGCCGGTCAACGGCGATCTGATCCGCCTGGACGGTGACGGCCTGACCCGGGAATCGCGCCACCCTCAGCCGCCCTGCATCATCAGCCAGGAAGCGGTAACTCCGGTACCGGACCTTGATGATCCCAAGGCCGGTCGCCGTGAACGTCACGGCAGTCTCTTCCTGGCCCTGCCGGTCACCCCGCTGGATGAAGGCTGGACGCGGATCGGTCGCCTGTTACTCGACGTTTCCACATCGACGCCGCTCGATGAGGACGCCTTCGCCGACTGGCTGGACGATCGACTGGGCGAATTATCGGCGGATAATCTCGCCGAACTTCGACGGCAGCTGCATCCTAGCCTGATGCATTATCTGGGCGAACGCCTGCGCCATCTTCCGGCGGTGCATCTGCAACTGCTGGCCGCTGAGCCTCTCGGCGAAGAGACATCCGCCAGCAGATCCTGAGCAGGGCCAACACGTCGTGAACTTTAAGAGACGAGTTTAGGCAAAGGCTGGCTGAGCCAGCCAACTTTGCCTTATCTTGCCGGCCTCGCCTGCCGCTCGGCCTTGGCCATCTGCGCCATGAGGTTCTTCGCGACTCACTTACGGACTTACATCAGCCTTTCCGTGGAGCACCACACGACAGCCGATGATCAGGACTGTTTGGCATCCTTCGGCGGACGGCCACGACGACGCTTGGGCTGCTCTGGCACCAGATCATCCACGGAAAGCCCGGCATCATTGATGGCTTCACGAATCTCCGCGAGCTTTTGCTCCTTCATTCGCTCTTCCTGCTGACGCTCACGCTCTTCTTCCTGCTTGTGTTCGATGACTTCGCCAATGACTTCAGCCAGCTTGTGAAGCTGTTCCATGCTCAGCTGCCGCGCGGCTGCGCGCGCGACATTCTTGTTGCGGGCAATACGCTCGAGGGTTTCCGATGACATTGGCTTCTCCACGTGTCGAGTGCTAAAAAACCGTTAACTACAGAAAAGAAAAGTATATGCACAAGCCGTTACTTGGCAAGAAATAGACACATATTTGCCCGCAAAAAAACCGACCCACTGGGGTCGGTTTTTTTATATAACGCTCTCAACATGTCGCTGGAAAAGGCTTAGCCACCGGTCATGTTCATGAAGCGAACCACCTGAACGTCACCGTCGGTGGTGAAGTGATGCCGTTCGGGCTTGAGCGGCATCGCCTCGATGATCCGGGTCTTGAGTGCCTGCATATCACCGGGATATCGACGCAGCACTTCGCGAAGATCGACGGAGTGTTCGTTACCCAGACACAGCAGCAGACGCCCTTCCACCGTGACCCTGACGCGGTTGCAGGAGGAGCAGAAATTGTGACTGTGCGGCGAGATAAAGCCTATGCGGGTCTCGCTGTCGGCCATGCGAAAATACCGTGAGGGCCCTGCGGTCGATTCAGCCGAAGCCATGAGCGGGTAGCGCGACTCGATGAGCGCCTGCACTTCATCGCTCGAGCAGAAGGTCTCTGCCCGGGAATGATCGGACACATCACCCAGCGGCATTTCCTCGATGAAACTGATATCGAGCCCCTCGTCGCGGGCAAACTCCACCAGGTCCAGCACCTCATCGTCGTTACGGCCCTTGAGGATGACGGCGTTGAGCTTGATGCGCGAAAATCCCGCGGCCTTGGCGGCGTGAATGCCGGCTATCACCTTTTCCAGCTCGCCGGTTCTGGTGAGCTGACGAAAGCGCTGCGGATCAAGGGAATCGAGGCTGATATTGAGCCGCTCTAGCCCCCCTTCGCGCAGCACCTGAGCATGCTTGTCGAGGCTGGCGCCATTGGTGGTCATGGCGAAATCCTTGAGCCCGGGCAGCGCCCCGATATCACCGACCAACTGGCCAATACCCCGCCTGACCAGAGGCTCGCCGCCGGTCAGACGAATCTTCTCGACACCCAGCTCGACGAAGGCGCGTGCGACCATTTCCAGCTCTTCCAGGGTCAGTACCTGGGCACGTGGCAGGAAGGTCATTTCTTCGCTCATGCAATAGACACAGCGAAAATCACAGCGGTCGGTGACCGAAATCCGCACATAGCTGACGCGGCGACCGAAGTCATCGATCAATTGTTCCATGCTTCCTCCCAACGCGCGGCATCTTGATGATCGCTCGAGCGTTCTGCGACCCAATAGTTGCCGCTCGCAGTGTGCTCCTTCTTCCAGAAGGGAGCGCGCGTTTTGAGATAATCCATGATGAAGTCACAGGCCTCGAAGGCCGCCCGACGGTGCGCACTGGCGACCACCACCAGCACGATAGGATCGCCAGGTGCCAGACACCCCACGCGGTGGATAAGACGCACCCCTTGCAGGGGCCAGCGACCACAGGCGTCTTCAACAATGGCTTCCAGGGCCTTTTCGGTCATGCCGGCATAATGCTCGAGGGTCAGGGCCGTCACTTCGGGGCGTTCGTTGAAGTCACGCACCAGGCCGGTAAAGCTGACCACCGCACCGATGTCGCTACGCCCCTGCAACAGGGCCTGCTGCTCGACGCCGACATCGAAGGCCTCCTGCTGCACGCGGATCATCATCAACCTCCCGTTACCGGCGGGAAAAAGGCGACCTCATCGCCATCGGTCAGCGGGGTCTGATCACCGCCCATCACCTGATTGACCGCACATAGCACGCGCCCTTCATTGAGCCCGGCAAAACGGGCGTCCTTGGCCGTGAGTGCCGCCTTGAGCCCGGCAATGTCGGCGCTTTCCAGCGCATCGAAGGGCAGGTCGATGTCGCTGACACCGAGCCGCTCACGCAGCTCGGCAAGGCACTTGATATGAATGCAGGGCGCCGCGGTATCCAGCGCCAGCCCCGGATCGGCATGGCGCGAGGCACCGGTGACGATGGGCGACGACATCGCTTGGCGGCGGTAATCGCCTGACTTGCCCCCGGTCTTGCTTTCCAGGCGGATCTCGCCGATTTCCATGTCCTTGTCGACGGCCTTGCACATGTCATAAAGCGTCAGGCAAGCCACCGATACCGCCGTCAGCGCTTCCATCTCAACGCCGGTTCGGCCATTGAGTCGACAGGTGGCGCTGACCTCGACGCTGGAGGTGGGCTCATCAAGGCGAAATTCGATCGCCACCTTGGACAGCGGGAGTGCATGGCAGAGCGGAATCAGCTCATGGGTGCGCTTGGCCGCCTGAATGCCGGCGATACGCGCCGTGGCCAGCACATCGCCCTTGGGCAATTCACCATCGGCCAACAGCGCGAGCGTCTCGGGGTGCATGCGAATGCGCCCACTGGCGACGGCCTCTCGCCGGCTTTCGGCCTTGTCGGCCACGTCCACCATGTGGGCCTCGCCGCGGGCATTAAGATGGGTCAGGCTCATACAGGGTCACCCGCTCGTAAAGTGAATCGGACACGACACATTATCGCACCCTTAGCCGCGATGCATAAATGGCTGTAGCGTCACCGTCTCGCCGGCCTCGATGCCGGCGCAAGGCGCCGCGATCTCGATCAGGCAGTTGGCGGCGACCATCGAGGACAGGATGCCGGATCCCTGGCGACCGGTACTGCGCACCCAGAGCTGTCCGCTCTCATCAGCGTGATAGACACCACGCAGGAAGTCCACGCGCCCGCTGCGGCTCTTGAGCGATTCCTCGGCGCGCGCCATGAGCCGCAGCGGCTGCCAGGCATGCTCGCCCTGCAGGCGGCGGATCAACGGCTGGACGAACTGCAGAAAGGTCACCATCACCGCCACCGGATTTCCCGGCAAGCCGAAGAACGGTACGCGCTCACTCCCCAGGCGGCCGAAGGCCAATGGCCGACCGGGGCGCATGGCGATCCGCCAGAAACCCAGCTCACCGGTTTCGGCAAGCGCCGGCTTGATCCAGTCCGCCTGACCGACCGAGACGCCACCACTGGTGATCACTATATCCGCCGCTGCGGCCGCATCTCGCAGTGCACTGACCATGCCCTGCGACGAATCGGCGAGGATGCCAAGGTCGATGACCTCGACACCAAGGGCCGTGAGCAGACCGTGCAGCGAGAAGCGATTGGCATCGAAGATGCCATCCATGGGCAGCGGCTCGCCGGGAGCCGTGACCTCGTCGCCGGTCGAGAAGATCGCTACCTTCACCTGCCGCGACACTCGGGCGCGATCGACGCCCAGCGAGGCCAGCAGCCCAAGGTGCTCGGCGGCCAGTCGGGTGCCGGCGGTCAGGGCCACCGCTCCATGCGGCACGTCTTCGCCCGCCTGACGCACATGCTGGCCAACCTTGACCGTCTCGGGGCGTGTGACCCTCACTCGCTCGCGCCCGGCCTCGGGTGGCGCTTCTTCGAGCTGCTCGCTCATGATCACCGTATCGGTGCCAGGCGGCATCGGGGCGCCGGTGGTGATGCTCACCGCGGCATGCTCGGGCACCTCGTCGCGATAGCCGTGGCCGGCCAGAGACTCCCCCACCAACGCCCAACACTCGGGCAGCGCCAGCGGAGCGTGTTTCTGGCCTTGCTCCTGAACTTGTCTCTGGCTTTGTTGGCCCACAGGCCATGCCAGGGCGATACCATCCATGGCCGCATTGGTATTCTGGGGCACGTTGACCGGCGAGGTGATGTCCTCGCTCAACACGCGCCCACGCAATGCCGCCAGGGGCAGGGTTTCATGCGCGGGCGACGAGGCGGCAGCGAAGCCGAGGATCGCTTCAAGGGCTTCATCCA
The DNA here is from genome assembly GCF_003268885.1 of Onishia taeanensis. GTDB lineage: Bacteria > Pseudomonadota > Gammaproteobacteria > Pseudomonadales > Halomonadaceae > Onishia > Onishia taeanensis_A. The sequence continues at coordinate 19,297 of NZ_QLSX01000001.1, forward strand.
CCGATAGCATGCGTTCACCCAGGTCAAAGCAGGACAGGCTCATGTCGACGCCTCCTGAGAAGCGCTTAACTGGCGTGCCGGCATGCCGCGCTGCTCAGGCCAGCGCCCGGGCCAGGCCGCCACCCAGTCGGTGAGCGCCGCCAGGTCATCCAGAGACAGCGACTCCACGCCCGCCGGCAGGGTCAGCGGCGTACTGCTGGCCACTGCCATCACCCAGGGGTCCTCGACGGCACGCAGCGGTTTGCCAAGCGACGGGCGGTGAAGCTCCAGCTTGGGCAGCGGCCAGGCCTTGAAGCCTTCGATCAGCACCAGGTCCGGGGCCAGCGGCCGCACCTGCTCGATCAACGCCGCCAGGTCGGGCTCATCCTGCCCCGGGGTATTGATCATCAGCGCGGTGCGAGAGCGTGAGGCAATCAGCATCGGCGCGGCGCCCGCCTCGCGCAGACGATGGCTGTCCTTGCCCGGCTGATCGATATCGAACTGATGATGCGCATGCTTGATTACCGCCGCGCGAATGCCCCGTTCGGCAAGCCTTGGCAGCAGCGCCTCCAACAGGGTTGTCTTGCCTGTGCCACTGAAGGCCGCAATACACAGCAGCGGCAAGGGTTCATCGGCCAGCGGCAGTCGATGTTCGGCCTGCTCGTTCATTTCCTGCGACACCCCTTGTTGTGACGACCTTCCATATGACGAACATTCTAGTGACGACTGTTCTCGGGACGACTGTTTTCGGAACGACCGCTCCTGGGACGCCGGGTCATGGGGCACCTTGTCATGCGGCACGTGTTTGCCTCCTCAGGCTTCACCGGCTCGCAGCTGCTGTGCCAGCCGGGCCTTGTCGTCTTCGGTATTGAGGTTGGCGAAAGCGGCTGGGCAGTCGCTGAAATCCGCCCGCGTCCAGGTATGGCGAGCGTACCAACGATCGATCTTGCGTTCGCCCTCGCGCAGGGCGTCGCCAAGATCCTCGGCCAGGTCTCGGCGAATCAAAGCCACCACCGGATGATCCCGCTCACCGTCATGGGCAACGGCAATATCCGCCTCGCCGATCGCGGCAATCAGGCGCTCAACCAGATCATCAGGCAGCGCCGGGCTGTCGCAGGGCACGACCACTACCCAGGGTGTTTCGGCTGCCTCGAGGCCGCTCCAGATGCCCATCAGGGGCCCCTGGTAACCGCCTTCTCGATCGCAGACCACCCGGCTGCCCAGCGCCCGATATTCATCGAGATGCCGGTTGGCATTGATCAGCACCTCGGCCACGCGGCCCTCGAGACAGCGCCTGGCATGTTCGATCAGGCGCGCGGACCCAAAGGGCTCCAGCCCCTTGTCGCGACCGCCCATGCGCCGCCCCTGGCCGCCGGCCAAAATCAGGCCTGTCACTTCATAATGCGTCATCTCAAGCCCTCGTTTGGTCCCTGATTCACAAGGATTATCGCTGGTGCCAGCCTAACGCAAAGCGCCCCGTCACGAACCCTTATGACGCAAGTTGACCACCATGGTCTTAGATTAGAGACCGCCATGCCCTTAAGTTCCCGCTCATGAGTGGGTATCATGCTGTAAAAGATGTTCAACAAGGGCCGCCCATGAGTGGATTCGACGTCGGCAATCGCCTCAAGCAATTGCGCTTGTCGCGTGAGCTATCACAGCGCGAACTGGCCAAACGGGCCGGAGTCACCAACAGCACCATTTCGCTGATCGAGCAGAACAGTGTCAGCCCTTCGGTCAGCTCGCTGAAGAAGATTCTCGATGCCATGCCGGTCTCAATCAGCGAGTTCTTCGCCGGTGATAGCGAATCTCAGGAGCAGGTCTTCTATCGCTCCAGCGAACTTACCGAGATCGGCGACGGCACTCTGTCATGGAAACTGGTGGGCGCGCGCAGGCCCAACCGCAGCATGTCGATCATCCACGAGCACTACCCGCCCGGGGCGGATACTGGCCAGGAAATGCTGGAGCACGAGGGGGAAGAAGGCGGGGTGGTGATCGCCGGCACTATCGAGCTGCAGGTCGCCGACGAGGTGCAGCATTTGAAGGCAGGCGATGCCTACTACTTCGATTCACGCCTGCCCCACCGCTTTCGCAATGCAAGCGACAGCGAATGTGTGATCGTCAGCGCCAATACCCCGCCGTCCTTCTCAGACGGCGGGAATGAACAGCATCACGCCTGAGACATTCGCTTTAACGGTTCAATCGCCCTACTCACCTTCTTTGGCCGGCGGCAACACGGCGTTGAGCACGATGCCCACCAGCGCCGCCAGGCTCACGCCCTGCAGGGTGAACTGGCCGCCGCCCACCTGCATGCCACCGATACCGAAGACCAGAATCAGCGACACCACCACCAAGTTGCGCGGTGCGGTCAGCGAATGGCCGGCGCGCACCAGAGTGTTCATGCCCACCACCGCGATCGAACCGAACAGTAGCGTCATGATGCCGCCCATCACCGGGGCAGGGATGGTTTGCAGCAGCGCGCCGAGTTTGCCGAGGAAAGCCAGCACGATGGCGGTCACGGCGGCGATCATCATGATCCGCGGATCGAAGGCACGGGTCAGTGTCACTGCACCGGTCACTTCGGAATAGGTGGTATTGGGCGGGCCGCCAAACAGCGCCGCCACGCTGGTGGCCAGGCCATCGCCCAGCAGGGTGCGATGCAGGCCGGGCTTCTCGAGGTAGTTCTTCTTGGTCACCGAACCAATGGCGACCATGTCGCCGATATGCTCCACCGCCGGCGCGATGGCCACCGGGATCATGAACAGGATCGCGGCCCAATGAAAGGTCGGGGCCGTGAAGGACGGCAGCGCCAGCCAGGCCGACTCATTGACCGGCGTGAAGTCGACCACCCCCATCAGCAGCGCCAGTGCATAGCCGGTGACGATGCCACCCATGATCGGCACCAGGCGAATCAGGCCGCGACCGAAGACCGCCAGCACCAGCGTCACCAAAAGGCTCGACATCGACAGCACCAGCGCCTGGCCATAGCCGATGGCGTCGCTGGTCTCGCCCGTCGCCATGTCCACTGCCACCGGGGCCAGCGCCAGGCCGATGACCATGATCACTGGCCCCACCACGACCGCCGGCAGCAGGTGATGCAGCCAGGCGGTGCCCTTGATCCGCACGAACTGGGAAATCACCACATAGACCACGCCCGCCGCCATCAGGCCGCCCATGGTCGCGGGAATGCCGAAGTTCTGGACCGAGCCCTGGATGGGCGCGATGAAGGCAAACGACGAGGCCAGAAACACCGGCACGCTCTGGCGGGTAACGCTGTGGAACACCAGCGTACCCACCCCCGCCGTGAACAGCGCCACGTTAGGGTCAAGCCCCGTCAGCAGCGGCACCAGCACCAGTGCACCGAAGGCGACGAACAGCATCTGCACCCCGGTAAGCAGAATGCGCGGCAAGGATTGTGTGGACTGGCGGCCGGCCACCGTATCGGTCATATCAGGTCTCCAAGGTGAGAAACAAAGCAATCTGGCCCTGCCATCAGGACTCAGGAAACATCAGCGCACAGCAAAACGCCCCTGCGTGATCACGTCAGGGGCGTTTTGGCCTATCAGGTCACGACTCAGCGAGTCCCGAAGATCTTGTCACCGGCATCGCCGAGGCCCGGCACGATATAGCCGTTCTCGTCGAGGCGATCGTCAACTGCCGCGGTGTAGATCTCGATGTCCGGGTAAGACTCCTGGACACGCTTGATCCCTTCCGGGGCCGCGACCAGCACGATGACCTTCATCTGCTGGCAGCCACGCTCACGGAGCATGTCCAGGGTCGCCACCATGGTGCCGCCAGTGGCCAGCATCGGATCGATGACGATGGCCTGACGCTCTTCGATATCGTTGGCGAACTTGGCGAAGTACGGCACCGGCTCGAGGGTCTCTTCATCACGATAGAGCCCCACCACGCTGATGCGGGCGCTGGGAATCAGGTCGGTGACGCCGTCGAGCATGCCGAGACCCGCACGCAGGATCGGCACGATGGTGACTTTCTTGCCCTTGATCTGCTCGATCTGGATCGGCTCTTCGCTCCAGCCCTCGATGGTGGTCGGTTCGAGTTCCAAGTCCTGAGTGGCTTCGTAGGTCAGCAGCTTGGCCACTTCTCCGGCCAGCTCACGGAAGCTCTTGGTGCTGATGTCATTGGCACGCATCAGGCCGAGCTTGTGCTTGACCAGGGGATGGTTGATGGCGTGAACGCTCATGGCGGCGGACCTCTTCGGGCGACGGGATGGGACGAATGACGGCTTTGTCGCATGAAGATCATGCACAAATTGCGCGACATTCTACCCGTATCGGTCGACGAGGTTAAGGCTGAGTGGGCAGCTGCCAGTCGATGGGGTCACGGCCGTGCTCGGCGAGGAAGGCATTGCCCTGGGAAAAGTGGTGATTGCCGAAGAAGCCACGATGCGCCGAAAGCGGCGACGGGTGCGGCGATTCAAGCACCAGATGGCGCCCGGTATCGATCAGTGCCTTCTTCTGACGGGCATGGCTACCCCACAGCAGGAAGACACAGGGCGCGCATTGTTCATTGACGGTGGCAATCGCCCTGTCGGTGAAGGTTTCCCACCCGCGCCCACGGTGTGACGCTGCCTGCCCCGCTTCGACGGTCAGCACGGTATTGAGCAACAGCACGCCCTGGCGCGCCCAGTACTCGAGATGGCCGTGATCGACCGGGGTGCAGCCTAGATCGCCGGCCAGCTCCTTGTAGATGTTCTTGAGCGACGGAGGCACCTTCACTCCCGGCTGCACCGAGAAGCACAGCCCGTGAGCCTGATCCGGGCCGTGATAGGGGTCCTGACCGAGGATCACGACCTTGACCTGGTCGAGCGGCGTCAGCTGGAAGGCACGAAACCAGTCCGCGGAGTGCGGATAGATGATCCGCCGCTCGCGTTTGTCCTTGGCCAGGGCGTCACGCAGCGCCTGCATGTAGGGGGCGCCAAATTCCGCCCCCAGATGACGATCCCAGCTTTCCGGCAATGGAGGTTGTGCAGAGGTACTTTCCGACATCTCGACCTCAGGCACCGCTCTCGCCGGAGGCCTCGCCGCGCACGCGATCCGCCAGCGGCTCGACGTAGGCAACGCCCATATCCCAGGGGAACTGAATCCAGCAGTCCTGCCCCACTTCGGTCAGGAACTGATCGACCAGCGGCCGCCCTTCCGGCTTGGCGTAGACGGTAGCGAAATGCGCCTTGGGCAGCATTTCGCGCACCTTGCGGGCCGTCTTGCCGGTATCGACCAGGTCATCCACCAATAGCCAGCCGTCACCGTCGTGATCGACGCCTTTCATGACATCGAGACCGCCCTGGTCCATGTGGTCGTAGCTCTTGATGCACACGGTATCGATCAGGCGCAGGTTGAGCTCGCGGGCGATCAGGGCAGCCGGAATCAGGCCGCCGCGAGTGATGGCGATAATCCCCTTGAAGTCACGCTCGACCAGCTGATGGCAAAGCTCGCGAACATCACGATGCAGCTGGTCCCAGGAAACGATGAAGTGTTGCTGATAGCGGTTGGCGCTCATGACGAATTACCAAAAACGTAACGGGGGACGAGACTTACTCGTCCTCGGTGAAGGAGCAGACAGCGAAGACGCCAAAACCGGCCTCGCGGATCTTGTCGGAACCGGCGAGCTCCGGCAGGTCGATGATGGTCGCGGTCTCGACCACATGACCGCCGGAGCGAGTGATCAGCTTGGCTGCAGCACACATGGTACCGCCAGTGGCGATCAGGTCATCGACGAGCAGGATGCGATCGCCATGATGGAAGGCATCGGCGTGCAGCTCGACCTCAGACTGGCCGTACTCGAGGGTGTAGGTCTCGCTGATGGTGCGAAACGGCAATTTGCCCTTCTTGCGCACCGGCACGAAGCTGCAGCCGAGCTCATAGGCCAGCGGTGCGCCGATGATGAAGCCGCGGGCGTCGATGGCTGCCACCGCGTCCAGATCCATGTCCTGATAGCGGTGCACGAAGCTGTCGATCAGCTTGCGAAAAGCCGAGCTGTTCTGCAAAAGCGGCGTGATATCACGGAAGTTGACCCCCGGCTGCGGCCAGTCGGGGACGGTGCGAATCACGGATTTGATGTAGTCGCCGTAGATGCTCATCGATGGTCGAATCCAGTGGTCAGTCGAGGAAGAAGAATTTGAGGACGAAGACAATCGCCAGCACGATCACTGCCGGGTTCAGGTCGCTGAAGCGGCCTGACAGGGTCTTGATGGCAGCGTAGCTGATGAACCCAAGCGCGATACCCTCGGCAATCGAGAAGGTCAGGGGCATGGCCAGCGCGGCGATCAGCACCGGGGCGGCCTCGGTGGCGTCATCCCAGTCGGCATGCGCCAGGCTACCCGCCATCAGCGAGGCCACATAGAGCAGCGCCCCGGCCGTGGCGTAGGCGGGAATCGAGCCGGCCAGCGGTGAGAAGAATAGGCTGATCAGGAACAGCGCACCAACCACCACGGCAGTGAGGCCGGTGCGACCGCCGGCGGCGATACCCGAAGCGCTCTCGATGTAGCTGGTGGTGGTCGAAGTACCCAGTGCAGCACCCGCCATCGAGGCGGTGGAATCGGCCATCATGGCGCGCCCCAGGCGCGGCAGCTTGCCGTCCTTGTCGAGCAGCCCGCCGCGGTGGGCAACGCCGATCAGGGTGCCGGAGGTATCGAACAGGTCAACGAACAGAAAGGCAAAGATCACGCTGAACATCGCCACGTTGAAGGCACCGGCGACATCCATGGCCATGAAGGTTGGCGCCACGGACGGCGGCATCGACATCACGCCGTTGTAATCGTTGTGGCCCAGCAGCATCGAGAGCACGGTAACGCCCAGGATGCCAATCATCACCGCACCGGTGACCCGCAGGTAGGACAGCGCGGTGATCACGAAGAAGCCCCCCAGGGCATACAGCGCCGAGGGCTGGGTCAGATCACCGAGGGATACCAGGGTCGCCGGGTTGTCGACCACGATACCGGCGTTTTTCAGCGCGATCATCGCCAGGAACAGCCCGATACCTGCCGCGATCCCCAGGCGCAGGGTCATGGGGATCGAGTTGATGATCCACTCGCGGATGCGAAAGACGCTGAGCAGGAAAAAGGTCAGGCCCGAGAGGAAGACAGCGCCCAGCGCGGTCTCCCAGGAGTAGCCCATGCCCAGCACCACCCCATAGGTGAAGAAGGCGTTGAGGCCCATGCCCGGCGCCATGGCGATTGGATAGTTGGCCCACAGCCCCATGATCAGACAGCCGATGGCGGCGGCCACACAGGTGGCCACAAACACTGCGCCGTAATCGACCCCGGCTTCCGACAGGATGCTCGGGTTGACGAAGATGATGTAGGCCATGGTCAGGAAGGTCGTGACCCCGGCGATGATCTCGGTGCGAACGTTGGTGCCGTGTTCGCTGAGCTTGAAGTGGTTGTCGAGCAGTCGTTTCAACATCGGCATTACCCTACCCTGGCGCGTGGACCCTGATGGTCCGGGTGCGAGAAAAGCCGCATATCTTACCCCATCGACCAAGGCCGATGCGATAGGCGGCATCCTGATACGACACGGCCGGCGAGCCTCATGGGATCACCGGCCGCTGCTGTCCGCCATGACAGACATCCTACGCTGTCATGGCATTCGCTAGGCTATTTATAAGCAATCGCCGGGCCAGAGACACGCATGGTCGCCAACGCAAAGTTGACGGAATGGTCAACTCAGCCACAGACCACCTCAGCCGCGCTTCCCATCAGCCGCGACTGGCCAGCACCCGCTCGACGGTCTCGACGATCGCCTGGGTCTGCGGATCAATTTCGATATTGACGTAATCGCCGGGCTTGCGGTCTCCAAGCGTGGTCCGTGCCAGGGTCTCGGGGATCAAGTTCACACAGAAGCGAGGCGCTGCCGCCGCGTCACCGGGACGCACTTCGCCAATGGTCAGGCTGATGCCGTCGACGCCGACGTAGCCCTTGTCGAACAGGAAGCGGCCATAGGCAGCTGGTACCTCAAACCACAGGCGACGATTGTTGGGCGCTTCCTCCAACTCAACCAGTTGTGCCATGCAGACCACATGGCCCGACATGGCATGACCGCCGATCTCGTCACCGAAGCGCGCCGCACGCTCTATATTGATGCGATCACCCACCTCCACTGCACCAAGGTTGGTCAGTCGCAGCGTCTCGCGCATCAAGTCTACCCATACATGACGGCCCTCGATGGCCGTCACCGTCAGGCAGGCCCCGTTATGCGCCACCGAGGCCCCGGTCACCAGGCCCTCGCATAGCTCAGGCGGCAGGGCCATTTCGAAGGTCCGGAAGTCTTCTTTGTCGGTCACTGACACCAGGGTGGCGGTGCCTTGAACAATACCGGTAAACATGGCGATCCTCTGCGTGCGACATCATTCGGGCGACTCAGCGCCCGCCAAACCGTCGAGTCTACCAGCCTGACAGGCCATCCAGCAGGGCCTTGTCGAGAGGGCTCAGTTAAGAGCTCAGTTAAGGGCTCAGCTAAGGGCTGAGTTAAGGGCTCGGTTACGGACTCAGCAAAGGGCTTTGTGACAGCGCTTTGTGACAGCGCTCTGTGACAGCTTGCAGTTAAAGGCGCCTTGCATACTCAAGTAATACCTAACCCAAGACGCACACGGCGCACAGCAGGTCTTTTGATATACATCTGACACCCATCGCCTTGATAACAGCGATATGCACTGGTTATTGGCGCTATAAGCCGAAACTTGTACCAGGATCGTTGACACCCCACGGTAGGCACCCTAAGATTCACCCCACTTTTTTTAGGCGCCGATTTGTACCCGGCTTGCGGGCGCCCTCGTCTGGCTCGATTCGTCGAGCCTCGCGGGAAGTGCAGCTAAAAGGGTGTGTCCAGCGTTGATGGCCACCCGTCAGGGTGGCCTTTTTTTTGCCCTCTGGACTGCCCTTCTCTGCCTTGCGGTGCCGCAGCCACTTCGATCGGCCAGCGACTCGACGGACCCATGATCAGACTCGAAAACGTCTCCAAGACATACGGCAGCGGTGCTCATGCCATTCAGGCCTTGAAGCACGTCGACCTGCATGTCCCTAAAGGCAGCATCCACGGCGTCATCGGCCTGTCCGGCGCAGGCAAGTCGACGCTGATTCGCTGCGTCAACCTGCTCGAACGCCCCACCACCGGCAGCGTCCAGGTGGATGGCGAGGAACTCACCCGGCTGAGTGGTCCGAGCCTCAATCAGGCACGCCATCAGATCGGCATGATCTTCCAGCACTTCAACCTGCTGGCCTCGCGCAGCGTCTATGACAACATCGCCTTGCCGCTGGAACTGGTGGGCATGAGCAAGGATGCCATCCAGGAGCGGGTGCTACCGCTGCTCGACCTGACCGGCCTTGCCGACAAGGCCGACAAGTTCCCGTCCGAGCTCTCCGGCGGCCAGAAGCAGCGCGTGGCCATCGCCCGAGCGCTTTCCAGCCGACCCAAGGTACTGCTGTGCGACGAGGCCACCTCGGCGCTGGACCCCCAAACCACGGGCTCCATCCTCGAGCTGCTCAAGGACATCAACCAACAGCTGGGGCTGACCATTCTGCTAATCACCCACGAGATGGAAGTGGTCAAGACCATCTGCCATCGGGTCGGCCTGATTTCCGACGGCGAGCTGGTCGAAGAGGCCGACGTCGGCGACTTCTTCACCGCGCCACGGACCCAACTGGGCCGCGAGTTCCTCAACGACTTCCTGGAACTTGAACCGCCCCGGGCACTGGTCGAGCGGCTCGAGGCAGAGCCCAGCGTGAGCAGCCACCCGGTGGTACGTCTGGCCTTCAGCGGTGACGCCGTGGCCACCCCGCTGGTATCACGCCTGGCCCGGGAATGCGGCGTGGATGTCAGCATCCTGCAGGCCAAGGTCGAATCGATTCAGGGCCGCACCCTGGGGCTGATGATCGCCGAACTGATCGGCAATTCCCACGACACCCGCGCGGCTCTCAAATATCTGGAAGCCCACGACCTTAAAGTGGAGGTGCTTGGTCATGTCCAACGCGATGCTTGAACTGATTCTCGAGGCCACCCTCGACACCCTGTACATGGTCGGCATCGCCGGGCTGATCGCGGCGGCGGCCGGAATCCCACTGGGCGTGCTGCTCTACGTCACCCGCCCAGGGCAGATCCTCGCCAACCCGGTGACCCAGAAGGTGCTGGCCATCGTCACCAACGTCGGCCGCTCGATTCCCTTCATCATCCTGATGGTGGCGATCATTCCTTTCACGCGGCTGATCGCCGGCAGCTCGATCGGTACCAACGCCGCTATCGTGCCGCTGACCATCGCCGCGATCCCCTTCGTCGCCCGCCTGGTGGAAGGTGCACTGAACGAAGTGCCGCCGGGGCTGGTCGAGGCCGCCCAATCGATGGGTGCCACGCCCTACCAGATCATCACCAAGGTGCTGCTGCCCGAGGCCAAGGGCGGAATCATCAACGGCATGACCATCACCGTGGTGACGCTGATCAGCTATTCGGCCATGGCCGGCGCGGTCGGCGGTGGCGGGCTGGGTGACCTGGGCATACGCTACGGCTACAACCGCTTCGACCCGGTCGTCATGCTGATCACCGTGGCCATTCTGGTGATCATGGTGCAGGGCTTTCAGAGCCTCGGCGACCACCTGGTACGCAAGGCCGACCACAAGTAACGATCGCGACCTGCCGGGATGGCAGGTCGCCCGAGAGCGCTGGACGCCAACCGTCCGGCTTGCCATTAAAAACTCGCCCACCCGGCGAGAGATCATTCGCGGCTTTTTAGCCCCAAGGGAGAGCATCACGATGACCAACACCCTGGCAAACCTGCTTCGCCCCACCCGCCTGCTGGGGGCCGCTGCCCTCGTCGGTACCAGCCTGCTTGCCGGCTGCGGCAGTGACGAAGACCAGACGCTCAAGATCGGCACCGTTGCCGGCCCCGAGACCGAAGTCATGCAGGTGGCCCTCGGCATCGCCAAGGAGAAGTACGACCTGGACGCCGAGATCGTCGAGTTCACCGACTATGTCTCGCCCAATGCCGCGCTGGCCGACGGCAGCCTGGATGCCAACGCCTTCCAGCACGAGCCGTACATGCAGAGCATGGTCGAGGACCGCGGCTATGACTTCGCCATTGCCGGGCGCACGTTCGTTTACCCGATCGGTGCTTACTCGGAAAAGTTCGAGCGCATCGAAGATCTGCCGGAAGGCGCTGTCATCGCCCTGCCCAACGACCCGTCCAACGAAGGCCGTTCACTGATCCTGATGCACAACCAGGGTTTGATTGAGCTCGACGACCCGCAGAACCTGGAAGCCACGCCGATCGATATCATCGATAACCCGAACGACTTCGAGTTCCGTGAGATCGAGGCTGCCCAGCTGCCGCGCGTGCTGCCCGACGTCGACCTGGCTTTCATCAACAACACCTTCGCCCAGCCGGCCGGCCTGAGCCTGGACGACGCCCTGATCAAGGAAGGCCCCGAGTCTCCCTACGTCAACCTGATCGTGGTGCGTGGCGGTGATGAAGACCGCGAAGCGATCCAGCAGCTGGTCGACGCCTATCAGAGCGACGCCGTGATCGCCAAGGCCGAAGAGCTGTTCAAGGGTGCAGCGGTTCCCGGCTGGAAGTAATCACCAGGCCCCGTTCCGACCGCTATACGCAAAACGCCAGCGCCACGTGCGCTGGCGTTTTGCCATCTGCGACCCGCCCTGCTCGCTCACACCCCATGACACCTTCCACTTCACGACACCTTCTACTTCACGGCAAGAGAAACGATCATGACCGAACGCCAAACTGATCTGCCCGCTACCGACTACGGCCTGCTGGCACGCCAGCTCGAAGCCCTGCTCGATACACGCGACGCCCTGACCAACAGCGCCCAGACCTGCGCCTTCATCATGCAGAGCGTGCCCGGCCTCAACTGGGCCGGCTTCTATCTGCACCGCCTGCCCGAAACACTGGTGCTGGGCCCTTTCCAGGGCAAACCCGCTTGCAACCCCATCCCCTTCAGCAAGGGTGTCTGTGGCGCCGCCGCCCGCAGCCGTGAAACCCAACGGGTCGAGGATGTCCACGCGGTGGCCGATCACATCGCCTGCGACGCGGATTCCCGCTCGGAGCTGGTGATCCCCATCGTCAGCGATGATGGCCTGTGGGGCCTTCTGGATCTCGATAGCCCCCTACCCGGCCGTTTCGACGACCAGGACCAGGCTGGCATCGAAGCGCTGATGACGGTATTTGCCGCGCGCACCGACCTCGCCACGCTCTGAGCGGCAAATCTGAGGGCAAAAAAACGCCAAAAACGAAAAAACCCCGCAACCTTGGGCTGCGGGGTTTTAGAATCTGGTAGGACCGAGCGGATTTGAACCGCTGACCTCCACGATGTCAACGTGGCGCTCTAACCAACTGAGCTACGGTCCTGCTGTTGGCCGTTACAAGGATGCTTGGTAGGACCGAGCGGATTTGAACCGCTGACCTCCACGATGTCAACGTGGCGCTCTAACCAACTGAGCTACGGTCCTGCATCACTTGTTGCATGGCGAGCCTTGCTTGCCTCGGCAACGGAGACGTATTCTACCCATCACCCTGCAGAATGCAAGCCCATTCTCAAAAAAAACTCACGGCAACTCAACCGCTTGGCGACAAGCCATCCTCAGAGCGCGACCACCTGATCATCGCCGGCCTGGGCTTCACTCTTTACCCGGCGCACCGCCTCCCGCCAGCCCTGATAAAGCCTTTCTCGCTCCGCCTCGGGCATTTGAGGCATAAAGGTGCGCTCGCCGTTCCACAGGGCAGCGACCTCTTCAAGGTCGCGATACCAGCCAACATGCAGTCCGGCGAGATACGCCGCTCCCAGCGCCGTGGTTTCAGGGACTCGAGGGCGGTCCACCGGCACCCCCAGCATGTCGGCCAAGAACTGCATCACCCAGTTATTGGCGACCATGCCGCCATCGACGCGCAAGGTGCCGGTGGAGGCCGTGATGTCGTCATCCATGCAGGCCTGTAGATCGCGGGTCTGGAAGCACACCGACTGCAGGCCGGCAGCGACCAGCTCGGCGATGCCGGTATCACGGGTCAGCCCGAAGATGGCGCCGCGGGCCTGAGGATCCCAGTGCGGCGCGCCGAGGCCGGTGAAGGCCGGCACCAAATAGACACCGTGCCCGCTGCGGGTGGTGCTGGCCAGCTGTTCGGTCTCGGCGGCATCGGCGAATAGCTTGAGGCCATCGCGCAGCCACTGGATGGCCGCACCGGCAACGAAGATGCTGCCTTCCATGGCATAGGTCACCTTGCCATTGAGTCGATAGCCAACGGTGGTGAGCAGGCGATTACGCGACGTCTCGGCCTTGTCGCCGGTATTGAGGATCATGAAGCAGCCGGTGCCGTAGGTGCTCTTGCCCATGCCTGGCTGGAAGCAGGCCTGTCCGACCAGCGCCGCCTGCTGGTCACCGGCGATGCCGGCCACCGGGATCGGGGCGCCGAACAGAGGTGCCTCGACGGTGCCGAAGTCATCGCTTGAATCCTTCACCTCGGGCAGTAGGCTTTCCGGAATGCCGAACAGGTCGAGCAGGTCCGTATCCCAGCGCTGGGTGTGAATATTGAACAGAGCCGTGCGTGAGGCGTTGGTGGCATCGGTTGCGTGCACGCGTCCACCGGTCAGGCGCCACAGCAGAAAGGTATCGACGGTGCCGAAGGCCAGCTCGCCGGCCTCGGCACGTTCGCGAACTCCCGACACCTCGTCCAGCAACCACTTGAGCTTGGTCGCCGAAAAATAGGGATCGATAAGCAGGCCGGTGCGCTGCTGAATCAGCTCGCCATGGCCCTGGTCATTGAGGCGCCGACAGACCTCATGGGTGCGCCGGTCCTGCCAGACGATGGCCGGATAGACCGGCTCGCCCGTCGCGCGATCCCACACCAGGGTCGTTTCCCGTTGGTTGGTGATACCGATCGCCGCCACCTGATCGGCGGCCAGGCCGGCCTTTTCGAGCACCGCACGACAGCTATTTTCGACCGTGCGCCACAGATCCTCCGGATCATGCTCGACCCAGCCATCGGCGGGAAAGTGCTGAGTGAACTCCTCCTGGGCCGAGGCCAGAATTTCCCCTTCCCGGTTAAACAGGATGGCGCGGGAACTGGTCGTTCCCTGATCGATGGACAGGATGCAGGAGGCCATGAAGCAGATTCCTTTAGCGAGACGGTGCAGGCGGCCCTGACGGGGCAGCGACACCTTTCGTTTTCGAATCAGAAAAGGGTAATGGGGTTTTCGTTTTACAACAATTGTCAGAACGGCTTCAGCGCATACCACCATCGTCTAACGCTCAACCAATGCGGTATGCCACGACACCAATGCCGTGCCGTTTCTTGCTAAGATAAGTCCCAACGCGGCCAACCGCGCCCCTACTTAGCTTCATACTTAACTCCAGCCAGGCCGGGCCTGTCATGATTCAGCAGAAACGCCACGATGCCATCATCGCTCTGGTCAAGCACCAGGGCTACGCCTCCATCGAACAGTTGACCCGCGACTTCGGCGTCACCCCGCAGACCATTCGACGTGACCTCAATGCACTTTCCAATGAGGGGCTGATTCGTCGCGTGCACGGCGGCGCAGGCCTGGAATCGAGCACCGTCAACACCGCCTACCACACGCGCAAGACGCTGAACGTCGAGGCCAAGCGCCGGATCGCCGAGTACCTGGCGGCACAGATTCCCAATCATGCCTCGCTGTTCATCAACATCGGCACCAGCAACGAGCTGGTCGCCGAGGCCCTGCAGTACCATCAGGGCCTCGAGGTGATCACCAACAACCTCAACGTGGCGGCGATTCTTCAGCACAAGGAAGACTTCAACGTCATCGTCGCCGGCGGCCAGGTGCGGTCCCGCGACGGCGGCATCATCGGCGAGGCTGCCATCGACTTCATCAATCAGTTCAAGGTCGACGTCGGCATCATCGGCATCAGCGGCATCGACGAGGACGGCTCGCTGCTCGAGTTCGACTATCAAGAGGTGCGGGTCGCTCAGGCCATCATCCAGAATTCTCGCCAGGTGTTCCTGATCGCTGATCACTCGAAGTTTCACCGCAATGCGGTGGTACGCCAGGGCCGCATTACCCAGATCGACGCCCTGTTCACGGATCGCGAGCCGCCCGAAGCGATCCGCCGACTGCTCGATAGCAACGACGTGGCCCTGCATATCGCGCCGACGTCTTCCGAGGCCTGATACTCGGGCCCCATCCCCGCCGCCCGCCTATCCGGCCGGCATTGCCATTCACGCTAGCCGCTCTCGCCACACTCCCCAGCCCCGCCACCGATGGCGGGGACTGCTGCTCGCCTACTTACCTACTTACCTACTTACCTACTCACCTACTCGCCAACTCGACTACTGAATCAGGCTCCGGTGACATGCTGCCGAGTCGGGCTGCCCGACACACATTTTCGATTTGCATCTTTCGTGTTCGCTTTCCTATACTGTATTTTCTAAAACGAACACATGATGGGCCTCACCAGCGCATGGTCTCGCAGAGAGCCTCGCTGAGCCCTCTTCTCGCGGAGCGAACCATGCGTGAACCCCAGCAGCAAGAGCTTCTCGACCTTTTCGTTGTCGGCGGCGGCATCAACGGCGTTGGCATCGCCAATGACGCTGCGGGACGAGGTCTCAGGGTCGGGCTGTGCGAGCAGGCGGACCTGGCCAACGCCACCTCCTCTGCCAGCAGCAAGCTGATTCACGGCGGATTGCGCTACCTTGAGCACCGCGAGTTCCGCCTGGTGCGCGAGGCCCTGCACGAGCGCGAGGTGCTGTTAAAGAAGGCCCCGCATATCGTCTGGCCGCTGCGCTTCATCCTGCCCCACCAGCCTCACCTGCGTCCGGCCTGGATGATCCGTGCCGGCCTCTTCCTTTATGACCATCTCAGCCAGCGCGCAAGCCTGCCAAGCTCCAAGGGCCTTCGCTTCGATGCCACGAGCCCGCTGAAGCCAGCCATCACCCGCGGCTTCGAGTATTCCGACTGCTGGGTCGACGACGCCCGTCTGGTGGTACTCAATGCCCTTCAGGCTCAGGAGCAGGGGGCGGAGATCATGACACGCACTCGCTGCATCGAGGCTCGCGAGGAGGACGGGGCCTGGCACATTACCCTCGAGGATCGCGACACGGGACGCCAGATCACCCGCCGCGCCAAGACCCTGGTAAATGCCGCGGGCCCCTGGGTGGAGTCTTTCATCAGCGGCAAGACGACACGCCGGTCGCGCTATGGCATTCGCATGATCCAGGGCAGTCACCTTGTCGTGCCCCGCATCAACGTCGACGAGCGCGCCTACATTCTGCAGAACCACGATGGCCGCATTGTCTTCGTGCTGCCCTATCAGCAGGACTTCAGCCTGATCGGCACCACCGACCGCCGCTACAAAGGCGATCCGGCCAAGGTCGATGCCAGCGACGAGGAAACCGACTACATCCTCGACGTCGTCAACGCGCACTTCCGTCAGACGCTCAGCCGGGATGACATCGTCACCACCTTCTCCGGGGTGAGACCCTTGTGCGATGACGAGTCCGCCGACCCGTCGGCCATGACCCGCGACTATACCCTGGACCTGGACGATGAGGGCGCACCGCTGCTGTCGATTTTCGGTGGCAAGATCACCACCTATCGGCGCCTGGCGGAAGCCGCCATGGACAAGCTGGCCCCTCTGCTGCCGAGCATGGGGCCGAGCTGGACCGCCGAGCGACCGCTGCCGGGCGGAGACATCGGCAGTCAGGATGCCTTCATGGCCCGGCTGGTAAGAGACTACCCCTTCCTCGGTGAGTCCCGAGCCCGTCGCATGGCCTCGAGCTACGGCAGCCTCTGCCTGAGCTTCCTGGGTGATGCCCGCCGCGTGGAAGATCTTGGCGAGACGTTCGGCGCCGGCCTCACTGCCGCCGAAGTCGACTATCTGCTCGAGCGGGAATGGGCCCGCGACGCCGAAGACATCCTCTGGCGGCGCACCAAGCTTGGGCTGCGCCTCTCGGCGGATGAGGTGAATCGCCTGAGCCGCCACATCACTACCCGAAGAGAGGCACAGGCTGCCTGACCGATTGGCTAGCACCCGCCCTGCCTTAATCGTCAGCATCTAACATGCCCACTGACCAAAACGCCGCGCTCATTTGAGCGCGGCGTTTTTGGTGTTGCCCCGTTGGTGACCCTGACTGGTGGCGCTACTTGCCCATGCTCTTGCTGATAGCGACAAACCTGGCCAGGCCGGCTTTGGCTTGGCGACAATTAGTTGCCGGGAATGCCGCCGCGGGTCAGCGCCGCAGGGTCCAGTAACCTTTCCAGCTCATCACGCCCCAGATCGGTATCTTCATCGGCCACGTCGAGAATCGGCCTGCCCGCCTGATAGGCTTTCTTGGCGATCGCAGCTGCAGCATCGTAGCCGATCACCGAGTTAAGGGCCGTGACCAGGATCGGGTTGCGCGACAGCGGAGCCTCGATGTTGTCCTCGCGCACGGTGAAAGTCGCAATGGCGCGATCGGCAAGCAGCCGGCTGACGTTGGTCATCAGGGTAATGCCGGTATGCAGGTTGTGGGCGATCAGGGGCAGCATCACGTTGAGCTGGAAGTTGCCGCTCTGCCCGGCCACCGCCACTGCCGCATCCAGACCGATGACCTGAGCCGCGGCCTGAGCCGCCGATTCGGGAATCACCGGATTGACCTTGCCCGGCATGATCGAGCTGCCTGGCTGCAGGGCTTGCAGTTCGATCTCGCCGAGTCCTGCCAGCGGCCCAGAGTTCATCCAGCGCAGGTCGTTGGCGATCTTCATCACCGCACAGGCATAGGTCTTGAGATGCCCCGAGAGCTCCACCGCAGCATCCTGGCCGGCGAGGCTGGCGAAGGCACTGTCGTTGGGCATCAGCGCCAAGCCTGTCTGATCGCTCAAGGCCGTGGCCATGCGCTCGGCGAATTCGGGATGAGCGTTGACCCCGGTTCCCACGGCCGTGCCGCCCTGGGCCAGACGCCCAAGCCGCACCTGCCCGTCCTCGAAGCGCTCGATGGCCTGAGAGATCTGGCTCGACCAGCCGCCAAGCTCCTGGCTCATGCGCACCGGCATGGCATCCATCAGATGGGTGCGGCCGGTCTTGACCACGCCATCGAGCTCGGCAGCCCTGGCATCGATAGTAGCTTGAAGATGCGCAAGCGCCGGCATCAGCGCATCCTTTACGGCCATGGACACCGAGACGTGGATCGCCGTCGGAATCACGTCGTTGCTCGACTGACCCATATTGACGTGATCGTTTGGCCCCACCACGAGGTCTTGCCGAGACGCCAGGTGGGCGATGACCTCATTGACGTTCATGTTGCTCGAGGTCCCCGACCCCGTCTGATAAACATCGATGGGGAATTGATCATCATGCTCGCCGGCAATGATCGCCTGCGCCGCCTGCTGTATCGCGTCGGCACGCGGCCCATCCAGCAGTCCCAGTTCGGCGTTGACCTTGGCCGCCGCGGCCTTGATGCGCGCAATGGCGTGAATGAAGGCGACCGGCATGGGCTGGCCGCTGACCGGGAAGTTATTGACGGCACGCTGGGTCTGAGCGCCATACAGGGCGTCAGCAGGCACCTCAAGTTCACCCATGCTGTCACGCTCAATGCGGGTATCGTTCATCGGGCTGTCCTTATTGCTCAGAAAACACTATCTGAAGCCGTAGAAAAATCAGCTGGCCAATTGCTGAGGCTCACTGCTCAGGGAAACGCGATGCCCGCCAGCGACCTTGCTCGAGTACATGGCATGGTCGGCATGCTCCATCAGCGTCGCGAGCTTCTCGCCATGCTGAGGATAGGAGGCCACCCCGACACTGATGCGGGGCAACTCGTCCTCGGCTCGCTCGAGCAAGCGCTCGAGCATCGCCATGGCTCCCTCTTCATCAGTATTGGGGAGGAACATGCCGAATTCATCCCCCCCCAGCCTGGCCACCAGGTCGCTATCGCGCTTGCAGTCTTCCAGACAGCTCGCCACCGCCAGCAACGCGCGATCCCCCATCGCATGACCGTCACGATCATTGATGGCCTTCAGATCGTCCATGTCGATGATCACCACGCTGAACGGGCGCCGGTAACGCACACCATCGGCATGAAAGGGGGTAACCAGCTCAAAGAAGGCGCGGCGGTTGAGCATGTCGGTCAGTGAATCGCGGGTCGCCATATTCAGCAGCATGCGGTTCGACAGATGAATCGCATCCACCAGCACCGCCGTGAGATAGCCGGTAATCAGGAAGACCACCAAGTTGGAGCCCGCCACAAGAAGGCCCTCAGCGCTGAGCAAATGCCCGCCACCGAGCTGAAAAAGAAGCAGATAGCAGGCCGCAATCAGCCCCACCAATAGCAAGGTTGCTGTCGTCCCCAGGGTCAGGGCGCTGGTCACCACAGCAAGCAGATAGAGACTGCCCATGGGGCCCTGCACACCGCTGGTGCCATGCAGGAACCAGGTGATGAAGCCGACCATGACCAGAGTGTGCAGGGTCAAGAGCCAGCGACGGCGTTCATCGAAATACTTGAGCCGACTCGCCAGCAGACTGAACAGGAAATAGCCGGCGGTACCTACCACAATGGACATACCCCCCATCTGTGGCGAGCCTACTACCACCAGATGAAAGATGACCAGGCTCACCAACAGCCATTCGATCTGATAGACCCCGGTCGTGAAACCACTGATCTGTACCCTGCGTGGATCCCAGACCAAGGGGGGTAACGGGTCCTTTTGTGACATCTTGTTCCTCATCGCCAATCCCTGCCCATCCTTGCTCCTATCATGCCAAGCTCGCCGGGGGATAGCGACCCGGTCATGCCGATGGGATTACGGCCTTGGCCGCAATCCATGTTGCACTGCAACAAAACAGCTGCTATTGTGCACTGCAACGAAGGTCAAAAACCCTTCGTATCCAGATATTCTACGGAGGTGTGCAATGAACGACTTCATGAACAACATCAACTTTGGCAAGACCACTGAACAGCTCGAGACCTTCTTCTTCGGTCCGGCCCGCGCCTATGCAGCGCTGACCCTGGACTACAGCGAGAAGCTCGCCAACGCTCAGTTCGACGCCATCAAGGCCTACAGCGACACCAGCCTGAGCCAGGCGCGCGCCGCCATGGACATCAAGGATGCCGAAGGCCTGCGCAGCTACATCGAAGGTCAGCAGAAAGTCGCCAAGGATCTTGGTGAGCGCGTCAAGGGCGACACAGAGAAGGTCGTAGCCCTGAATCAGGACTTCGCTCAGCAGAGCCAGAAACTGGTAGAGAGCAGCGTCAAAACCGCTTCTCAGTCCGCCAAGTAAGCTTTGTTTGAAAGCAAGTTCGGGCTAAAAGGCCCACGCCGCTACCAGTAACTAGTGGCATTAGAGAGTGGCCGGCCTCAATCTGATACCCGGCCAACTCCCTCCCCAAAAGGCCGCCGATCCCTGATCGGCGGCCTTTTGCCGTCTATCGTTTCTGGAGAATCACTCGATGCATTTCATACGATGTCCGCACTGACTGGCCTCCCCCAGCCACACATCGCGGAACCATAGACATACCTGATTAGAAACAAACACCTGGGAAGCACCAAAGACCTGGATGTAGAAGCGTGCCAATGGGTTAGCCGCAAGTGTCGCCCCCAGAGGGTTAGCTTTATTGATGGTTATCAAGATGAGGGCCAGCGTAAGCCTTTATGCTGTGAGGGTGGATACCCAAGCTATGCGCTGCCAAGGCAACAAGGAGGCCAACATGATCGATACCATCAGGTCACTGCTCGCCATCGGTCTACATCCAAAGCGGCAGATCCAGGAACTCTGGGCACATGAGCAAGCGGAGAAGCAGCGCTACCGTAGTACGGCCTTTCATTTCCTGACGCTTGATACCGCCACCGGCCGACTGTTGGCCGTGCTGGGCACGGAGTGTGAAGCCCGCCTGACGGGGCTAGAATCCTTCGCCAGCGCCATGGATATGCCCAAGCCCCAGTGCGAAGGGGGCACTCGCAGCCTGACATCGCTTGCCCACGACGATGAACCGATCACCGTGGCGCGTCGTCAATTCAGCAAGACGATTGCTGCAGCGAAGCGCGCCCAGCACTTCTACGAAGCCATGTGTGAATCCAACTGCACGCTGGCACTGCAGGCATTCTTGCATGACGGCTTCCATCAGAAACGCGCCGAACACCGGCTGCTACTCGAACACTTTGATACGCTACGACTTGAGACGCTACGGCTTCCCGCTTCAACATCGTCCTCGCCCAACTCATAGCCTGCGAAGCCGTTCAGACGGCACAGCATTTCTTCAGCTTGCAGCCGCTACCGCAGGGGCAGGGATCATTGCGGCCAGGTTTGAGCGCCGTCAACTGAGGATCTCCGTCCACGTACACCCATCTGCCGTCCAGGCGTGTGAAACGTGAGAGCTCCTCCAGTCGCTGCCAGCGGCCATGCTCCTGGAAAGTGGCACGAAAATGCACCCAGCCTTGCTGTCCTTCCTGCTCCTGCTGCCCGTCCTGATGCCCGTCCTGTTGCCAATGGTTCAGTACCTCGAGGCGCTTCCAGCACGTATGGGACGACAGCCCCATGTCGGTCGGGCAGGTATCGGGATACCAGGTCCTGCGCAGGTAACCTTCAAGATGCAGCACGAATGCACTGTAGCGTGAGCGCATCAGCGTGGCGACGGTCTTCGCGGCGGCGCCCTGGTGCAACGGCCCGCAGCATTCGCCATAGGCACCCAGGCCGCCACAGGGACAGGGCTCGGCGGATGACAGCGTCGTTGATGAGGCGGGCGTAGCGGGCATCCTGGGCGTGCTCATGGGCTGGAAGGCTCGTCTTGGAAGGTAATGGAGACAATAGAGGTAATGAAGGTAGCGCCAGGCCAGCAAACCAGGCCGGCGGGTTTACCAGTCAAGCGCCTGCTTGACGAAGGGGATGGTCAGCTTGCGCTGAGCCGAAAGCGATGCCTGATCAAGGGTCTCCAAGGTTCCGAAAAGATCGCCCAGACGCCTCGGCCCCCGATGCAGGATGTAACGGGCGACCTCGTCCGGCAGCTGCATCCCTCGCACGCGAGCGCGAAGCTTGAGCGCCTCGAAGCGACCGGCATCGTCCAGCGGTTTGACGTGGAAGGTCATGCCCCAGGTCAGCCTTGAGGCCAGATCCGGCAGCTTGATATCGAGTTGGCGTGGCGCGGCGGGCGCGGCGATCACCAGCCGCTTGCCGGCATCGCGCAGGCGATTGAAGCAGTGAAACAGCGCCTCCTCCCAGCGCTTGCGGCCCAGCACCCGGTGCAGATCATCGATGGCGACCAGGTCCAGACGTTCGCTGTCCTCGAGCATATGTGGCGGAAAGTGGCCAAGCTCGTCCAGCGGCAGGTAGAGCGCACGCTTGTCGCGATCGCTGGCTTCGTGACAGGCCGCCTGCAGCAGATGACTGCAGCCGACCCCCTCGCCGCCCCACAGAAACAGGAACGGCTCGCCCGTTTCATCGAGCTGGGCACGCAGGGTGCCGACCAGCGTCTCGTTGCCGCTAGGCTGGAAGTTGGCAAAGGTCGCATCGTCGCGCATACCCACACCGAGCGGGAGCTGCGCTGCACCGGGCTTCATGAAGCCTCCTCGTCCTGGCGTTCGATACCATGAGCATCATATAAGGTACTGTTTTTATAGTTTTCATGGAGATAGCGCAACACTACCATGATCACCGCCGCCACCGGCAGGGCCAACAGCACCCCCGTAAAGCCGAACAGCTGCCCGCCGGCCAGTACGGCGAAGATCACCGCCACTGGGTGCAGGCCGATCTTGTCGCCGAGCAGTTTGGGCTGCAGCACCAGGCTCTCGACCAACTGGCCAACAGCGAACACCGCTCCCACCCCAAGCAGCGGCAGCCAGCTATCGAACTGGAAGAAGGCCACCACGCCGGCCACCGAGATGCCCACGATGACGCCGAGATACGGCACGATGCTGACGAGCCCCGACAGCAGGCCAATCAGCAGTGCAAAGCGCAGGCCAAGCAGGGTTAGCCCCAGCGCGTAAATGATACCAAGGCACAGCATCACGATCAGTTGGCCGCGCAGAAAGGCCGACAGTACCTCGTCGCATTCTCGCGCCAGGCGCACCACCGCAGGCTCCCATTGGCGAGGCAGCGAGCCATGCAGCTTGGCAGTGAGCCGATCCCAGTCAAGCAGCAGATAGAAGGTCACCACCGGGATCAGCGCCAGATTGCCGACCCAGGCCGCCAAAGCGAGCCCCGAGCGAGAGACCTGCGCCAGCAGGGTGGCGGCGAAGGTACCGGTCTCCTTCCAGTTGGCCATCAGGGCTTGACGCAAGGCATCAATGTCCGTGGACAGATCCTGACCGGTCAGCGACTGAATCCAGGGCACCAGGGTGTCCTGCAGCCAGTTCAGCATAGCGGGCACGGATTCGATAAGCTGCCCGATCTGGCGGCCAAGCACCGGCACCAGCAGCAACAGGGCCAGCAGCAGGATCACGCTCAGTAGCAGAAACACCAGCGATACCGATAGCCGCCGCGACAGGCCGCGCGCCTCCAGACGGTCGGCCAGCGGATCCCCCAGGTAGGCCAGTATCATGCTGACGAAAAAGGGCGTCAGGATCGGCTGTAGGCTGATGAACAGCCACATCAAGCCTGCCAGGCCGAGTACTAGCCACCACTGTCTGCGCATTGCATCTCTCCCTGTTCGCGTGTCTCTCCACGGTGCGGCGCGGCCTTCACGATGCTACAATTCCGTTCCACTTTTGCCCCACTTGATGATCGTATTGCGACAGGAAAGCCCATGACCCGCAGCCCGTCGGACTCCTCTTCTACTCCTTCCGCCGATTCCGCCTCGCTGAGCTACAAGGACGCTGGCGTGGACATCGACGCCGGTAACGCCCTGGTCGATCGCATCAAAGGCGTCGCCAAGCGTACCACTCGCCCCGAGGTAATGGGTGGCCTTGGCGGCTTCGGCGCACTCTGCGAGCTGCCGAGCGGCTATCGCCAGCCGGTGCTGGTCTCCGGCACCGACGGCGTCGGCACCAAGCTGCGCCTCGCCATGGATCTTGGCAAGCATGACACCATCGGCATCGATCTGGTCGCCATGTGCGTCAACGATCTGGTGGTCGCCGGCGCCGAGCCGCTGTTCTTCCTCGACTACTATGCCACGGGCAAGCTTGATGTGGACATCGCCGCCGACGTGGTGACCGGCATCGGCGAGGGCTGTGCCCAGTCCGGCTGTGCCCTGGTGGGGGGCGAGACCG
Organism: Onishia taeanensis; assembly: GCF_003268885.1. GTDB lineage: Bacteria > Pseudomonadota > Gammaproteobacteria > Pseudomonadales > Halomonadaceae > Onishia > Onishia taeanensis_A. The sequence goes on from NZ_QLSX01000001.1 coordinate 43,439, forward strand.
CCGAGATGCCCGGCATGTACGCAGGCAGCGACTACGACCTGGCCGGGTTCTGCGTCGGTGTGGTCGAGAAGGACGAGATCCTCGACGGCAGCCGCGTTGGCGAAGGCGACGTACTGCTCGGACTGGCCTCCTCCGGCCCGCACTCCAACGGTTACTCGCTGATCCGCAAGATCCTCGAGGTCAGCGACGCGGATCTCAACACTGATATCGACGGCGTGCCACTTCGCGAGGCACTGATCGCCCCGACCCGCATCTACGTCAAGTCCCTGCTGTCCCTGATCAAGGACAGCGGCGTATCGGTGCATGCGCTGTCACACATCACCGGCGGCGGCCTGTCCGAGAACATCCCGCGGGTGCTGCCCGAGTCGCTCGGGGCTCGCATCGACGTCAATGCCTGGACACGTCCGGCGGTCTTCGACTGGCTCCAGACCCAGGGCAACGTCGATGAACACGAGATGCACCGAGTGCTGAACTGCGGCATCGGTATGGTGATCGCCGTCTCCGCCGCCGACGCCGAGAGTGCCAAGGCTCACCTGGAAGGCCAGGGCGAGACCGTCTACCAACTCGGTGAGATCGTCGCGCGCAGCGGCGAAGAAGAACAGGTCATTCTGGAGAACCTCAAGGCATGAGCGAGGCAACCGACACCCTCAACGGTTTCGAAGCCGAGCAGGCCAGCACGCCCCGGGTGGTGGTGCTGATCTCAGGCAGCGGCAGCAACCTTCAGGCGCTGATCGACGCTCAGTCCTACGACGAACTGGGCGGCGAGATCGTCGCTGTGGTCTCTAACAAGGCCGATGCCTACGGCCTCAAGCGCGCACGGGATGCCGGCATCGAGGCAGTCGCCCTGCCCCACCGCGAATACGACAGCCGCGAGGCCTTCGATGGCGCCCTGATCAAGGTGATTGAGCGCCACGAGCCGGACCTGGTCGTGCTGGCAGGCTTCATGCGCATCCTCACGCCGCGCTTCGTGCAGCGCTTCTACGGCCGCATGCTCAACATCCACCCCTCGTTGCTGCCGGCCTATCAGGGCCTGCACACCCATGCCCGGGCGCTGGCCGACGGCGTCACCGAGCACGGCGTCAGCGTGCACTTCGTCAGCGAGGAGCTGGACGGCGGCCCGGTCGTGGTTCAAGCGGCGGTCGACGTCACCCCCGAAGACACCGAAGACAGCCTTCAGCAGAAGGTCCAGAGCCGCGAGCACCTGATCTATCCGATCGCAGTGCGCTGGTTCCTCGAGGGTCGCCTCACGCTGGGCGCCCAGGGCCCGACCCTGGATGGCACTCCCCTGCCGCCCCAAGGCCTGCGCCTCTCCCACGCCGATGCTGCCGAAGAGCTCGACGAGGACCTGGAAGAAGACGGCGACGCCTGACGCGAGCGCCGCTCACACGCAAGAAGGCCGCGCCCCGAGGGGCGCGGCCTTCTTGTATCTGGCTAATCGTGACTAGCGGCTAGCCAGGGTCTCGCGGTCGCGGCTTACTTGACCTCGATGCCGTGCGCCTGCCGATCGGCGTGATAGGAGGAGCGCACCAGCGGACCGGAAGCGACGTGCTTGAAGCCCATCGCCTTGCCCTGCTCGGCGAACCAGTCGAAGGTATCCGGGTGTACCCAGCGATCGATCGGCAGGTGGTTCTTGGACGGCTGCATGTACTGACCAAGGGTCAGCATATCGACGCCATGAGCCCGCAGGTCGCGCATCACCTCGATCACCTGCTCGTCGGTCTCGCCGACGCCGAGCATCAGGCCGGACTTGGTCATGACATCCGGGCGACGCGCCTTGTAGCCCTTGAGCAGATCCAGCGACCACTGATAGTCGGCCCCGGGACGCACCTTGCGGTACAGCGACGGCACGGTCTCCAGGTTGTGGTTGAAGACATCCGGCGGCGTCTGTTCGAGGGTGTCCAGCGCCACTTCCATGCGGCCACGGAAGTCCGGCACCAGCACCTCGATCTCGATCTCCGGGCTGTCGTTGCGAATCTCGCGAATGCAGTCGGCAAAGTGCTGCGACCCACCGTCGCGCAGGTCATCGCGATCCACCGAGGTGACCACCACGTAGTTCAGGCGCATTTCGGCGATGGCCTCGGCGAGCTCCCGCGGCTCTTTCTCGTTGACCGCGTTGGGACGGCCATGGGCGACGTCACAGAACGGGCAGCGGCGGGTGCAGATGTCACCGAGGATCATGAAGGTCGCGGTGCCGCCGTTGAAGCACTCGCCCAGATTGGGGCAGGACGCCTCTTCACAGACGGTGTGCAGGCCATGCTTGCGCAGGGTCTGCTTGATGCGCGTCACCTCCTGCGAGATCGGCATGCGCACCTTCAGCCAGTCTGGCTTGCGCGGCACGTTGTCGGTGGGAATCACCTTGACCGGAATGCGGGCGACCTTCTCGGCGCCGCGCAGCTTGACGCCGCGCTCGACCCTGGCCTTCTTCTTGGCGGCAGCAGCATCGGCGGTGGACGGGGTCACGGGGGTAGCGGTGCTTTCGGTCATGATCAGGATATCCTGCGCTCGTAAACGTTAGGCACTCGCGCTCTGGTCGGAAACCAGAGAAGGCGGCATGCCGGGCTTGTCGGTGAGTTGCATGTTGCCAAGCCGCGCGGCCAGACAACGGACCAGGCGATGGGTCTCGGCGTCTACATCAGGGACGCCATCGACCAGGTCGGCGAGTTGGGTCATGGCCATACCAGCATAGCCACAGGGATTGATGCGCCCAAACGGCGACAGATCCATAGCCAGGTTCACAGCCACACCATGGAAACTGCAACCACGACGGATGCGAAGCCCCAGAGAGGCGATCTTGGCATCACCCACATAGACCCCCGGGGCGTCAGGCCGCGCCCTTGCCGCGATACCATGCTCCGCGAGGGCATCGACCACGGCCTCTTCCAGCGCGGTGACCAGGCTGCGCACGCCAAGCTTGGCACGCTTGACGTCGAGCAGCGGATAGATCACCAGTTGGCCGGGACCATGGTAGGTCACCTGCCCGCCACGGTCGGTCTCGACCACCGGAATGTCGCCGGGCATCAACAGGTGCTCGGGGCGCCCTGCCTGCCCCTGAGTGAACACCGGGTCATGCTGGACCAGCCACAGTTGGTCGGGCTGGTCGGGCCCGCGGAGATCGGTGAGCTCACGCATGGCCTGCCAGACCGGCAGATAAGGCTGCCGACCGAGCCGATAGACCTCGAGTTCGGGCATCAGATCACCATGTGCACGCGGCCAGAGGCCTTGAGGTCGGCGTGCAGGGCGGCGATTTGCTCGGGACCGGTCGCGGTGATGGTCAGGCGCACCGACTGGAACTTGCCGTTGCGGCTATCCACCAGACGCACGGTCTGTCGATCGAAGGCCGAGTCGTGGTCTTCGACAATCTTGATCACCAACTCGCTCAACCCTTCGACGGCGTCACCGACGATCTTCAGCGAATAGTCGCAGGGGTATTCGAGTTCGGTGGCGTGAGCTGACGCGGGAGCGCCGGCGAGGCGCATGTCCCGCAGGGACTTGTCGGTCATGAGCGTACTCAACGAATGGTTTATCCCAGTATTCTACTCAACCTATCCCCCTCAACCAAGAGCGGGCGGCCCTGATGGCCGCCCGCTGTCTTGATCACTACTAACCGCGCTCAGTCGAACAGGCCGCTGATGAAGCGTCGAACGCTGTCCAGCAGACGCTTGAAGATGCCGCCCTGATCAATGCTTTCCAGCGCCACCAGCGGACGCTCACCGATCACCTCATCACCCAGCTTGATTTCCAGGGTGCCAAGGCGCTCCCCTGCTTCCACCGGGGCATCGATCGATGCCGGCAGGTTGAGGCGCGCAGCCAGCTCTTCGCCCCGGCCGCGGGGAACCGTCATGCGAACTTCGCGATCGACCCCCAGGCGCAGGTTGTTCTTTTCGCCACCCCAGATGCGCGGCGTGGCGAGTACAGCGCCCTGCGGATAGAGCTCCATGGTCTCGTAGAAACGGAAGCCATAGCTCAACAGTTTCTGGGATTCCTGGGCGCGCGCTTCGTCAGAATTGGTGCCCATCACCACCGAGATCAGGCGCATATCGTCGCGCTTGGCAGAGGCCACCAGGCAGTAGCCTGCGGCTTCGGTATGACCAGTCTTAAGGCCATCGACGCTGGAATCACGCCACAGCAGACGGTTGCGGTTGGGCTGGCGGATATCGTTGTAGGTGTACTCCTTCTCGGCGTATACCTTGTACTGCTCCGGGTAGTCATTAATGATGTGGCGCGCCAGCAGGGCCAGGTCATGCGCCGAGGAATAGTGATCCTCATGCGGCAGGCCGGTGGCGTTGGCGAAATGGGTGTTGACCATCCCCATGCGGTCCGCCTGCTGGTTCATCAGATCCGCGAAAGCGGACTCGCCGCCGGCAATGTGCTCGGCAAGCGCGACGCTTGCGTCATTACCGGACTGGATGATCACCCCCTTGAGCAGCTGATCGACGCTGACCTGAGAGCCCTCCTGAATGAACATCCGGGAGCCGCCGGTGCGCCAGGCCTTCTCGCTGACCAACACCTGATCATCGCGAGCGATGTTGCCGCGGGACAGCTCATGCTCGACCAGGTAGGCGGTCATCAGCTTGGTCAGGCTGGCCGGCGGCAGTCGCTCGTCGGCATTATGGCTGACCAGTACCTCGCCGGTATCGGCATCCATCAGGATCCAGGACGAAGCCGCGAGACTCGGCGGCGACGGAATCATGGTCTGTGGTCGGGGACTGTCGACCTCCTGCGCCTGGAGCGGCAGGGCAAAACACATCAGGCACAGCAGGAGCGCGGACATCAGGCGTTGGCCGAGGCCGGCGCGGAACAGTGAGACTTTCATGACAACATTTCTCGTGGCGTTGAGCGAAGGGAATTAAATGGGACAGCGGCACGCGTCTCAGGTGCCGTCATGAATCACCAGGGCCTGATCGAAGCCTGCACGACGCAGGGCCTCGCGCACCGATTCAAGGTCCCCGGTAGCGGCCAGCGGGCCCACCTGCACGCGGTGCAGGCGAGCATCGCTGGTCACGCGAACCGGCTGGTTGAGCTCGTCCTCCAAGCGGGTCTTGAGGGCCTGGGCATTGCCCTGAGACCCCAAGGCCGCGACCTGGAGGAAAAGCGAACCGTCGGTGTCGGCGTTTTCAGCGACGTCGCGATCAGACGTCGCCTGTTGCTCCGGCGCATTGCGACGGGCTGTGGTGCTCGTGCCTGCCGTATCGTTGCCGGCCGGCGTCTTGCCGGAGTGGCGAGCCTGCCAGGCCACCGGGTCGATTGCCTCGACCCTGACCCGGCCGGTGCCTCGATCCAGAATATTGAGCCGGGCCGCCGCCGCATAGGACAAGTCGATCTCGCGGCTACCGTGAAAGGGGCCGCGATCGTTGACCCGCACGATCACCTGGCGACCGTTATCCAGGTTAGTGACGCGAACATAGCTCGGCAGCGGCAGGGAACGATGGGCCGCCGACATCTCGTACATGTCGTAGATATCGCCGCTGGCGGTGGCATAGCCGTGAAACTTCTTACCATACCAGGACGCCGTGCCCTCCTGTCGATAGCCCCGCGGATCGTCGAGCACGTGATACGTCTTGCCCCAGACTTCGTAGGTCGAACGATTGCCCCCGCTGGCGCGTGGCTCAGGACGCGGCACCGCATCGGGCACATTGGCCACGTCGGGCGGCGTCTCGGGGTAGGCATCGCTGGACATGGCATAGCGGCCACCGGCGGTACCCGCGTCCGCCGGCGGCGCTGATGAGCTCACCGGCTGCACACTGCCACCGCCAGCGGCGCAGCCCGCCAGCAGAGCAATAGCCGGAAGCAGTATCCACAATGGCTTCATGCCGACTCCTCCCGAGCAATCGCCTCGGCCAGCTCAGTCACCGCCATGGCGTAGAGGTGGCTATGGTTGTAGCGAGTGATTACATAGAAATTATACAGACCAAGCCGGTAGCGGTAGGCGCCATCGGCCAGATCCAGCGCCAGCGGAATCACCTCGGCGTTGGCTGCCAGGCGGTCTTGCGAGTCGGCTACGACACCCGCCTCGGCCAGCATGGAGAGCCGGGCATAGGGCGGCCGTGTCTGATTGAAATCTATCGTCGCCGGTGGCGTTTGGGGGCCGCTGGCCTCGACATAAAGCTCGCCCTCGGGGCGCCAGCCATGTTCAGCGAAGTAGTTGGCCACGCTGCCAATGGCATCGACCGGATTGCGCCACAGGTCACGCACGCCATCATCGTCGAAGTCGACGGCATAGGCCCGGTAGCTGGTGGGGATGAACTGGGGATAGCCCATGGCGCCGGCATAGGAGCCCTTGAGGCTTCCCGGGGCCACACCGGCCTGGTGAGTAATTTCCAGGAAGGCCGCCAGCTCGCCGCGGAAGAAGTCGCCACGCTTGGGATGATGAAATGCCAGGGTGGCCAGCGAATCCAGCACGCGGTGACTGCCCGTCACTCGCCCATAGTCGGTCTCAACGCCGATGATGGCGGCAATCACCGGCGCCGGCACGCCATACTCGGCCTCGGCTCGCGCAAACGCCTCACGATGCTCGGCGATGAAGGCCGCACCGCGCTCGATGCGTGCGGGCTTGAGGAAAATGGCACGGTATTGATCCCAGCGCAGATGACGCTCGGCGGCACCTGCCATGGCATCCAGCACTGCCTGCCGATAGTCGGCGTCGCTCAGCGCATCAGTCAGCCAGTCCCGCTCGATGCCCTGTCCGGCCAGCTCGTCGACCAGTGCCGCCACCTCAGGGTGCGTGGACGGGTCGAAATGCTCATCGTATTGACTGTCGGCGGCACTCGCCGCCTGGGTGCACAGACCCAGGCCCAGCCCAAGCCCGGCGATGAGGGGCAACAGCTTCCTTGTCGTACGTCCTGCGATCATCGATCAGGGCTCTCCGTGGTCAATGCCCCCTAACGGGGCAATAACCGCCGATGGGAATGAATGGACATGAGAATACCGAAACCGGCCATCAAGGTCACGCTGGAGGTCCCGCCGAAACTGACCAGCGGTAGCGGCACGCCCACCACCGGCAGGATACCGCTGACCATGCCCACATTGACGAATACATAGATGAAGAAGGTCAAAATGATACTGCCCGCCAGCAGGCGACCGAAACTGTCCTGGGCGCCATTGGAGAGCCATAGGCCCCGAGCGACGATAAGCAGGTACAGGCACAGCACCAGCAGCATGCCCACCAGACCAAATTCCTCGCCAAGCACCGCGACGATAAAGTCGGTGTGGCGTTCGGGCAGGAACTCGAGCTGGGACTGCGTCCCCTCCAGCCAGCCCTTGCCGAATACCCCGCCACTGCCAATGGCGGTGGTCGACTGAATGATGTTCCAGCCGGCGCCCAGCGGGTCGCTCTCGGGGTTGAGAAAGGTCAGCACGCGCTGGCGCTGATAGTCATGCATGTTCATCCACAACAGTGGCAGGGCCGAGGCAACCAGCACGCTGAGGAAGGCGATGAAACGCCAGGACAATCCGGCCAGCAACACCACGAACACGGCAGCCGTCGCCACCAGCAGTGAGGTACCGAGATCCGGCTGCCGAGCGATCAGGACCACGGGCACCGCCAGGATCAGCGCACAGACCAGCAAATCCGGCAGTCGTGGCGGCAGCTGACGCCGCCCCAGATAAGCGGCGAGCATCATCGGCATAGCCAACTTCATCAACTCCGAGGGCTGAAAGCGCATCACCCCGGGGATGACCAGCCAGCGCTTGGCCCCCATCCCGACATCACCCATCACTTCCACCGCCACCAGCATCAGCAGGGTCCCGCCATAGGCCAGTGGCGACCAGCGCATCAGGGTCACGGGAGACAGCTGGGCCAGCACGAACATCACCATCAGGGCCACGCCCAGGCGCAAGGCCTGCGCCTCTACCACGACCATACTCTGCCCGCTGGCACTGTAAAGCACCACCAGCCCCGCCCCCATCAGCACCAGCAGCAACAGCACCAGCCAGGGGTCCAGATGCACACGCATCCACAGGCTCTTGCGTCGCGACATGCCACTCTGAGGTGGCCTGACCGGACGGCCGCGCAGAGACCTAGTCAGATCACTCAGCGCCGTCATGCGTCATCTCCCTGGGCGTCATCTTCATCGTCGTTCCCCAATAGCCAGGCATCCGCCATGTCGCGTGCCAGATAAGAGGCATGACTGCTGCCGCCGCCGGCATTTTCGATGACCACCGAGATCGCGATCTGCGGGTCATCCACCGGCGCGAAGGCGATGAACAGCGCATGGTCACGCAGCCGCTCGGCGAGCTCATCGGCGTTGTACTTCTCATCCTGACCAAGCGAAAACACCTGCGCGGTACCCGACTTGCCGCCCATGCGGTACTCAAGGCCCTTGCCGGCACGCCGCGCCGTGCCCTCACGCCCCGAGAGCACGTTCTCCATGCCAGCGTAGATGTCATCCCACCACTCAGGGTTCTCGATGGTGATGTCATCCTTGGTATCCGGTAAGTCGACCGGCACCTCCTCGCCGCCGATGCGTTTGGCCAGTCGCGGTTTGACCCAGTGACCGCGGTTCGCCAACACGGCCGTGGCCGTCGCCAGTTGAAGCGGTGTGACCTGCAGATAACCTTGCCCGATCCCCACCGAAAGGGTCTCACCGGGGTACCAGGGCTGGTTGAAGCGTTCGCGCTTCCATTCGCGCGAGGGCATCAAGCCAGTGCTCTCGCCATAGACGTCCTGGGTAACGTGCTCACCGAAGCCGAACTGATGCATATGTTCGCTGATAGCATCGATACCCACCTCATGGGCCAGGCTATAGAAATAGGTGTTGTTGGACACCGTGATGGCGCGCTCCATGTCGACCTTGCCATGCCCCCAGCGCAGCCAGTTGCGATAGCGACGCGAATCGTTGGGCAACTGGTAATAGCCCGGATCATAGATGGTATCGCTGGGCGTAATTTCCCCTTCGATCAGGCCAGACAGCGCCATGAAAGGCTTGATCGTCGAGCCCGCCGGATAGTGACCGCGAGCGGCGCGATTGAAGAGCGGCAGGTCGATATTGTTCTGCAGCGCCCGGTAAGACGCCACATCGATACCGGTCACGAACTGGTTGCTGTCGAAACCGGGCGTCGAGACCATGGCCAGAATCTCGCCGGTCTGCGGGGCGATGGCCACGATAGAGCCGCGCCGTCCGTCCATCAGGTCAACGGCCAGGGACTGAAGGTCCTTGTCGATGGTGAGCGTCAGGTTTTTTCCTGGCACGGGATCGGTGCGCCCCAGCTCGCGCAGCACGCGCCCCCGGGCATTGGTTTCAACCTTGCGCAGCCCTGCCTGGCCGTGAAGCTCTGTCTCGTAGTAACGCTCGATGCCGGTCTTGCCGACGAAGTGGGTGCCGGCGTAGTTGCCGGGATCCAGCTGATTGAGCTCTTCTGCGTTGATGCGCCCGACGAACCCCAGCGCATGCGACATGATCTTGGCATCCGGATAGTAGCGCAGCAGCTGAGCCTCGACCTCGACACCCGGCAGGCGATAGCGATTGACGGCGAGCTTGGCGATCTGCTCCTCGCTGAGATCACTCATCAACAATGCCGGCTGAAAGGGTCGCTGGCGCTGCCGGGAGCGCTCGCGGAACGCCTCGATCTCGGCATCAGGCAGATCGAGAAGATCGATCAGCAGCCCCAGGGTGGCATCGATGTCATCGACCCGCTCGCGCACCAGGGTAAGGTTGTAGGTCGGTCGATTCTCGGCCAGAAGCTCGCCGTTACGGTCATAGATCAGCCCGCGAGTGGGCGGCAGGGGCTCGACCCGGACCCGGTTGTTCTCCGAGCGCGTGATGTAGACATCATGCTGGACCACCTGCAAATAGACGAGCCGCGCCATCAAGGCACCGGTGAGCAGGACCACCAGGCAAGCCGCGACCAGCGAGCGGACGCGGAAGGTATGCATTTCCTGACGGGCATTCTTCAGCGCCTGACGATGCTTACGCATGAGGGGCACTCGCGGATTCCGACAACATCAAAACGATCACTCTCCACGGGAGCGACAGGCTCTCGGCCTTAGACGACTCAACGGTGATAAGGGTGGCCGACCAGCAGGGTCCAGGCCCGATAGAGCTGCTCGGCCAGCAGAATACGCACCAGCGGATGCGGCAGCGTCAGCGGCGACAGCGACCAGCGCTGGTGAGCACTCGCCGACAGTTTAGGCTCCAACCCCTCAGGCCCACCGATCAGCAGTGCCACATCACGTCCTTCCAGACGCCACTGATCGGCCTCTTGGGCCAACTGTTCGGTACTCCAGGGCTTGCCGCCTACTTCCAACGCGACAAGCTGCTCGTTGCCGCGCAGCTTGTCACGCATCCGCTCGCCTTCCAGGGCAATGGCTCGCGCCGTGTCGGCGTTCTTGCCCCGGGCGCCGGGGGGTATCTCGTGTATTTCCAGGGCGAAGTCCCGGGGCAGGCGCTTGCGATACTCCTCGACGCCCTTCTCCACCCAGTCAGGCATGCGCGTGCCGACCGCCAGCACGCGCAACTTCACGCCAGGCCTCCGCCTTGGCGCTCATGGGCGCCATCGCGGGGCAACTCGGTCCACAGCCGCTCGAGGTCATAGAGGTCACGGGCTTCGGGAAGCATCACGTGAACCACCAGGTCGCCCAAATCGACCAGCACCCAGTCGGCACCGCTATGGCCTTCGACGCCAAGCGGCATCACGTCATGTTCCTTGACGGTCTCGACCACGTTATTGGCAAGCGCCGCCACGTGACGGCTGGAGGTCCCGCTGACAATCACCATCTGATCGGTCACATCAGTCAAATCGGATACGTCGAGAGTGGTGATGTCCTGGCCCTTCAGTGACTCCAGGGCATCGATGACCAGGGGTTTCAAAACGTCGATGTGCATATCGCCTCATTCATGAATGCATGGTTCAACGCCTATTCTACCCGTTTGAGACCCTGGCGACAGCGCCTCATGCACCGCGATATAGCCCGCCCCGGGCAATATGCGAGAGCACCGCCTCGGGCAGCAGGTAGCGCACGCTTTCTCCTTCTCCCAGCCAGCGACGAATAGCGGTGGCGGACACCGCCAAACGGCTGGGCAGAGCCAGCTGCATGAGGCTGCCTTTTGGCGTTTCAAACAGCGCCTCGCAGGTCTGGACCTCGCGACCGGCGATGAGTTCCTGAAGCGCTGGCGGCAAGGGAGCAGCGTGATCGGGCCGAGCAATGACCACCACATGCGCCTGAGCGAAGAGCGCCTCGGGGTCATGCCAGTCGGCAAGCTTCAAAAAGGCATCGTGGCCAACGACCATCAACAGTCGCGCCTCACCGCCGTATTCCTCGCGCAGGCTGTTCAGGGTATCGGCAGAATAGGACGGCCCCTCACGCCGGAGCTCACGGTCGTCGGCATAGAGCCCCGGCGTGTCGCCAATGCCGGCGCGCAGCATCGCCAGGCGCTCGGCGCTGGAAACACCCGGCGCCGCCCGATGGGGCGGCACATGGGCAGGGATCATATGTACGCGGTCCAGCCCCAGCTGCATGCGAAGCTCCACGGCACTGCGCAGGTGGCCAAGATGCACCGGGTCGAAGGTGCCGCCGAGCATCGCCACCCGAGGCGGGCGACTCATCGCGCCGGTCGATGGACTATCATCAGCCACGGACATGACCATCGCCCATCACCACGTATTTACGGGTGGTCAGCCCCTCGAGACCCACCGGGCCGCGGGCATGCAGTTTGTCTGTGGAAATGCCGATCTCGGCCCCCAGGCCATATTCGACGCCATCGGCGAAGCGAGTCGAGGCATTGACGATCACCGAGCTGGAATCAACCTCGGCCAGGAAGCGGCGAGCCAGGCCGTAGTGCTCGGTGACGATGGCATCGGTGTGATGAGAGCCGTAATGGCCGATATGATCCATCGCCGCCTCGATGCCATCGACCACCCGGATCGCCAGCACAGGTGCCAGATACTCGGCATGCCAGTCGGCCTCCTCGGCCGGCACCACGCCGGGTAACAGGGCCTGGGTTCGCGGACAGCCGCGCAGCTCGACACCGTGCTCGGCATAGGCCGCGGCGAGCCTTGGCAGCAGCGTCTCGGCAATCGGCGCGTCCAGCAGCAGGGTCTCCATGGTGTTGCAGGTGCCGTAGCGCTGGGTCTTGGCATTGACCGCGATCGCCAGCGCCTTGTCCAGATCGGCCGTGGCGTCGACGTAGACGTGACAGACACCGTCGAGGTGCTTGATGACCGGCACTCGCGCCTCGCGTGTGATGCGCTCGATCAACGACTTGCCGCCGCGAGGAATGATTACATCGACGTGCTCGGGCATGGCGATCAGACGCCCCACCGCGGCGCGGTCAGTGGTCGCCACCACCTGCACGGCCGCCGCCGGCAGCTCGGCCTCGGCAAGGCCGGCAGCAATGCAGCTCGCCAGGGCAGCGTTGCTGTCCCGGGCTTCGGAGCCGCCGCGCAAAATGCAGGCGTTGCCGGACTTGAGACACAGACTGGCCGCTTCCAGGGTGACGTTGGGCCGAGACTCGTAGATGATACCGATGACGCCTAGCGGCACCCGCATCTGGCCGACCTGAATGCCGCTGGGCCGCGCCCGCAAGCCATCGATTTCGCCGACAGGGTCGGGCAACCCGGCGACCTGCTTCAGGCCGTTGATCATCGCATCGACACGCGCATCATCCAGCGCCAGTCGATCCAACAGGGCATCATCGAGGCCCGCTTCCCGACCACGCAACAGATCCTGTTGATTCGCCTCGAGAACGCTGGCGCGCGACTCATCGAGGTGTCGAGCCATCGCCAGCAGAGCCGAATTCTTGCTAGCCGTAGTGCAACGCCGCATCATGGCGGCAGCGGCGCTGGCCTGCTGACCCAACTGCGTCACGTAGGCGTCGACATCGGTGATCGGCGCTATGCCGTCATTGCCGGCGACGGCCTCTGAGTAGTGTGATGACATGCGGAACAAAAACTCCTCGTAGGCGGCTCCAGGGCCGGTATCATCATGCAATATTGCGCAAGGGAAACAATATAAGGCCCATGGGAAGCAAGTACAAAGTCGGCCCACTGCAAGCGGCCATGCTGGGATGCGCCCTCCTTCTCATTATGCTCGCCCTGTCGGCACCCATGCTGCCCAGCGGCATGTTACTGGTGCTCGCAGGCTTGTGGCTGACAGGCTCGTCGCTGACGCTGAAGTGCAGCGTACGCTGGCCGTCCAGCGTCCCTTGGCAGCTGCTTCCCAGTTTTTTGCTGGCAGGCCTGTTCAATGTCGATTCCGAGCATCAAACCGTCTGGCTGTGGTGCTTCGCGCTGTTGCTGATGCTGCCGCAGCCTATCTGGTTAATGATCCTGCATAGCCTGCTGGCGGGCTACGCTGTCTGGCAGGTCCAAGCCGACCTCGACGTAGGCCAGACGCTGCTGATTGCCATGTTGCTGGTTGGCCTGATGCTATTGGGTCTCGCCCGCGCCCAAGAGGTGCAATCTGCCTGGCTGCGGATCGGCCGGCGGCGACGGCTGATCCCCGGTGCCCGGCTGTGGTCAGTTCATCAACTGGGTGAAGACCTGCCTCGCGAAGTCGTGCGCAGTGAACGGGAAGGCTCATACGCCGAGCTGGTGCTTATACGCACCCAGGGTCGGCAGTTCTGGCCACTGATGAGCAAGCTCAGCCAGCGCCTCAACGACTACGAGGCCTGTTACAAACTCGACAACCGCACCCTGGCCACCCTGCTGATCAGCCGCGATCTCGAGCAGGCCCGCGAGCGGCGCAAGACTCTGTTGGATGACATGCCCACCCCGCTGCGCAGCCGGATTGTCACCCTGGCTCGACCGCTGACCCTGGCCAGCGAATATCAGGCTCTCCGAGATCAGCGCCAGCCACTGATCATCATCGAAGAGGGGTAGGCTCATGAAACACCTGGACAGCTTGCCTCACCCGGGGCTCTATACCTTTTTCCACGCCTGGGTCACTCTGCTGACCGCTGGCGCGGCCCTGTGGCATTACCAGATGGGCCACTTCGATCGCATCCTGCTGCCGGCGGCACTGAGCATGGCCCTGCTGACGGCCACTCTGATGAGCCTGGGCACGCCCTCCGCGCGGCGTGCCGCGGCAATCATCACCCTGCTGGCAAGCTATCTGCTGTGCGCTGAGCTGCTGCGCCACGGCGAGGCACCTGCCATGCTCTGGCTGGGCTTTCCCCCGGTACTCACCACGCTGCTGCTATCTACACGGCATGCCCTATGCGTCAACTTGCTGATGGCCCCGGTCTGGCTGCTGCTCAACGGCAACTGGCCGTCTCTGATAGCGTCCCTTTCCTACCTGGCGGTCAGCCTGGTTGGCGCTCTGGCACGCTGGGAAATGATGCGTCAGCTGACGCTGGACAAACTGACCTCGCCCCATGACCCCGAGTGCGACGCCCTATCCAGCGACATGATCGCCGAGCGCCTGCCTCAGGAGCACAAACGCGCCAACGCGCTCGGCCGCCGTCTCAGCGTACTGGTGATCCATCTGCCGCAGCTTGAAATGGCCCACGAACAGTTCGGCGCTCGACTGCGCTTGGAGTTGCTGCAGCGCTTCTGCCAGGCGGCTCGCCGCAGCTGCCGGCTCGACGATACACTCGGCCGCACCGGCGAGTCCCTCTTGTGGATGCTGCTGCCCGGCACCGACGAAAACGATGCGCTGATGACACGCAACCGCCTGCTGACAACGCTCAATGACACCGCGATCAGCGAAACCGGGCACCTGAGCGCCATGGTGGTCGCCTGCACCCTGCACCCGGGCGAAAGCTTGCCGGCCTTCGAGCAGCGCCTACGCATCAAGGAACGCGCCCTGATGGACAGCACGCCATGAGCCTTGTCGACTGGCTGTATCAGCTCACACCCTCACCGCCGTTACTGCTATTGGGCATCGCCGTCATTTCTCTGGTGGAGAGCCTGGCAGTCATCGGACTGATCGTGCCCGGCGTGGTCCTGATCACGGCCGCCGCTTCGCTGGCGGGTCATCAGCAACTGGCGATCCCGCTGGTACTGCTGGCGGCCTTCTTGGGCGCGGTGGCGGGAGATGCCCTGAGTTTCGCCCTGGGCTACACCCAGCGGGAACGCGTGCCCAGGCTATGGCCCTTCTCACGTCACCCGGAATGGCTCGCACACGGCGCGCGCTTCTTCCAGCGCCATGGCACCCTGTCAGTGGTATTCGGCCGCTTCGCCGGCCCGGTGCGTCCGGTCGTGCCGATGGTCGCCGGCATGATGCATATGCGCCCCTTTACCTTTGCCTGGGCCAACATCGGCTCGGCGCTGGTATGGGCCCCGACCTATGTGCTGCCGGGTTACCTCTTGGGGCGCACCTGGAAACAGCTGCTGGCCCTGCCTGCAGGCAGCGATAAGTGGATAATCCTGCTCGCCGTCGCCACCGGCCTTGCGGCACTGGCATTTTCCTGGTTGCGCCATCAGTTGGCCAAGGAGGGCTGGCTCTACCGGCGACTGGCCGGAATGGCCCTTGGGCGCCCCTGGAGTCGCCGGCTCTGGCAGCGACTCGGCTCTCAGCCTCACGGCGAGATTCCGCTGGCCTCGCTAAGCCTGCTGGTGCTGTCCTCCACCGGGCTCTGCCTGTGGACCCTGGCCGTATTGGAGTCCCACGGGCCGCTGGTCATGGACGAACAGATTCGCGCCCTGATGGCAGCCATCGGATCGCCCTGGCTGACGCGGTTGGCCGAGGGGATGGCCAAAACCGGCGATGTCGTCGGTATTCTTGCCCTCTGCCTGCCCTGGGCTGCGTGGCTGCTGGCAAGGCGGCATACGACGACCCTGATACATTTGGCCGCAGGGCTTGCCGGCATGGCCATGGCCAACACCTTGCTCAAGCACCTGATAGGCCGCGCCCGGCCCGAGACCCCGGCCTACCTGGCCGATTCCGCGTCCTACCCCAGCGCCCATACCTCGACGTCGGTGCTGCTCTTCGGCCTCGCGGCTGCCTTCTTCGCCCGAGAACTCACCTCCCAGCGCCGCCATATGTCCTACTGGCTGGCAATTCTCGTCTGCCTGCCAATGGCGCTGTCGCGGCTGGTGCTAGACGTACATTGGGCCAGTGACCTGGTCGGTGGCGTACTGCTTGGGCTGATGGGCTGTGCCATGGTCAACATCAGCTATCATCGCACGCCTCACCGCCCAATGAACGACGCTCCTTGGCTTCGCCTCGCCCTGGCGTCGCTGACGCTGCTGGTGATTCGTCTTATCTGGCTGCCGCCGGTCTAGGGCGCGCCTCGAGCACCTCTGAACCGAAACGTCTAGCCCAACCTCCGAGCCAAACTTCTGGCCCGAGCCTCCTAGCCCAGTGCCAGCCAGGCACCAACACCGATCATCAGCGTGCCGGCCAGGCGATTGAGCAGCCGCACGCGCCCGGCGTTGCCTAGCAGCCGCCCTGCGCCGCGCCCACCAACGGCATACAGCATCAGGCAGACGAACTCGATGGCCAGGATCATCGCCACCAGCACCACGAGCTGCGACGCCAAAGGGCGGCTGGCATCGAGAAACGGCGGCAGCAGTGCCACGAAGAAGGCCCAGCCCTTGGGGTTGGCAATCGCTGTCACGAATCCCTGCATCATCAGCGTGCGGCGCCCGACCGCCTGCTGCTCGCCGGAGAGCTCGGGGATCGCCATGCGCCCCCGTTCGCGCCACATCATGATGCCCAGGTAGGCCAGATAGGCGCCACCGAGCCACTTGAAGGCGGTAAACAATGCCGGCTGAGCCAGCATCAGCGTCGCCACCCCCGCCCCGGCGGACACCGCCACCAGAGCAACGCCGGTGAGTTCGCCAAGCATCATCCATAGCGCACGGCGCACGCCCTGGGTCATCCCCAGCACCATCGCCAGGGTCATGCACATGCCCGGCGTCAGTGACACCAAGAAAAAAGTCGGCACGAAGACCGACAAAGCGACCGCTGCAATCATGTTTCCTCCCTGAATCTGCGCGCCGACTACTCGCCCCAGCGGGGCATCAGCCGATGCTCGATGCCTAACTGATTGAGAATCCTGGCGACGATAAAGTCGATCAAATCGTCGATGCTGGCGGGCTGATGATAAAAGCCCGGTGCCGCCGGCAGGATCACTGCGCCCATGCGGGTCAGGCTTAGCATGTGCTCAAGGTGAATCGCCGAAAACGGCGTCTCCCGGGGCACCAGCACCAGGGTGCGACGCTCCTTCAAGGCCACGTCTGCGGCCCGCTCGATCAAGTTGTTGCTGGCACCGCAAGCAATCGCGGAAAGCGACCCGGTGGAGCACGGACAGACCACCATCGCCGAGGGTGCCCCGGAGCCCGAGGCCACCGGCGCCATCCAGTCCTCCCGGGCAAAGCAGCGAATCTGCCCAGGGCGCGCCCCGCTGCGCGATGACAGCGCTTCAGTCAGCCGCTCGGGCTGTGCCGGCAGCTTGACGTCGGTCTCGGTGGCGATCACCAGATGGGCAGCCTTGGAAATCATCACCCAGACTTGATGGTTCGCCGCCACCAGCGCCTCGATCAGGCGCAGACCGTACTGGGCCCCTGAGGCACCGGTCAGCGCCACGGTGACCGGAAAGGCGAAATTCTCTGCCGCGGATACTTGCTGTGATAGTTGAGAATCAGCCATGAGCCACCTCCAGGGCGGCAAGCAGCCGCTCATGAATACCGCCGAAGCCGCCGTTGGACATCGCCACGATGCGATCACCCGGCCTGGCATCGGCCACCACCATGGCGACCAGCGCCTCGAGATCATCGACCACCCGCGAGGGCACGGGGCTCGCCGCGACCACCTCATCAAGTGACCAGTCGAGCCCTGCCGGCTGGTACCACCAGACCGCATCGGCCGAGGCCACACTCTCGGCCAAGCGGGCACGCAGGGTGCCGAGCCGCATGGTGTTGGAGCGCGGTTCGATCACCGCCAGCAGACGACCTTCACCGCCGGCCTTAAGGCCGCCAAGCGTCGCGGCAATGGCAGTAGGATGATGGGCGAAGTCGTCGATGACGCGAATCCCCGCGACCTCGCCGCGCAGTTCCTGACGCCGCCGCGGACTCTCAAAGCGCGACAATGCCGCTGCGCCCGCCGCAAGACCGACGCCGAGGCAACGGGCGGCGGCCAGCGCGGCCAAGGCATTGCGGGCGTTGTATTCGCCGGTCAGCGACCAGTCGACCACCGCGTCTTCATTTGCTGCGTCCGGGCCCTCGCCCTGCTCATGAATGACGAGGAAGCGCGAGGCGTCCTCCCGCTCGAGCTCCAGCCGCCAGGGGCTTGTCGCCGCAGTGCCGAAGCGACTGACCGGGGTCCAGGCGCCCAGCTCCAACACGCGCTCCAGCGCCGGCTCGCCGTCGGCAACCAGCAGCGCACCGTCGCCGGGTACGGTGCGCACCAGATGATGAAACTGGCGCTCGATGGCGGCAAGGTCGGGAAAGATGTCGGCGTGGTCATACTCGAGGTTGTTGAGCACCGCGATCTCCGGGCGGTAGTGCACGAACTTGGAGCGCTTGTCGAAGAAGGCGGTGTCGTACTCATCGGCTTCCACCACGAAGGGCGCACCCGCCCCACCGAGACGCGCCGAAACGCCGAAATTGCGCGGCACCCCACCGATCAGAAAGCCAGGCTCGAGGCCCGCCGCCTCAAGTAGCCAGGCGGTCAGGCTCGCGGTGGTGGTCTTGCCGTGGGTGCCGGCCACGGCGATCACCCGTCGTCCGGGCAGCACATGCTCGGCGAGCCACTGGGGGCCGGAGATGTAGGGCAGCCTCGCCTCAAGCACCGCCTCCACTTCCGGGTTGCCCCGGGACAAGGCGTTGCCGATGATCACCAGGTCCGGGCGCGGCGCGAGATTGGCTGCACCGTAGCCGTCCTGAAGGGTGATCCCCGCGGCCTCCAGTTGAGTGCTCATCGGCGGATAGACGTTGGCATCCGAGCCGCTGACCCGGTGGCCAAGCTCACGGGCCAGCAGCGCCAGGCTGCCCATGAAGGTGCCGCAGATTCCAAGGATATGTACGTGCATCGAGTGCCTCCTGCCAGGGTGGCAGGCAGACTAGCATGGCGCCCTCGCCGCCTCCATCCTGGTGCCAGCACGCGCGCCCGGCGGGTGCAGGTCGCCTCACTTTGGGCTAACATGGCGACCTGACAATTCGCCCCTTCGATGACCCGCTTTCCAGGAGCTCAGCAGCCCCATGGCCCAGCACAACGCCTTCTATGCCCAGTCCGGTGGCGTCACCGCCGTCATCAATGCCAGCGCCTGCGGCGTGATTGAAGCGTGCCGTCGCCACGACGACAAGATCGGCAAGGTCTACGCCGGCCACAACGGCATCATCGGCGCCCTGACCGAAGATCTGATCGATGTTTCTCAAGAGTCCAACGAGACCATCGCCGCGCTGCGCCACACCCCGGGCGGCGCCTTCGGCTCCTGCCGTTACAAGCTCAAGGACATCGAGACTCACCGCGCCCAGTACGAGCGGCTGATCGAGGTCTTCAAGGCTCACGACATCCGCTACTTCTTCTATAACGGCGGCGGCGACAGTGCCGACACCTGCCTCAAGGTCTCTCAGCTATCGGAAAAGCTCGGCTACCCGCTGACGGCTATCCACGTGCCCAAGACCGTCGATAACGACCTGCCGATTACCGACAACTCGCCGGGCTTCGGCAGCGTGGCCAAGTACATCGCCACCTCGACCCTCGAGGCCTCGCTGGACATCGCCTCGATGTGCGCCACTTCCACCAAGGTCTTCGTGCTCGAGGTCATGGGCCGCCATGCCGGCTGGATCGCTGCGGCCGGCGCCCTGGCTGGCGAAGGCGAGGGCGAGCCGCCCCACCTGGTGATCTTCCCCGAGGTTGCCTTCGACCGTAAGGCGGTGATGGCGCGGGTCGATGAGGCGGTCAAGAACTACGGCTACTGCGTGATCGTGGTCTCCGAGGGCGCCCGCTATGAGGATGGCACCTTCCTGGCCGACTCCGGCAATACCGACGCCTTCGGCCACCGCCAGCTCGGCGGCGTGGCGCCGACGCTGGCCGGCATGGTCAAGCAGGACCTGGGCTACAAGTACCACTGGGCGGTCGCCGACTATCTGCAGCGCGCCGCACGTCACCTGGCCTCCAAGACCGACGTCGACCAGGCCTATGCCGTCGGCGAGAAAGCAGTGGAGCTTGCCGTGGCCGGCGAAAACGCCATGATGCCGACCATCGACCGGGTCAGCGATGAACCCTATGCCTGGGAAATCGGTGCCGCGCCGTTGAGCGACATCGCCAATCGCGAGAAATTCATGCCCAAGGATTTCATCCGCGAGGACGGCTTCGGCATCACCGAGGCCTGCCGACGCTACCTGTCGCCGCTGATCCAGGGCGAAGATTTCCCGCCGTTCGACAACGGCCTGCCGCGGGTGGCGCACCTCAAGCTCGCACGGGTCGAACGCAAGCTGCCGACCTTTACGCTCTAAGCACAAACGGCTAAGCCACCGACGGCTAAGCGACAAGACAGCCTCTGAGCGATGCTGCCGCCGAGCAATAGCCCGGCGGCAGCAGATGATCACAACGAAAACGCCCCGGTTTGCCGGGGCGTTTTCGCGTGTCTGCATAGTCTTATGTCGGCGCTTAACGTCGTTTGTCGGCGCATAAACCAGTAACCGGCGTGGGCGGCCCTAGCGCATCAGCCAGGAGATCACCAGCAGCGCCAGCAACAGCCCCGCCAACCCCTGCCAGAAGCGAGTGGATACGGATGACGTCGCCTTGGCGGCCTCGCCCTTGAGGCGGGGCTCTCGCAGCGCGACCAAAAGCTCCGACAGGCGCCGGAAGCGTAGCGCTCGCTGCGGATCCAGGGCCCGGCGCAGGGCATCATCCAGCGCCTGAGGAACCTCGGGATTCAGCAGGCAGGCACTCTTGTAGCTCAACTGCTCAAGGTCCGTGTGACTTCGCAACTGATGCGGCGGCACATCGTAGGGCAGCCCGCCGGTGATCAGCCAGTAGACCGTCGAGGCCAGGGCATACTGATCGCTGCGTCGCCCCACATCATCATCCAGCGCGTATTCCGGGGCACTGTGTTCGGTGAGGCCGAGCTGACGCGCCAGTTCCCGCGAATGCTTGTGGCCGTCGCCTTCCCGCAGCCGGCATGCGCTGAAATCAGCAAGCACCACCTGCCCGTGGGTATCCACCAGCACGTTGTCGGGGTGAATCTGCTGATGCAGCAAATCACGGCGATGCAGCGCCTGCACCGCCTTGGCCAGCTGGCGAGCAATATCCAACCGCTGAGAAAGGCTCGCTTGAGGGTGGCGCCGCGCCCAATCGGAGAGCCGCTCCCCCTCGACCAGATTCATCAGGTAATAGAGGTGGGTGCGCGGCCGCGAAGGCTCCATGATGCGCGCGACGAAGGGCGACCTGACTCGCTCGACCACCCACTGCTGCAGCAGGAAGTGTTCGAGATAGGCATTGCGGCTGGAAAGCTCGGGACTCGGCGCCTTCATGACCATTTCCCGGCCACTGACCGGATCAAAGACCCGGTAGACCCGTGACTGGGCAGTGCGCGACAGCACGTCACGCACCTCAAGACCGTCGAGGCGCTGCCCAACGCTCAGCTCCGGCGGCACCGGAAGATCGCCATACAGCTTGTCCGGGGTCTCGGTAACGTCTTCCGGGAGTCGGTCGATGCGCACCAGCTGGAAACAGAACTGCTCGCCGCCGTAGCCGCGCTCCTGGGCACGCTCAAGCGCGGTGGCGGCCAGGCGCTCGCAGGCGGCATCCAGGTCACTTGCATCCTGACGGATCAGCTGAACGTAGTCGGAAGGCATCAGGGTGCCGCGCACTGCCGGGGTGGTAAACAGGAAGATATCGCCCTGTTTCAGCGGCATGGTGATGTAATCGATATCCAGATTGCCATCCATGCCCAAGGCTCGGGAGGGATAACGATAGCCGCCCAGGTCCGTCACATGGTCGCGGGAGAGCTGCTCGAACTCGGCCCCGCGCAGGCGAAAGACCAGCGTATCGCCCATATGGAAGAGGTGCGCCTCGCGGCCGCGATAGATCATCGCCGATAGCGAGCAGACATAGCTGCCACCACTGACATGGCCGCTCTGACTGTGACACCAGCCGTTGAGCGCCCTTAGCACCCGCGTCGCCGAGGTCTTGATATCCCAATGCTCGGGGGTGGATATATAGTCGGCAAGAAAGCCACGCACGCTGAGCTCGCCGGCCTGGTGGGCAATCGCGTTGCGCGAGTTGGAGTCGCTGATCAGCGCGCAGGCACCCTTCAGCGCCAACAACCGTGGCTCGGGAATACGCACTGACATCGAACTGCGGTGACGACGACGCTCCGGGGCCACGAAGGCCTGCCCTACGCTCAGCGCTAACTCGGAATCCACCTGTCTGTCTCCTTGATTCGGCGGCCATACCCCCTCCTGATAGAGGTTGGACCTATCATACACATTCAGAGGCCCCCTCGGAGCCCATGACGGCCTTCGTCGCATTGGTAATCGCGCCGCGCAGTTCGTATAATTCGCCAGACTTTACAGGCAACGATTACTGCCCACCCAAGGACGCGACGATGAGCTTCGACAAGATTCCCGCCGGCAAAGATCTCCCCAACGACATCTACGTCGCCATCGAGATTCCTGCCAACCATGCGCCGATCAAGTATGAAATCGACAAGGACCTCGATGCGCTGCTGGTCGACCGTTTCATGGCCACGCCGATGTTCTACCCGGCTAACTACGGCTATATCCCGGACACCCTGGCCGACGACGGCGATGCGCTGGATGCACTGGTGGTAACCCCCTATCCAGTGCAGCCTGGTAGCGTGATCCGCGCGCGCCCAGTCGGCATCCTGAACATGACCGACGAAGCCGGCGAAGATGCCAAGCTGGTCTGCGTGCCGCACCAGAAGCTCACTGCCCTGTATGACGACATCCAGGAAGTCACCGACCTGCCCGAGCTGCTGCGCCAGCAGATCGCTCACTTCTTCGAGAACTACAAGGATCTCGAGAAGGGCAAGTGGGTCAAGGTCGAGTCCTGGGACGGCGCCGACGCCGCTCGCAAGGCGATCGAAAAGGCCGCTGCCGCCTACGAAAAAGCCTGAATACGAAAAAGCCTGAACCGATCCCGCCAGTCGCATAGCGGTGGACGACGGCCCCAGGTAATAAATAGGTATGCCGGTATATAGGTAAGTAGGTAAACAGCAAAGCAGAAACACCTGCCGCAATATCGGGCACAACGCAGAAGGGGCGCTCATTGAGCGCCCCTTTTCATTACCTTCTCGTCATTACCTTCTCGTCATTACCTTCTCGTTACCTCTCGTTTCCGCCACTCGTCTGCATTGCTTCTACACCGCCTCTCTGACATGACATAGCTCACTGCCTGGCGACTTGCAGATTTCTAGCTATCCGCGTTTGTATCCGCCCCATCAACCGCCGGCTCAGCCGAGTCGGCAGACGGCTCACCGGCACTCGCCTCGTCACTGCCAGACGATGGAGCGGCCGGTGATTCATCGGCAGCGGCCGTCTCGGGTGTGGTGCCGGGCGCCTTGGTCTCTGCACCCGGCGACGACGCTTCGTCGGCCGCCGAAGCGCTGGCTTCATCTTGGGCCTGGGTCTGGGCTTCCGCCTGGGCTTCGGCCTGAGCACCTGTCTCGGCTCCGGCCTGAGTGGCCGTCTGACCGGCCATGGACTCTTGCGCTGACGGGTCAGCCGGCTGATTCAGCGAGGCGTCCGGCGCACTGACACCCGCCAGACGACCGGAAAGCGCCTCGGCCAGCTTCGCGGCGCGCTGGGTATAGGCGGCCATCATCAGCGAGTGGTTGGCGAAGATGCCAAACCCCGTGCCGTTTAGTACCACCGGGCTCCACAGCGTCCGCTGAGCCTGCTTGAGCTCAGCCTGCAAGCGTTCCACCAAAGATTCGGCATCGGCGGCGGCCATCACGTCACCGTAGTCGGCGACCATGGCGGCCAGCAGATGCTCAAGCGCCCAGGCCTGGCCGCGCGCCTCGAAGAAAATATCGTCAACCCGGTACCAGGGCGTCCGGCCCGGCAACTGATCGACATCCACCTCGAGTTCGCGCAGGGCCTCTGGGTCGGCGACGCTGGCCGACAGACGGTAGGTCAGCTCATCCAGGCGCCGGGCCACGCGCGACAGCCAATACGCCGGCACATCGCCTTCAGCCGGCAGTGCATCACGCTGCTGATTGAGATCATCCAGCACCACTGCGTAGGCATCGCGAGCCTTGGCTATGCGGTGTTCGGTGGAAGGGTAAAGCCAGTCCTGGCTGTCGCCGTCCAGCCGCTCCTGGGCCTCTTTCAACGCTCCCGGCTGCATGGCGCTCTTTTCCACCAGAGTATGCGCTTCACCGCGGGCCTGCTTGAGCACGCCAAGCTCCCAGGCAGGCATGTTGTCGAGCCATAGTCCCGGCGGCAGCATGTCGTTACGCAGATAGCCACCCTGCTTGTCGAGCAGCGTATCGAGCAGCGTCATCTGGGTCGCGATGATCACCGCCCCGCGCCCTGCCGGGCTGGTATCAAGCGGCGCCGCGCCGGGAGCGTCAGACGCAAGCCGGCCACGCTGCTCGGCACTGGCCTGCTGCACGTCGAAACCGTCCGGCGTCAGGCTCCACCAGGCACCCAGCGCCAGGGTCACGACCAGATAGACAACGACCAGTCCCAGCAGCGGCTTCCACACCCAGCCGTAGTCGGGGCGTTCCAGAATATCCGTGGGCCGGGTGGGGCGGGCCTTGCGTGATCCGAACAATGACATCGTCTAGGTCCTTGGCGATTGGTAAGGAATTCGCGCGCGCTGTCGCCGCATGCTGGGCATGAAGCCGACAAGGCGTATGAGTTATCCTAGCAGGTGAATGCCTGAGAGGTTTCCACGACCGAGGAACTCCTGTCGAGCGTTCCGGTCGCAGACAAACGCTGACTTCCGGCTGTGGTGATAACTGAGTGATATCTGGGTTATACCTGACTCAAACACTTGCCGCCTTACTCTCTACCTATCCAAAAGCTCCGAATACCTGCAAGGATGTTGACGTTGATCTCACGGTTCATGTTTCTCGCCTTTGGTCTGCTGCTGACCTTTTCGCTTCCGGTACAGGCCCAGCTGTTTCCCTCGGGTGGCAGCAATGGCGACTTCCTGCCGGTAGAGGAAGCCTTCAGCCCTCAGGCCTGGATCGACGGCGACCGTCTGATGGTCGGCATCGAGGCCGCCGATGGCTACTATCTCTATCGCCACCGGCTGAGCATCAGCACCGACAGCTCCGAGGTAACGCTTGGCGAGCCCGTCTTGCCTGCCGGCACCTTCAAGAAGGATGAATTCCTCGGCGAGGTCTATGTCTTCCATGATCGCGTCACCTTCCCGGTACCTATCAAAGATCCAGGCGACGCCGACTCGATCGACGTCACCCTGCACTATCAGGGCTGCGCCGAAGCCGGGCTCTGCTATCCCCCGCAGCAGGTTGAGCTGACCGCCTTGCCAGGCTCCGCCCCGGCGGCCTTCGCACCGCCCTCCTCTTCCCCACAGGAGGATACAACCGAGTCCGCCGAGACGGCGCCTGAGGCGTCCTCGCTGACCAGCGAAGACGGCCAGTTCAGCAACCTGCTGCAGGATGCTTCCCCGGCACTGGTGCTAGGCCTCTTTTTCCTCGCCGGGCTGGGGCTGACCTTTACCCCCTGCGTACTGCCGATGATGCCGATCCTTGCCTCGATCATCGTCGGCCAGCGGCCCTCGCGGCTGCGCGCTTTCGCGCTGTCCGGCAGCTACGTGACCGGCATGGCGCTGACCTATGCCGGTGTCGGCGTGCTGATGGGACTGTTCGGTGCAGGGCTCAATCTCCAGGCACGCCTGCAGTCTCCGGCGGTATTGATTCCCTTCGCCGCGCTGTTCGTGGTGTTCGCACTGGCCATGTTCAGTGTCTTCCAGCTGCGGCTGCCCGCGAGGCTCACCCAGCGCCTCGACGCCTGGCAGGACCGCGCTCAGCAGAGCGGCCCGCTGGGACTGGCGCTGGCCGGCGCCCTGTCGGTGCTGGTGGTCTCGCCCTGCGTTTCGGCCCCCCTGGCCGGTGCTCTGGTGTTTATCTCATCCACCGGCAATGCCGCCATGGGCGGGCTGGGTCTGCTCGCCCTGGCGCTGGGCATGGGCGTGCCGCTGCTGATCGTCGGCACCTTCGGGGCCACGCTGCTTCCCCGCAGCGGCGCCTGGATGCAGCACGTCAAGTCCGCCTTCGGCGTGCTCTTGCTGGGCGTTGCGATCTGGCTGGTTGAGCGCCTGCTGCCGGGGCCGCTGACGCTGCTGCTGTGGGGTGCGCTGGCCATTGGCAGCGCCCTGGCGCTGGGCGCCCTGCGCTTCGATCATCCCAAGGGGCTTGCTCGGCTGGGTCAGGCTGGGGGGCTTATGCTGCTGGCCTGGGGGCTCACTCTCGTCGTCGGAGCGGCCGGCGGCGCCGAGGACCCGCTGCGTCCGCTGGCCTGGCAGACCAACACTGCCGCCACCAACGCCAGCCAACCCGCTGCCTCGCCACGCTTCACCACGGTCACGGGGCTCGCGGGGCTCAACGCCGAACTCGACCGTGCCGCTCGCAGCGGCCAACCGGCCTTCGTCGACGTCAGTGCCGACTGGTGCATATCCTGCAAGATCATGGAGCGCGACGTTTTCCCCGACCCGCAGGTGGCGGCACGGCTCGACGACTTTTATCGCATTCGCGTCGATGTGACCGAGAGCAACGCTGAAAGCCGCGCCCTGCTCGAGCGCTTCGAGCTGTTCGGACCACCCAGCCTGCTGTTCTTTAACGCCGGCAAGGAAATCAGAGATGCCCGTATTCAAGGTGAAGTGGAAGCCGCTCCCTTTGCCGATCACCTGAGCGCCCTGCTGGAATGGTTTGCCAAGCGCGATGGGCCCTCCGGGCACTCCGCCTGAGTGGCTCCGACCGTCACTGGACATGACCCGTTTTTTTCGGCACACTCCGCCGACACGCCGTTCAGAGGCGATTATCAGCGGCATCGTGCAACATCATGCCGTGATCTAGACAAAGTTTGAGCAGGTTGACAGCGCCCTGAGCCGGAGCAACCTGCCCACCAGACCCACCCCTTATCACCCGATCGAGACAGACTCATGGATATCCGCAAGGTCAAGAAGCTGATCGAGCTGCTGGAAGAATCCAACATCAGCGAAATCGAGATTCAGGAAGGCGAAGAGTCGGTTCGTATCAGCCGTCACCCCAACGGCGTCGCCTATCAGCCGGCCCCGGCCGCTGCAGCCCCGGCGGCACCCGCTCCGGCAGCGCCTGCGGCACCGGCTGAGCCAGCCGCCCCGGCCGAGCCCACCGGCCATACCGTGAATTCGCCGATGGTCGGCACGTTCTATCGCGCTCCGGCGCCGGGCTCCAAGGCGTTCGTCGAAGTCGGTCAGAGCGTCAAGAAAGGGGAAACGATCTGCATCGTCGAAGCCATGAAGATGATGAACCAGATCGAAGCGGACAAGGACGGCGTCATCGAAGCCATCCTGGCCGAAGACGGCGAACCGGTGGAATACGACCAGCCCATGCTGGTCATCGGCTAAGGCCGTTCTCACCTCCTCTATTCCATTCCAACCTGGGCGGATACAAGATGTTGGACAAGGTACTCATCGCCAATCGTGGCGAGATAGCCCTGCGCATCCTGCGTGCCTGCAAAGAGCTGGGCATCAAGACCGTGGCGGTGCATTCCCAGGCCGACCGTGAACTGATGCATGTGCGCCTGGCGGACGAAGCGGTGTGCATTGGCCCGGCCTCCTCGGCGAAGTCCTACCTGAACATCCCGGCGCTGATCAGTGCCGCGGAAGTCACCGACGCGGATGCCATTCATCCGGGCTATGGTTTCCTCTCCGAGAATGCCAACTTCGCCGAGCAGGTCGAGCGCTCCGGTTTCACCTTCATCGGCCCGCGCGCCGACACCATTCGCCTGATGGGTGACAAGGTCAGCGCCATCGAGGCGATGATGAAGGCCGGCGTACCGACGGTTCCCGGCTCCGACGGCGCGGTACCCGAGGACCCGGAAGAAGCGATGGCGGTGGCTCGCCGCATCGGCTATCCGGTCATCATCAAGGCGGCCTCAGGCGGCGGCGGGCGCGGCATGCGCGTGGTGCACAGCGAAGCTCACCTGCTCTCCTCGATCAGCGTGACTCAGAACGAGGCCAATGCCGCCTTCGGCGACGGCACCGTGTACATGGAGAAGTACCTGGAGCAGCCTCGCCACGTCGAGGTGCAGGTACTCGCCGACGGCCAGGGCAATGCCGTGCACCTCTATGATCGCGACTGCTCGCTGCAGCGCCGCCATCAGAAGGTACTGGAGGAAGCACCGGCACCTGGGCTCGACCCTGAAGCCCGTGCTCAGGTCCTCAAGGCCTGTACCGATGCTTGCATCGAAATCGGCTACCGTGGCGCCGGCACCTTCGAATTCCTGTACGAGAATGGCGAGTTCTTCTTCATCGAGATGAACACTCGCGTGCAGGTCGAACACCCGGTCACCGAAATGGTCACCGGCATCGACATCGTCAAGGAACAGCTGCTCATCGCCTCAGGCCTGCCGCTATCGGTTCGCCAGGAGGACATCGTCCTCAACGGTCATGCCTTCGAGTGCCGCATCAACGCCGAGGATGCGCGCACCTTCATGCCGTCGCCGGGCAAGGTCACCCTCTATCACGCGCCGGGCGGCCTCGGCGTGCGCATGGACTCGCACCTCTACACCGGCTACTCGGTGCCGCCCCACTACGACTCCCTGATTGGCAAGCTGATCACCTGGGGCAAGAATCGCGAGAATGCCCTGACGCGCATGCGCAACGCGCTGGACGAGCTGCTGGTGGAAGGCATCAAGACCAACATCGACCTGCAGAAGGATCTGGTCCGCGACGGCTATTTCCAGCAGGGCGGGGTCAACATCCACTACTTGGAGAAAAAACTCGAGTCCTGAACCTGAACGCGAACCTGGGACGACGTGACGATCAGCTCACCCCGGGGGTCACCGACAGGTATTAACGACAGGTGTGTCGAGCGATTTCCCCTCAGCGGGGCGGCCTATGCCGCCCCGCTGGCGTTTTTCACCGAGATTTTTAACGAGAGACCGACGCCATGCCCTGGTTACAACTCAAGGCTCGCATCGCCCCGGCTCAGGCCGAGATTCTCGAGGAGCTGCTGCTCGCCGAGGGCGCCAGCGCCATTACGCTGCAGGACGCCCACGACGACCCCGTTTTCGAACCCGACCGGGGTACCACGCCACTGTGGGACGAGACGGTCCTGACCGGGCTCTATGACGACCTGGAAGGCATCGACGCCATGCTGGATCAGGTCCGCGCGGCCTGGGCCGCCGAGGTCCCCGACGAGCCGTGCCCCGAGATCGAGTATGAGCTGCTGGCCGATCGCGACTGGGAGCGCGAATGGATGGACGGCTTCGCCCCGCTGAAGATGGGCAGCCGCCTGTGGATCGTGCCGAGCTGGCAGGAGGCGCCAGACGCGGACGCCGTCAACCTGCGACTCGACCCGGGTCTGGCCTTCGGCACCGGCACCCACCCCACCACCGCCCTGTGCCTCGAATGGCTCGATGGCCTGGCGGTTGCCGGCGAGCTGGATGGCCGCGAGGTACTCGACGTGGGCTGCGGCTCGGGCATCCTGGCGATCGCCGCCCTCAAGCTCGGCGCTCTGCGGGCCACCGGCAGCGATATCGACCCTCAGGCCCTCACCGCCAGCCGGGACAACGCCGAGCGCAACGAGGTCGAAGCCGACCGGCTGGCGCTCTACTACCCCGAGCAGCTCAGCGCCGACAGCTACCCGATCGTCGTCGCCAACATCCTGGCAGGCCCGCTAATCGAACTGGCACCCACCATCGCCGGGCACGTCGCCCCCGGTGGTCGCCTGGCCCTCTCGGGCATCCTCGCCCATCAGGCCGACGAGGTACTGGAAGCCTATCTGGCCCAAGGACTTAGCATGGCCGAACCCGAGGAACGCGAGGGCTGGGTTCGCCTTGAAGGGTACCGCATCGGCGGCTGACGCCACGACCGGCTCGGCAAAGGCGCATTTTCACCTTCACCCGACGCCGGTCGATGGGTATGATATGCCCCCCTGTTCGAGCAACCCCGTGACGCCCATGTCCGCTAGCCTTCCCGCCATCGGTCGGCACCGCTTGACCAATCGCGTGATCCTGGCCCCCATGGCCGGCGTCACCGACCGCCCCTTCCGCCAGCTCTGCCGGCAGTTGGGCGCTGGCCTAGTGGTCTCCGAGATGGTTACCGCCGATCCCGCCCTCTGGCATACACGCAAGTCGCGCCTGAGGCTCGATCATAGCGGAGAGCCGGGGCCGCGCAGCGTGCAGATCGCCGGCGGCGATGCCAAGATGCTCGCCAAGGCAGCGCGCCTCAACGCCGACCAGGGCGCCGAGATCATCGATATCAACATGGGCTGTCCGGCGAAGAAGGTCTGCAACAAGGCCGCAGGCTCGGCGCTGCTGCGCGACGAGGCGCTGGTGGCCGAGATTCTCGACGCCGTGGTCGCCGCCGTCGACATCCCGGTGACGCTGAAGATTCGCACCGGCTGGTGTGCCGACAGCAACAACGGCGTGCGGGTCGCCAAGCTCGCCGAAGCCGCCGGTATCCAGGCCCTCGCCGTACACGGTCGCCATCGCCAGCAGCGTTACAGCGGCTATGCCGAGTACGACACCATTGCCGCCATCAAGGATGCCGTGTCGATGCCGATATTCGCCAATGGTGATATCGATTCTCCGGCCAAGGCAGCCGCCGTCCTCGACTATACTGGTGCGGATGCGGTGATGATCGGGCGTGGCGCACAGGGCAATCCCTGGATTTTCCAGGAAACTGACCATTATCTGCGCCACGGCACGATACTGCCCGCCCCCTCTCGGGACGAGCGTCGCCGAGTGATGCAAGGGCACCTCAACGCCCTGCACGACTTCTATGGGGAACACATGGGCGTACGCATCGCGCGCAAGCACCTAGGATGGTATCTGGCCTGGCACTGCCCGGCCGACGAACTCAAGGCCCACCGGGCCCGTTTCAACATCCTGGAGAGCGCCCGGGATCAACTTCATTTCGTGGACGAACTGTTTTGTCACGGCGCCGAAGGCTCGCCACGGACCCTGACAACAGATGGAACCAGTGCAGCATGACCAGTAGGCAAGCGACAACGCCCGACGATCTCATGGCCACCGGCCAGGACGCCTTGAGCCTCACCGCCATCGAACGCGGTGCCGCCCTGGCAAGCGCCCCCCATCATCAGGAACAGCCGCTGCGCGAAGCGGTCGATGCCGCCATGCGCCGCTACTTCGACCACCTCGACGGCGGCGTGGTGACCGACCTCTATGCCATGGTCATGGCCGAAGTCGAGGCGCCGCTGCTGGCCACGGTGATGGAGCACGCCAATGGCAACCAGACCCGCGCCGCCGAGATGCTCGGCCTCAACCGCGGCACCCTGCGCAAGAAGCTCAAGCAGTATGCACTGATCTGATTCCCCTCAAGGGCGCCCTCGCGGCGCCCTTGGCCGTTTCTCCCTCCTTTAACGCAACGAATGGTAGTCCGCCCATGGCCAATCAAGCCCCTTCACCGCTGCCGGTACGCCGCGCCCTGATCAGCGTCTCCGACAAGACAGGCATCGTCGAGTTTGCCAAGGGCCTCGTCGCCCACGACGTCGAACTGCTCTCCACCGGCGGCACCTTCCGCCTGCTCAAGGAAGAGGGCGTCGCCGTCACCGAGGTATCCGAGCATACCGGTTTCCCGGAGATCATGGATGGCCGAGTCAAGACCCTGCATCCCAAGATCCACGGCGGCATTCTCGGTCGCCGCGGCCAGGATGACGCCGTGATGGCCGAGCACGATATCGCGCCGATCGATATGGTGGTGGTCAACCTCTACCCGTTCGCCCAGACCGTGGCCCGCCCGGACTGCACCCTCGAAGACGCCATCGAGAACATCGATATCGGCGGCCCGACCATGGTGCGCGCCTGCGCCAAGAACCACGCCCACACCAGCATCGTGGTCGACGCGGGCGACTATCCGCGAGTGCTCGCCGAAATCGCCGAGCAGAACGGCGCCGTAAGCGACGCCACCCGCTTCGACCTGGCGGTCAAGGCCTTCGAGCACACCGCCCGCTACGACGGCGCCATCGCCAACTACCTTGGCACCAAGGTCGAAGGTGGCGCCGACGGCCTGCCGCGCACCTACAACACCCAGTTCGTCAAGAAGCAGGACATGCGTTACGGCGAGAACCCGCATCAGCAGGCCGCCTTCTACGTCGAGGACGATGCCAGCGAAGCCAGTGTCGCCACCGCCACCTCGCTGCAGGGCAAGGCGCTGTCGTTCAACAACGTCGCCGACACCGACGCCGCCTTCGAATGCGTCAAGGCCTACACCGACACCGCCTGCGTGATCGTCAAGCACGCCAACCCCTGCGGTGTGGCCGTCGGCGAGACGGCGCTCGAAGCCTACGAGAAGGCCTTCGCCACCGACCCGACCAGCGCCTTCGGCGGCATTATCGCCTTCAACGTGCCGCTGAATGCCGAGACCGCCCGCGCGATCATCGACCGCCAGTTCGTCGAAGTGATCATCGCCCCGGGCGTCAGCGACGAAGCAGTCACCATCGTTGCCGAGAAAAAGAACGTCCGCCTGCTCGACGTGGCCGCCCATTGGCCCGGCGAACGCCACCCGGCCCACGACTTCAAGCGTGTCACCGGCGGTTTGCTGGTGCAGGACCGCGACCTGGGCATGGTCGGTCGCGATGAGCTCAAGGTGGTCACCGAGCGCGCTCCCAGCGAGCAGGAACTGCGTGACCTGGCCTTTGCCTGGAAGGTCGCCAAGCACGTCAAGTCCAACGCCATCGTCTATGCCCAGCAGGGCCAGACCATCGGCGTGGGCGCCGGCCAGATGAGTCGCGTCTACTCAGCCAAGATCGCCGGCATCAAGGCGTCCGACGAAGGCCTCTCGGTGCCCGGCTCGGTGATGGCCAGTGATGCCTTCTTCCCCTTCCGGGATGGCATCGACGCCGCTGCCACCGCCGGGATTACCGCGGTGATTCAGCCAGGCGGCTCGATGCGTGATGCCGAAGTGATCGAAGCGGCCAACGAGGCCGGCATCGCCATGGTGTTCACCGGCATGCGTCACTTCCGCCATTAAGCGGACCGAATAACGCTGGACCTCGGCCATGCGTCCAGCCGTTTTCTTGACCTTGCCAATAAAACACCCCGCCGAGCGTACTCGGTGGGGTGTTTTGCTTTCAGCATCTGTCCTACCCACACGGCACAAAAAAACCCCACCGCCCTGAAGGCGATGGGGTTCAGTCCAGGCAAGGCCTAGGCGGCGCTTAACCGTCGAGGCTCACTGCCCCAGGTCGATGCACAGGTACTTGGTCTCGAGGAATTCCTCGATGCCCTGATGGCCGCCCTCGCGGCCAAGACCCGATGCCTTGACCCCACCGAAGGGGGCAGCGGCATTGGAGATCGCACCGGTGTTGATACCGACCATGCCATATTCCAGCGCCTCAGAGACACGCCACACCTGCCCCAGATCGCGGCTGTAAAAGTACGCCGCCAGCCCGAACTCGGTGTCATTGGCCATACCCACGGCATCCTCTTCATCATCGAAGGAGAAGACCGCCGCCAGCGGGCCAAAGGTTTCTTCCTTGGCCACTCGCATGCTGGGGGTAACGCCGTTGACCAGCGTCGGCGTGAAGAAGCTGCCGCCCAACGGATGCGGATGGCCGCCGAGCAGCACATGGGCGCCATTGTCGACGGCGTCCTGGACGTGTTCGCTGACCTTGGTCACCGCCTTCTCGTCGATCAGCGGGCCGATGTTGATGCCTTCATGGGTGCCGTCACCGACATGCAGTTCTGAGTTCATGGCTGCGGCCAGCTTCTCGCAGAAGGCATTGACGACGCTGGACTGCACCAGGAAGCGGTTGGTACATACGCAGGTCTGACCGGCGTTGCGGAATTTGGCGGCCATGGCACCGTCAACGGCGGCGTCCAGATCCGCGCCCTCGAAGACGATGAAGGGCGCGTTGCCACCCAGCTCCAGCGACAGCTTCTGGATGTTCTGTGAGGCCTGCGCCATCAGCTGGCGGCCGACTTCGGTAGAGCCGGTGAAGGTAATCTTGCGCACCACCGGCGACTCCGTCATGGCGGCCGCAATCGCGCTGGCCTGCCCCGGCACCACGTTGAAGATACCGCGCGGCACGCCCGCACGCTCGGCCAGCAGCGCCATGGCGGTAGCCGAGAACGGTGTCTGGCTGGCCGGCTTGACCACGATCGGGCAGCCGGCAGCAAGCGCGGCACCGGCCTTGCGGGTGATCATCGCCGCCGGAAAGTTCCAGGGCGTAATGGCCCCGACCACCCCGATCGGTGACTTGGTGACCACGACTCGCTGGTTGGCGTTGGCCGCAGGAATGGTCTCGCCATAAACGCGCCGCGCCTGCTCGGCGAACCAGCGCAGGAAGCTCGCCGCATAGGCGATTTCACCGGCGGCTTCCTTGAGCGGCTTGCCCTGCTCGAAGGTCATGATCTGCGCCAATTCCTGCTGGTGCTCGTGCATCAGATCGTGCCACTTCATGAGAATGTCGGCACGCTCAAGCGCGGTCAGCGCACGCCAGGCGGGGAAGGCATACTCGGCGGCGGCGATCGCCCGTTCGGTCTCGTCCCGACCCAGGCGCGGCACTTGGCCAATTACCTCACCCGTGGCCGGATTGAGCACCTCGATCTGCTCGCCGCTGTCAGCAGCGACCCAACTGCCGTCTATATAGGCGAAGGGGCGAAACAGCGGGTTGTCTTGCAGATTTTCCATGGGAATTCTCCTTCCTGTGAAGCGGCGGGATGACCCGAACCGCATGCGGATGATGCCAAATCAGTGGGGAGGCTGAATCGATGGCTCCACCGGCATCGATGGATCCACCAAGACTGACAGAACGGCCAGCAGCAATGCCAGGCCAATGGCGCCCCAGCAGAACAGTCGCCCCGAATAGCGCTGAGGCGCGCGATGAATCTGTCTCAGGCCCAGCACGCCCAGCACGGCAGCCACGAGGCCCAACAAGGGGGCCTGACCGTCGAGGAACATGCTAAGAAACGCCACGCTAATGGCCGCGATGGCAAAGCCGGAATGCCGATGAGAAGCGGCATCCCTGGCGTCATCTTGAGGGGGATGGGGCCGGTTGGCTCTGGCCTTAAGCTGGGCTTCCGGCCGGTTGATCAGCTGCTCGGCTCGCTCACCGCGCGGCGTGAAACGCACCGCAATGTGAGGCCCAGGCAAGCCCCGGCCACGCCAGTCAGAAAGCTGGAAGGTAAATCGCTGACCGTCAGTGGCCTCGACGACGCCCTGCTGGGCGTCATCATCGAAGGCGAGGATGTCGCCGTCCAAGGGAATCTCCTGTCAATCGACGCTAGCTTCCATGCTAAGCCGAATTGGCCACTGTCACCAAGTCATTCAGGCATCAGCAGCCACTTCCCGAGAATCGGACAGCGTGATCGACACCGAATCAGAGAAGCGCAGGGCGTGGAGCTTGTCGATTTCGACCTGCGCCGTCAGCACCTGCTCGTAGGACATGATGATATCGAGCACCTCCCGCGTCATGCGTTCGAGCAGCAGGAAGCGGTTCTCTTCCACATGCGTGATGACGTGCTTGGTAATGGTGCGATAGTTCAGCGCCTGGTCAATGTGGTTGAACTGCACCGCACGATCCGCGCGATAGCGAATCACCGCATTGATCACCACATCCTGACGGTTGCGGATCTCTTCTTCCTTGATGCCAATATAGGTCCGCAACCGAAGGTTCTTGATGCGGATGGTAGCAAGGTCATGATCAAGATGCTGGTCGTTCAAGGCGTGCAGCGGCATGGCGAACTCCCTTCGAGTGAGCGGCTCAGCGTCCGTTGATCAGGGTCAGGAATTCCTGGCGAGTCGACTGGTTGGCGCGGAAAGCACCCAACATGACGGAGCTGCTCATGCTGGAATTCTGCTTCTCGACGCCGCGCATCATCATGCAAAGATGCTTGGCCTCGATGACCACCGCTACACCGCGGGCATCGGTGACCTGCTGGACGGCCTCGGCGATCTGGCGCGTCAGATTCTCCTGAATCTGCAGGCGTCGCGCATACATGTCGACGATGCGGGCGAACTTGGAAAGCCCCAGCACCTTGCCACTAGGCAGATAGGCGATATGGCACTTGCCGATAAAGGGCAGCATGTGATGCTCACACATCGAATACAGCTCAATGTCTTTAACCAGCACCATCTCGTCGGTTTCGGATTCGAAAACGGCCCCATTGATCAGCGACTCGAGCGACTGCTCGTAACCGTGGGTCAAAAACTGCATGGCCTTGGCGGCCCGCTTGGGGGTGTCGCGCAGGCCCTCTCGCTCCGGGTCTTCGCCCAGGCCGGTGATGATCTGACGAAAATGATCGGCGAGTTGTTCGGTCATGGTTGGGCCTTTACGCTAAATAATATACAAAAGGTATACAGATTTCTTTTTGCGTACAACATCAAAATGTCATAAAGCCGTTAATTTTATCCTACCCGGCGCCACCATGCAGCGCTGCTCCCGGAGAATACCCGCCAACGGCGTGACATCATGCCGCGTGCGGCCCTCACCCGGTGGCTGATGCCTTCAAACAGCCCTATGGTAAAATGAACTCCATACCCCGAAAGGCCCGTTGGACACTGAGATGCCCCCTATGATGAAACGCCATGTTCTCCTGCTGGCGGCCGGCCTGACACTGCCGAACCTGGCCATGGGCGATACCCTGCGTCTTCCTTCAGAGGCCCGTATCAATGTGCAGGTCATCGATACCTTGAGCCTCGATCAGGCAACCCCAAGCCGTGCCAACGTGTTGCTTAAACCCGCGGTGGTACGCGAATCCGTGGACAGCCCTACAGCTGCCGACGGACAAGAGGCGTCACACGAGCTGCCGTCGCACTGCCTGATCACCGCCGATGCCCGCCTAGTCGAGGGGCGCATACGGTTATCCGCCAACACCCTGACCTGCATCGGCATGATGGGCGATGCTCGCGAGATATACAGCGGCGAGTTCTCGGCGGCGGCCCGCGAAGCCAATGGCGACTTCGGCGTCGATGCCACCTGCACTGCAAGCAACGAGCAAGGCTGCCAGAGTGCCGAGTTGCGCCCGGCTCATGCCTTCCAGCTCGAACTGGGGCAGGCACTGGTCATCGAGGCCCAGGACAACCCCTCACTTCGCCTCAATGAACAACGCCTTCATTCCAATAAAACGTCAGCTCAGTAGACTTCCAGCCCAGTAACCCAGACACCACCGACGAGCGGCATTGCGACCATTGCCGACCTTCCATCAGCGCGCCTCTTTTCTTGCTGCCTGACGTCTCGAGATTCAGCTACTCTCTGCTCGGTACCTGTTGTACTCAATGCTGTGCTCGCCAGTGCAGCGCTCGCTCCATACCTTCGCCCTCCCGCTCAGGCCAGCCAGCGCGGTTTGCCCTCTAGAAGCTGACGCTGCTGCTCGAGCGTGCGCAGGTGCTGATCCCAATAGCCCTCGTCGGCGACCCAGGGGAAGGCCCTGGGGAACGCCGGGTCTGACCAGCGCGTCACCAGCCAGGCGGCGTAGCGAATCAGGCGCAGACTCCTCAACGGCTCAATCCAGGCCAGCTCCCTGCGAGGAAAATCCCGATGTTGCTCATAGCCCTCGAGCAACTCGGACAGTTGCATCTGTGCTTCCTGATCGTGCTGGGCGGTCAGCATCATCCATAGATCCTGAACCGCCGGCGCCATCAGGCAGTCATCAAAATCGACCAGCGCGAAGTGCTCGTCCCGCCCCAGGATATTGCCCAGATGACAGTCTCCATGGGTACGAATCAGCGATTCGGCCGGAAACGCGCGCGCCTTGAGCTGTTCGCCCAGGGTAGCGCTGATACGCTCGTAGGCCTGGCGCTGTTGGCGGCTCAACCAGGGAGATGTCAGCACCTGCTCGCGGCTTTCCTCGACCATGCGAGTCATGTCCAGCCGCTGGCGATGCTCGAAGGGTCGTCGGTCGCCAATCGCATGCAGCTGGCCGACCAGATCACCAAGGACAAAGAGATGGGCCGGATTATCGAGCTCCGGCGCCTGGCCGCTGACCTGCGGGAAAAGCGCAAAGCGAAAGCCCTCGAAGAGGTGCAGGCTGACGCCCTTGGCATCGCGCCAAGGGGCTGCCACCGGGACATCCGCCGCATCCAGCTCGGCCAGGAAGTCATGCTCCTCCTGGATCTGAGCATCGCTCCAGCGCTGGGGACGGTAAAACTTGGCCACCCAGCGACGCCGCTCGTCATCATGAAACAGGAAGACCCGATTCTCGTAGCTGTTGAGCGCGAAGGGTTCTCCTGGCAACCAGAAGCCCAGCGACTCGACGGCATCGACGATGCGCGCGGGGCTTAGCTGTTCGAAGGGGTGGGGGGCGTCGGCCACGGCGTGATCCTGATTGGCAAATAGACAGGCATGCTAGCAGATATCGCCTCTGTAGCCTGACTAAGCACCCTGAATTCAAACATTAAGCACAGCACCCGAGATCAGCGTCTGGGGGTGCGCGCCACCGCCCAGGCCTCGATGCGCTGAGCACCCGCCGCCCGGCAGGCCTTTGCCAACGCATCGAAAGTGGCACCGGTCGTCATCACCATAACAGGCATCAAAATTTAAAAAAGCGATCACGATTATAAGCACATGATTTTAAACGAATAAAACCAATAACAAACATCCAACACCTAAGGCACAACTCGCATTAGAGAAGAACCACTGGGACAACTCTGCACATCGATGTCTGACCGTCTCCCACCAAGAGAGCTCAAGCCATCCGCTAATGCTTATAATTCTACTTTAGGTTAAACACAATTTCCAAAATTGACTCTAAGCATGTCATGACCTAATTTAACCTTTCCTTGAGGACAAGGTGATTCACCAATAGCATGAGGTGCCTTTCTAAAATAGAGCACAGCCATGCTTAGATCATCGTAAAACCAGTCTAGCTGAGAATAACTGTAAAGTTCAGTATAGAGATTGGCAACAGAATAATAATAGCAAGACTCATCATAGGGTGACTCAAAAATAAAATCAGCCTCTTTGCACTTATCACATGTCGACTTTATTGCTCGGTGATCTTTTCTATCAATTAACTCATCTGCCCTAGCAGTAAAGAAGGTCAGGCTATCACTATCCATTAAAACCTGCTCATTAGATTCCATGCCCCCTCCTAGAAACGGTTAACCGATGAACACCTATCCTATCATGCCTGTATCACGGGCTTATCATCTTAATGAATCATATGACCGGGTTCATTGGCTATCCATACTTTAGTTCCCCCAAGCTATCTGATCGGCTACTCCGGAGAACTCATACCTGTCCGAAAAAACCGATATCAAAACTTTATTAATCCCTTCAGACATAAGAGAGACTTCTATATTGGTTTTTCCTTCCTCAGTTATCGGACCTGAAATTTCAGCACAAACTAAAATGTATAGAACTTTACAGGAAGGGTTGTAAAAAATAGCATCAGAGCACACAGCCAAATCGGAAACAGCCTTCGGAAGCTCGGATGCATTATCAAAATAAGCCTCGCTGGATGAGGGAGCTTCCACACGGTTGCTGAATGTAGTAATACTATTATATTTTTCAGAGAATCGCTCAAATAGCATATAGAGGGATTCGTTAAAGAACCTATCCCACCTGCTTTTCAAAGCATCACCATTTATAATGACTTATTACCAGAGTCGCCACAATGAAACTAACTCGAAAACCAAATTGCTATTTTTCAATCTCCCAAATGATATCGGTGAGAAATTTCAAATCCCTCAGCAGGGACACACTCAAAGGAGACTTCTTCACCCTTCACAGCACATTCCAAATCATCTAAT
The DNA here is from genome assembly GCF_003268885.1 of Onishia taeanensis. GTDB lineage: Bacteria > Pseudomonadota > Gammaproteobacteria > Pseudomonadales > Halomonadaceae > Onishia > Onishia taeanensis_A. The sequence continues at coordinate 83,184 of NZ_QLSX01000001.1, forward strand.
GGCTTAAGATATATAGAATATAGATATATGTGCTTATCAGGTAAAAACACCTCTTTCCCAAAAATTTTTACGACACCACCCTCTTCTGAAATCCTCAAATCAGAAGACCTTTCAAGATTCATCTTTTCCTTGAACTCAAGTCCATCACATTCTAGCACCAAACTAAATTTAGCATTATTTTTTACCTCCTCCTCACTAAAGACCATTTCCCCTTTAAAAGTCTTTGCGATCTCATCAACCTCAATAGCCTCTTCCGCCGTATAGTAAAAACCAGTTCGGAATTCCAAATCAAGACCCAAGTTCTCAGCGATAACTCTAGCATTATCTACATATAACAAAATACCATAGATATCCATCATCTCGGGCCATTCACTCAAGCTTTTAGTACAAGCTTTGAATGCAGACTCGCCATAGACCTCTAACGACGAATGGAATTCGCAACCTGCCACAAGACTTTCAAACAATGATTTTATTTTATTGAAATGCGGGAGTCGCTTAATGTCTCCACCATACCATTCAGGAAAGTTAACTGAGATATTAAAGCTTGAACTTTCATCTTCTCTCATTATTGAGCGGGTGTAATTTATTGAAAACAAGCCAGAACAAGCCGACCCTTCGAACCTCATAGCTTTTGTGCCTAAAAACACAAACCCATGAACATCATCAAACTGGTTGATAACGTTGTTTTGCGGATTTACTGTCCATATTTTTTGTATTGCTTCAAGCCCTGGCTTCTTTATCTCTAAATGACTAGCCTCTTTTATTGAGCCACCTGGAAAGTCCATACCTTTAATATCGAAAGATTCTGCTGGCAACTTAGCATCATGCCCTTCTTCAAACATTTTCCTTAGAATTTCTACACCTTCCTCACCCTTTACCTCAAAATCAAAAGATACATCTTCCTTAGCACGATACTCAAAAACGGTCTGCCCGTTTTTAAAATGAGTAACAACTTCGAACCTAGGGTCTGTTTCTTCAATAACTTTGGCTGTGGCTTTATGAACATTGGATATTGCAGTTGGCAAAAACTTTTTTGGATGCCCAGTCAAAGCCATTGACATTAGATTTACTGCATCTTCTTCAGAAGGAAGCCTCTTCCCCTGCTCCTTGATTGCTGTTTCCTCAGCCTTTCTCTTCCACTTCTTTAGCAATTCAGATGTATATCGTTCTTCATCCCGATCAATAATTATGGAGCAGTTGGAACAGAGCCAGATAGCATTGGATATCGCTCCCCTCTGAGTTGATGACATAGAAACATCATAGCGGGGGCCACCGGGTGAAGCCGCATGAATATGTGCTGCAATCCCAATGTTATTGACTTTCAATTCAGTTTCCCCTGGAGCCGCAGTCGGAGCACGACAGTCAGGGTTTGAACAACGTTGAGCGACCCTTTGGCTCAACTTGGCGATATCCCCTTTCTTGAAATTGTCCCGAGCCATATACCTTTCTCCAGCGAACTTAAGCTCATTCTACTTGATGCAAGGCAGGCTCAACAGAAGTTCCATACATAGCTGTAAGTTGCTGATATAAAAAAGATAAATAGAAAAACACTGAGTTGCACCTTTGGTAGCAGACATCACATCGTCGAGCTGTACCACTCCTGATTGGCAAATAGACGGGCATGCTAGCAGATATCGCCTCTGTAGCCTGACTAAGCACGGCGGTCTCAATGACCAAGTGCAACACGTGACCCATTAGGTACGGTGTTGCCATGAACCACTGCTATCGCCATCTTTCTGCTGAAGACCGGGCCGCCATCATGATGATGAGAGCGACTCACTCGATCCGAGCTATCGCCCATCATCTGGGCCGTGCACCGAGTACCGTGTCGCGAGAAATCGCTCGCCACTCCATTAATGGCTACGATGCCAGCCTCGCAGGCTACCGGGCTCGCCTGACACGCCATCGGCCCCGTCGGCGTCCCAAGCTGCACCCCGACGGGGAGTTGTTTGAAGTCGTAGTCCATCTGCTGCGCAAGTACTGGTCACCGCAACAGATAGCCCGCACACTGAACTGCATGTCTCCCAACGATTCACGTCGACAGGTCTCGCACGAGGCCATCTACAACGCGCTCTATGTGATGCCCCGCGGTAGCCTCAAAAAGGAACTCATCGCCTGCCTGCGACAAGGCAACGGCAAACGCCGGCCACGAAGTCGTGGCACGGATCGACGCAACCAGATTCCCGATCTGGTCAGCATCCACGCGCGACCGCCTGAGGTCGAAGATCGTTTGATGCCTGGCCACTGGGAAGGCGATCTCATCATCGGCGCCAACAATCGCTCTGCCGTCGGTACGCTGGTGGAACGCACCACGCGATTGGTGATTCTGGCGAAAGTGGATGGCACCACCGCCACCGCAGCGGCCGTTGGCTTCAGCGACAAGCTAAACGAGGTGCCGCGATCGCTGCGCTTGTCCATGACCTACGATCAAGGCAGAGAGATGGTGAAACATGCCGAGATCACCCAGAAGACCGGCACGGCGATCTACTTCGCTGACCCGCATAGCCCCTGGCAGCGAGGCTCGAACGAGAACACTAACGGGCTGTTGCGGCAGTATCTGCCAAAGGGCACGAATCTCTCCGTCTACAGCCAGGAAGAGCTCGACGAGATCGCCGACTCACTGAACACACGGCCTCGCCAGACACTGGACTGGCGAACCCCACTGGAAGTCTACGCCGAGGTGCTCAAGAAATCCGTCGGCGGTCCGAGCACCCTTCAATAGCGTTGCGCTTGGAACTTGAGACCGCCCACCCTGAATTCAAACATTAAGCACAGCACCCGAGATCAGCGCCTGGGGGTGCGCGCCACCGCCCAGGCCTCGATGCGCTGAGCACCCGCCGCCCGGCAGGCCTTCGCCAGGGCATCGAAAGTGGCACCGGTGGTCATCACATCGTCGAGCAGTACCACATGCGCAGGCAACGGCCGCTCGATCATGAAGGCATTACGCAGGTTGGCGCGACGCGCCTTGCGCGGCAGGCCGCGCTGGGTCGGCGTCATGCGTACCCGCTGCGCCGTCATGCAAGGCACCCCCAACCGACGGGCGAGCCGTCGCCCCAGCCAATCGGCCTGATCGAACCCGCGCTCCCTTGCACGCCGCGGATGCAGCGGCACCGGGATCACCGCGTCTGGCCGCCGACCAAAAGCCGATGACACCGTGCTTTCTGCAGTCCCGCCTTCCGAACCCTTTTCAAGACGCTCTTCATGACGCTCTTCAGCACCCTCTTCACGCCTCTCCGTCAGACCCGCCTCGATAAGCGACAGCAAGAGTGTACCCGCCCGCGGCGAAGCCGAAAACTTGAACGCCTGCACCAGGCGCATGACCTCTTGCTCATAGCGCAGCGGCACCCAAGCACTATCGAAGGCGGGGGTCTGGGTCAGACAGGCACCGCAGCGAATGGCGCCATCGAGCCGACGACTGCCCGACATCAATGTTTCAGCCATCGGTTCGGCACAGCCCACGCAGGCGAGCTGATTCCAGGGCAACGTCGCGGCGCAGGCATTGCACCAATGCGCCCCGGGAGGCGTTTCACCGAGACAGAAAGCGCAATGACCCGGCAGGGCAAACCGCAGCCAACGGTCAACCACCGAAAGCCATTCGGTTGACAGTAAAGTTGAAGCCCCTATCATCACCGTTAACTCCAAGCGAAATAAAAGTTAACCAGACATTGCGAGTGCCTCTGATATGACCTTAGCCAGCCCCGCCGCCATTCGCCATGACTGGCATCTCGACGAGATCGAGGCACTGTTCGCCCTGCCCTTCAATGACCTGCTCTTCAAGGCCCAGCAGGTCCACCGCCAGCACTTCGATGCCAATGCCGTACAGGTGTCGACTCTTTTGTCGATCAAGACCGGCGCCTGCCCGGAAGACTGCAAGTACTGCCCGCAGTCCGGCCACTACAACACCGGCCTTGGCAAGGAGAAGCTGCTCGAAATCGAGAAAGTGGTCGCGCAGGCGCGCGACGCCAAGGCCGCCGGCGCCAGCCGCTTCTGCATGGGGGCCGCCTGGCGCAGCCCGCGCCAGAAAGATCTGGACGTGGTGCTGGAGATGGTCCGCCAGGTCAAATCGCTGGGACTTGAGACCTGCATGACGCTTGGCATGCTCGACGATGACCAGGCGCAGCAGCTCTCCACCGCCGGGTTGGATTATTACAACCACAACCTGGATACCTCACCGGAGTACTACGGCGAGATCATCACCACACGCCGCTATGACGAGCGCCTCGAGACCCTGGCCAGCGTGCGCGATGCCGGCATGAAGATCTGCTCCGGCGGCATTCTCGGCATGGGCGAGGCGCCTCGCGACCGTGCCTCGATGCTCAGGCAGCTGGCCAGCCTGTCCCCGCACCCGGAATCGGTGCCCATCAACATGCTGGTCAAGGTCAAGGGCACCCCGCTCGAGAATGTCGATGACCTGGACCCCATTGATTTCGTGCGCGCCATCGCCGTAGCGCGCATCATGATGCCCAAGAGTCATGTGCGCCTGTCCGCCGGACGCGAGCTAATGAATGAGTCGACGCAGGCCCTGGCCTTTATCGCCGGCGCAAACTCGATATTCTATGGTGACAAGCTACTGACGACCGAAAACCCCGACGTTCTGCGTGACCGGACTCTGTTCGACAAGCTTGGCTTACACCCCGAGGAAAACCGGATATGTCAGGACGAAACCGAGCAGGAAGCAGCCCTGGATGCCTCACTGCGCCGCCAGGCCATGGAACGCAAGGCCCCCCAGGAGCTCTTCTATGATGCCACCGCCGAGACCGACAACATCGCCTGACGTGCTAAAGAGCCGCCTCGAAGCGCGACTGGCCCGCCAGCGCAAGCAGGATCTGTGGCGAGAACGCCTGAGCATGTCGCCGAACCCGCGGGCTCCGCTGCGCGACTTCGCAAGCAATGACTACCTGGGCTTGGCTCGCGACCCTCGGGTCGCCGAAGCCCTGGCAGCAGGCGCCCGTCGTGAGGGCGCCGGCGCCGGCGCTTCCCACCTGGTCAATGGCCACTTCCTAGTACACCAGGCCCTGGAGGAACGTCTGGCCGAGCTCACCGGACGGCCAAGGGCGCTGCTTTTCTCCACGGGCTACATGGCCAATCTCGGCGTGCTTCAGACTCTGTGTGATGGCGAGACACGAGTGTTCCAGGACCGGCTGAATCACGCCTCACTGCTCGATGGAGCCCGACTGGCCCAATCACCTTCACGGCGCTTTCACCATCGAGATCTTAACGATCTCGAGCGTCTCCTGAGGCGGGCACCGCGAGAACCCGCCAAGCTGGTGGTCAGCGATGGCGTTTTCAGCATGGACGGCGACACGGCCGACGTGGAAGGCCTCGCCGCCACCTGCCAGCGCCAGGGGGCCTGGCTGATGATCGACGATGCCCACGGCATCGGCGTATTGGGCGAGCAAGGTGACGGCCTGGTAGGGCAGCGTTTCTCTACCCAGCAGGTACCTGTGCTGGTCGGCACACTGGGCAAGGCCTTCGGCAGCTGTGGCGCCTTCGTGGCAGGTGACGATGTGCTGATCGACGCCCTGACACAGTTCGCCAGGCCCTATATCTACACCACGGCCCAGCCTCCAGGCATGGCTCATGCAACGCTGCGCGCGCTGGATATCAGCGAGCAGGAACCCGATCGCAGAGAAAGGCTGCATGCCCATATCCAGCATTTCCGCCAGGCAGCCGAAGCCCTCGGGCTACCGCTGATGGACTCCGCAACGCCCATTCAGCCCATTCTGCTGGGCGACAATCAGCGCGTCATGCGCTGGAGCCTGGGCCTGCGCGAGGCCGGCTTCATGGTAGGTGCGATTCGCCACCCGACCGTGCCCCGCGGCACGGCACGCCTTAGAGTCGTGCTCAACGCCCTACACGAGTCGGACGACATCAAGGCGTTGCTCAACGTGCTCGCCGAACTCAAGTTCCGAGAGGCCAAGGCATCGTGACGCGGCTCGTTCTGCTATCCGGCTGGGGCATAGACGCCCGCATTTGGCAGCCACTGGTCGCCTCACTGCCCGCCGATATCAACGTTACAACGCCGGACTGGCCCGGCTACGGTATTCGCCAAGATGCCGGCACGCCCAAGGACCTGGCGACATTGGCAAAGACCATGGCTGATGATCTTCCCCAGGACGCCCTTTGGGTCGGCTGGTCGCTGGGCGGCCTGCTGGCGACGTCACTGCTGAAGCATTTGCCGGCACCACAGGCGCTGGTGTTACTGGGCATGCGCGAGCGTTTCACGACCCTGGATGAGGCGCGAGGTGGTGTGACGCCAGCCGCCCTGGCGGCCTTCCACGACGCCTTCCAACAGGACGCGTTGGCCACCTGGCGCCACTTCCTGCGCTGGCAGCTAAGCGGTGAGCCACGGCCGCGCCATGCTCATCGCCAACTGCAAGCACTGATTGGCAATGCCCCCCCCGCCACGCCTGCCAGTCTTGCCGCTGGCCTCGACTGGCTAGAAAGACTCGACAATACCGAGATCTGTGCCTCTTCCCCCTGCCCGATACTCACCGTGACGGGCGAGCGGGACCCGCTGACCGCAACCGCCACCCCCGCCTCGGCGCATCATGTGGCTCGGCCAATCGACCAGGCCGGCCACTGTCCGCAGCTCTCACAGCCGGAGATCCTTGCCGGCCGACTGGCCGCACTGGCACACGAGCATGCAGCAAGGGCACATGAGGACACCGATCCACTGCCTCGCAGGGAGCATGCGTGAACCTGGCAACGACCCTCTCGAATCCATTAACGGCCGCAACACCGGCATCAACCGCCAACGACTGGCGTCGGCGCGTCGCCCATGCCTTCAGCCGTGCCTCCCCCCGCTATGGCGAGCTGGCCACGGCACAGCAGGCCATGGGACAAGCCCTCTGGCAGCGGCTTCCCGACACGGCGACACAGGTTCTTGACCTGGGCTGCGGCCCCGGCCACTGGACGGCCCGCCTGGCCCAGCGCTATTCGGCGACAGGCCTGCCTGCCCAGGTGTTCGGGCTCGACCTGGCCCCAGGCATGCTGGAAAGAGCCCGGGCCGAGCATGGCGACAGGCTTGGCTGGCTATGCGGTGACGCCGCCCATCTACCGCTAGCCGACCGAAGTCTGGACCTGGTGTTCTCCAACCTGGCCATCCAGTGGTGTCCGGACCTTAACGCCGTGCTGGCAGAGCTTCAGCGAGTGCTGCGACCCGGCGGACGAGCGCTGATCAACACCCTCGGCCCCGGCACCCTCACCGAAGTCGGCTGGGCCTGGTCGCGACCCGGCGCCCTGCTCAGCTTCACGCCCACCTCGGCACTTGAGCAATCGGCCTACCGAGTCGGCTTCGATAACGTGGTTCTCGAGCAGGTCGAGGAGCGCTTTCATTACGCCGACCTTGCGGCGGTGATGGCCTCGATCAAGGGCGTAGGGGCACAGCTATCACGCCCTGCCAGCGCCCTGACCCGGCGTGACGTCGCCCGTGCCAAGGAGCGCTTCGAGCAAATACGCGACAGCCAGGGCCTGCCGGTCAGCTATCAACGCCTGACACTTGAGCTCATCAAGACCTGACGACCCGAAGATTTACGGATATTGCATGGCGACCTATTTCATCACCGGAACCGACACCGATGCCGGCAAGACGCTGGTCACCGCAGGGCTGCTAGCCTTGGCGCGACGTCAAGGCCTGACAACCCTGGGCCTCAAGCCCGTGGCCTCGGGGTGCCACCTGTACACCGAAGGCTTACGCAATGATGATGCCCTGGCCCTGCAGGCCCGCAGTCATCCTGAGGTCGACTACGCCACCATCAACCCCTTTGCTTATGCCCCCGCCATTGCACCGCACCTGGCGGCCCGCCAGGCGGGCGACACGCTGCATTTGGCGACGCTGACAGAGGCCATGGCGGAAGCTCTGGCCCTCAAGCGCGACCTGACGCTGATCGAGGGCGCAGGCGGCTGGCGAGTACCGCTCAACGACAACGAGGACCTGAGCGACCTGGCCGGAGCCCTGCAGCTACCGGTGATTCTCGTCGTCGGAATGCAGCTTGGTTGCATTAACCACGCACGACTCACTGCCGAAGCGATTAGGGCTCAGGGCCTGCGGCTTGCGGGCTGGGTCGCCAATAGCATCACCACCGACTTCGACGAAGCCGATGACAATCTGGCGAGCCTCGCTCACCACTTGTCAGCTCCCTGCCTGGGCCGTGTCCCTCATCTCACCGATGGCCCGAACGACACACTGCCCGAACAGGCCGGCAGGCACTTGAAACTTCCGGATTTACCTTGACTTAGCGGCTGTCATCTCTAGAATATTGCAGCGTTGCGGATGTGGTGGAATTGGTAGACACGCTAGATTTAGGTTCTAGTGCCTTAGCGCGTGGGAGTTCGAGTCTCCCCATCCGCACCACCTACCTGTTGATAGCAAGTGTATAGCAAGACCCTCCCCCTCAGCTTACTGCCTCGACGGCCCATATCGGGTCTGTTTCAAGCATCGTACAGGCAGCTATCCGGTCAGCTTTTCCGATCGTCTGATTCGCTCCTCATACATCGGTCCCATCGATGCCTTGGCCATTGTTGTCACGCCCAGCCTCATGGCGCATGGCGCATGGCGTGCCGCTAGCTTTGACGCTAACGACCTTCTCCAGAGCCGGCCCGCGCGTTATCCAACCCCCGATGACCCACCCGAAACATGATCATCAAGGGTATGCAAAGCCGCTCATCAGGGAGACCCTGAGTGCTTGGGGCGCACAGCACAGAGCAGCCTGGTCATGGAATCACTTCTGATCCTCAGAAGTTGATACCCATGCCGAAGGTATAGGCCCAGGCGCCATTGTCGTAGTTTTGTTCGGCACTATCGCCGCTATCGAACAAGAACTGGTACTCGGCTCTGCCCTGGATGAAGGTGGTAGACAGCAGATAGTACTTGAGGCCAGTTTCCAGGCCGGCGATGCCGGTGTCTTTCACGCCGTCACCATAAATAGCGCCGAGTGAGGCGCCAACAAAGGGACGCGCCGCGCCTTGGCCGAAGTGGTAATCGGCAAAGCCGCGAGTACTGCCATTCCAGAAATTGTCAGAGAACCCCTCGCCGGCCACGTCAGCAAAATTGACGCTCTGACGAATACCCGCCAGCGTGCTACCGGTCAGATACCAGCCGTAGTCGCCGGAAATACCAAAGCTGCTGCTGTCGAAGTCCTTGTTGCTACTACCGGTACCGGAGAGGGAGAATTCCCTGTCACCCACCTTGGGGCCTACCTCTTGTTGGGCCATGACCGAGGACGCAAACAGAAGAGACGCACCGACCAGCACGGGCAGAGAAGACTTTATTAACATATCCATGATAATACCTCTTATTAATATTAGCATTTAATCAAGTCTGTCGTACTCTGGCGGGCTTGAGTATCCAAGTTCCTTGTCATCCGCACCATGCTGCCGACAACGGCCACCGTTTTTGCTGTCTATTCTTGTTTGCCGATTTCTGCCAGAGAGCCTTACGGCCACTACCCAGTGTAGAAGGCGCCGCCCTTTTGCGAGGAATGATTTTGCCCAGCCATTGACCAAGCGCAACATCTGCCCTACCAGGTACCGTATGGCCATGACGCATTGCTCCCTCGGCCTCGCCGTGGCGGGCTTCGGTCACCTCTTCATGGTGCAGGGCGGCATATTAGTGTTTGCCTAAACCAGCTCTCATGCCGAATACTGTATAGATAAACAGTCTTCGACAAGAGGCCAGCCAGCCATGCGAGCTTCCGAGATCTTCCAGGCACACCCGACGCCACCCGCCCAAGGGCTGCCGCACCCGCAAACCGCCATTCGTGCGGGCATTTCAGGGTTCCCCTCACCGGCCGAGGACTACGTGGGCCGCACGCTGGACCTCAACCAGCGACTGGTGAAGCGCCCCTCGGCGACCTTCTTCATGACCGTGACCGGCGACAGCATGGAAGGCTTCGGCATCCAGGATGGCGATACCCTGGTGGTCGATCGCTCGGTAGATGCCAAGCCAGGCCATATCCTGGTGGCGCTGGTGGATGGCGAGGTGATCGTCAAACGCTACGAGCTGCTCGGCAAGCGGCCCTACCTGTGCTCCGGCAACGATCGCTATGCGCCGATCCCAGTTTCTGACCTGGACTGCCAGGTGTGGGGCGTGGTGCGCTCGGTGATCCACGAGTTCCCCGTATGACACAACCGATGATCGGCCTAGTGGACTGCAACAACTTCTATGTGAGCTGCGAGCGGGTCTTTCAGCCGCGCCTGGAAGGCGTACCCGTGGGAATAATGTCCATTAATGGACCTGTATTTTTCAAGAAATGGACTTTATTTTTTACATTATTTTCAATAACTTATATTTTCATAACCAGCCCATTTTCTCTTCCTTGAAATGGACCACAATGACTCGCTAGTCCATTTTTTAGCTTGAGTATCGGGACGCCACTGAGGACAATGCCCGCTTTCGTCTCAAAGCTCCAAGTAGGCAGTGGATCTACGCGATTATCGGGCTTATTGTGCACCTGCATACATTCTTGTGTTTGCTGCATATAAACTCACCTGGGTGATTATTCATCCCTCTTATATTAAATTCCTTACCGTTATTATTTTTGCATTCTCCACACACTTTTTCATCATTTGATGACACCCAAGTATAATATGTTACACCGGAATTTATCATTCTTTCTCTTTTTTCTAAGGATGCTTTTATTCTAATAACATCTTCTTCCCCTGCTCCGTTTTCTTTTGCCTGATTAATCACATACTCTTTGTTGATAGAGCTTGATTCCAAAGGAGTCTTTTTAAATATCTTTGTAATTAAACTAAACATGATCAGCAATCCTTTAATCTCTAATATTCAATCAAAGCAAATTCATTATTACTTAAATTTATTTTGATCTCTGGGTTTTTATACATTAAGTCTTGCAGACCTTCAGCACATACTATTTCATAAGGCTTGGTTTCTAATGTTTCACATTGCCCGAAAGCAAATCTATATTCTCTCTGGTAAGAATAATTTATGTGCTTGCAAAAATTACCCCACTTCTTCTTTTCATTTGTATACATAACTTCTCCGACCCGCATCTCTTTTTCACTTACTCTTTTCAATCGAGAAACTAGCTTGTGCATATCATCAATAGTTATGTACACATAATATCTCCCAAAAAAATATTTCATTTTTTCGATATCTTTTTTTAGGAGCAATAGTTCATCCTCACTTTCAGGAGCCTTAAGAGACATCCAGCAGCTAAGCCATGAGTCTTTCTGGGGTAGGTTGTATGTTGTTAATGAATTAATATTTTCCGTATTAAATTCAATTCCATTTACAGCAAAGTGAGGTGAGCTATCTTTCCGATTTCGCCTATAAGAATAGTAACAACTTTCGAATTTGTCTGAAACTCCTTCACTGCCACTTATTCTATATAACTCTGGTGGCTGGCAGTGGAAAAGCCCCGATATCATCTTGTCTAAAAAATCTTCATTTCTAAAGAATTTTATTACCCCTAAGAATTGCCCTGGCGCCATTTTCATTCCTTATTTTATTAAGCTTGACCTAATATCTAGGTGCGCAAAGATCGCTATTATTTAACACCTCATCTCCAATTGTCATTAATAGTTTTGAATGGCTTCCCCCGGAACCCCCGTTAGTTTCTATTATTATAACCGAAGGTTCCTTGCCTTCAGAAGAAATCAAATAAACATCGTTTTCTCTAAAGGTTTCTGAACTACATATGACTTCAGTTTCTAAGTTTTCATTTTCTCTAAGTGAGTCTATTATATCAAAGGAGCACATCTCAAAGAGGCTACCAAAACACTTGCTGACCCCTGGTCCTCCAGGTGCTAAAAAAGCATAATTTGCGCCAAATTTAGGTACCCCAGTGGAGATATAGGATATGCTCCACCCTAGCTCTCGTTTATTTCGTTTTAGTACTGTACTTTTTTCGCCAAGAATATTTATTCTTAAAAAACCATGCCTTACAGTAGTCTCTCCGTCACTGTCGTATCCATCTGTTGTCCAGGCGATGTCGCTATTGGACATATGCGACCAGGGTATAGTGGTTGCTCCGTCCTCTTGCATTAGATCATAAATAATATCACTGATTTCATATGATCCTTTACCCTCTAAGAGACCAGGTTCAACTTCTGCGAATGTTAAGCTGCTAACAAGCATCAAGAAAACTGATGAAGACATAACTTTTATTAGATTGGCCATTTTTCCCTCAGTATAAAAACGTCTATGCTTTGTGTAATGATAACTTTTATTTATATAGGGTGTCGATAAATGAACTCCGTTAATAACCAGGTCGTTTTCCTTACGCGTTGTGCCTTGCCCCCTGGGCACCCTGCTGTGGGCTGATTTTGAGCACAGAATGCGCATATTCCTTCTATATAAGGAAAGGGCCGTTTCTCGTTCCCTTTATGGAGACTGAGATGACAAACCTACGCGATACATCTCATGAACGGCTACTGGGGAGCGTCGTCAAGCATGAGGCTCCGCTGGAGTCGGCTGCAGTGCCAATACCAATTAGAACAGTCCTCATTTCTACCGATCAAAAATGTCCGTTCTGTGCAGTTCAATCATTCACGGCATCGGTGTTGAGCGTCTCGCTGACATCTGCGGCAGTGGCTTGCTCTGTAACTACTATAAGGTGCGGTGATGCCTCAAACTAGGCGATGTCAATCAGCCGCCGTCAGTGCACGGCACCCGCAAGCCTAACGCTATGTGGTACTAGCGAGTATGTCCCCTGAACCGCACAGTCAAAGAGACAGCTCCTGCTGTCAACAGCAATCTAGCCATTGATTGGGCAACTTTTTAAGCTTGCAGCATGCGTCTGTAGCTTAGATACTGTATATATATACAACACAGGAGCCCATGGCATGTTATTGACCCCAGACATTACCGCCGCCGCTGGCAGCAAGACCCAGCCTCTGCTGGGCTGCTGCGTAAGAGCGGGCTTCCCCAGTCCCGCCGATGATCACCTCGATACCGACATCAACCTGCACTCTTATGTGGTCAAGCGACCAGCGGCGACCTTCTTCGTACGCGCCGAGGGTGACTCAATGCACGGCGACGGGATCTACCACGGTGACTTACTGGTGGTCGACCGCAGCCTAGAGGCGTGCCCAGGCCGTGTGCTAATCATCGCTCTAGATGGCGAACTGACCGTTAAGCGCCTGGAGCGAGTGGGCCAGCAGTACTATCTGGTCGCAGCCAACCCGAGCTACCGGCCGATTCCGCTGGCTGGCCGCGAGACTCATGTCTGGGGTGTGGTCACTCACGTCATTCACGCGTTGCCAGGCGCACCAACTTGATCGCCCTGGTAGACTGCAACAACTTCTACGTCAGTTGCGAACGAGTGTTCGACCCGCGGCTCGAAGGGCGCCAAGTTGGTGTTCTTTCCAACAACGACAGCTGTATCGTCGCCCGCAGCAGCGAGCTAAAAAGCCAAGGCGTCGAAATGGGTGCGGCCATGCACCTGCTTCCACCACATGTCCGTCACCAGGCTGTGCTGCTGTCCAGCAACTACGCGCTATACGGCGACATGAGTCGGCGTGTAACGCAGATACTTGGCGAGTTTTCGCCGCATATCGAAGTCTACTCCATCGACGAGAGCTTCGTCGGTTTCCAGGGCTTCGATCCGTCTACGCTTGAAGAGCATAGTCATCAGTTGCGCCGAACAGTTCTCAAGTGGACCGGCATCCCGGTGTCGGTGGGCATCGCGCAGACCCGTGTTCTCGCCAAGGTTGCCAACCGAGCAGCCAAGATGAATCCAGCCTATGAGGGCGTTTGCATGTTGGACGCTGACAACGGACATACCACGCGGTCGCTGCTTCAAAATTTGCCCGTGACAGAGCTATGGGGCGTAGCCAGACGCACCGGCGAGCGCTTGGCAGTGATGGGCATCGAGACTGCCTGGCAGTTGCGTGAGGCTGATCCCAAGCGGATTCGTCGAGCTTTCTCAGTAGTATTAGAGCGAATCGTCTGGGAACTGCGAGGCCAGCCCGCCATTACGCTCGATGACATGGCGGCGCCGAAGCGGCAGATCATGGTCTCACGCTCATTCGGGCGTCTGACTAGCGATCCCACCGATCTGCGCGAAGCCGTTCGGCAGCACGCCGCCAGAGCCGGGGAAAAGCTGCGTCGCCAGGGCAGCGTGGCCAAAGCGGTGATGGTGTTCGTACGTACCAACCCCTTCCAGCCAAGCCAGCCACAGTATCGCAACAGCGCCGTGGTGCCCTTGGCGCAGCCCTGCAACGACACCCGCGATATTGCCCAGGCCGCAGCACGCGGGCTTGATATCGTATTCCTGGAAGGGTACCGCTACCAAAAAGTTGGCGTGATGCTTCTCGATATCTCGGACGAGGCTAACCGCCAGCTATCGTTGGGGGAGACCACACAGAGTGAGGGCGAGCGTAAACGACGTCAGAATTTGATGGCCACAGTCGACATACTTAACCGTGAGCTGGGGAGAGACAAGGTTAGACTAGGCTTACCTAGACAAGAAAATTCCTGGAGACTAAAGTGTGAAAAGAGATCGCCGAGGTACACGACGCGATGGGAGGAGCTGGTAGTAGTAAAATCGTGATGCCCAATATATGTCTAGTATATCAAATATGCTTTGCATGCAAGAAGACTAGGGGTCGGGGGTGTCAGTCAAACGAAACACAAGCTGCACTTACATAGGATCTATAGGCCTAATAGTTCTTGGCATTTTGTGCTGGTTGTGATCACTCAGCAAAATAAGCGCTCTTTATAATGCGCTTTATACATAATTTCGGGTATCCGGATTAACTGGTTGAAGGGGCCCTCAAGCCCTTCCAAACCCTTAATCCTCCCAGAAGGTTGATAGATCGACGCCGAAATTCTTCTCTGGCTCGGGGAGCCCCATGCTGTAGGTCATAGTGGCCTTGCCTAGGAACGGGGATTCCTTGGTCTGCGGCGACTTCTTCTTGTGCTTGGTGGTGTAGAGCATCCGGGCCCGCATCACCTCGAACGAATAACCCCGGCCATCGCGGTTCTTATCCTTGGCCAGCCGGTTGATCGACTCCGTGAAGGCGTTGGTGATCGGGATGTCAGTCTCGAAGTAGGTCAGTATCTCCTCACGCCAGCCGCTGACGGCGCTGACGAGATCTTTCCAGACCTCCTTCTGCCCCTGCGGGATATCGTCAATCCAGCGAGCCAGCGCCTTCTCGACATCACGACGAGTGGTGCAGTCCCAGATGTGGTAGAACCGCTCCTTGTGTTCGTAGGCCGCAAGGAGCCGAGGGAAGGCCCCTGTCCATGTCTCCATGATGAGCCGCTCGCGATCTGAAACGTCGTGAGCACGCTTCAGCAGGATCTTCCGGTCACCCTTGAGAGTTCGGCGCTGGTTGGCTGTCAGCTCCTTCCTGAGGCCCTTGCGGACCTTATCCAGCGCCTCGTTGGCCATGCGAACGACGTGGAACTTATCGACAACGATGCGTGCCTCGGGCAACACCGCTTGGACAGCTCGTCGGTAGGGCTTCCACATATCCATGCTGACGATTTCCACCTTGTGGCGTTCGGTCATGTTCATGAGGCGCCTTGTCACCGCGTCCTGTTGGCGGCCAGGCAGCAAATCCAGCAAGGTCCGCTCTTCTAGGTTGGTCAGGATGCAACGATAGCGGCGGTTCAAGTACAGCTCATCGATTCCTAGGCAGCGCGGCGTCTCAAAGCGATGCCGGGCTGCGAGTAACTCGGCGCGTTTCCGGAAGATGTTGCGGATAGTCTTCTCGTCGAGCCCCGTTGTGTCGGCGACGTAGGCGTAAGGGTGGTTGAAGGCCTCCTTCTCAACGTGGCTGTAAAGCCTCCGTGTCATGCGGTGGTCATCGACCATTTCAGGGGGCCCAGGCCGGAATGTCCTCCCGCACGCACGGCATGTATAGCGGCGGCGGACCACCCAAAGGGTGACCCGCTTTCCGTGGAGAGGAAGATCGCGGTACGCGACGTCGCGCTTGCCAAACCTGACAAATTCACCCTCTACGCCGCACTCCTCACAGGCTATAGGGTGAGGAGCTTCAATCTTGAAGTGGAGATCGTGCTCCTCTACCTTCGTTCCTAGGATGTGGTATTCCGGAAGATGGAGGATATTGTCTGGCAGACCGGTCACATAGTCTCCTCTTTTGTCCAGCTTGTCGAAGAAGGAAAGAGCGTGACCAGCCTATTCTGCAGATTCGGGAACTGTAGCCGGAGAAGCTAGCAGCACGATAGCGAGCGTCCCCATTGCTGTTGCCGTGGCCGCGATCAAAAAGATCTTTGAGAGACCGGCCAACGTAAGGACAGAGGCCCCCAATATTGCGCCAAGTCCGATCGCGCCGTTGAAAATCGCCACGTAGATTGCAGAGGCCGGCAGCGCGTCAGCGCCCGCTTCCTTGAGGATCCAAGTCTGGAACCCCACCAGAACAGCGGCGATTGCACCACCCCAAAGGATCAGCATTAGCGTCGTGCCCGGCAGCCCGAGCACATCTGCCAACGTGGACAGCAGCCACAACGCCACCGAGGCCAGGCAGAGCGCGACCAGTAGAACAGATTTGAGCCTGCGGTCGATCAGGCTGCCGGTCACGACGTTGGCTGCCAGCCCAGCTCCACCAAACGCAAAGAGCAGCGGGGCGATCGCTGATGGCGTTATGCCGCTTTGCGCACCAAGGTAGGGCTCAATATAGGTGAAAGCCATGAAATGAGCGGTAATCGCAAGCACCGTTGCAGCAAAGATGCGCAGGAACCGCGGGTTCGACAGAACGCGGCCCATTGCGGCGACACCGACACCTTCGCTCCCTGGCAGTTTCGGCAAGGTGATAAAGCACACCGCCGCGACGGCGAAGGACAGTGCGGCGACGCAGGCAAAGGCACCACGCCAGCCCTCGACGGTACCGATCAGGTTGGCCAGCGGTACACCCAGCACGCTGGCAGCCGAGACGCCCCCGAATATGATCGAAGTGGCCAGGCCAACGCGGTGGGGCGGCACGAGCTGTGCGCCAACAGTACCGATCATTGCCCAGAAGGCGCCATGAGAAAGCGCACCGATCACCCGCGCGCCCATCAGCGCGGGAAAGGTCTCTGCCATGGCGGCAACGCCGCTGGATAGAGCCAGGATCAACATCAGGGCAACCAGAAGCGGTCGACGCGGCATGCGGGACAGCACGACAGCCGAAAACAGCGCTGCAGCCACAGCGATCCAGGCATAGAGAGTCACAATCAGCCCGGCCTGTGAGGTGGGCGTCCCGAGATCGCTCCCGATGCCAGAGAGCAACCCGATCGGCGCAAGCTCGGTGGTAACGATGGTAAAACTGCCGACGCCAAGCGCCGTTACGGCAACCCAGTCGCGCCAGGTCGTAGTTTGAGCAGACATGTCAGAACCCTTTCTCCTTGCCCGCCGGATCAGCGGGGCGTGAAGGCGGATTTGGCCGCCGTAATGGCATTCATCGCTGCGGGAATGCCCGCGTAGACCGCTACCTGCAGGACAACCTCGACGATCTCCTCGCGGGTGACTCCGGTGTTCAGTGCCGCGCGCATGTGAAACTCGAGCTGGCCCGGCGCCGTGCCCATTGCCGCCAGCATGGCGATGGTCAGCATCTCGCGGGTCTTCAGTGGCATCCCATCGCGTGCGACCACGTCGGTGAACGAGAAACCCAGCAGTATCTCGGTCGCTTCGGGGTGAAAATCATCGAGATTTTTCGCCACACGTCCAGGCGCACCGGGCTCGAGCCGTTCAAGCAGCGCCAATGCCAGCGCGCGGCGATCGGAGGCTGTGGTACTCATGCGTTCACCCCCTTCATGCCCTCTGGAGTGTAGCGTTCGCCCATAACCGGCAGGCATGCGGTCTCCGTTTCGAGCTGCTGCTGTTCCTCCAAGCTAAGCGTGATCTGCGTCGCCGCCGCATTCTCCTCAAGGTAGCGCAGTTGCTTTGTGCCAGGGATCGGCACAATGTCGAGCCCCTTGGACAAGAGCCAGGCCAGCGAAAGCTGTGCCGGGCTACAGCCCTTCTGCGCGGCAATCTCGGCGATCACGTCGGCGATCCGGCGGTTGGTACGAATTGCTCCTTCTGCGAAACGCGGTAGGTTGGTGCGGAAGTCACCATCGTTGAACTCAGTCGTGTCCTGAAACCGGCCGGTCAAGAACCCGCGGCCGAGCGGCGAATAGGGCACGAAACCGATTCCCAACTCGCGGCAGGTCGGTAGCACTTCGTGCTCTACATCGCGGGCCCATAGCGAATATTCGGTCTGCACCGCTGTGATCGGGTGTACTGCATGGGCCCGGCGCAGCGTTTCAGCGCTGACCTCGCATAGACCGATGCGGGCAATCTTGCCGGCCTTGACCAACCGCGCGAGCCCGTCGATCGTCTCTTCGATTAGCTCTTCGGAATTGATGCGATGGACGTAGTAAAGGTCGATTTGCTCCACGCCGAGCCGGCGCAGCGAGGCCTCACAGGCCTTGCGCGCATAGCCAGCACTGTTGTCCAAGCTGCGCTTGTATTCGCCGGGATTACGATCGATGCCGAATTTGGTCGCGATACGAACCTGCGGCTTGTTGCGGTCCAGAAAGCGACCGATCAGCTCTTCGTTATGATGCGGCCCGTACATGTCCGCCGTGTCGAAAAAGTCGATACCAAGCTCGACGGCCCGCGCAAGTACATGCAGCGATTCACTGTCATCGCGGGGGCCGTAGAACTCGCTCATCCCCATGCAGCCCAATCCAATGGTGGAGACCGAGAGGTCGGTGCCAAGCGTTCGTTTTTCCATTTGTGCCTCCTTGAATACTCGGACTGCAGCGTGACAGAATCCGTAAATGGAAAAAATTAACGATTCAGTCAAACAGGTTTCCGGTTTTGAAAAACAGATGCCGCGAGGTTGGATCTGGGACGACACCCGCACCTTTCTGGCCGTGGCCCGCCACGGCACGCTGAGTGGCGCGGCGTTGGAGCTCAACCTGGGTATCGCGACGCTCTCGCGGCGAATCGAACGGCTCGAGGCCGCACTGGAGCTACCGCTCTTCGTACGCCAGCAATCGGGCTACCAACTGACTGAGGAGGGCGCCGACCTGGTCGAGAAGGCCGAAGCGCTGGAAGCTGCTGCGGTGGCTTTCTCCTCGGGCGCCTCCGTTCAAGCGCAGATGACCGGCACAGTTCGCCTGGCCACGGCCGAGAATCTGGCTACCGGGCTTATACTGCCGGCGCTTCCGGAATTTCGCGCGCAATACCCCGAGCTGTCAGTTGAAATCGTGACTGATATCTCGACCGCTAACCTACATCGCCGAGATGCCGATCTTGCGGTACGGATGGTCAAGCCCGAACGGGGTAATGTCACGCTGCGCCGTCTCGGCACCTTGGGATACGGGCTTTACAGCAGCCCTGGCTACGCGGCACAGCGCGAGACCAATCCCGATCTGGGTGGCTATGACATGGATGCCTTCATCACCTGGAGCGAGGTGCAATCGCACCTACCCGCCGCGCAATGGATCGAGCGAATCCTACGCGGGCGCCAGCCGGCGCTGGCCACCACCTCGCTTGCAGCACAGGTGGCGGCAGCCAAGGCAGGGCTCGGTCTTGCGGTGCTACCGCACTTTGTCGCCCTGGATGCTGGGCTGGTATGCGTCACCTCGGACATCGGCATCGATCAGCCAATCTACATCGTAATCCAATCCGACCTGGCGCGATCGCGCCGCACGCGTGCAGTGGCTGACTTTCTTGTCGATCTGGTGAGCCGCAACCGCACTCGCCTAAGTGGTTGTTGAAACACAGGCTATGCTCAAATTTTTCGTCGAAAAGGGATTTCAATAACCCCCCTCTGCCTTGTGATCAACCAACTAATCCGCTGAGGGTACTGTTTGTCTCATACTGTGATCATTAGAAAATCAACCACTTAATCCGGATACCCATAATTTCTTAACGGATCTTGCTAGCGAATCTTTTCCACCTTTCCCTTCAAGAGCAAAGCTCTCTCTTCTTTTAACTCATGATTTTCATGAAGCAGAGATATCTCCCTTTGAAGAGCCTCTTCCCAGAGGCTTTTATACTTTTTGGCCAACATCTTCGCCTCTCTTAACTCCTGGGCGCTTGACGTATCAGGCACTTTGCTTTTCCTCTTTGCTTGATTGATTTCATCAATAAGCGCTGAGTAAATAACCCTAGATTTTTTGATAGTGCCCTTTTTTCTACCCGCTTCAAGGGCTACTGAATCATTCGTGATTTTTGATCCTTTCGCAACACGGATGGGCTTATTCCTTTTAAGGCGATCAAGAGCAGCAAAGTATTCTGACAAAACTTCATCCATTTTCTGTCTCCCTGGATTCGACCTTTGAGTACATAGACTTAAGAATTTTCAACTCAGAAACTTCGGTTCTATATTCAACTGAGTCTTTATTAAGCTTTTCCAAAAATCTTTCTTGAGCACCTATAACTCTCCTGAGTTTAGACCCTTTGAGAATTGCCTTATCACAGCCAATGCATGCTGTAAGCGACCTAAGAGCCTTTCTATCGCAAGAATTCACAGCGATACAACCGCCCAATACGGTTTCTTGGTAGGCGATTTCTCCATTCTTAAACCTGCGCTCGATTACTTTCCTCTCTTCGGCCAGGATGTGACCATCTGCTCTAGCCGTAACCAAAGCCCCAGCAGCACCAAATAAGCGCTCATCTGAAAGAAGAACATCTGAAAGATAGGCAAGTGACTGAGCAATAGGCTGAGCGATTTGGTACTCCTTTATAAAGTGATCTTTAACTTCACTGAGCATATTTTTGGCGAAAGAACTTCCTTGAGAATAATATAAAGACATATCATTCGTTATATGCTTTAACTGCCTCCTTAAGGATGGAAGTGACACCATTCCAGAACAGGAAGCATAAAGTGCCAAAGAGCGCCTAAACTGATGACTCTTCAAAGGCCAGATACTACCAATGGAAAACTCACTTTCTTCTCTCCATGAGCGAAATGGGTCAATAGATTCAAGCTCAGATACGTCATTCTCAGTGATCTCGACATGAAGATAGGAAGCCCTTTTATATTCATTCGCGGACATCACCTGGGGTACCAAAACACCATCCTCTGGAAGAGGGATAAAATTAGTTCCTACGCCTGTATAGCCAGGAGTGATAAACAAGGGAGTTTCCAACATTTTTTTAGGCACTACATTTATAAACCTATAAACAAAATTTGCTAATTTTTGGGCAAGTCTTACCGCTCTGGCACCAGCATCGTTGGTTACCCATTTAGCATTTTTTTCTCCAAACTTTGTCGTTAATCCTTCGATCAGATAGAATCTATTCCTATTTCTAACTTGCACGTCTAGGCAATCGAATGGCAGGAATCGTGCTTCTTCATGACGCATTCCCGTAAAAATTTGGATAATGGTTTTGCAAAGGTACTGAATTTTCATAATTCCTGTTGCTAAACCATGAGGGCTTCGGCTGAATTCTATTTTTTCAAATAGTTCATCGAGTTCTTTTTCCTCGATTAAATCGTCCAAAGTTTTGTAAAGTCGAGCATCGACATAGGGTTTTCCAGCCTCTATCGCATGCTTGAGAAAACGATCATGCTGAACGAACATCTTGCCTTCTTTGCGGGCCTTGGTTTTTTGAGCATTATGTGTCAAACCCGTATAAGAATTGTCTTCATGTTTTTCTATAAGCCATATAAGATCATCCATCTTTGGCTCAATAATATCGAGAAAGCTACAACTATTCCGAATAATTTTTGAATAGATGCGCGAGGGGATAGGTGGGGTCTGACGGAGGCTTTTTCTGTATTCATACAAACTCGACAAAAAATCTGTTAATTTATTAACAGTACATATTTCAAACCCTAAAGCTTGAGGTCCCACTTTGAACAATGACTGGATAAGATTCTTTAAAGCAAAAAGAGTATCGCCTGAGACGGGTTGCCCTCTATCACCTTCAGCCATCTTTCCTAGAAGCTCATAACTTGATAACAACTGCTCTACACTAACATTCTGCTTATAGGCGAACTCGCCAATAAGTTTAAGAGCGGAGCTTATCTTGGTAATGCTTTTGGTAGAGTGTGCTTTTCTAGGGTGAAACCATATCAAGCAGAAGATAAGTCTCTTCAGAGAATCCAGTATCTCTCTATTTCTGAAATCAATGTCTCCGGATATCCAATAACCAAAATACAAAGCTGTTGGCCTATATTTAATGTCGTAGGCTCTAAAATCCCAGCAGTCGTCTTCAAATACTGATACTGGATTACCGGACCTATCGCGAGAGATAACGAACGAGGGTGTGGGATAATCCCCCAACCGGCCAATGAAATCATCCGGAGGCGTAATACCAACAGGAACAGTAATTTTCGACTGCCAAACCGTATTATTAACACTCAAAATTAAACCGCTCCCAGTTCGATTAACATTATAGCTTTATGCTCCCAGTACGGGTCTAATTCTTCTTTTTCAAAAACCTCATTTTCAATTCTTAAAACCATATCCTGGTGTTCTTTAGATCGCTCCTTGATATGGTTTATCAGTTCCCATATTCGATGGATAACAGAGCCAAACATTCGATCAAAGTCATCTATTGTACCGCTTAATGGTTTCCCAAGCTCAACCATATATAAGCAGCTTAATAACTTCCTTATATCCTTATCGTCAGCATGAACAGCATAATTCTCGCAAAACAAGCACCCTTCAGGCTGAACACAATTTGGGACTATTGAAGTATCAGCATTCGGCTTTGTTGGATCGCCCTGGCTTTTGCAAGATCCAACAGCACTCTCTATATATCCTAAACTAATATCTTCATCACGATCAGAAATAATAATCGCGCTACTAGAAAGATAATTTAGGAAGGCTCCCATTTGGTCAACATGTGTTGTGTGAGACCCTGCAGCGTAGTTATTTTTTACCACATACTCTGTATTTTGAAGAAGAGTTGCCGTGGTGGAGATATCAGAGTTAGAGATTAGCCAATCGGATTTTGCAGCTCGCCACTCACTAGGCATGAC
Organism: Onishia taeanensis; assembly: GCF_003268885.1. GTDB lineage: Bacteria > Pseudomonadota > Gammaproteobacteria > Pseudomonadales > Halomonadaceae > Onishia > Onishia taeanensis_A. The sequence continues at coordinate 106,083 of NZ_QLSX01000001.1, forward strand.
AAGGCTTGCTGGGACACCTAGCTTTTCGAATGCTCTGGTTACGGGAAACATAGTTTCTTGCGCTTTAAGGCCCGTAAGTATCAGTGCATCAGACTCTACTACTTCAGCAAGATACTTTCTCATTTTTATGTATTTTTTGAACTTCTTGACAAACTTATTTTGGATCTCAAAGCTTACCTTTCTATTGCCAGCTCGAAACTTTACTGCTTTAAATCCGTATCGCTCTTTCTTTAGCTCATAGTCTTCGCTCCATTTAAGGTTAAAAACCTGAGCACTATTCATCCCAGTATTAGCCAAAAACAGGGTAGCAAAAGATAACGTCGCCAAACGAGCCAGCTGAATTCTTGAATGATGAAAATATTTCTTATTTGTTTTTGTAAGTGCCGATAGTGCTTTATGGTAATTATTCTTTACGATTCCGCTGGCGTTTCCGTAAGCTCGTTCATATTCCTCAGGAGTCCTGAGGCGGCCCTCACGACGATTAATGAATCTAGAATTCCTGTAATCGGCCACTGATCCATACTTATCAAGTTCTTTATAGAAGAACGAGTACGAGGGGAAAACCCACTGATCAGGCTCAGGAAGACCTATACACTTGGGGAAACTAATGTGGAAAGGATAGTCTTCTTTATTCATTATAAAATCTGAAATTCTCTCAAACAGAGCGTCACAGACTGAAAGTGAGATTGACTGTCTATCTTCCGATGGAGGTTCGCGAGACTCTGAGTCATTTCTTGTGTAAAGCTCATTGACTCCTGAGTTAATATCACCATAGTCCATGGTATATGATAGCAAGTCTCTTGCGGCTGCTTGATAAGGAACTGCCGTGCCTGTCTTTAACTTATATGTATTTACCTGCTCATGCAAATATCTTACGAATCCTACATAGGCTTTTTTAGCATTTTCTTTGCTATGATGAAATTCATCATGCCCGCTTTCATCACACCAAGTTATGAATTTACAGCAAGACCTAAACAAACCGCTTAGTGATATTCCTTTTCTAGAATCATACATTACCAAATTATCGAAATAAGAAATAACTTCATGGACATAAGAGATGCGGTCTTCCATTAAGCTATCAATAACCACAAAGCGTTTTTGCGTTGTCAAGTACCTCCAAAAGTAACACATCCCCCCTACCCAAATCTTCTGGTTATCCTCGGTAACCAGTATGGCTTTGCTTGGGTCTATTATGCTTGATCCTCTTAATGGAAGCTTATATTCTTTCTCTATCTCCTTAAAATTAGTAAATTTCACTGATATCACCCACAGCATTCATCAACTTCTCAAGGTGGGTTTCATAACCTTTCTGGGTATCCCTGACCATTTTGATATTATATTCATGATTCAAGTACAGGTCGGTCGTCTCTAATTTTTCATGACCCATAGCTGATCTAACAAAGTCTCTAGCTTGGTGTAGAGTAATCACTCCTAACTGGACTTCTCGAAGCTTCATCTCTGTGAGGTTCATTCCAAACGTGGCTCTCAAGTCATGAAACTTGTATCTATAATTGCTATCATTAAGTCTAAGTCGCATCAGTGGCAAAACATGCTGGGAGATAAACTGCCTTACTAACGCGCCATCCCTAGCACGCCTTTTCGTATTACTTGGGTCGAAATTTGAAAGATCAGATTTTGAATCGTAATAAGGACTTCCTCGGTTTGTTAGGAATACATTTACTTTTTCCTTGTCGCCTTTATACTTTTCCCTTCTGCTTGCTGCCCTTTCACTACTTATATACACTCTTAATTTATTAAAAAGCCAGACTGGGAATCTCAACACCATCCGCTTTCCATTTTTTGTATCGACCATAGTAGATGGACCAACTTTTATTCGAACCTCGTTACCGCTACTCAACCTGCTCTCAGTGAAGTGCCTATCCCTGAGAGTAAGGACTGTTTGTATTCGTGCACCGGTAAATAGGGAAATAAGGTGTATTAGCGTCATCTCTACATTCCCTAGCCTAGCAAGTATTCTTATTAGTTCTACCTGTTCATCAAGAGGTAACGGCCTTAATTCTCCTGCGTCATTGATTGAGTCTGAGTATGGATCATCAAATTTAGGCGATTTTATCGCTATATCAGTAGCAGCAACTTTCTTAGATTTTGCAGACCCGTACCGGTCGTTGATACTGATATAAGCATCATGCTCATCCCAAGGTGGGTTACTCAATGTAATCGCTGTTTCGCCTATAATCCAACGATAGAAGCCAAGGATTGAACTTACTCTGCGTGAAGCTGTAGTTGATGAAAGGTCACCAGCTTGTACGGATAAAACTAGAGAATTCCTATACCTATAGGTTGGTCTTAGCAACTTCCTTTTAGGGAACTCAAATGGGTCTAGCCCCTCATTTTCAAGGAATTTTTTATAATAAGACAAGTCGGAGGCGATGGAATGAAAGGTTGATATAGAGCCTTTTAAACCATTTTCAAATCGAGCTAGAAGGTATAGGTTTGCTTCCTTCCAAGGCGCATTAACCCCATTCAGTACAACTGGAAAATAGTTATATGAATAATCGTCAATTTTTTTATATTTCCCGCTATGATCCCCAAAGGGGCGTGAATAGTAAGTTGTTGACACACCACCACGGCTAGCAGGAATAATGTTTTTAATGGCATTCTGATCAGATTTCTGACACGTTTCCGTCAATATTAATGTTGGTAATATCAATACCTTAGATTTTTCCACTTTACCTTGCTCTCGGTCCATTTTCATTAAATCTACAGTAATGCAGAATCTAGTGCAAACCTACAGGTAACAACGATGGCTGCGTGATCGCCCGCTCAAGCGAGCTAAAGGCGCTGGGCGTGGAGATGGGCACCCCGGCCTTCCATCTGCAGCAATGGGTCAGCCAGGGGCGCATCTGCCTGCTGTCGTCCAACTACGAGCTGTATGGTGATATGTCCGCCCGGGTGCGCGAGGTCCTCGAAGAATTCTCGGCCGGCGTGGAGCCCTACTCCATCGACGAGATGTTCGTGCGCTTCGACGGCTTCGATGACGCCACCACTCTCGCCCTGGCCCGCACCCTGTACCGCAACGTGCGCCAGTTCACCGGCATTCCCGTCTGCGTGGGCGTGGCACCCAGCCGAACCCTGGCCAAACTCGCCAACCGTGCGGCCAAGAAGCGGCCCGAGTACGGTGGCGTGTGCGTGCTGGCTGGAGATGACGAAGATACGCGCCATCTACTCAAGCAAACCGAGCTGGGCGACGTGTGGGGCGTGGGCCGGCGACTGGTCGAGCGGCTGGCCATTCAAGGCATCGAGACCGCCTGGGACCTGCGCTGCGCCGACCCCAAGACCGTCCGGCGGCGCTTCTCGGTGACGCTCGAGCGCACCGCCCGCGAGCTGCAGGGCACCCCCTGCATCGAGATGAACGATAGTGACGAGCCCCGCCAGCGCATCATGACCTCGCGCTCGTTCGGGCGCCTGACCGGCGAACTGAGCGAGCTGCAGGCAGCCATTCGCCAGCACGCCCAGCGCGGTGCCGAGAAGCTGCGCGCCCAACAGAGTCACGCCCGCGCCGTGCTGGTGTTCTTGAAGACCAACCGCCACCGGCAGGACCTGGCCCAGTATTCCCCCAGCATTGTCGCCGAGTTGCCCGAGCCCAGCGACGACAGCCGGCCGATTCTCGCCGCCGCTCAGCAGGCGCTGGAGGCGATCTACCGGCCCGGCTATCGGTTCATGAAAGCCGGCGTGATGCTGCTCGACCTGGTGGACGCCAACCGCGAACAGCTCTCGCTGCTCGATACCCCCGGCCGCGCCGCCGATCGCGAGCGTAGCGAACGCCTGATGAAAACCCTGGACGAGCTGAACCAGAAGATGGGCCGCGGCACCGTGCGCCTGGGCGTGCCCCGCCAGAACGCCGCCTGGCACCTGCGCTGTGCCCATCGCACGCCAAGGTGGACGACCCAGTGGGGAGAGCTGCCCAGCGCCAAGGCCTGAGCGCGTCGCAGCCAGGGCTCCAGGTTCTTGGTAGCTAGGGCATGCGCTCGTGGGTATCCTTAGCCTTACCGCGAGCAGGCTCGTGAGGATCGCGCAACCGGGCTTGCCATCTGGCCGTTCGCTCCAGATGCCTGCCAGCCAGATCGGCTCGCGATCCGCCCGGCAGAGGATGTGCGGCTGTTTCTTCTCATACACCTGCAACTCGAACCAGCCATACGCCGTGCACCGCGGGGCTCTAATCACCAGGGGGTGGTCCACGTTTTCGGGAAGTACGACGCCGAGGCCGAAGAGGCCGGGCGCGGTGAAGCGATCTACGCGATGAAAGGAAATAGCCGGTAAGGATCAGTTGCCCCACCGCGATGAGCGGGACATGGCCCGCACGAAGTCCAGGCCCTCGCCAGAAAAGGCCATATCCACACTCAAATAGAGCTACTCGCTCTTTTCTGCTCGGTTACGCCCACCTTGTTTGGCTTGGTACATGGCTTTATCGGCGCGTCTGATCAGGTCGGTTTGTGACTCGCCCGGCTTCCAGCATGCGGCGCCGATGCTGATGGTCACTTGCCCCACTTCCTCGAAGTCCACGTCTGAAACGGCTTTCAGCAGACGACTCGCCAGCCCCATCACGTCCTCGTCGGTGCATCCGGTACAAAGCACGAGAAACTCTTCGCCGCCCCAGCGGCCAACCGCATCGCAGGACCTCAATGCCTTCCACACCGTTTGCGCGAGCAAGGTCAGCACTCGGTCGCCAACCTCATGGCCAAAGCGATCATTCACTGACTTGAAGTGATCGATATCGAACAGCAGAACCGAAACTTCTCGCCCATAGCGTGCGGCGGCATTTAGCTCTGCTTCCAATGCCGTTTCGATACGATAACGGTTCCATATCTGGGTCAGAGGATCGGTGAGCGCCAGGCGCTCAAGCCGACGGTTGGCCTCGGCCAGTGCCTGACGCTCTTGATAGAGTGTCTCGTTGAGGTTAAAAATTTCGCTCGCCGAGGCGGCAATCGCGAGATCCTCACCCAGATCCTGAACCGCCAGGACCTCTGCTTCTTGCCAGGGGGCGCTATGTCCCGTCAGTTCCTGCTGCCAAACCTCGAAGGAGTGACGAGGCGACATCACCAGTCGCCCATTCTTCATCTTGGGAATATCCTCAGGACGACCCGCCCACCGAGACGTCTCGCGCAGCTCATCTCGGAAGAGCATCAACCAGCCCTGGCGATCGACATCCACTGACAGCGGCACGGCAAGCAAGCCACAGCTGCACTGAGGCGACACCCACTCCCCCAGGGGCGTCTCTCCCAACACATTGCTGTGCCAGGCAATCGCCCGTGATTGCGATTCTGCTAGCCAGGCGGCCACCTTTTTCAGTATATCGACGTCGGGCACTTTACCCACTCGCGACACCGTGTCGGCATAGACCATGCCCACGCCGCTGGCCCGAAACAGGGTCAGCCAATCGTGGCCGTGACGCTGGACCAGGTCGCCGGCCCCCAGCAGCTCTTCCCGAGTTTCATAAAGCAGTACCCGGGTCTCTTGAACACGCTGGCGGAAACGCTGCTGAGACATGAGACGCAGGCGCTGAAAGCGTTGAATGGCCATCTGCGCCAACAAATGGGCTGCATCACGAGATGCCGGCGATAGCGTAAGCGGCGACATCGCATGGCAGGCCACCAGCCCCCAGAGCTGCTCATCTCCCTGAATGGCAACCGAAAGCGAGCCCGCCACCCCCATGTTGTGCAGATACTCCTGATGCACCGGCGACACGGCTCGCAGGTTTCCCACCGAGAGATCTAACGGCTCGCCGCTCTCCGGACATTGCTTCGGCACCAGCGGCAGAGACTTGGCTTTAGCATCGGGAATACTGCGCACTGGGTTGATGTCGTAGAGCGCCCTGACCTGGTTCGGGATATCGCTGGCCGGAAAACGATGTCCGAGCAGGCTATTGATCCCGTCGCTGCGGCTTTCGGCTTTCACCTGTCCATTCCATTCGGAATCGAAGGAGTAGACCATCACCCGATCATGCCGTGTCAGTGCCCGCACCCCTTCTACCAGGACTTGCAGCAATTCAGCCTCGCTGTCCTGGGCGGCAAGGCGCGTTTGCCAGTGGCCGACGGTGATCAAAATCTCGAGCTCACCCAATGGCCCCAGCAACTCGATCTCTACCACCACTCTCGACCCGCTGCGATAGGCCGTGGCGCGACAGCGCTCGCCAGTGGCGGCTGATGTAAGGACGTCATCCACCACCATCTTGCCCATATCCGCCGTCAAGCGGGTGCCAAGACGCGTTATTAGCTCCTCGCCAAGGCTGTGAGCGGGAGGGTGACTAAGCGCCTCATCAACCGATATGCCAAGAAGCTCTTGTAGATTACTGCTGACCTGAAGGACACGGGTAAGGTCTGCATTCAGGCTGACCAGGCAGCCGGCTGGCTGGATCGCGCCGGGAATATGCACCGGCTCGCGGGCACATTCGGCCAGCGCTTCCGTGAGCTCTTCTTCGGAATAGGTTGGCACGGTTTCAGCTCCGCAGGGCGACTTGATGCCAGCGATCAAGATGAACCTGCAAGGTAAGAAAGGTCTGTCTGGCACTTACCGCCGCGCGACGAGAACAGGGCTGCAACGAAGGAGCCGCTATCAGTGCGAGAAAATCATCCCAACACTGGTCGGCATACAAATGGAAATAGCGCGCTCCAAAACCCGGCGACAGTTCCAACTCTCGAACGACGCGCGGCGCTATTACGCTCCCTCCCTGAGTAGCACCTTCTAATACATATAGCACTCCCAACACGCTCCCGCGCGAGCCAAGCTCGCTAGGTGACTCGCAGGCCAAGGGGCGAGCAGGAGGTGTCATGGGCCGATAGCCAAGATCACGAAGGTCATGGGCAAGCAGTGCCGCACGGCACTGGTAATGATATAGCCCTGGATCGGGCCATTCACATTGCAGCGCTGGTACCAGCCATGGCTCCAGCGACACATAGAACTCATGAAAGGCTTTTAGCACCAATGCATAGGCCTGACGCGTCAGGCCTGGCTTCATCAATGGCGCAAGCAGGGGGTGACGCTCGACGCGTCGATGCAATTCGCTCGTTTCATCACGCAGGATCGTACGCAACCCTGCATGTCGAGAAACCGTCAGTGCTTTGGCCATCAAGGCCATCGCAGCCACTGCATGGCGAAGTCCTCGGCACTCATTGGGCGGCCATAGTAGAACCCCTGAGCCTGGTCGCAGCCGAGTTCGGCAAGCGCCTGGGCCTGTTCGATCGTTTCGACCCCTTCAGCAACCGTCTTCATTCCCATACTCCGCGCCATCGCAATGATTGTGGTGACGATGGTGTAATCATGACTCGAAGAAAGCATATCACGCACGAAGGAGATATCGATCTTGAGGGTATCGGCAGCGAAGCGTTTGAGATATGCCAGGGAGGAGTAGCCGGTGCCAAAATCGTCAATGGCGAGACCAAAGCCTTTGGCCTTAAGCGCCTGCATGAGTCCAATGGCCTGTTCCGGGTCGCGCATGAAGCCGCTCTCGGTGAGCTCCAGCCCGATGTTCGCCGGACAGACCCCCATGGTATGTAGCGCGACCTCTTCGCCAAAACTAACATCTTCCAGCTGCTGAGCCGACACGTTTACCGAGATACGGGGCACCACTGCCACCCCGGACCGTTTCCAGTCTCGTAGTTGTTTGCTGGTCGTCTTGAGCACCCAGCCACCGAGTTCTTTCATCAGACCACGTTCTTCGGCAAGCGGGATGAACTCCCCGGGACTCACCCAGCCACGCTCGTCATCAAACCAACGGCATAGCACTTCAGCACCAGAAAGCGCTCCAGTCGCGAGATCCACCTGAGGTTGATACTGGAGCATCAGGCGCCCGTCGCGCATCGCCAGGATGAAATCATCAAGTAGCTGCTGGCGACGCAGGATGGCACTGCCCAGTTGATCATCATAAAGGCATCGTCCTTCTCCCTGGCGCTTGGCGTGATGCGCCGCCAGGCTGGCGTGCTGAAAAAGCTCGCCAGGGCTCATACCATGCTCGGGGTAAAGGGCACCGCCAATGCTGACATCCAGCATGAACCAGCGTTCATCCACCTGCAGCGGTGCTTCCAGGCTCTCCTGATAGCAAAGCATGCGGTCAGCCAGCATGGTAGCGGTCGGCGCCTCGATCAGCACCGCAAACTCATCGCCGCCAAGGCGCGCCAGCAATTCGCTATCCTGGTGTTGCATGCCACAAAAGCGCTGCCCGGCGGCTGCCAGCACGCTGTCACCGACACTGTGTCCGAAGGTATCGTTGATCTCCTTGAAGCGCCGAAGGTCCATTAACAGCAGGCCAAGGGTCTTATCTTCGGTTCGCGCCTTTTCCAAGGCATCGCTCACTTGTGCCATAAAGGATGCGCGATTGGGCAAGCCGGTTTCAGGATCGGAGAAGGCCAGACGCTTGATGTAGTCGCCACTCATCTGTCGCTCGAGTTCGGCGGCCGCGTTGGCAGCGAAAATCTTGAGAACGGTAGTGACGAAGTCGGGATCCTCGAGAGGGGAGCGGAACATGACCACCAACAGCCCCAGTGAATCCCCATTGCTGTGATCCAATCTCAGACCGATATAGCCTCGAGCCCAACCGAGAAAACGGTCGGCCTGAGGCGGCAAAATCTTGGCGACCTTGTCGGTGATGATGCAAACGCCTTTCTCCATGACCTCTTCGCAGGGAGTTCCCTTCAGAGCATAACTGAAGTTATCGACCTTCCGGCCATCGATCACCGCAGCCTGGGTCGATATGGAGCTATCAGCCAAGCTGGCATCGAGGGTCGCAATGATGCCGGCATCGGCGTCTAGTGCCCGTGTCAGGTGATCGACCAACTGGTCAAAGAAAGGCTTGCCTCCCATCGCCGTGACCGATGAGGCGATCTGCATCACCGCCTGCTGGATGCGCCGGGATTCGTACTGGCGCGTGTTATCGAAGATGAAGCCTTCCAGCCAGGCGGTTTCCCCGTCGGCACCGAATACGGCCTGCCCCTGCTCGGAAACCCAGGAGGTATCGCCACCCGCCGTGCGCAACCGGTAGTTCAAGTGATACGGGCGACGCCGTTCGACATCCTCCACGATTTGGCGCTGAATACGCTGCCGATCATCGGGATGGACCATTTCCATGAAGGGATAACCGTCATCAGCGGTCAACTGCGTAGCATCGTAGCCGGTCAGGGCCTCGGCACCGTGACTCACGAACGTGAGGCTGCCTTCACGGTCGTGAAGGCGTTGATACGCCATCCCGGGAAGATGGCTCATCAGGGTATCGAGCCTGCGCTCGCTCTCTTCCACGGCGGTCATGATGCGTTGACGGCACAGCTCGGCCCCCACGCGCATCGCGGCTATTCGCAGGACCTCCCTGGCGATGTCAGACGACCATAAGGGCTCGGTGTCCAAAACGCCGATCAGTCCCAGCGTTTCGCCGCTGCGACCGATGATAGGCATGCCCAGATAGGACTCAGCGGCCAGATCAGCCAGCAGATCATCATCCGGAAAGACCGCACAGACCTTTTCCGGGTAGTGGCAAGGCTCATTTCGGATCACTCGCTCACAGGGGCTGCCCGCCAGAGGATAACTGAAATTATTCAGTAGACGCCCCCGCGACCAAAGGCCGAGGGTACGTGCCATCGTATTATCCGATGGGTCTATACAGGCGACGATCACGTGATCGACCCGCAGTATTCGTGCCAGACAGACAGCGAGTTCCGAAAAGAAACTGTCTGTTGGATTGTCTAGGGCCAATCCATCAGCCAGCTCGCGAAATACCTGTTCCGAGGCTAGGGGTGGCGCCATGGATTGGTGTCCTCCCGACCAAATTCAGCTTCAAGCGCCCCCAATGGGCTTACCCCAAGGGATACGTCGACATCATACGTCAAGAAGAAAGTGCCACTTAAAGCCAGCTATTTTGACTTCTTGTAGAGGGGCAATGATCCCCCCTTGAGTAGTCATCGGCAACACCTCGTTTTCCTTGATTTTTCTCGGTTCACAAATACCAACGCCCGGCGCAGGGCCAGGCGTTGACGACGTGCTTACCATCCATCTGGTAACTCAACCGATGACGAGTACACCTCCGGCAAGCGCCACTAGGCCGCCAACCACACGATCAAGGTGCGGTACGCGATGCAACAGCGCTTGACCTACTGACCGACCAAGCTGACCAATGCCCAAGGTTGCCAGCAGGAAACCGGCCAGATATGCCATCAGCGATGCCCCAACCGGCATTTCGGTCGCGTGAGCCTGACCGTGGCAGACCAGGAACGCCACCACCAACACTGCGCTGATACCCGCGGGCATACGTACCAGGCCGGCGAGCAGCACGCCAGCCAGCAATACCGACAGGGAAATGCCGGTCTCGACGCCGGGAAGGCTCAGCCCGCCCCAGGCAAGCCCGGCCCCCAGCAACATGCCAAGCGCCGCCAGCCCGGGCACGGCACGACCCAGTGGACGTGCCTGGCGCGCACTCCACAGGCCGATCGCCGATAGTGCCAGCAGGTGATCCAGCCCGGTCAGCGGATGCAGAAAACCGGTGAGCATGCCGCCCGTACTAGCCTCATGGCCGACGTGGGCGCTGGCCGCGCCGGCGGCAATCAGCGCCAGGGGCGCCAGGGCAAGAGCGGTGAGTCGTGAAACACGGGTCATGGTAGCGTCCTTCTTTTTTGTTGAATGTCGTGAGTCGTGAATCGTGAATCGTGAGTAACCGAATGTTGTGCGTCTTCTTTGGTACAGCGCATGACGAAATCAGGTGGCGAACCGGCCGCGCTCAGACCGCCGAGCTGGCCTCGTGCGCATCGCTGCCGACGCGCGAGGCCGATGGCCGGCGCTCCGGCAGCATCCCACGGTCCAGAATGAAGCGGATGACCTCCTCGACGCCGACGCCGTCATAGAGATTGGCAAACACGAAGGGACGGTCGCCGCGCATTTTCTTCGAATCCCGCTCCATCACGTCGAGAGAGGCATGCACCTGCTCGGCAATGTCGATCTTGTTGATGATCAACAGGTCCGACTTGGTGATGCCTGGGCCGCCCTTGCGGGGAATCTTGTCGCCGGCGGAAACGTCGATCACATAGAGCGTCAGGTCAGAGAGCTCGGGGCTGAAGGTCGCCGAGAGGTTGTCGCCCCCGGATTCCACCAGCACCAGCTCGAGGCCAGGATGACGAGACTGCAGGTCATCGATGGCGGCGAGATTCATCGAGGCATCCTCGCGAATCGCGGTATGCGGGCAGCCACCGGTCTCGACGCCAAGGATCCGGTCAGCCGGCAGCGCTTCGTGGCTCAGCAGGAAATCGGCATCTTCGCGGGTATAGATGTCGTTGGTCACCACGGCGATATCGTAGTAATCGCGCAGCGCCAGGCACAGCTGCTTCAAGAGCGCGGTCTTGCCGGAACCGACCGGGCCACCGACGCCGATACGCAAGCAGTGATTCATGAGGATGCTCCTTCAGCTTCTGAACAGACGTGAGTATTGGGTTTCGTGCTGGGCGCTGGCCAACGCCAGCCCCGGCAGCAGCGGGCCAAGTTCGTGGTCATCAAACGAGAGGGCGCGGTCCACGGCCACTACCAACTCGGGCCGTAGCCGCTCGATGAGGCGCTGGGCGGCGGTGTGTCCCAGCGGCAGCGCCTTGCAGGCCACCGCCAGCTGGTTCTCAAGCCAGGACCAGGCAAAGCCCAGCAACGCCTGGCGCGGCGGTACACCGCGCACCTGAGCCAGCCAGGCGAATAGCGTCACATAGCCGGCCTGATCCGGTAGCTCGGACGCTGCAGGCAACAGCTCGAGGCTGCGAAGAAGCCGCGTCAGCGCCGCCCCCAGCCGCTGGTCTTCCTCGGCGAGTTCACGGGTCTCGCGGCTGGCCGCCAGCCAGGCATCCCAGTACGCCACCGCCTCGCCATCCTGTACCGCGAAGGCCGCTTGCTGGCGCGCCAGCACCGGCAGCTCGCAGCGTGACAGGCCGTCGTCCAGCACGCCGGACAACCAGGCGTAAAGGCTCGCCTCGTCGCGCACCCAGTCGAGTTCGAAGGCGCTCTCAAGGCCCTGAGACCAGGCAAAGGCACCGATCGGCAGCGCCGGGCTGACCAACTGCAAAAGCCCAAGCAGGGCCAGATCATCGCCCTGACCCGCAGCCTCCGCGGCAGGTGCCTGCGACTCAGTGCACATGATCATGCTCATGCGCGCCGTGGCCGTCTTCACTGCCATGAGAGTGGTCGTGAGAATGGCCATGCGAGTGACCGTGTGAATGGCCATGTGCGTGCCCTGCCTGAGCATAGGCGCCGGGCTCGGGGTCGAACGGCGCCTGGTGATGATGGATAGTGGCGCCCAGCCGTTCGGCCAGTTCCTCCAGCACATGATCCGGCGGGAAGCGCACCCAGCCGCCCTCCTCATCCGCGCCGATGGCCAGCGCCACATGGCGGTTGCCCAGGTGATAACAAAGCCTCGCCAGTGCCAGTCCGGCATCAATCCGAGCCGTGACCACCGGTTCGGCCGCGGCACGGATGATCACGATCTCACCGCTATCGGCTTCCAGGCCTTCTCCGTCCCGAAGCACCGGGCCGCGATCGAGAAACAGCCCCACTTCCTGCCCGCCATCGCTCTGCGCCTTGAGGCGCCCGCGCATGCGAAGCTCGAAGGGCAGTGTCAGGGTGTCGCTGGCCCGGCTCGCCTCGATGGACCCCAGGCGTTCGATCAATTTCAGCATTGGCATCGTCTCTAGAAATTGTCCGCGGCTGATCCTGTGGCAGTCTCGCGAGGGCGCTGAAAATACCTCCCTGTACGCTACTTTTGCCTTCTATGGCAAAAGACCCTCACTTCGACCTGCCACCGGCGCCGCTTGACGTGTGGTTATCGCCCACTGCTCAGAATAAGTGATAGCGCTGGGCCAGCGGCAGCTCGGTGGCCGGCTCGCAGGTCAAGAGCTCGCCATCGGCGCGCACCTCATAGGTCTGTGAGTCCACACTGAGCGCAGGACAGGCATCGTTGAGTTTCATGTCCGACTTGCGCACGGCCCGAGTGTCGCGACAGGCCACCAGCGGACTATCGAGTCCCAGGCGTTCCTTGACGCCCGCTTCTAGCGCCGCCTGACTGACGAAGGAAAGCCGCGTGGCGCTGGCCGCCTTGCCGAAGGCGCCGAACATCGGCCGGTAGTGCACCGGCTGCGGCGTGGGAATCGACGCATTGGGATCGCCCATGGGGGCAGCGGCGATCATCCCGCCTTTGACGATCAGCGCCGGCTTGACGCCGAAGAAGGCCGGATCCCACAGCACCAGGTCGGCCAGCTTGCCGACCTCGATCGAGCCCACCTCGTGGGCGATGCCGTGGGTGATCGCCGGATTGATGGTGTACTTGGCGATGTAGCGCCGGGCACGCAGGTTGTCGGCACCCCGCGCCTGGTCTTCCGGCAGCAAGCCGCGCTGAACCTTCATCTTGTGGGCCGTCTGCCAGGTACGGCAGATCACTTCGCCCACCCGGCCCATGGCCTGGGAATCCGAGGCGATCATCGAAATCACCCCCATGTCATGCAGGATATCCTCGGCAGCGATGGTCTCGCGGCGGATGCGCGAATCGGCGAAGGCCACGTCCTCGGGAATATTAGGATCGAGGTGGTGGCACACCATCAGCATGTCCAGATGCTCATCGATCGTGTAGGGCCGGGTCGGATTGGTCGATGAGGGCAGCACATAGGGCTTGGCGCAGGCGGTGAGGATATCCGGCGCGTGACCGCCCCCGGCCCCTTCGGTGTGATAGGTGTGGATGCCGCGTTCCTTGAACGCCGCCAGGGTGTCCTCGACGAATCCCGACTCGTTGAGGGTATCGGTATGGATCGCCACCTGAACGTCATAGCGCTCGGCTACCGACAGACAGGCGTCGATGGACGCAGGCGTGGTGCCCCAGTCCTCGTGAAGCTTGAGCCCCATGGCCCCCGCCTCGAGCTGCGCCTCCAGCGCCTCGGGCAGGCTGGCGTTGCCCTTGCCCAGAAAGCCGATATTCATGGGCAACGAATCCACCGCCTGCAGCATCTTTCCGATGTGCCAGGCGCCCGGCGTGCAGGTGGTGGCATTGGAGCCGGTGGCCGGACCGGTCCCGCCGCCGAGCATGGTGGTCACCCCGCTCATCAGCGCCTCATCGACCTGCTGGGGGCAGATGAAGTGGATATGAGCATCGATGCCGCCGGCGGTGAGAATCTTGCCCTCGCCCGCGATCACCTCGGTGCCCGGACCGATGACGATCTCGACACCCGGCTGAGTGTCCGGGTTGCCGGCCTTGCCGATGGCCACGATGCGTCCGGCCTGCAGGCCCACGTCCGCCTTGACGACGCCCCACCAGTCGAGAATCAGCGCATTGGTGATCACCGTGTCCATCACCGAGTCATCGGCACGCTGGCTCTGGCCCATGCCGTCACGGATCACCTTGCCGCCGCCGAACTTGACCTCATCGCCATAGGAGGCGGCGTCACGTTCGACCTCGATCCACAGCTCGGTGTCGCCCAGGCGGACCCGGTCGCCGACGGTCGGGCCATACATATCGGCATAGGCCTTTCGGCTAATGCTTGAATCCGGCTTCATGATGTCTCTCCTTTGCCATCCAGTGCGCCCATCACTTGCTGACGAAAGCCATAGACGGTACGGGTGCCGGCGAAGGGAATCAGCGTCACCTCACGCTTCTGGCCGGGTTCAAAGCGAATCGCCGTACCCGCGGCCACGTCCAGACGGTGGCCACGGGTCGCCGCACGATCGAAGTCCAGCGCCGGATTGGCCTCGAAGAAGTGATAATGGGAGCCGACCTGAATCGGCCGATCACCGGTATTGGCAACGGTCACGGTGATCCGCGTGAGCCCTTCACACAGCGCGATCTCGCCATCCTTCAATTGATACTCACCGGGAATCATCAGCTCTGCCTCGTCGATGTAATAAATAGCTAAAACTGAGCGAAAGATGGTCAGGCAAGGCGGCAAGCAGCAAAAAAAAGGATCGGACTCGCGCACGAGTTTACGACTGTAAATGAGCACTTTTTGATGCGAAGCCAACACAGCATGACCGAGTGCAGCCAGTTTTAGACAATGGGGTTGTGGACGGTGACAAGCTTGGTCCCATCCGGGAAAGTCGCCTCGACCTGCACCTCGTCGACCATCTCGGCCACCCCTTCCATGACGTCCTCGCGGGTCAGAATCTCGCGCCCTGCGCTCATCATCTCGGCCACGCTGCGCCCATCTCGGGCGCCTTCCATGATCTCGGCGCTGATCAGCGCTACCGCCTCGGGGTAGTTGAGCTTGAGCCCGCGGGCACGGCGACGCTCGGCAAGCAGCGCCGCGGTGAACAGCAACAGCTTGTCCTTGTCTCTCGGGGTCAGTTCCATCGGAGTAGCTCCCAAATCATGTTGTTTATCTTCTGTGCCCAGGCTGTCGCTCCCAAGCTGGAAGAGCGACGCTACGCGCCTGGAAGATGGAAGCCTGAAGCCCCGCATTGGCCGGATGGCGATCTCTTCCGGCTTCTGGCTTCAAGCTTCCGGCTGCTGTCAGGTCATCCAGATGCGCGGCACGCAGGCCTCTCGGCCCAGCAGCAAAGGCCGCAGCCGCATCCAGGCCGCCTGGCAAAGCGCCCAGGCCTCGTTACGTTCATCGCCAAGATAGCGCAGCAGCAGCACGCCCTGGCGCAGCGTCACTGCCCAACGGGGCGAGGCCGGCAGCGCCTCACGCAGCATGGCAACGGCGCCGGCCTCATCATCGAGGCCCACCGCCCACAGGGTGGCTTGCACGCTGGCTCCGCCCTGCCCCCAGCGCCCTGAAAAGCGTGGATGCGTAGGGTCGAGGAGCTGACGCTCATGCCACAGGGGGCGACCGTCGCGGGTCAGGGAAAAGCGCTGCTCGAGATGCCCGGAGACGAATGGCAGTTCACCGGCCGGGCGACCGAGCGCCAGCACCTCCCAACCCAGGCAGCGCGCCTCCTTTTCAAGCGCAAGCTCGGTGCTCTGCACACCACGGGAGCCATCGAAGGCGATGGTTTCCTGGGGCAGCCACTCGAGTTCGCCACCGGCCTGCACCCTAAGCTTTGTATGCTGGGCCCAGGCCACCCCGTGGCTGTCGGCCCGATAGAGCTTGTTGGCGGCCGGCGTGGTGATCAGCGCCCGGGCGCCCGGGCCCACCTCGGCACCGATAGAGAGGGCATCGCCGCTGACCAGCCCGCCGGGCGGGTGCAGCAGATAGACATGACAGCTGCCGGCTTCTCCCTCGACACCGTGAGGCTCAGGATAAAAGGGCCGCTGAACCCGCAGTGGGCCCTGGTGGCGGGCACGGGTCAGACGGGTCATGCTGCCGGCGGGCTCTTCGCGGCGGGTAAAGCCGAGCTCGATGGCGGCGGCCCAGTGACGCTCGCCATCGAAGCGATGGCCGCTGGTGAGGGAATGACCGCTGGTCAAGGGGGGCGACGTCACCGGGGGCAGGGGCTCAAAGACAGTCATACGGTGAGGTGTCGCTTGATCAGGTCATCGGAAAGGTCGCCGATGCCGCCGCTGGCCACCGGACGTCCGCGATCGAGGATGGTGAAGCGGTCAGCGTACTTGCGGGCGAAGGGCAGCTTCTGCTCGACCAACAGCACGGTCAGGCCGTCTTCGCGGATCAGCCGGCGGATCACCTCACCGATCTGGGCGACGATATTGGGCTGAATGCCCTCCCCCGGCTCATCGAGAATCAGCAGCCGCGGCTCGATCACCAGTGCGCGGCCGATCGCCAACTGCTGCTGCTGACCGCCGGACAGGTCGCCACCACGGCGATGGCGCATCTCGTCGAGCACCGGGAACAGCTCGAAGACCCGATCAGGAATACGGCGACTGCCGTCCTTGCGGGCGGCAAGTCCGGTGCGCAGGTTTTCCTCGACGCTGAGCAGCGGAAATATCTGGCGCCCCTGGGGCACATAGCCGATGCCGAGCCGCGAGCGGTCCTCGAGACGCTTCTTCGTCAGTTCCACCTCACCGTCAAAGCGCAGGCTGCCGCTCTTGACCGGCACCTCGCCCATCACGCACTTGAGCAGGGTCGTCTTGCCTACGCCGTTGCGGCCCATCACGCAGGTGCATTCGCCCTTGGGCACCTCGAGGTCGAGATCCCACAGGGTGTGGCTCTCGCCATAGAACTGGTTGAGTTTGTCGATCGCGAGCATCAGGCCTCCTCCTCTGCGCCCAGGTAGACTTCGATGACCTTGGGGTCATTCGAGACCTGATCCATGCTGCCCTCGGCCAGCACGCTGCCCTGATGCAGTACCGTGACCTGGCGGGCAATCGAGCGCACGAAGCCCATGTCGTGCTCGACCACCACCACCGACTGCTTGCCGGCCAGGCTAGTGAGCAGCTCGGCGGTACGCTCCATTTCCTGCTCGGTCATGCCGGCCACCGGCTCGTCGACCAGCAGCAGCCGCGGGCGCTGCATCAGCAGCATGCCGATCTCCAGCCACTGTTTCTGGCCATGGGAGAGAATCCCCGCCTGGCGGCTGCGAAGCGCCTCGAGGCCGATGGTCTCGAGCACCTCATCGATGCGGCTGCGCTGCTCGCCGGAAAGCCTGGCTGTGAGCGTCGGCAGTACGCGCTTGTCTGCCGCCATGGCGAGCTCCAGGTTGTCGAAGACGCTGAGCGCCTCGAACACCGTTGGCTTCTGGAACTTGCGGCCGATGCCCAGCGAGGCAATCTCGGGCTCACTCTTGGTCAGCAGGTTATGGCGGCTGCCGAACCACACCTGGCCGCTGTCTGGGCGCGTCTTACCGGTAATGATGTCCATCATGGTGGTCTTGCCGGCGCCGTTGGGGCCGATGATGCAGCGCAGTTCACCGTCGTTGATGGTCAGGTTGAGATTGTTGATGGCCTTGAAACCATCGAAGCTCACGTTGACGTCTTCCAGGTAGAGAATCGGGCCGTGACGAACGTCCACCGGGGACGCCGCCGGCACCAGGAAGTCGAACACCCGATCGCGATCGGCCAGGGCGTCGAGCAGGCTCATGGCGTTGCCTCCTTGAGTTGAGTCTCGCTATCCGCCTTGCGGCGACGAGTCATCAGCCCGGCGATGCCCTTGGGCAGCAGCACCGTGACCACCACGAAAAGCCCACCGAGGGCGAACAGCCAGGCATCCGGCATCACCCCGGTGAAGACCGTCTTGGCATAGTTGACCAGAATCGCGCCGATCACCGCGCCGTAGAGGGTGCCGCGACCGCCCAGCGCTACCCACACCACCACCTCGATCGAGAACAGCGGCGAGAACTCACTCGGGTTGATGATCCCCACCTGGGGTACGTAGAGAGAGCCGGCGACCCCCGCGAGCATCGCCGAGACCACGAACACACAAAGCTGCACCCGCTCGACCCGATAGCCAAGGAAGCGCACCCGTGCCTCGGCATCGCGGGAGGCGATGCAGACCCGGCCAAGCTTGCTGCCCACAATGCCTCGACACACCACATAGCCCAGCGCCAGCGCCACCCCGGACGCCAGGAAGAGCCCCAGCCGCGTGGCGTCGCTTCTCAGGTCGAAGCCCAGCAGTTCACGGAAGTCGGTCAGGCCGTTGTTGCCACCAAAGCCCATCTCGTTGCGGAAGAAAGCCAGCATCAGGGCGAAGGTCAGCGCCTGGGTGATGATCGACAGATAGACCCCGGTGACCCGGGAGCGGAAGGCCAGGAAGCCGAACAGCAGCGCCAACAGGCCCGGCGCCAGCATCACCATCAGGAAGGCGAACCAGGCCATGTCGAAGCCGTGCCAGAACCACGGCAGGCTGTCCCAGTTGAGAAACACCATGAAGTCCGGCAGCACCGGATCGCCATAGACGCCGCGGTCGCCGATCTGGCGCATCAGGTACATGCCCATGGCGTAGCCGCCCAGCGCGAAAAAGGCCCCATGCCCCAGGCTCAGAATGCCCAGATAGCCCCAGACCAGGTCCACCGCCACCGCCAGCAGTGCATAGCACAGGTACTTGCCGAGCAGCGTCACGGTATAGCTTGAGACGTGCAGCGGATGCCCTGCTGGCAAGGCCAGGTGCAGCACCGTGACCACCGAAAGCGCCAGGGCAAGCACGCCGAGAAACACACGGGTCGAGCGTTCGGTGAAGGGCCGCGTCAGCCACAGGTTGGAAAGCGGCGTGCTTGAGGGCGGAGTGTTTGCAAGAGACATAGGATCAGCCCTCCGCCGCCCGGCCCTTCTGCGGAAAGAGTCCGCGAGGCCGTTTCTGAATGAACAGGATGATGAACACCAGCACGATGATCTTGGCAAGCACAGCACCCGCCCATGGCTCCAACACTTGGTTGATCACCCCAAGCGACATGCCGGCCACCAGGGTGCCCCACAGGTTCCCGACGCCGCCGAACACCACCACCATAAACGAATCGATGATGTAGCTCTGGCCGAGGTTGGGGCCAACGTTGGTCAACTGGGCCAGCGCCACGCCGGCAAGCCCGGCCACCCCGGCGCCGAGGCCGAAGGTGAGAATATCCACGCGGGTCGCGCGGATGCCCATGGCCCGCGCCATGGCGCGATTCTGAGTGACCGCACGCACCTCAAGCCCCAGCCTTGTGCGGCGCATGACCAGCATCAGGCTCGCGAACACCAGCAGCGCGAAGCCGAGCACATAGAGCCGGTTGAGGGTCAGCGACAGAGCGTCGTTGATCACTAGCGAGCCGCTCATCCACTCTGGGGTGATCACCGTACGGTTGAGGGGCGAGACCAGGGTGCGCACCAGTTGCTGCAGGATCAGGCTGACACCAAAGGTGGCAAGCAACGTCTCAAGCGGGCGCCCCTTGAGAAACTGGATCACGCAGCGCTCGATGGCCACGCCCGCCAGGCCTGCAACCAGAAAGCCGGCCGGAATCGACAGGATCACGGCTAGGCCCGGCTGTCCCGGCAGCAGCTGCTGCATGCCCCAGGAGGTGTAGGCGCCGAGCATGATCAGCTCGCCGTGGGCCATGTTGATCACGCCCATGACCCCGAAGGTGATGGCCAGGCCAATTGCCGCCAGCACCAGCACCGAGCCAAGGCTCAGACCGAAATACAGGGTCTCGAAGCCGCGGTTGATCTTAAGAGTCTGCTCGATGCCGGCCAGTGCCTCCTTGGCATTGTCGGCAAGTGCAGCATCATCGCCGGCCACGGCCCCGTTGAGTGCAGCCCGCGCTTCCGGATGCAGACTTCCGCGCAGGACCTCGATGGCTTCGGGGTCGCCCTGCTCGAGACGATAAATGGCCAGGGCCTCGGTCAGACGGGTACGCACCGCCTCATCAGGCTCCTCGGCACGTACCGCCTCGAGCGGTGCGACCATGGCCTCATCGACCTGACCGAGCAAATCATTGGCCGCGCTGAGGCGCGCATCAGGGTCCTCGACGTACAGATCGAGTACCGCCAGGGTGCTGCGCAGCTTTCCGCGTAACGCATTGTTGATGCCGATGCGGTCCAGCACACGGCGAGACATTTCGCCGAGCGGCTCACCGCTCAAGGCGTCTTCCACCGGCCAGTCCCGGCCACGATTGGCCAAGACCAACACGAACTGACCGGTCTTCTTGTTCCGTTGCAGCTTGCCGTCGTTGAGGGCTTCAAGCCAGGCACGGCTGCGTGAATCGCCACTGGAGACGATGGCTTCGATGGCGTCGCCCTTGGCGGCGTAGGACGCACTGGCAAGCGCCTCGAGCAGCGGCTTGCCGGGGTCATCCTGCTGCGCCTGTGCGCTACCCACCAGCGCAAACAGCAACGCAGACAGCAGCAGCCCCAGCGTGAGGCATCGGGTGATCCTCATGGGCATGTCCTTTGAAATCGTAATGAAACGTCACTATGAAAAGTCGCTACGAAAAATCGCGATGAAACGGCTCTTGAAACTAGCGAGGCAGGCCAGATCCGACGTCAACCGCTCGAACCTGGCCTGCGCTAGGCTTATTGTGCCTCGACGCCGCCGCCACAGCTGCCTTCAACCACGTTGTAGTTGCCGCATTCCATGGGCTTGCGCCAGTCGCTGATCAGGTCGCGTGACCCTTCGAGATAATCAGACCAGGCATCGCCTGCGACCGTGGACGGGGTTTCCCAGACCACCGAGAACTGGCCGTTGTCCTGGATCTCGCCGATCAGCACCGGCTTGGTGATGTGATGATTGGGCATCATCGCCGCGTAGCCGCCGGTCAGGTTGGGCACGGTCACACCGATGATGGCGTCCTTGACCGCATCGACGTCAGTCGTACCTGCCTTGCGCACCGCCTCGAGCCACATGTTGAAGCCGATATAATGCGCTTCCATGGGATCGTTGGTGACGGACATTTCATCGCCGGTGTAGTCGATCCAGGCATCGATGAAGTCGTAGTTGGCATCGTTATCGACGCTCATGAAGTAGTTCCAAGCGGCCAGATGCCCCACCAGCGGCGCGGTATCGATGCCCGACAGCTCCTGCTCGCCGACCGAGAAGGCCACCACCGGAATGTCGGCGGCATCGATGCCCTGGTTGCCGAGTTCACGATAGAACGGCACATTGGCATCGCCATTGATGGTCGAGACCACCGCCGTCTTCTTGCCTTCGCTGCCGAAGCGCTTGATGTCGGAGACGATGTTCTGCCAATCGGAATGCCCAAACGGCGTGTAGTTGATCATGATGTCCTCGTCGGCGACGCCATGGTCCTTCAGATAGGCCTCGAGGATCTTGTTGGTGGTACGCGGATAGACATAGTCGGTGCCGGCCAGCACCCAGCGCTCCACACCGACGTTGTTCATCAGGTAATTGACCGCAGGAATGGCCTGCTGGTTGGGCGCTGCACCGGTATAGAACACGTTTTCGGAGGACTCCTCGCCCTCGTACTGCACCGGATAGAACAGCAGACCGTTGAGTTCTTCGACGACCGGCAGCACCGACTTGCGGGACACCGAGGTCCAGTTGCCGAAGATCACGTCGACCTTTTCCTGCGCCAGCAGCTCACGGGCCTTCTCGGCGAACAGCGGCCAGTTGGAGGCCGGGTCCACCACCACCGGCTCGAGCTGACGTCCCAGCAGACCGCCCGCCGCGTTCTGCTGCTCGATCAGCATCAGCATGGTGTCCTTGAGGGTGGACTCACTGATCGCCATGGTGCCGGAGAGCGAGTGCAGAATGCCGACCTTGATCGGGTCTTCTTGTGCCTGTGCCGGCAGGGCCACGCCTACAGAGAGCAGGGCCGCAGCCAGCCAGCGATAGGAAGGGGTCGAAGTGTTCACATGGATCTCCTTGCTTGTGTCTTGTTTTTGAAAATTGTTATTCGGCAATATCCAGCGACGCTGCCGGCCGTTCATCGGCCGGCCCAAAACACTTCGCAAGGGTCGTGCCAACACCTCAGCAAGTCCCAATAATCATTGGGAATCATTGTGTTAGAGAACACTAAATAACCTGCCCCCTTCCCGGGTCGTCGCCCTCACCTGCTCATGTGCCCATTACGTGCCCTCTTTTGGCCATTTCGATCTTGGCCATGTGCCTTAATGGTGCAGCTGTATACATTAATGAGATACAGGGAGGTATGAGCGTCGGCATCATGCATCAATATGACCAACCCAGCATAAAAAAGGGCACCGGCCAGATGGCCGATGCCCCAAAAAGGTGATGCGTTTGCTTGATAAGACGTACGGATAAAACGTACCGGATGAAAAATACCAGCGTCAGTCCGTCTGGGACCCGCCCGCCTGCATGCGACGCCGTAGGAGAGGACCCACGACGTAGGGCAGAATCAGGCCCAGGCCAGCGACGACCCACAGGCCGATGGCGAGGCCGCTATCCCACAGCACCATCCAGTCGCCATCGGAAATCTCGAGCGCATGGCGCAGGTTCTTCTCCATTTCTGGCCCCAGCAGCAGGCCGAGAATGATCGGCACCAGCGGTATTTCCAGCTTGCGCAACACATAGCCGAAGACGCCGAAGGCCACCATGAAGTAGAGATCGAAGGTGGTGTTACTGATCGAGTAGATGCCGACGAAGGCCACCATGGTCACGATCGGCAGCAGGTACATCGGGGGGACCGAGAGCAGCTTGACGAAGATGCCGACCAGCGGAATGTTGAGCAGCAACAACAGGAAGTTGCCGATCAGCAGCGCCGCAATCACGCCCCAGACGATGTCCGCGTTCTGGGTAAACATCAGCGGGC
Source organism: Onishia taeanensis (assembly GCF_003268885.1). Classification (GTDB taxonomy): domain Bacteria; phylum Pseudomonadota; class Gammaproteobacteria; order Pseudomonadales; family Halomonadaceae; genus Onishia; species Onishia taeanensis_A. The sequence goes on from NZ_QLSX01000001.1 coordinate 129,126, forward strand.
CGGGGGTGATGTTGAGCGAAATCAGCAGCGCCAGCAGCACCGCGGTGGTGCCACTGCCAGGCACGCCAAGCGTCAGCATCGGCACCAGGGCACCGCTGGAGGCGCCGTTGTTGCCGGCCTCGGGCGCCGCCACGCCGCGCGGATCGCCTTCTCCAAAGTACCCCTTTCGGCCCAGCACGCGCTTTTCCAGGGTGTAACTGATGAAGCTGCCAAGCGATGCCCCTGCCCCCGGTAGCACCCCGGCGACAAACCCGAGCACCCCGCCACGCAGGCTGGTGGGCAGAATGTCGCGGATGTCCTTCCAGGAAAGCGACAGTTTGTTGACGGCGATCTTTTCCTTGCCACCGCCGGCTCGATCCTCGATGAAGAACATCAGCTCGGAGATCGCGAACAGGCCAACGATGGCGATGATGAAGTCGACGCCCTCGTAAAGCTCCAGCACATTGAAGGTGTAGCGCTGCGTACCGGTGGAATCGATGCCCACGGTGGCGATCATCAGGCCGATGCAGGCCGCGACCACGGTCTTCATCGGATTCTTGCCGGTGATCCCACCAAGGGTGGCGAAGGCCAGCATGAAGAGCGCGAAGTACTCCGCCGGGCCGAAGGTCAGGGCGAAGTCGGCCAGCAGCGGCGCCAGCAGGATCAGCCCCACGGTGGCCACCAGGCTGCCGATGAAGGACGCCACTGCCGAGATGGCCAGCGCCTCGGCCGCCTTGCCCTTCATGGCCATCGGGTAGCCATCCAGGCAGGTCATCATCGCCGGCTCGTCGCCGGGAATATTCAAGAGAATCGAGGAGATACGCCCACCGTACATGGCACCGGCATAGACCGAGGTCAGCATGATCATGGCAGTTTCCGGGGCCAGCCCCAGAGTGAAGGCCAGCGGGATCAGTATCGCCACGCCATTAGCCGGGCCGAGCCCCGGCAGCGCGCCGATCAGGGTGCCCAGGAAGGCCCCCATCAGCGCGAACATCAGATTATGCGGCTGCAGCGCGACGCCGAAACCGTCGATCAGGAAGCCCAACGTTTCCATCAGGTCGCCTCCAGGAAGTCGAGCAGGCCCAGCGGCAGCGCCAGGTCGAGTGCGAAGTTAAAGATCAGGAACACCACCACGCCGGCGATGGCACCGGTCAGGTAGGCCTTGACCGGGGGCGCGCCCATGCGCCAGCACAGGGTGCCGACTGCCAGCAGCGTGCTGGGGATGAAGCCCAGCGGCTGCAGCAGCATGGCATAGAACACCAGCACGACGACCGCGATCACCAGTTCCAGGCCGGTCCGGCTCCAGGGCCAGGCGTTGTCCGGGTCGGGGCGCACAATCATGTACAGGCTGGAAAGGATCAGCACCACGGCGAGCAGATAGGGAAAGGTCTCGGGGCCAACAGCCTCGACCCCGCCTCCGAAGGGTTCCGGGAACTGGGTAGCGCCCCAGCCGTACGCGACGGCCAGGACGATCATCAGGACCCCGAAGATGCGGTCGTTGAAGGTCATTACTGAATCAGCCCGATATCTTTGGACAGGTCTTCGATTGACTGGATCTGAGCGTGCACGAAGTTCTCGAACTTGTCGGCACTCATGTGGAAGGGCATCAGACCATTCTGGGTCATGACCTGCTTCCACTCCTCGCTCTCATAGACAGTGTCCATGGCATCGAGCCAGTACTGCTTGGCGTCATCGGAAATGTCTGCCGGCATGTAGAAGCCGCGCCAGTTGGGGCCGATGGCGTCGATACCCTGCTCACGAGCGGTGGGAATATCGCTGAACTTGCCCGGCAGGCGTTCCTCGGACAGCACCGCCAGCACGCGCAGATCGCCGGATTCCATGAAGCCCTGTGCCTCGGTGATGTCACCGGTAAAGGCATCCACGTGGCCGCCGACCACCTGGGTCATGGCCTCACCGCCGTTGTTATACGAAAGGTAGGGAATGCGCGGCAGGTTCTCGATGCCGGCCTTCTGGGCTGCGATCAACACCTTCAGATGGTCCCAGCCGCCCTTGGCGCTGCCACCGGCGAACTTGACGCTGCGCGGGTCTTGCTTGATGGCATCCATCAATTCCTGCAGGTCGTCATATTCGGAGTCGTCGGCTACGGCGATGACGCCATAGTCGGCACCCAGCGCCCCGATCCAGTTGACCATATCGGCATTCATGCCCGGGAACTGGCCCTGAGCCAGACGCGTGGTGGTAGCGGTGGACGCGGCCACCAGCAGCTGGTCATCACCGGCCCGCTTGCTGACGGTATGGGCGAAGGCCACACCGCCGCCGGCGCCGGCCATGTTGATGGTCTGCACGCTGCGCGGCACCAGCTCGAGGTCTTCGAGCACCTTGCCGACACTGCGGCAGGTGAAGTCCCAGCCGCCGCCCGGGTCGGCCGGCGCCAGACACTCGACCTTGCCTTCCGGCTCGAAGGCCTGGGTAACGGTAGCGCTCAGGGTCAGCGCCGCTGCGGTCATCAGGGTAAGGGGGATCTTCATCGACAGATGTTTCTGGAACATGCGTTTCATCAACATTGTTATTGGCCTCGCTGGGTCATCCGGCCCGCAACGCGGGCATGCTGGATACCGTGGGTGGAGATGCGTTGGCGTGCACCTGCAGCAACTTTCCTAAAAACAACTCCCTTAAAAGCGACTCTTGCCAAAACGACTCTTGCCAAAGCGACGCTTTCAAAAGACGCCCTTTCAGGTCTGTTGCATTCAGGGCTTGTCGGAAGCTGTCAGCCACCTTACAATTCTGTAAGGCAGAACATCGTTCCTTGGAATGGAAAGTTAGGCGCACCGACCTGGGGCGTCAACGCCCTTACGCCCAAACGCGACCAAAGTTGCATGGGCGAAACCTGCATCAGCGAGGCAAAACGAGACATGGCAGAACAACGCGTCGAGGCCGTGGAACGGGCGCTCAAGATCCTCGAGGTCTTCGACGCACCGAATGAAGCGTTCACTCTGGCCGAACTGGCAGAGGCCACCGGCTTCTACAAGAGCACACTGCTGCGCCTGCTCGCCTCTCTTGAGCGCTTTGGCTATGTTACGCGCGGGGCAGACGGGCGCTTCTCGCTGGGCCCGACGCCCTTGCGGCTGGGCAGGCGCCATCGCCCCAGCCGCGGGCTGGCCGCTCGCGTCCAGCCGGTGCTGGATCAGCTCTGTCAGCAGAGCGGCGAGACCGCCGCCTTGCTCGAGATCGTCCAGGGGATGGCCAATTGCCGTCTGGTCAGCCTGCCGGACACCAGCCTGCGCCATGAGCTGCACCCCGGCGATAACTGGGCCATCGACAATGCTGACGCACCCGCCCAACCAGTGAGTGGTGGGTTCATGCTGTGCGCCGCACTGGGTGAGGCGGGTGCAGGCGCGGGCGATCTGTGGCTGTCACTGTCCGGCCCCAGCGGTCGTCTCCAGGACGCGCAGGGTGAGGCGCTGCTGGACGCCGCACGGATCAGGCTCACGTCCGCGACGAACCATCACCAAGGAGGCGCGCCATGAAGCTGTTGCTGATCGAGGACGATCCGCTGCTCGCCGAGACCCTGAGCGACGCCATGCGCCTCGAACACTTCACGGTCACCACGCTGGATGATGGCGACCAGGCACTGGCCCTGTTATCTCAGCCCGGCCACGCGGCCGACCTGGTGCTGCTCGACTTAAACCTGCCCGGCGCCAGCGGTCTTGAGGTACTGGCCGCGCTGCGACGCCACGACAGCGACACTCCGGTGCTGATCATCACTGCCAGGGGCGCTATCGAGGACCGGGTGCGCGGCCTGGACCTGGGCGCCGATGACTATCTCGCCAAGCCCTTTGCCCTCGATGAGCTGGAGGCCAGGGTCCGCGCGCTGCTGCGCCGTCGCGGCCGGCACCAGGCACTGCGAGTCGGAACACTCAGCTTCGATCCCGAGGCTCAGCGCTTCACCCTCGACGACGCCGCGCTTGCCCTGCCCCCGCGCGAGCAGCGGCTACTGGCCTGCCTGATGCGCCATGCAGGCGCGCCGGTGGACAAGGCCCGCCTCGCCGGGGATGCCTTCGCGGGCGAGGTCATGGGCGACAATGCCATCGAGGTGTATATCCACCGCCTGCGGCAGCGCCTGAAAGACAGCGACGTGAGCCTGCGCACGGTGCGCGGCCTGGGCTACCTGCTGGAGGCGCCATGAGGCGACCGGCCAGCCTGTACCGCAGGCTGCTGACCTGGCTGTTGCTGCCGCTGCTGGGCCTGGGGGCCCTGATGCTGGTGCAGGCCTATCTGGACGCGCGCCATACGGCCGACCGTGCCTTCGACCGTCTGCTTGAAGCCGCGACCCTCGCGATCGCCGACCGCGTGCAGTGGCAAGATGACCAACTGTGGCTCGACCTGCCACCGGCCGCGCTGGAAATGCTGGCCACCGATGCCGAGGAGCGCGTCTTCTATGCGCTCTACGATGGTGATGGAAACTTCATCACCGGCAATGCCCGACTGCCAGGCGATGAGCGCCCCGATCAGGGTCAGGGCAACCGTCAAGAACCGCTTCAGGGCACTCTTCAGGACGGCGCTCGTGGCGACACCCTGCTCTATCGCGACATCGAATGGCACTCGCTTGCCTTGCGCCAGGGCACCCGCCGCAGCCGACTCGAGGACTGGAGCCTGCAGGAGCGCTTCGAGGTCCGCGTCGCCCATACACGAGAGGGCCGTGAGGCACTGACGCTCAGCCTGCTGCGCGGCAACCTGGCCTATATCGCCGCCATGGCGGCACTGGCCATCGCCGCCCTGCTGCTGGCGATTCGTTCTGCCCTCGCCCCGCTGACGCGGCTGCGCAGCGCCATCCGCAGCCGTGACCCGCGCACGCTGGCGCCCCTGGAACTCCCCCTGCCCCGCGAGCTCGCCGAACTGCGCGAGACCGTCAACGACCTGTTGGCGCGAATGCGCCGGGTGCGCGCCAACCAGGAACGCTTTATCGGCGACGCCTCGCATCAGCTGCGAACGCCCCTGGCCGGGCTCTCGACTCGTGCCGAACTCGCTCTACGCCAGGATGATCCCGTTGCCTGGCGCAGCGCCCTCGAAGCCATGCAGACCACCAGCGCCAGCACCGCACGGCTCGCCGGGCAGCTGCTGTCGCTGACTCGCCTCGACAACCCGGAGGCCACGCCGGATCTTGCCCCGCTGGATCTCAATGCGCTGGCAAGGCGCGCCACCCGAGACGCCTGGGCGAGCTGCCATCGGGATGGCATCGATCTCGGCGTCGAAGCCGACGAGACGCCGCTGATGATCGACGGCGTGGCCTGGCAACTCGAGGAGGCACTGACCAACCTGATCGACAACGCCCGCCGCTACGGCGCGCAGCACATCACCGTGCGGGTCACCGATGATCCACCGACCCTGGCCGTCGAGGATGATGGTCCCGGCATCGCCAAGGATCAGCGACTGCTGGTGCTGCGCCCCTTCTACCGGGGGCGTGATGGCGGCGAAGGGTCGGGGCTGGGTCTCGCCATCGTCGATGGCATCGCGAGGGGCCACAAGGCTCGCCTGACCCTGGAGCCGACGGCCAACGACACAGGCCTGAGGGTGGCCGTCCATTTTATGGGAGATCGCGGATGAATCTGTCCGATCCATTGCCGGGGGCGGGTTCGAGACGCCTGGCCCTGACTCTGTTGAAACGTAGCCTGCTGACACTGAGCGTGCTGACACTGAGCGTGCTGACACTGGGGCTGCTCGGTGCCACCCCTGTCTGGGCCGAGGAAACGCTGCGCTTCCCGGGTAACGCCACTCCCTCCCAGCCTCTCGAGCGACTGACGGTTCATGGTGCTCTGGATATTCCCCAGGTCCGACCGCTGCTCGAGGACTTTCACCAGCGCTTCCCTTTCATTTCCCTTACCTATCGCAACCTGACCACCCTGGAACTCAACCGGCGCTTCCTGGCGGCTCAGACGCCCAGCGCCGATGTGCTGATTTCCTCGGCCATGCCCTGGCAGTACCGACTCGCCAACGACGGCCATGCCCAACCGCTGACCGGCGCCCGCGCCGACGCCTGGCCAGGCTGGGCTCGCTGGCGACATGAGCTGTTTGCGGTGACCTTCGAGCCCATCGTGATGGTTTATCGGCGCGAGCTGTCCGAACGCTTCGGGGCGCCGCAAAGTCATGCCGAGCTGCTTGACCTGCTTGAACAATACGGCGAAGCACTGCGCGGACGGGTAGTGACCTATGATCCGGCCAAGAGCGGGGCGGGCTACAGCTATGCCGTCGAGGAGGCTCGACTGTCGCCACGCTACTGGGAACTGGTAGCGGCACTGGGCGCTACCGAGGCGGTGCTTGAAGAGACCACCGGCGCGATGCTCAAGGGCCTCAAGGAGGGAAAATACTGGCTTGGTTATAACCTGCTGGGCAGCTATGCCCAGAATGTGGTGGCGAGCGACCCGGCCCTCGAGATGGTGATTCCGAAGGACTATGCGCTGGTCACACAGCGACTGGCGTTGATTCCACGACGTGCGCGGCACCCGGTCACAGCGCAGCGTTTCCTCGATTACCTGATCAGCGAGCACGGCCAGCGCGTCATCGCCGAACGCACGGCGCTGGGGGCCGTCCACCCGGCGCTCAAAGGCCCGGGCACCGCCAACGCCTTGAAGGCGCGTCTTGGCGACGCTCTGCGCCCCATCCGCCTGAGCCCTGCCCTGCTGGCGACGCTGGATGACCTCAAACGGCGGGCGCTGCTGGCGCGCTGGCAGCGAGAATTCCGTCGCTGGCAGGCCACACGTGAAGGGGCTGCCGACAGGGCTGCTGAAGCAGGTTCGCCGTCTTATCAGAGGGCCCTAGCCCCCGAGCCTCATGGCAATGAGGCTAGCGCAGCACGCTCAGACGCACCTTGACCGTGCCATCTCGCACCATGCCCAGCTGACGCGCAGCCCGTTTGGAAAGGTCGATGACCCGACCGCTAACGAAGGGGCCGCGGTCGTTGATGCGTACTGTTACCTCCCGCCCATCATCGAGGCGCGTGACACGCACCCGAGTGCCGAATGCCAGGGTGCGATGGGCAGCCGTCATGGCCTTTTGATCGAAGCGCTCTCCGCTGGCGGTGGTGCGTCCGTGATAGCGGTCCGCGTAATAGGTCGCCATGCCGACCTCGCTACTGACGACGTCAGCACCAAGACCGCCGCCTGCCGTATCATCGCGGGTCCCCTGGCCGGCACAGCCGGTCAACAGCAAGGCCAGAAGCGCCAGCGCGCCATAAGAAAAAAGAGACAGAGTAACGGCATGGCCGCGGGGCGTAGTAGCGAGGTGCATCATCAAGAGAATCCGACCGTGACAGAGGCCCACCAAGATACGGTGCCACCGCCGTGAATCAAACGTCGGCGGCTAGCGACAGTCAGGGACTATTACATATACCTACGTTATCTAGTCACGCCCTCTCAGGCGCTGTCTGATGCTTTGATGGGAGTTGGGTGCTTGCCGTCTTCCCAGCCACGGCTGGCCGACTGTTCACCGTTGAACCAGGCAAGCGTCTGATGCAGGCGCACCACGCTGCCGACCACGATCAGCGTCGGTGGCTTGATAGTGTCGCCATGGAAGGCGTCAGGCAGGTGGGCGAGGCTTCCGACATGCACGCGCTGACGCGCCGTGGTGCCCTGCTCGATCAGCGCCAGCGGCGTCTCGGCGTCGAGGCCATGGGCCATCAGCGCCTCACGAATGATATCCAGGCTACCAAGTCCCATGTAGAACACCAGCGTCTGGCCAGGGTGAGCCAGCGTCTCCCAGTCCAGATCGCAGCTGCCGTTCTTGAGATGGCCGGTAACGAAACGCACCGACTGCGCATGGTCGCGGTGGGTCAGCGGAATGCCACCGTAGGCCGCACAGCCGGACGCCGCGGTGATGCCGGGAATCACCTCGAAGGCGATGCCTGCCGCCGCCAGGGTCTCGAGCTCTTCGCCGCCGCGACCGAAGATGAAGGGATCGCCCCCCTTGAGCCGCACCACTCGCTTGCCCTCGCGAGCCCAATCTACCAGCGCCTGGTTGATGCCTTCCTGAGGCAGGCTGTGCTGCGAGCGTGCCTTGCCCACGTAGAGGCGACGCGCCCGGGGATTGGCCATGGCCAGGATCTCATCGCTGACCAGACGATCATGCAGGATCACTTCCGCCGCCTGCAGCCGCTTGAGTGCTTTAAGCGTCAGCAGCTCCGGATCGCCCGGTCCCGCCCCCACCAGCGCCACCTGGCCACGGGGAAAGTCGCGTAACCGAGAAAGCGACGCGTCGCCGCCGTATTGGGCAAGCGCAGTGGGAAGCAGGTCGGAGGTCATGGCAAGCGTCTCGAATCGATGAACCGGTTTATTCCATTTTACGCAAAAAATAAAATTTCTTATAGCCAAATCTAAGGTTTAGGTCGGCGAGTGGCCAGTAATCTCTACTTCGAAGCTTATAACCCTAGCTGCTACTCGCCCGCCGACCGGACCTGACAGCCGACATGGCCTCGCTCAGCTCAGCGCCTTGGCCAGCGCCTGCTCCCAGCGAGCATCGCGCTCACCGCAGACGATAAAGAAGGGATTGAGCACGCTATCCTGCTGGTTGCAGCGCAATGGCGTCAGCCTGTGCGCATTCAGCACCGCCCCGCCGGCTGCGACCACAACCGCCTGAGCCGCGGCAGTGTCCCATTCACAGGTCGGCGCCAGACGCGGGTAGAGATCAGCGGCCCCCTCGGCGACCAGGCACAGCTTCAGCGAACTGCCCATCGAGACTCGCTCGTTGGCAGGCAAGTCAGCGCAGAAGGCCTCGAATTCCGCCGCGCCATGCGAGCGGCTGCCGACCACCTTCCAGGGCTCGACCGCTGCATCCGGCAATTTGCGTACCCGGATCGACTCAATGCCAGCATCGGCCTGTTTCCAGGCGCCCTCGCCCACCTGACCCCACCAGGTGGTTCCATCCACGCCAAGCACCGGGGCATGGACGATGCCGAATACCGGCTCACCGTCCTCGATCAAGGCCACGTTGAGGGTGAACTCGCCGTTTTTCTTGATGAACTCCTTGGTGCCATCCAGCGGGTCGATCAGCCAATAGCGCGACCAGGCCTGGCGAGTGGCGAAGGGAATCTCTCCTGACTCCTCGGAAAGAACCGGCACCTCAGGGGTAACCGCCTCGAGCAGCGCTACCAGAGCATGGTGCGAGGCCATGTCGGCCTCGGTCAGCGGGCTGTCATCCTGCTTGGTCTCGACCGTGAAGTCGCGCTTATAGATGGACAGCACCTGCTGGCCAGCGGCCCGAACGCCGCTCAGCAGCTGGTTAGACTGTTCGCTTGAAAGATATCCCGACACCTTGGCTCCTTGAATGACGACTAGTGGCAGTTTAAGGATCAACGTCGCGCATTATGGCATACGCGTGTGCCTCTTCTGGCAACCCCGTGCTTTTGAACATCGCACAAGCAGATCATGACACCTCGCAAAACGACGCTGCCCCCGCACAAGGCGGGGGCAGCGCATATGACATGAGATCGATAGACCTTTCGATCTCATAGACCTCTCGATCTCATAGACCTTTCGATCTTCCAGGCCTGTGGCCCGGTTAGACCTGTCACTTCAGGGAGATCAGGTGGCCAGCTGACGCTTGATTCGCGGGCTCAGGAGCTCGCCGATCAGGGTGATGGCGACCAGCACACCGAGCCACCAGTACCACTGGCTGCCCATGTCCAGATCCATCAGGCCAAGGCTGTCAATGAACACCAGCACGATGCCCAGCGGGCTCACATAGCGCACCATGAACAGCCACAGCGCATGCTGGGTGTTGGAGAGCCCCAGCTCAGACTTGAAGATCTCATGACGCAGCACGAAGCCGGCCAGCAGCGCCATCCCCAGGCCGCCAAGCGGCATCATGAAGCGTGAGGTCAGGTAGTCGAGCCAGTCGAAGGCATGCTTGCCGGCGATCGTCCAGTCGGACCCGACGTTGAAAGACAGCATGGCCAGGGTGCTGAGCAGCCACAGCACGATACCGGCGCCCCAGGTGGCCTTGGTGCGCGAGATACCCTTGCTCTCGTTGAGCCAGGCCACGGTAGCCTCGATCATCGAGATGGCAGAGGTCAGAGCCGCCATCGACAGCATGACGAAGAAGATCGCCATGAAGAAGCTGCCGAACGGCATGGCCTGGAAAGCCAGCGGCAGGCTCATGAACAGAAGACCAGGGCCAGCGGCCGGGTCCATGCCGTTGGCGAAGATCACCGGGAAGATTGCCAGGCCCGCCATCAGCGCCACCAGGGTATCGGCGATTGCCACCGTGAAGGTGGTACGCGCGATGGACGCGCCATCCGGCAGGTAGGAGCCGTAGGTAAGAATGGCACCCGAGGCCAGCGACAGGGTGAAGAAGGCATGGCCCATGGCCGCCAGCAGACCTTCGCTTGAGAGTTTGCCGATTTCGAAAGAGAACAGGAAATCCATCCCAGCGCCGAAGCCACCGGAGAACATCGCATAGCCGATCATGATCGCCAGCATGATCACCATGCCTGGCATCATCCAGCTGACACTCTTCTCGATGCCCTGCTGCACGCCCTTGCCGACGATCGTCAGGGTGATCACGGTAACCAGGGTGCTCCAGCCGCCCAGCGCCAGCGGGTCGGCATTATTGGCCGCGAAGATCGCCGCCATGTCGCCAACCTCTGAGCCTACCAGGCCACCGGTCACCGTCTTCCACAGATAGGAGAACGACCAGCCGGCCACGACCACGTAGAACGACAGGATCATGAAGCCACACAGCATGGCCATCCAGCCCAGCAGCGACCAGAGGCCGCCGCGCCCGGATTCACGGGCCACGCGCCGAATGGCATCAATGGGACTACCGCGTCCGCGACGGCCAAGACCGATCTCGATCATCATCACCGGGATGCCGACGGCCAGGATGCAGGCCAGGTACACCAGCACGAAGGCCCCGCCGCCGTACTCGCCGGTCATGTAGGGGAATTTCCAGATATTGCCCAAGCCCACGGCAGAGCCGGTAGCCGCCAGAATGAAGCCCCAGCGCCCCAGCCACAGGTTCTTGGGTTGTTGTCTCGCCGTCATGTCACACCTTCAGGGTTGTTGTTATACGGGATTTTAGCGTTTTTGTTCGTGCGTTGACCATGCGACCAACAGGATGCTCTATCAATAAGCCTCAATTCATGGCAATCCATCGCCGGTCGGCGACAACGTCAGCTGCTTGCACCAGGCATGCCGTCTCCAGCACGCCCGGCGGTTTGCCTTAGTCGTCCTTGAGCACGCCGCGGCGGATCTGGTCTTCCTCGATGGATTCGAACAGGGCCTTGAAGTTGCCCTCGCCGAAGCCATCGTTGCCCTTGCGCTGGATGATCTCGAAGAAGATCGGGCCGATCACCGTCTCGGTGAAGATCTGCAGCAGCACGCCCTGCTCCGGCGCACCGTCCACCAGCAGGCTCAACTCGCGCAGCTCGTCGACGTTCTCTTCATGGTTGGGTACCCGCGCATCCACCTTCTCGTAGTAGGTATCCGGCGTGGTCAGGAAGGTCACGCCGTTGGCGCGCAAGGCCCGCACGGTCGCATAGATGTCATCGGTGGCCATCGCCAGGTGCTGGATGCCTTCGCCGTTGTACTCGCGCAGGAATTCGGCGATCTGAGAGTTGTCGTCGGCCGACTCGTTGATCGGGATGTGCATCTTGCCGCAGGGCGCGGTCATCGCCCGGGAAAAGAGCCCGGTCATCTTGCCTTCGATGTCGAAGTAGCGGACCTCGCGGAAGTTGGCGACCCGAGTATAAAAGTTGGCCCAGACGTCCATCTGGCCGCGATCGACGTTATGGGTCAGGTGATCCAGCACCTTCAGGCCCACGCTGTGATCCTGAGGGGTGCGACCGGGAATCGCCTCGAAATCGATGTCGTAGATGGTGCGGCCCTCGCCATCGAGCTGGTGGTCGACAAAATAGAGAAGCGACCCGCCAATACCCTTGACCGCCGGTATGCCCACCTCGCCCGGGCCAACCGGATTCTCGGCAGGCTCGGCCCCCTCGGCCACCGCATGCTCGAAGGCTTTGCGGGCATCGGCCACCCGCCAGGCCATGGCGCAGGCGCTGGGGCCATGACGTCGGGCGAACTCGGCGGCGAAGCTGTCGGGCTCGGCGTTGAGCACGAAATTCACGCCCTCCTGCTGAAACAGGAAGACCTGCTTGGAGCGGTGTTTGCGGGTCTCGGTGAAGCCCATCTGATTGAAAAGCGCGCGCAGTGCCTCGATCCCCTCGGCGGTCGGCGCCGTGTATTCGACGAACGCGAAGCCGTCGGTACCGATCGGATTATGAGCGGAGGCACGGGGCACCGCTTGGGTATCCAGGGCCTGGGTGGTGGGGGCATTCATGGCAATCTCCTTGGCATTTCCTTGGCATTGTTGTCGTGCCCTCGCAGGAAGCGGCGAGGAGCGATCCGTGACAACTAGCCTAGGGGCCGCCGAAGTGGCGAGGAACGCCGGAAAACGGGTTTCGCATCGCCGGCTGCGAGCGATTTCGCCGCGGAGTGTCACGAAAACATGACGCCCGAGACAGCAGGCTCTGAACGTGGGCAGAGGGTGGCGAGAAAACCTGACAAGCCGTAACGATAAATTGACAGCGCCCTGATCGCCCCATCTTCTCGGACCTAACCTGCCCTCTCTGCATCGCCCTTTCTGTAACACCCTTTCTGTAACACCCTTAACTACGACGCCCGATCTAGCGTGCCCAGGCCAAGACGGCTTGGGTTCAAGCGGGCAACATGGCGCCGGCCAGCAGGCGCCAGGCAATCACCGCCATGGTGATCCCGATTAGGGTATCGATGACGCGCCAGGCCTTGGGGTTGGCCAGTTTAGGGGCCAGCCAGCTCGCCGCCGCTACCAGACCGAAGAACCAGCCGAAGGAGGCCAACGCCGCGCCGATGAAGAAGCCACCGGGGCTCTCCTGAAGAGCGCCCACCACCCCGAGCATCACCAGGGTGTCCAGATAGACCTGCGGGTTTAAGAGCGTGACCGCCAGCGTCGCCAACAGCACCTGCCGACGCGAGGCCGGTGCTCTAGAGTCGGCACGTAGCGCATGCGAATGCCAGGCCCGCCGCAGCGATTGCCAGGCAAGGAAAGCCAGATAGGCCGCCCCGCCCCAGCGGGCCAGCAGCATCAGCAGGTGCTGCTCGGCCAGCAACGTTCCTAACCCCAGCACCCCAAGCCCCACCAGCACCCAGTCGCAAAACGCACAGATGGCCGCGACCAGCCAGACATGTTCACGACGCAACCCCTGACTGAGGACAAAGGCATTCTGGGCGCCAATGGCGATGATCAGCCCCGCTCCCACCAGCAGCCCCTGAACGGCAGATACCCACATCTTGAGCGACTCCTAATTCTGTGTTTCGGCAATTAACGACTTGCAAAGCACCGCCAGACTAGGCTTGACTGAGTGGATAAGTGAAATTAATTGGCAGAATGGGGAATTAACCGCGCTGATGCTCGATTACAAGCTTCTCGAAGCACTGGCTGCCGTCGTCGACCAGTCCGGCTTCGAGCGAGGCGCCAGACACCTGGGGCTCACGCAATCTGCGGTCTCGCAGCGCATCAAGCTGCTCGAGGCACGGCTCGGTCAGCCGGTGCTGGTCCGCAGTCCCAAACTCTCACCGACGCCGCTGGGGCGCCGGCTGCTCAACCATGTGCTGCAGGTCGGCCTGCTCGAACATGACCTGCTGGACCAGGTGCCGGCGCTGGGCGACAGCGAGCAGCGCCTGCGGCTGGCCATCAACGCCGACAGTATCGCTACCTGGTGGCCACCGGCGGTGGGTCAGTTCTGCGAAGAGCAGCGCGTGCTGATGGACCTGGTGGTGGAAGACCAGGACGTTGCCTTGAAGCGCATGCGTGATGGTGAAGTGGCCGGCTGCATCTGCACCACGCCCCGCCCGGTCCAAGGTGCTCGCGCACACCCCCTCGGCAGCATGCGCTATCGCGCCCTCGCGAGCCCGGCCTATGTGGCAAGGCACTTCCCCGAGGGCGTCACGCATCAGCAACTGGCTACCGCGCCCGCCATCGTTTATGGGCCAGACGATCGTCTGCAGCATCGCTATTTGGCCATGCGCGACTACCACGCACCCTTTCCCCACCACCTTTGCCCCTCATCGGAAGGCTTCGTGCGTCTGGCGCTGGCGGGCATGGGCTATGGCTTGATTCCGGAACGCCAGGCGGCGCGGGAACTGTCAGAAGGATGGCTTCAGGACATTGCCCCCCACAGCCATATCGACGTGCCTCTCTACTGGCACCACTGGCGCCATGGCGGGCAGATACTGGCTGCCCTGACCGACCACCTGCTGACCATCAGTAGCCAATGGCTGGCGCCGATGCACGAGAATTCCGAACTTGGCTCTGTCTGACAGGGTTCTTGGCCACCGTCACTCCTGCCACCTTCAACCTTGGCCGCCCTCATCGTCCTGCTCGCGCTCAGCCCAGAGGCTGAAGGCGCGTCGCGGCGAAGCGGTCGAGCAGGTGATGCATGACGTAGACAGCCATCAGCGTCAATAGCACCGCAGTCGCCACTGAACTGAAGCGGTACAGAGCGTCGTAGACAAGATCCTGCCGAGGGGTCAGGTACTGACCGAAGAGAATCGCCATCGTGGTCAGCCCTCCGAAACCGGTCGCCGGCCTGCCGCCCTCCAGAATGTGGTAGCGGGCGAAGACCAGACAGCCGAGCCAAAGCCCGAAGGCGGCAAAGGGCAGCACGTTGTAGTGGCCCAGCAATCCCATCTGCACCAGAAGCCCCGCGTTGCAGCCAAGCAGGGTTCCCACTGCCCGGTGTTTGCCGGCCATGCCGGCCCCCCGCCAGTTGAGTGGAAACAACACCAGAATCGAGGCCACCTGGGCCGACAGTGAATCCTTGAGATCGAAGACCTGGAAGACCAGAAACGACAGCGTCGCCACGGTCGTTGCCAGGATGATCTCATGACGCTGATTGCTGACCGGCTTGGCCGGCCGTTTGGGCGGCGTGCGAGGCGTCACGTCGGGGAAGACGACATGCATCAGCATGGCGATGGCCACCGTGATGATGGAGCCGACGATGTTGCTGGTCACGATGTCGAAGACGTCGGTCTGCGGGTAGCTCACGAAGTTCAGCTGCACCGACAGGCTGACGACGCACTGGGCGCCGAACAGAAACAGGTGGCCCTGGGTCATGCAACGAAACAGCCAGGCGTAGATGCCCATGACCAGCAGCGTCATCGGCACCAGTTTGTCACCAAAGCCCCCCGCCACGACTAGCGAAATGACGCTGACTACCAGCATGCTGGCCAGGAACTGGCGGATCACGTGAGCCGTGAGCACCGGCACCAGCCCCAGCAGCAGCACCGGGTAAACGGCAAAGAAAGTGCCGTAATTCCAGTTCATCAATTTGCAGATCAGAAACCCCAGCAGCACACCACAGGCGATGCGCAGGATCTGGCGCAGATCATTCCGACTCAGCCGCGAAGACGTAGCGTCAGCGTTCAGGGAACGGGAGGCCGGAGAGCCATGACCACTCATGAACGACCTCAATAGATGAAGTGAATCAGACTGACCAGGCGAGCCTGGAGGGCACCCAGCCAAGCTGCCAACCCGCCGACCGGATGTAGCTGCACCGAGGCGCGAGCGCCGGTTGGCAGCCTCGCCAACACATCGGGGGCGTCCTCAAGTTCAAGATGCATCCGCTGACGCTGTGCATCACGCACCCAGCGGTCGGAACTCTTGGGGTCGGCCAGACTGCCATCCGCCTGCAGCTGGCCATCCTTGACGCCAGCATCGCGCCCCACCACTCGAGCATCGAAAACGCGCCCTGGATACGCATCGAAGATCACACTGGCCGCATCGCCTTGGTGCACCGAGCGCAGCGTCTTTTCGCGAAAGTCGGCAATGACATCCGCCTCGTCGCTGACCAGCGCCAGCATCGGGCTACCGGCGTTGGCGTAGTCACCGGCACTGACCTGAAGATTGGAGACCGTGCCGCTGATCTCTGCCTGAACGCTCGCGTACCTGAGATCGAGACGCGCCTTGGCCAGCGTGTTACGCGCCTGACGAAGGCGCAGATTATCGTCGCCCTGCCCGCCACGTTCGGCCTGCAGTGCATCGATCTCTGCCTGTGCAGCCTGCACCTGCGCCCGGGCCGCCTGATCGTTGGCGCGGGTCTGGTCGTAGTCCTGCCGGGAGATACTGTGCTGAGTGATCAGTCTCTCGGCGCGCGTCATTTCCTGTCGCAGCTCGTCGGCATCGGCCCGATTGGCAGCGAGCGTCGCTTTAGCCGCCGCAATCGACGCATCGAGCTGCGCGTTTTCGCGCTGAGCCTCTTCGAGCGCCAACTCTGCATCCTCCACCGCCAGCCGGTAAGGCCTGCGATCGAGAGTAAACAGTGGCTCACCGGCGTCGACATGTTGATTGTTGGCAGCACTCACCGTGGCGACCCGGCCACTGACCTCGGGAGCGACTCGCACCACCGGATGCATGACGCGCGCCTGGGGAGTCATTGGCATCCATAGATCGGCCGCCAGGAAATAGAGGAAACACACGGCAAATACGATCAGTGCGAACCGCACCAGGCGGGCAAAATGTTGATCCGGCGTCATCACGAGCGCTCCTTGGGCTCATGCGGCCGGATCAGCTGGCGAGCATTGACCTCGATCATGCCGAGGCTGTCGGTTATAGCGTTCAGACGCTCGTCGCTGAGGCCCCGATAAAGATGCTGGCGAACCGACTCGATACGTGACTCGAGTTCCCTAAGGCAGTCAATGCCGGCCGGCGTAAACCACAGGCTGCGTGCACGACGATCACCGGCCACACCGCGCCGCTCAATTAATTGCTGGGCTTCCAGTTGGCTCACGGTGCGGGAAAGAGACGGCATTTCGATGCCCAGATCGGCCGCCAAGGCCCCCTGCGTGCAGCCCTCTCCTAGCTTCGAGAGGTGAACCATGACGGTCCAGCGTGCCTCGGTGATCCCCAGCGGCTTGACCGCTGTGGTAATGGCCATGCGCCATTGACGATGAACGCGTCCCAGCATTCCACCAAGCGATGGCATTAGCGGCTCATGCAGGGTGGCGGGAGAACAATCGTGAGGATGAGATGTCGACATGGCAGCGGACTCCTGAGCATCAGTACCGCCGCCATAGCGGTGGCACCAAGCGAATTAGCAGGAAAAACATCCGGCTACTGTATCAAAAGTTAGCGTGCGAATAAAATAGTTCGCACGCTTAGTCTAATCCGCCATTCCTACCGGCATCGACGCAAGATGCCCACTGAGGGAGGCATCTTAGAACATGACGTACTAGGTCTAACCGCACCCCGCCCCCATGTCGTCATCGTGATATGCAGTTCTCACACCCAGGGATAGGTATCGTTATCGCCTCTCACATGCGGATCTTAGCCCCTCAAGCCTATGCCGCCTGCATGAACCGGGCTTTCCTGAAGAGTCATCAACATGCCGATTCGAGACATCAACATGCCGATTCGAGACATGCCAAGACGTCAGCGCCAATGATCAGGCCTGGTCCTCTCCCTGGCGCTGAGCGGCCAGTAGGGTCTCGACACTGCTCACCTTGTCCTGCATGTGCTGCTCGCGGTCGGTGCGTGTCCCAAGCTTAAGGGTCGTGGTAATGCGAGGCGCACCCAGCTCATGAACCACTTCGTGACAGCGTTTGATCACCGCCATGACCTCATCCCAGCCGCCTTCTATGTTGGTGCCATAGGCATGCATGCTGTGCTCTAGCCCGGCGGCCTCGATTTCTCGCTGGCAGGCCGCGATATAGGGTGACACCGACACACCGACACCCAGTGGTACCACGCAAAGATCAACGATCACGCGCATGGCGATTCTCCTTGTCATAATGAGGGTATTGATTTTAAAACCGGTTTTCCGGCCACGTTAAACGAAGGGATTAGGCTTACCGGCAGCTTATTGGCTATGTTTGATACACAAGTTAGATAAACCGGTTGGATGAACAAAGGGTAGTAAAGGATCCGGGACAGCAACTTGGCAGTCCCATCCGCATTACCTCTTGTCTGACGGATCAGGAGACAGCCATGACCAGCGACCCGCGCATCGGAGCCATCGCCTTACCCGATACACGTGCCCGACGGATCGTCCAGCAACTCTTGGAGGGTTCAGGAGTGGCCCTGAATGGTTCGGCCCCCTGGGACATGCAGGTCCTGCATCCAGATATTTTCTCGCGCATGCTCCACCAGGGCACCCTGGGGCTCGGAGAAGCTTATATGGAGGGCTGGTGGGAATGCGACCGGATCGACGAGATGATCCATCGCATGTTGCGCCATGGCCTAGGTGAACGCGCCCACACACCTACCGAACGCATGCTGTACCGCCTGCAGAACGGTCTCTTCAACCTGCAGAGCAAGGCGCGAGCCTATATTGTCGGCGAGGCCCATTACGATCTGGGCAATGACCTCTTCGAGCGCATGCTCGATCCGACTCTCTGCTATTCCTGTGCCTACTGGAAGGAAGCCGAAACGCTTCATCAAGCCCAGGTCGCCAAACTGGATCTGGCCGCTCGCAAGTTGAATCTCGCCCCGGGCATGAAAGTTCTCGACATCGGCTGCGGCTGGGGCAGTTTCGCCGAACATGCGGCTCGCCATTATGGCGTGGAAGTTACCGGTATCACCATCTCCAAGGAGCAGGCCGAACTGGCACGCCACCGCTGCCAAGACCTGCCGGTCACGATCCACCTGCAGGACTACCGCGAGCTCGAAGGACAGTACGATCGAATCGTTTCGATCGGCATGTTCGAGCATGTTGGGCATCGCAACTATCGGACCTACTTCGACACGGTCGCTCGCTTGCTGACCCCGGACGGACTCTTTCTGCTACACACCATCGGTTCCAACAATTCAGAGATCAGCGCCGACCCGTGGATCCATAAGTACATCTTCCCCAACGGCGTACTGCCTTCCGCCATGCATATCTCCCGCGCAAGCGAAAGCTATCTGCTGATGGAGGACTGGCAGAACTTCGGTGCCGACTACGACCGAACCCTGATGGCTTGGCTCGAGAACTTCACCGCACGCTGGCCGGAAATAGCCGATCGGTACAACGACACCACTCGACGCATGTTCCGCTACTACCTCTCTGCCTGTGCCGGTGCCTTCCGAGCCCGGGACCTTCAGCTCTGGCAAATAGTGTTTTCCATGGGATGTGAGGTCCGCTATGACGCCGCACGTTGAGCCCCACCTCGCTCCACTTAAGCCTTAAGCCCATGCGGGCAAAGCCTATCAGGCCGCCATGGCCTGCTTGCCCGCGGTTCCTTCCACGTTCTGAGCCTTAGGTTCAATCGCCGATTCCGCCGAGCTCCGGCCCCCTATCGTATTGCCGTGAAAGCGGCTGGAAGCCCCACGTTGCCAAGCCATTGCTACAATCTCTTACAAAAACCGTCATACCAGTAGTACAGTGCTTTACTAATAAATAAACATATAATATTGCGCGGTAATGCTAATCGCCTCCTCTCAGGCACCTTGAGGCAGTAAGGCATCTACCCCATCCAGGAGTGCTTCATGCACTTCGTATCGGCCCCGACTGCCCTGGCAAAGAGATAGCATCATGGCTTTTGATGACACCTCATTGGATGACACCAGGCACGACCTGGATCGACTCAAGGCCATGACCGAGTCCCTGCCCGGTATCGTATTCCAGTTTTATCGTAGCCATCACGGAAAGGTGCGTTTTCCCTACCTGGCTGGCGACAGTGCAGTTTTCGGCGATGCAGAGCAGCGCAAGCGCCTACTCGAAGATGCCAGCCACGCCTTCGACCATGTGCACCCTGACGATTTTCCGCGCCTGATGGTCGCCGTAGAGCGCTCAGCCAAGTCACTGATGCCTTTGACTACGCAATTTCGTCACTGCGAGCCAGGAGGCGAAGAATACTGGATCGCAGTGCGTGCTATACCTGAGCGCTTGAGGACCGGCACCCTGTGGAATGGTCTAATGGTCAACATCAGCGAGCAGATCGAGTACCAGGCTCATCTCCGTGAGCTGTCAGACACCGATGACCTCACAGGCCTGCCCAATCGGCGCAAGCTGATGTGCCACCTGAGACGGGAGATCTCTCTGAGCAACCGACATGGCACGCCCCTGTCACTGATGATTATCGACATCGATCACTTCAAGCGCGTCAACGATACCTGGGGCCACCTGCAAGGCGACAAGGTGCTGCGCCGCCTCGCCGATTTGTGCCATGGCCTGCTTAGAGAAGAGGACTGCCTGGCCAGGCTAGGCGGCGAGGAGTTCGCCGTATTGATGCCACTGACGCCGCTCTCCCACTGTAAGGGCCTGGCCGAACGCCTTCGCCGCGAAATCGCCCACCATGACTTCGGCCTGCCCGATGGCGGTATCACCATCAGCACCGGCATTGCCGAGCATCGCATCGGCGAGCTTCGCGACCAGTTGCTTGAGCGCGCCGACCAGCGGCTCTATGCGGCCAAGCGCCGAGGCCGCAATCTCGTGATAGGCGGCTGACAGAGCGGCAGGTATCGGGCTGGACCTGTATCCTGTTGCGCTGGGCGTGCTTAAGCCAACCGCCGCCTAGCCAGCGCGACCAACGCCCTCACGACCAGCCCTCAGGATCAGCCCCAGGAGCCCCCATGACCCCGACACCCCAGCAGACCCTGCGCGACGTCTTCGGCTACGACGACTTCCGCCCCGGCCAGCGCGAGGTGATCGAGGCCGTGACCGAAGGGCGCAGTGCGGCGGCGATCTTCCCCACCGGCTCCGGTAAGTCGCTGTGCTATCAGCTGCCGGCGCTCACGTTGCCAAACCTGACGCTGGTGGTGTCCCCGTTGCTAGCGCTGATGCAGGACCAGCTCGCCTTCCTGGCTCGCCACGGCATCGCCGCAGCCAGCATCGACTCCAGCCAGAGCCGCGAGGAAGCGTCTCGCGTAATGGAAGGCGTCCAGCGCGGCGAGATCCGTGTCCTGATGATCTCGGTGGAGCGGCTCAAGAACGAGCGTTTTCGTGCTTTCATCGCTCGGGTGCCAATCTCGCTGCTGGTGGTCGACGAGGCGCACTGCCTGTCGGAGTGGGGCCATAACTTCCGCCCAGATTACCTGAAGCTGCCCGACTATCAGCGCCAGTTCGGCATTCCCCAGGTGCTGCTGCTGACCGCCACGGCGACCCCTCGCGTGATAAAGGATATGCGCGAGCGCTTCGCCATCGCCCACGAAGACGTCACCACCACCGGTTTCTATCGACCGAATCTGGATCTCGCGGTGATGCCGGTGGCATCGGATCAACGCGCCCGCACCCTGGTCGAGTGGCTGAGGCCCCGTCTTGCCGAGGCGGTATCGCGTCCCACCATCATCTACGTGACCCTGCAGCAGAGCGCCGAGCGCCTGACCGCCTATCTCGCCAAGGCCGGTATCCAGGCCGCGGCCTATCATGCCGGCCTGCCCGCCGAGACCCGCGACCGGGTCCAGCAGGACTTCATGGGCGGCCAGGTCAACTGCATTGTCGCCACCATCGCCTTCGGCATGGGCATCGACAAGGCTGACATTCGTCAGGTGGTGCACTTCGACCTGCCCAAGTCGATCGAAAACTACAGCCAGGAAATCGGCCGCGCCGGTCGCGACGGCAAGCCTTCCGAATGCCTGGTGCTCGGCGGGCGCGATACCTTGAACGTGCTCGAAAACTTCGTTTATGGCGACACCCCGGAGCCTGACGGTATCCGACGGGTGATCGGTGAGGCTCTGGCAGCGCCCGGCGGCCAGTGGGAGCTGATGCTCAATGCGCTGTCCCAGGACAGCAACATCCGCCCTCTGCCGCTCAAGACCCTGCTGGTACAGCTCGAGCTGCGCGGCATCATTGCCCCGCGCTATGCCTACTTCGCCGACTACCGGCTCAAGTTCCCCGGCGGCCCGGCGGCACTGGTCGAGCGCTTCAGCGGAGAGCGCCAGGCCTTCCTGCAGGCCATCGTCGACTCAAGCACCGCCGCCCGCACCTGGCACACCCTGGACTTCGCGACCCTCGAGCGGCTTGGCCAGGAACGCGGCCTGGACACCCGCCGGGCGCGGGTGATCACCGCGCTGGATTACTGCCGCGACAAGGGCTGGCTCGAAGTCGAAAGCAAGCAGATGACCGAGGTCTACGAGGTACTCGCCCCCCAGGCGGACGCCGAGCGCCTGACCGAGGAGCTCAGCACCTACTTTCAGGACAAGGAGCACAGCGAGATCCGCCGCATACATGCCATGCTCGAGCTCTTCGAGAGCGAAACCTGTCTCAGCCGGCGCCTGGCCAGCTACTTCGGCGACGACCGGGCTCCCGAGCACTGCGGCCATTGTTCAGTATGTCGCCAGGGCCCCGCCCAACTGCCGCCTGGCTCTCCCCTTCCCCCGCTGGAGCCACATCAGGTCACGGCCTGGTGTGCACCTCTCAGCGAGCGCTATCGCGAACTTTTCGGTGCGCCGCCCTCCCCGGCACTGCTGGCGCGCTTTCTGTGCGGCCTTACGCTGCCGGTATTCACTCGCCTCAAGGCGCGTCGTCTGGAGGGCTTCGCCGCGCTGGAAGCCTACCCCTTCGCCGAGGTGCAGGCTTTTCTGGACGCCCAGCCGACACCCTCGTCATGATCTAGGTTTCTCAAAACGCCCAAGAGGTCAACTGAACCTGGCTTAGACGTTTGGCGCATCGGTGGCGCAAACGTTTGCGCGTTACAATGCAGACCTGAATTCTCAGCTATAGCGTGAATCCCGTGAAACGTCATGGCCTGCTCAATGCCCCGCTCAATGCCCTGATCGCCGAGCTCGGACATACCGATACCCTGGTGATTGCCGATGCGGGGCTGCCGATCCCGACCGACGTGCCGCGTATCGATCTTGCGGTAACGCCCGGCCTGCCCGGCTTCCTGCCGGTGCTCGATGCCCTGCTCGAAGAGCTGTGCGTCGAGAGCGTGACCCTCGCCAGCGAAATCACCACTCACAGCCCGGCACTCAATGACGACATCCAGCATCGCCTGGCCGAGCTTGAAGCGAGAGATGGCCACCCGGTAGAAGCATGCTATGTGTCTCACGACACCTTCAAGCAATCGCTAAAGAAGGCCAAGGCGGTGATTCGCACCGGTGAATGCACGCCCTACGCCAACGTTGCCCTGCGCAGTGGGGTGCCGTTTTGAGCGCCGAAACCCGCCAGGCGCTGATGGCGCTGCAAGGCATCGAGAAGCGCTTTTCCGGCGTCACCGTGCTAGAGGGGGTCGATCTCGCGCTGTATCCCGGCCGCGTTAAGGCACTGGCCGGCGAGAACGGCGCAGGCAAATCGACCCTGATGAAGGTGCTCAGCGGTGTCCATCAGGCCGATGCCGGCGAGATCTGGCTGCGCGGCGACAAGGTCCGTTTCACGACGCCCCGCCAGGCCATGGATGCCGGCATCGCCATTATTCATCAGGAGCTCAACCTGGTCGGCGGTCTCTCAGCCGGCGAGAACATTTTCCTTGGCCGTGAACCGCGCACCCGCCTGGGTACCGTCGACTGGGCACGACTGTACCGTCAGGCCGGTGAACTGCTGGCTCGCCTCAAGCAGCACATCGATCCACGCACTCCGGTTGCCGGCCTCAGCATCGGCCAGCAACAGATGGTCGAGATCGCGCGCGCCCTGTCGCTGGACGCCGAGATCATCATCATGGACGAGCCCACCGACGCCCTGACCGATATCGAGACCGAGATCCTCGAACAGGTGGTCGCCGCCCTGCGCGAGGAAGGCAGGTCGCTGGTGATGATCACACACCGTCTGCCCGAGATCTTCCGCATGTGCGACAGCGTCGCGGTGCTGCGCGATGGCCAGCTCGTGCATGATGGGCCGACCGCGGCGCTCAGCGAGAACGACCTGATCCGCAAGATGGTGGGGCGTGAGCTCGCCGACCGTTATCCCTACGAGTCGCCGACGCTCGGTGAGGTGGTGATCGAGGTCGACCGACTGTCGGCGCCCGGCGTCTTCGAGGTGTCCTTCTCGGCCCGGGCCGGTGAAGTGCTGGGTTTCGGCGGCCTGATGGGGGCCGGCCGCACCGAGATGGCTCAGGCCATTTGCGGCGATGTGCCCATCAAGGGCGGCGAAGTCCGCATTCGGCAAGCATCAGTGCGCTTCGCCTCGCCCCAGGAGGCGCTTCGCGCAGGCCTGGTTTATGTGCCCGAAGATCGCAAGCAGGCCGGGCTTTTGCTCGAACACTCGGTCGCCGACAACATGTCACTCGCCGCCCTGCCCGCTTTCTGCGGCCCCCTCGGCCTGATCAACGCCGGACGTGAACGCGCCGCGGTGGCGCACTATATCGAGGCCTTTCGCATCAAGCTGCAGGACATGCACCAGCCCATCGACACCCTCTCCGGCGGCAATCAGCAAAAGGTTTCCCTGGCCAAGGCGCTGATGACCCAACCGGACATCGTGATTCTCGATGAGCCCACCCGCGGCGTCGATGTCGGAGCCAAGCGCGAGATCTATCTGCTGATCAATGAGCTCAAGCGCCAGGGCAAGTGCGTGCTGCTGATCTCCTCGGAAATGCCCGAACTGCTAGGGCTGTCCGACCGCATCATGGTGCTCGCCAATGGCCGCATCAGCGGCGAATTCACCCGCGAAGACGCCACTCAGGAAACCATCATGACCGCCGCTGCCCACAGCGAAGCAGCCACGGAGACCGTCACCCCATGAACACCCTCACCATGAACAAGGCCGCTACCCGGCTGTTGATCGACAACAAGGCCTTCCTCGCACTTGCGCTACTGGTCATCGTCAGTGCCGCCCTGAGCGACAACTTCCTGACCGTCGACAACATCCTCAACGTGCTGCGTCAGTCGAGCATCAACGCCATCATCGCCATGGGCGTGACCTTCGTCATCCTGACCGCCGGCATCGACCTGTCGGTGGGCGCGGTGCTCGCCCTGACGGGCGCCTTCGCCGGCGCCATGACGGCCTCGGGCCTGACACCCTGGGTGGGCGTGCCCGGCACCGTTGCCGCCGGCGCCTGCCTTGGTGCCATTTCCGGGGCCTTCGTGGCCTTCGGGCGCATCCAGGCCTTCATCGTCACCCTGGTGGCCATGACCATCCTGCGCGGGGCGGCACTGGTCTTCACCGACGGGCGCCCGATCTCAATCGGCACTACGCCGGCCGCCGACCTGTTCTGGCAGCTCGGCGGCGGCTACTGGCTAGGCGTGCCCATTCCCATCTACTTGATGTTCTTCGTCTTCGTACTGTGCTGGGGCGTGCTGCATCACACCCGCTTCGGCCGACATGTCTATGCAGTGGGCGGCGGCGAGAAAGTGGCGCGCCTATCCGGCATCAACGTCGCCCGCATCAAGATCAGCGTCTATGCGATCTCCGGGGCCTGTGCGGCGCTGGCAAGCGTGGTACTGACCGCCCGCCTGGGGTCTGCCCAGCCCACCGCCGGCACCGGCTATGAGCTCGACGCCATCGCCGCGGTGGTGATCGGGGGCACCAGCCTGATGGGGGGCCGTGGGCGCATCTTCGGCACCCTGGTCGGTGCGCTGGTGATAGGCGTGCTCAACAACGCGCTCAATATCATGGGCGTGTCATCGTATTTCCAGATGATCGCCAAGGGCGCGGTCATCCTCCTGGCCGTGCTGCTCGACAGCCGGTCAAACTCGTCGTGACACGCCAGCACGACGCCTGTGCTTCACAACATGTTTGACAACACGCTGCATAACAAGACCTTAGGAGCCAGACCATGAAGAAACTGCTACTCGCCTCCGCCGTCGCCGCGGGCATCGGTCTCAGTGGTAACGCCATGGCCGATCGCATTGCCCTGGTGGTGTCGACGTTGAACAACCCCTTCTTCGTGACCATGCAGGAAGGGGCCGAACAGCGGGCCGAGGCCCTTGGCCACGAGCTGATCGTTCTGGATTCCGGCAATGATGCCGCCAGGGAGCTCTCCAACGTCGAAGACGCCTTGTCCCGCGACATCGACCTGCTGCTCATGAACCCGACCGACTCCGATGCTGCCGTATCCAGCGTGCGCTCTGCCAACGCCCGCAACGTGCCGGTGATCACCCTGGACCGCAGTGCCAACGGCGGTCGCGTAGCCTCACACATCGCGTCCGACAACGTCGCCGGCGGCCAGCTTGCCGGGGGCTTCATCGCCGAGCAGTTGGGGGGCGAAGGCCAGATCGTACAGCTCGAGGGTGTGCCGGGTGCTTCGGCCACCCGCGATCGCGGCGAAGGCTTCATGGCGGCGATCGAAGCCGCTCATGGCCTCGAACTGGTGGCCTCTCAGCCGGCCAACTTCAACCGCACCGAAGGCCTCAACGTGATGGAGAACCTGCTGCAGGCCCATCCGGACATCCAGGCGGTGTTTGCCCAGAATGACGAAATGGCGCTGGGCGCTCAGCGTGCCCTGCAGGCTGGCGGCAACGACGACGTGATCCTGGTCGGCTTCGATGGCACCGATGCCGGTGTCCAGGCGGTGAAAGACGGCCTCATGGACGCCACCATTGCTCAGCGACCCGCGCTGATCGGGGCTCTCGGTATCAACACCGCCGATGCCCTGCTCAAGGGTGAAAGCGTCGAGGCCAATATCCCGGTGCCGCTGAAGCTGATCACTAAGGAATAAGCAGAGCCCATGGCTCGACTGAAGGACGTGGCAAAGCAGGCGGGGGTGTCGATCACCACCGTCTCTCACGTGGTCAACCAGAGCCGCACCGTTGCACCCGCGACCCGTCTGCGGGTGCAACGGGCCATCGCGGAGCTTGGCTATCGCCCGGATACCATTGCGCGCTCGCTGCAATCCAGGCGCAGTCGTACCATCGGCATGATCGTGACCAGCGCCGACAACCCCTTCTTCTCGGCGCTCATTCGCGGCGTTGAGGATCACTGCTTCGACTGCGGCTACAGCCTCATGCTTTGCAATGCCGACGACGTCGACGACAAGCAGGTCGCTTATCTCCACACGCTCCTCGAGCGCCGCATCGACGGGCTGATCGTGATGACCTCGCGCAACGGCCCTGGCTTTCTCGAGGCCCTGAACCGTCAGACCCTGCCCACCGTAATGCTGGATGCAGCCACAGCCCCGCGCCCGGATATCGCCGTGGTCAACGACGACTCGCGCCTGGGCGCCCGGCTTGCCATCGAGCACCTGCTTGCCCAAGGCCTTGACGATATCGCGCTACTCACCGGCCCCACCGACCACCCGCGCTCCCAGGAGCGCCTGGCCGGCGCGCTGGACGCCTGCCAAACCGTGGGCCTTACGCTGCCCTCAAGGCACATCATCACTACCAACCTGCTGGCCGATGGCGGTTATGCCGCCATGCGCGAACTGCTTGAAAAGGATCACCGGCCCCAGGCTGTGTTCGCCTTCAACGACCTGGCCGCTATCGGTGCCATTCGCGCCGCCCTCGAGGCGGGGCTCAGCGTGCCGGACAAGATGTCCGTGATCGGCTACGACGATATCGACGTCGGCCGCTATACCTGCCCCGCCCTGACCACGATTCATCAGCCCATCTACGAGCTTGGCGCCACCGCGATCGCACAGCTCATCGACCGCCTGGAGCATCAGCGCCCCTTCGCACCGTTAACCGCCCTGCCGCCGCGGCTGGTAGTGCGGGAGTCGGTCAGGCAGCGCGAACGCTGATCACATGCCTGCTCCTTACTCGGCCTCGTCGCCAATCCCATGGCGCTTCAGCTTGTTGGCGATGGTGGTGTGGGACACCCCCAGCCGACGCGCCAGCTGGCGGCTCGAGGGGTGCTTAGGATAGAGAGCGGCGAGCACGCGCTTCTCGACGTCGCCCATGATCTCACCGAGCGAACCCTCCAAGTCCACCCCGGCGAGCCCTGGCCCCTGGCCCACTTCAGGCAGGCGCAGGTGCGCCGGCTCAATGGTGCCGCCTTCACATAGCGAAACGGCCTGGAAGAGCACGTTCTCGAGCTGACGCACGTTGCCCGGCCAGTGATAGCTCGAAAGCCTCGCCTGAGCCGCCGGCGAGAGCTCGGGCAGCGGGCAGCCGATCTGGCGCGCGGCGCGGTCGAGAAAGTGCGCTGCCAGCTCCTCAATCCCGTCGAAACAATCGCGCAGCGGCGGGACCTGCACCGAGAGCACATTGAGGCGATGGTAAAGATCCTGGCGGAAGAGTCCCTCGGCGCAGAGACCCGGCAGGTCCTGCTGGGTGGCGCATATCACCCGCACGTCGAGATAGGTCTCCTCGTCGCTGCCCACCCGGCGAAAGCCGCCATCCTGCAGGAAGCGCAGCAGCTTGACCTGCAGCCGCGGGCTCATCTCACCCACTTCATCGAGAAAGATCGTGCCGCCGGCGGTCAGCTCCAAAAGCCCCAGCTTACCCTCCGGCCTGGCGCCCTCGAAGGCGCCTGAGGCATAGCCGAACAGCTCGGTCTCGGCCATCGACTCGGGCAGTCCCGCACAGTTGAGCGCCATGAAGGGCGCCTGGCCACGGGCGCTGGCCAAGTGGCAGGCTCGGGCCAGCAGTTCCTTGCCGGTGCCGGTCTCGCCCTCAATCAGCAGCGGCGCGTCCAGTGGCGCCATGCGCCGAGCCTCGCGAATCAGGTTGGCGAGTCGTGGGCTCGACTGAAAGATCGATTCGAAGCCGCGCAGCTCCTGGCGCTGGACCTGGTAGATACGTTCACCGATACGATCCGCACGATGCAGCGTCACCACCGCGCCGGCAAGCGAAGCCACATCGTCGTGCCGTTCCCGGTGCAGCGGCGCGATGTCGGCCAGGTAGGTGGCGCCCTTGAGCTTGAGACGCAGGCCATTGACCCGGGCATTGTTGCGCCGAATCAGATCCGGAAGATCCAGATCGGGCAGGTAGCGATCCAGCGACAGGCCCGGCACCTCGTCGACCCGCACGCCAAGCATCTGCCCGGCGGCCCGATTGGCCGCCACCACGCGCCCGTCCATGTCGATCGACATCACCGGTTCGGAGAGCGATGAGAGCAGCGCATCCAGCTCCAGATGACGCCGCTCGCTGGGCATGAGGCTGACGCGCTTGACGCCGAAGACACCGGGTATGGTCTCAAGTGTCGGCTTGAGGGAAGCCAGCTGGGCGTTAAGCAGCTGGGGCAGGTGCAGGTAGATGGTGTTGCCATGATCGCCGCCCACCTCGCCATGGGCCACGTTGACGCCATAATCGGCAAAGTGGGCGACGATGTCCCGCAGGATACCGATCCGGTTCTGGCAGTGAAATTTCAGGCGCATGGCGATGTCCGGTAAGAATCCCTGTTAAAGGTAGCGGTGTGCCCGTGGCGCGACATGGCGTCACTGGGCATCACGGGCGTCAAGGCGCCGTGACTCGTCTGTAAAGCTAACGTGACACCCGACGCGCTTCAAGGCCATGAACCAGCGGCAGCGACGATTTCATGGCGCCTGAAGCACGCAATCGTCAACTTTTCGTGACGATTTTCGCGCCGGACAGATGGTCAGGTGGCATAAAAGCGACTTCCCCTGAGCCCCGGCTCTCATAGACTGAGATCAGGCGAGAAGCACAAGACACTGCCGTGCCTTTCGCAACAGCTCGCAACAGCCAATAACAAAAGCACGCCAACCGGAGACTGCTGTATGGCCACGCAGACCCAACCGATCGCCGCCAAGCCGAGCCAGTATCAGGCGCGAATGCCCGATGCCGAAGGCCACATCGCCTACAGCGACCAGGAACACGCCACCTGGCAAACCCTGATGCAGCGCCAGCTGCCGATCCTCGAGAACCGCGTCTGCCAGGAGTATCTCGACGGCATGGAGCGCCTGGCCCTGCCCGAGACCCGTATTCCCCAGCTCGCCGAGATCGACCGGGTGCTAGAAGCTACCACCGGGTGGCAGACCGCTCAGGTGCCTGCGCTGATCCCTTTCGATACCTTCTTCGAGCTGCTCGCCCATCGCCGCTTCCCGGTCGCCACCTTCATTCGCACCCCGGAGGAACTCGACTACCTCCAGGAACCGGACATCTTCCACGAGATCTTCGGCCACTGCCCGATGCTGACCAACCCCGCCTTCGCCGACTTCACGGCGACCTATGGCAAACTCGGTCTGGCGGCGAGCCCCAAGGAGCGGGTCTACCTGGCGCGACTCTACTGGATGACGGTGGAGTTCGGCTTGGTCGATACCCCACAGGGACGACGCATCTACGGCGGCGGCATCATTTCATCGCCCAAGGAGACCCTCCACGCGCTGTCCGATGCCCCCGAGCACCATGCCTTCGATGCACTGGAGGCGCTGCGCACGCCCTATCGCATCGACATCCTGCAGCCGCTCTATTACGTACTTGACGATCTTGAGACCCTGCACGACCTTTCCCGACAGGACATCATGGCACTGGTGCATCGCGCCATGGAGCTTGGCCTGCATGACCCCAAGTTTCCGCCCAAGCCCAAAGTCGTCGACGCCTGATCATTGCCAGCCTGATCATTGTTAAATAGACCGGCCGATTCGATGTCACCCTGACATCTCTGACCGCCCCTTATCATCACCCAACCCCTGAGGATTACCCCATGAGCGATCTTTCCGAACAGCAGTGCGAAGCCTGCAGCTGGGATGCTCCCCACGTCACCGACAGCGAGGTCGAGATGCTTGGCCAGCAGATTCCCGAGTGGCAGATCATCGACCGCGATGGCATCATGCAACTGGAACGTGTCTTCAAGTTCCGCAATTTCAAGCAGGCCCTCGCCTTTACCAATCGGGTCGGTGACCTTGCCGAGGAAGCCGGTCACCATCCCGCGCTTCTTACCGAATGGGGCAAGGTCACCGTGACCTGGTGGTCACATGAAATGAAGGGCCTGCACAAGAACGATTTCATCCTAGCCGCCAGAACCGACGAGGTTGCAGCCTAAAATGTTCGAGCAGATTCAGCGGGTGCCCGGGGACGCGATCCTCGGGTTGATCGAAGCCTTCAACAACGACACCAACCCCCAGAAAGTCGACCTGGGCGTCGGGGTCTACCGGGATGCCGCCGGCACGACGCCCGTGATGCGGGCCGTCAAGGAGGCCGAAGCCCTGCTGCTGAAGAACGAGACCACCAAGAGCTACATCGGCTCTCACGGTGATCCGCGCTACGGCAAGGTGATCCTGCCCATGCTGCTGGGCGAGGAGTCGCCAGTGCTGGCAGCCAACCGCGCCAGTGCGACCCAGTCGCCCGGCGGCACCGGGGCCCTGCGCCTGGCCGCGGACTTCATTCGCACCCAGCTGCCGGGCCGCGGCATCTGGGTCAGCGATCCCACCTGGCCGAACCACCTGGGCATCTTTCATGCCGCCGAGCTGAAGCTTGGCAAGTATCCCTACGTCGATGCCGACAACCGTCTGGACTTCCCGGGCATGCTGGCGGCGCTGAAGGAGATCCCGGTGGGTGACGTCGTGGTGCTGCACGCCTGCTGTCATAACCCGTCCGGCTTCGACCTGTCCCGTGAGCAGTGGCAGCAGGTGCTGGAGGTGGTACAGGAACGCGAGCTGCTGCCGTTGGTCGACTTCGCCTATCAGGGCTTTGGTGAAGGCCTCGAGGAAGACGCCTATGGCGCGCGCCTGCTGGCCGAGAATCTCGATGAGGTGCTGATCACCAGTTCCTGCTCCAAGAACTTCGGCATCTACCGTGAGCGCACCGGCGCCCTGGTGGTAATCGCCAAGAACCAGGAGCAGATGGAGAACGTGCGCTCCCAGGTCGCTATCGTGGCCCGCGAGAACTACTCCAACCCGCCCGCCCATGGCGGCGCCATCGTCACCGAGATCCTCGAGTCGGCGGAGCTGGCCGCGGTGTGGCGTGAGGAGCTGACCGAGATGCGCGATCGCATCAACGGCCTGCGTCGCGACTTCGTCGAAGCCCTGAAACCCCATGGCCTGGCCGACAAGTTCGCCTGTGTCGGCGAGCAGCGCGGCATGTTCTCCTACACCGGCCTCAGCCCGGAGCAGGTCGACAGGCTGCGTGACGAGTTCGGCATCTACATGGTGCGCTCGGGCCGGGCCAACGTGGCAGGCTTCTCCGATGAGAACCTGCCCTACCTGGCCAAGGCCTTCGCGGCGGTCAACTAAGTAGGCACCCCCGCCACACCAGCACGCCCGGGTTCGCCCGGGCGTGTTGCGTTCTGCCCCTACCTCGCCTCAGCCGATGCCTTCCCGAACGACAAAGCGCCCCGCCGGCGGTGCCGACGGGGCGGGAGATAGTCCGCAGACGGATGGATCAGCTTGCGTAGCGGCTGACGTCCAGATCTTTAGGGTCGATCTCTGTCTTGCGGCGATCCATCAGATCGGCCAGCAGATGGGCGCTACCACAGCTCATGGTCCAGCCCAGGGTGCCGTGGCCGGTATTCAGCCACAGGTTGTCGTATTTGGTGGCGCCAATGATCGGCGTGGAGTCCGGCGTCATCGGGCGCAGGCCGGTCCAGAATTCAGCCCGGCCGACATCGCCCCCTTCCGGGAAGACATCCTTCACCACCATGCTGATGGTGGCACGCCGCTTCTCGAGCAGACTCATGTCGTAGGAGGCGAGCTCCGCCGTACCGCCGACCCGAATGCGGTCGTTGAAGCGCGAAATCGCCACCTTGTAGCTCTCATCCATCACCGTCGACTGAGGCGCACCGCCTTCATCGGTGATCGGCACGGTCAGGCTGTACCCCTTGACCGGGTAGATCGGCAGGCGAATATCCAGATCCTTGACCAGGAACTTGGAGAAGCTGCCCATGCACACCACATAGGCATCGGCACTGATCTCGCCGGCGCTGGTCACGACCGATTCAACTCGGCCCGCGCTGCGCTTCAAGCGCTCGATGGTCACCCCGAAACGGAAGGTCACGCCGAGCTGCTCGCGGCAGTAATCGGCCAGGCGGTTGGTGAAGAGATGGCAATCACCGGTCTGGTCGTCAGGCAGGTGCAGGCCGCCGACGAACTTGCCAGGCACCCAGGCTAGCGCCGGCTCGACGTCCTTGATCTCCTCGGCATTGAGCAGCTTGTGACGCACCCCACACTGCTCGAGGATCCGCATGTCCTTGCCTACTGCAGCGACCTGACTCTCGTTGCGAAACAGCTGCATCAAGCCCTTCTGGCGATCCTCGTAGCGGATCCCGGTATCCTCGCGCAGCGCGTTGATGCAGCCGCGGCTGTACTCGGCGACACGCACCATGCGCTCCTTGTTGATCGCATAGCGCTCGGGCGTGCAGTTCTTGAACATCTGCATCATGAAGCGCGCCATGGTGGGGTCGGGCTTGGGCTGGATCTTGAGCGGCGCGTGTTCCTGGAACATCCACTTCATGGCCTTCTGGGGTATGCCGGGAGCCGCCCAGGGGGAGGAAAAGCCGAACGAGACCTGGCCGGCATTGCCATAGCTAGTCTCCATGGCCGGCGCGTCCTGGCGATCGATGACCGTGACCTCATGGCCCTGGCGCGCCAGGTAGTACGCACTGGTGACACCCACCACACCGCTGCCGAGTACGACGACCTTCATTGCCTCTCCCCTTCTTGTTGCTGTCTTGTTGCTTTCGTTGGATATGCTGCGCCTCATGCCCGCCCCAATGACCATCAGGGCATGACCCGTCAGCGCGCTGACGGGAGACACGAGTATAAGGGAGGGGAATCAGAAAAATATTCTGAATAAGATCATTTATATCGGATTAAAGCCCAAAATTAATGCAATTAAGCAGCACTTAACCCTAATAAAAAGCCATAAAAAGAAAATATCACTGCGAATAGTCTATCGACGGACGTCGCTGCTGATATAACCACCAGGCGAGAGTGCCGGCCAGGACATTACCGATCGCCGCGCCCATGGCCAATCCAGCCATACCCGCAAGCTGGCTGCCCAGCCACAGGCAGGGCAGATAGCAGACAAACAGGCGGACGCCCGACATCAGCATCG
Organism: Onishia taeanensis; assembly: GCF_003268885.1. Classification (GTDB taxonomy): domain Bacteria; phylum Pseudomonadota; class Gammaproteobacteria; order Pseudomonadales; family Halomonadaceae; genus Onishia; species Onishia taeanensis_A. The sequence goes on from NZ_QLSX01000001.1 coordinate 162,828, forward strand.
CCCCCAGCGGCCAGCCCAGGGCATTGCCGGCCGACACCACCACCATACACAGGCCCAGCAAGGCATAGCTTGGCAGCAAGAAGCGAATCAGCATGGCCAGATCATCACGGACCTCCGGATTGCCCGACAGCAAGAGTGCAACCCAGGGAGCCGCCAAGGCCAGCAGCACGCCCAGCGCCAACTGCCAGCCGATGATGACCCGAGCCGCCAGGCGCATCAGGCGGCGAATGGTGTCCCCATCGCCGGCGCCATGACAGCGCCCGAGCCAGGGCGGCAGTGACATGGTCAGCGCCAGTACCAGCATCAGCGATACCGTTTCCAGGCGACTGGCAAGGCCCCAGGCCGCCACGCTGGTCTCCCCGAGGGTCGCGACAATACGGGTGGAAAGCATCGCTGCCAGGGGTGGCATCAGCTGACTGACCATGGCCGGCGCGGCGATTCCTGCAAACCCAGGCGCCGAACGGCGTGCCTCGGAAAGCAGCCCCTGCCAGGCCAACCAGTCATGACGAGCAAGACGCCCCGACAGCAAGACCAGCCCGCCGCTGAACGCCAGCACCGTGGCCCAGGCCGCACCGGGAAGCCCCAGGCCCTCCCAGTCACCGATGCCGAAGATCAGCAACGGATCGAGCATCAGGTTGATCAGGCTAGTCACCACCATCAGTTTGCCCGGCAAGCGGGTATCGCCGTGGGCACGAAAGAGGCTATAGCCGAAGTAGACCAGGGCCCCCAGCCAAGCCGCCAGAAGCTGAGGTCCCCAATAGGATCGAATCAAGGAAAGGCTATCGGACTCTGCCCCGAGCAGGGGAAACAGGCGGCCCTGCAAGGTCCACAGCAATAACGCCAACACCGCGATCACGCAGCCGGCAACCACTAGCACCAGGCTGCCCAGACGCCTGGCGCGTTCATGCTCACCAGCGCCCAGTACCCGCGACAGCTGGGCCGCGATGGCGATCCCCAGGCCCACCTGGACGCCGATGATCAGAAAGGATAGCGGAAAGGTAAACGACTGGGCGGCCAGGGGCGCCGTGCCCAGGCGGGCGATAAAGGCACTATCGACCAGCTGGAAGCCCAGCAGGGCCATCACACCGATGGCCATCGGCCAGGTCTGGCGCCATAACCGACGCCCCAGGGATTCGCTCACTGCATCCGATACGGGCACATTGCCTCCAGGCGACTATGCAAAGGGGCGACATTGTACGCCCCACGACGCCATTGCGCAGGCCCGAAAACCGGGATAGTCATGCAAAATCAGTGGCTGAATCAGTGGCTGAATCAGTGGCTCGGCAGTTGGCCACGGACCGCCATCAACGAGCTCTGCAGGCGACCAATATCGTCGGCGCTCATCGGCTTGAAGTAGTAAAACCCCTGCACCAGGTCACAGCCAAACTCGCGAACCAGCTCAAGCTGCTCCTCGTTCTCGACGCCCTCGGCGACCACTTCCAGGCCAAGCTGGTGGCCGATGAAGACCATCGCCGCCATGATGGCGCGATCGCTTGGCTCATCCGGGGCATCCCGCAAAAAACCACGGTCGATCTTCAACGACGTGATCGGAAACTGCTTGAGATAGCTCAGTGACGAATAGCCAGTGCCAAAGTCGTCGATGGCGATTTTCATGCCGCGATGGTAGAGCCGGCGCAGCGTAGTGAGGATGTGCTGATCAGCCCGTATCAAGACGTTCTCGGTCAGCTCGATGCCGATATCCCGAGTCGTCAGGCCAAACTGGTCCATGCAGCTTTCGAGGTAAGCGAAGACATCATGCTGGATCACTTGTTTGCCGGAAAGGTTGATGTCGATACGACAGTCCCCCAGGCCCGACGCCTTCCACTCGGCCTGCTGACGACAGGCCTCATGGATGACCCACTCGCCAATGCGATAGATCAGATTCGAGCGCTCGGCCACCGGGATAAACTCTGACGGCGGAATGCTGCCACCTTCGCAGGGGAACCATCGGACCAGGGCTTCCAGGTTCTCCACCCGACCACTGGTGGCAGCCACTTGCGGCTGATAATACAGCTCCAGCTCACCATCACGCAGCGCTCGCTGCAGACGCTCGACCAAACGGTACTCATGAATCAGCTCATCATGCAGACGCTGATCGAAGAGCCAGTAGGCCTGCCCGGTGGCAAGCTTTGCCCGGTTCTTGGCCACATCGGCATTCTGGATCAATTCGCGTGCACTACGCCCATTATCCGGATAGAGGCTGACCCCGAACTTAAGGCTGACATGCAACTCGCCAAGCCCGATATCGAAGGGTTCCTCGAAGGCTGAGAGCACCTTTTCGACCAACGGCATCGCGTTGCTGCCGGCCTCGAGATGCGGGAAGGCCATCACGAATTCATCGCCACCAAACCTGGACAGTAGATCAGAGCTTCGCTGGCAGCTACGCAAGCGATGAGCAACCTCAACCAGCAGGCGGTCGCCGAGCTCGTATCCCTCGGCATCGTTGATCTCGCCAAAGCCTTGTATATCGGCGAACACCACGGCGACCACTTCTCCCAGCCGCCCGGCATTGGCCAGACACTCATTGAGCTGGGTCGCAAACGTCCCGCGATTGGGCAGCATGGTCAGGGAGTCGAACCGAGTGACAAAGTCCAGGTCTCGCCGAGCCTGTTTCTGGTCGGAGAGGTCGACATCGATGCAGAACATCAGCGGTTCTTCGGTATGCTCGCCAAGCATGACATGGTGGGAGAATACCGACACCGGCTCGCCGAACTTGCGCTTGAGTTCGAGTTCAGTGGCCGGAATCTCGATGCCCTCCTGCACCCAGGCACGATGGGCATCGATGACCCCGTAGCGCATCTCGCTAGGAATGATCAGGTCTTCGAGCAGCTGGCCCTGTGCCTCATGACGCGTATAGCCATAGAGCTCGGTACTGGCCGAGTTCCAGTAGATGACGCGCCGATCGCGATCGTAACCCTGCACGGCCACCTTGGGCAGGCTTTCCAGCAGGGCCCGAAAGCGCTGCTCGCTTTCGGAATAGTGGCGCTGAACCCTCTCGAGATCGCCAGCCCCCGATGTGACCGCCGCTTCATCGCGCAGGATTCGCTTCAGGCAGAAGTAAAGCGCCAGGCACAGTAGCACTATACCGGCGATCTGGAGAAAGTGCGGATTATCGAGGGTGGCGCAAATCAAGACCGCCACGGCGATCAGACCAGAAAACATCAGCGTTCTGGTATACCGCCATGTGGCTAGCCGATTGAAAACGCTAGATATGTGCCGAAAGGCAAAAGGCAAGTACACGTATCCCAGATCATCGTAGGGCACCGCCGGCAACTTCGCTCAAGACTATCCTCTCGGCGAAGTGTGGCAATACTCACACCCCAATAACTTACTGTGATCCTTCATGATGCCTTCCATGCTGAAGGGCTACACGCCATGCGTCTCCCATCCTAGCTTAAATACGAGCTGATCGTATCGTGGCTGTGAGAAATTTACACGTTTGATTGGCTTTCTTGACCAACTATCTCAAACCTTGAGGGGTTGCCTTTGTAGCAGCTTTTCCTGCTGCCAGTACTGGCAGCATAACCCCAAGAGGTATGAGACCATGAAAAACGAAAGCCTGAAACACGGTTACGACCTGTCTGCTGTCGCCCAGCCAATCCTCCCGGCTTACTGGGAGCCTAGCGTCTTTCAGGAACTGTCTCGCCAAGGCTGGAGCCTGGCCGACATCTCGTCGCACATCGATCTGGATGCCTGGGCAAGCTTCCTGCCCACTCTCCCCAGGGACCCCTATGTGAACCGCCGCTGGAAGCGCATGTCCTGGCTGAACATCACCGAAGACGGCGAGGTAGACGTCATGGGCGACTGCCCCATGGCGCAGGGCGGTGCCTTCAACGATGCGGAAAGCATGGCCGACAAGCTTCGCTACTACCCGGCCCTGGAAGAGCGCTTCACGGAACGTCAGGACGTCAAGGCCTTCGTCAAGGCCTGGGCCAAGCTGTGGGGGATCGGCCCACGTGAGCCGATCCTCATGCAAATTACCGGCAGCCGTGGCAAGGGCATGGTCGACCCACTGCAAGGGCAGGGGATTCATGCCGACGGCTGCAAGTTCCTGAGCATCCTGGTCATCAATCGCGACAATGTCGATGGCGCTACCAATCGCCTGTATGCCGACAAGGCCGGCCAGCAGCCGTTGCTGGAGCACGTCACCGACCCCGGACAGGTATTGCACCTGTATGATGACCGGCTCTTCCACAGTGTCGATGCCATGACCCAGCGGGATCAGAGCCGTCCCTTCGAGCGCTTTATCATCATCATCAATTGTCGCTTCGTGGACGGATTCCAGAACCGCATGCTCCGTCGTCACTTCCCCGATGCCGTGCTAAACAACGTCTTCTAACACAGTCCAATCACCCTAGGAGAAACCACAGACAACAGGGGCAACATGACTGACTATCCCGAAAGCAGCGAACGGAACTCGCGCACCGGCCAACTTCGTTGGCCGGTTTTTTTATCTCACCTCAGGCTGCACTTTCCACAGACCTTTCCCACAGACGTTTCCCACAGAACTGTTGCCATCAAACTTGTCCGTTGCGGCATAAAAAAAGCACCACCGGTCGCCCGGCAGTGCCCTGGTCATCACCTGTACGAGGCGCGTCTTACTGACGAATGCCCTCAAAGGTGACATAGAGCTCAAGCTCTTGCATCGGCGCCGGCATGCTGCTCATGTCGATGTCAAAGTCGGCAAGCGTCAGGGTAGTGCTGCCCTCGAAGCCTTGGCGATAGTTGCCCCACGGATCTTCACCACCGCCGATGTGCTCGACGTTCATCTCGATTTCCTGCGTCTTGCCATGCAGGCTCAGCTCGCCTGTCAGCACACCCTCACCTTCGCCGGTCGACTCGAAACCGGTAGATGTAAAGGTGGCCGTCGGATATTCCCCGGCATTGAGGAAATCTTCACTGAGAATATGCTTATCACGCTCGGCCTGGTTGGTGTTCAGGCTTTCGACATCAACCTCCATGGACACTGAGGACGCTGCCAGGTTCTCGGGATCGTAGCTGAAGTCGCCACTGAACTCCTCGAAAGAACCCAGAATGTAGGAGAAGCCCAAGTGACTGATCTTGAACTGTACGAAGGCATGCTGCCCCTCGGTATCGATCATGTAATCAGCGGCCTGAGCCTGGCTCACGGGCACCAGAGCGGCAGCGGTCAGGGCGGCTAGTGCTGTCTTCTTCAACATCATCTTGCTCCTTCTTGGATGAAAGCTTGTCTGGGCACCGACTTGGCGACGCCCGGCAGTGGGAGACTGATGCGACGCATCAACACACCGTCACGGCTTGCGCGAGATACGCGGGTTAACCATGCGAACCAGAACGTCATGGCGGTCAATAACGTGATGCTTGAATGCGGCCAGCATGTGAACGATAGCGAGACCGATCAGGGCCAGAGCGAGATACCAGTGGACAGTGCCGGCAAGCGTTGCCTGGCGAGGCAGGTCGCTGACAATGGCCGGCACCTCAAACCAATCGAATACGCTGATGCCGCGCCCATCGGCAGTAGAAATAAGGTAGCCGCTGACGAGAACGGCCACCAGCAGCACATAGAGCCCCAGATGGCCAAGCTCGGCGGCAAGCCGCTCGAACCTTGCTCCGGGCAATGCCGGCGATGTGCTTGCGGCTCGCCAGGTCAGGCGTAAAAGCGTCGCAGCGAACAGCAGCATGCCGATCGAACGATGCCACCAGGGAGCCAGGTTATACCAGCTGTCGTAGTAGCCTAGATCGGTCATCCACCACCCGAGGGCGAAGAGTCCGACGATCGCGACAGCACTGACCCAGTGCTGCACAATGCTGACGATGCCCCACCCTCGCCGAGTATTACCCCACATTCCCCTGCCCTCCTGGCCTTGGTAATGGGTGCCACCACAGTGGAGCTGCCGCTACGTGAAGAGTTGACTGTATATCAGTTCCTGATCATACCTATCGGGCCCGCGTGGAACAGCGCAAAAATATGAACGTTTCATGTACTTTACGCCAACGATGGCCGCGGCCTGCCCCAGACACAGCAACGCCCCGACAAGCGGGGCGCCATTCATGGACATGAGCCGGATAAACGTCAGCTCATCAGCGCATCGAGCCCACGGGCCAGATCGCCCTTGATGTCCTCGATATCCTCAAGGCCCACCGAGACTCGGACAAGCCCTTCGGCGATGCCGGCAGCGAGCTTCTGCTCATCGGAGAGACGGCCATGAGTCGTCGTGGCGGGATGGCCAATGGTGGATTTCACGTCCCCCAGGTTGCCAGTGATCGACAGGATGCGGGTGGCATCGATGACCGACCAGGCCGCCTCGCGGCCACCCGCGACTTCGAAGCCCAGCACCCCGCCGAAACCGCGCTGCTGATCGGCGGCCAGCCGATGCTGCGGGTGAGTCTCAAGGCCGCTGTAATGAACCTTGCTCACCGCCGGATGTGCGTCAAGGAAACGCGCCAGCGCCAGCGCATTGTCACAGTGGGCGCGCATGCGAAGGCTCAGCGTCTCCAGGCCCTTGAGGAACACCCAGGCGTTGAAGGGGCTCATGCAGGGCCCGCAGGTCCGCACCACTCCGTAGAGCGCTTCGAGTTCCTTGTCACGACCGACCACCGCACCGCCCAGCGCACGGCCCTGGCCGTCCAGATACTTGGTGGCCGAGTGGATCACCAGATCGGCGCCCAGCGCTAGCGGGCGCTGCAGCGCCGGCGTCAGGAAGCAGTTATCGATCGCCAGTAGCGCGTCATGGCGATGAGCGATCTTGGCGAGGGCCGGGATATCCACCACCTCGGAGAGCGGATTCGACGGCGTCTCCGCGAACAGAAGCCTGGTCCGCGGGGTCATCGCCGCTTCCCAGGCCTCCAGATTCGACAGCTCCACGTAGTGGGTAACGATGCCAAACTTGGCGAGGTACTTGTCGAACAGGCTGACCGTGGAGCCGAACAGCGAGCGCGACGCGACGATCTCGTCGCCGGCCTCTAAAAGCCCCAGCACCGTGGACAGAATGGCGGCCATGCCCGAGCTGGTCGCGACACAGCGCTCGCCGCCTTCCATGGCCGCCAAGCGCTTCTCGAAGGTGCGCACCGTGGGATTGGTGAAACGCGAATAGATGTTGCCCGGTTCTTCCCCGCCGAACTTGCGCGCCGCCTCGGCGGCACTGCCATAGACGAAGCTCGACGTCGGGAAGATCGGCTCACCGTGCTCCTGTTCCGCGGTGCGGGCATGGCCAGCGCGGATCGCCTGGGTATCGAGCGCCCACTCATGCCAGGCCTCAAAGCCGCTTTCGTCGTTCATGCCGTCTCCCTTCAAGCGAATTCGTCGTCCTGATCATCGTCCTGATTGTGCATGCCGACCAGGGCATGGTCACCGGCGCTATGATCCTTGGCGGAGTCGTTACGCGAGGCTTGCAGGTTGTTCAGGTAGGCCTCATCGATATCGCCGGTGATGTAGCGGCCATCGAAGACCGAGCAGTCGAAATCTTCCAGCGCCGGATTGACGTCACGACAGGCCGTCTTCAGGTCTTCGAGATCCTGATAGATCATGCGATCGGCACCGATCAGGTCGCCCACCTCAGCCTCGGTGCGACCATGAGCAATCAGCTCTTCGGCCGACGGCATGTCGATGCCATAGACGTTCGGGTAACGCACGGGCGGTGCGGCAGACGCAAAGTAGACCTTGTTGGCGCCGGCCTCGCGGGCCATCTGGATGATCTCGTTGCAGGTGGTGCCACGCACGATGGAATCATCCACCAGCAGCACGTTCTTGCCCTTGAACTCGACGTCGATGGCATTGAGCTTCTGACGCACCGATTTCTTGCGCATCGTCTGCCCCGGCATGATGAAGGTCCGCCCGATATAGCGGTTCTTCATGAAGCCTTCACGGTAGGTCACCCCAAGATGCTGGGCGAGTTCCAGCGCCGAGGTCCGCGAGGTATCGGGAATCGGGATCACCACGTCGATGTCGTAGTCCGGCCACTCCTGACGGATGCGATCGCCCAGCTTACGGCCCATCTGCATGCGTGTGCCGTAAACATAAGCACCGTCGAGGATGGAATCCGGACGCGCCAGATAGACATGCTCGAAGATGCAGGGGGCAAGTATGGGATTGTCGGCACAGGACTGGGTATGAATATTGCCATCGAGGTCGACGAAGATCGCCTCGCCCGGGGCCAGGTCGCGGTGCAGTTCAAAGCCGCCCACGTCCAGCGCCACCGACTCCGAGGCGATCATCACCTCCTGGCGCCCTTCTTCCTGACGGGTGCCGAAGACCACCGGACGAATGCCGTGAGGGTCACGGAAAGCAACCATGCCATAGCCGTTGATGATGGCCACGGCCGCATAGCCACCGATGCAGCGACGATGCACCCGACGAACGGCGTCGAAAATGTCCTCCGGGCCCATGCTCAGACCCTGCTTGCCGAGCTCATGGGCGAAGACGTTGAGCAGCACCTCGGAGTCGGAGCTGGTATTGATGTGACGCAGGTCGCTTGAGAACAGCTCCTGCTTGAGCTGGTCGGAGTTGGTCAGGTTGCCGTTATGGGCAAGCGAAATGCCGTAGGGCGAGTTGACGTAGAACGGCTGTGACTCCGCTTCGCTGGAGGACCCGGCAGTCGGATAGCGTACATGGCCGATCCCCAGGTTGCCCTTGAGGCGGCGCATATGGCGGGTGTGGAAGACATCACGCACCAGGCCATTACTCTTGCGCAGCAGGAAGCGTCCCTCGTGCCAGGTCATCATCCCGGCGGCGTCCTGTCCGCGATGCTGAAGGACCGTCAGGGCGTCATACAACGCCTGGTTCACCGCCTGATTGGCCATTAGGCCTACGATACCGCACATTCCGGCTTACCTCGCTTGCAATGGTGCTTCGACGCCGAACGGGCCGACGCCATGAAAAAACGGTTCAGGGTGCGCCATCCTCGCGCGCAGGAGCGGTGTCGCTCGCCGGGGCGTCCTGCCCCAGAATGTCTGGCAGAGAGAGTGAGCGCAGCTGCTCGGCACGCGCTGGATCCTGGCGTTCCCAGGCCGCAACGCGATCGAGCGTCCAGGCTTCGAGACGCTCGAAGGTAGGCCGAACCTCGGCATTCTGCCAGGCGCTGAGCTGCTCGAGCGGCGTAAAACCAATCAGCAGCGTGGCCAGCACCAGGATCACTCCGCCCTTCAGGGTGCCGAACACGGCACCGGCAATCCGGTTGAAAAAACCCATGCCGACCCACTCGACGGCAGCATGCAGAAGGCGGATGACGATGCCGCCAAGCATGATGACCACGAAGGTCACCAACACGAAGGCCAGCACCAGACGGCCATCGGGGCTGTCGATCAACCCGGACAGCATGTCCGCCACTGGCTCGGCGAAGAAGCGTGCCGCCAGCAGGGCCAGCACCCAGGTAGCGAGCCCTAGGCCTTCCTGGACCAGACCACGCATGAAGCCGGCCAGCATGGTAACGGCCAGCACCCCCACAAAGATCCAGTCGATCCACGTCAGCGTCATGGTGACATCCTCACCACCAGACCCTGCAGATTGGCCTTGGCCTTGAGCTCGCTGCGCGCACGCTCGCCATCCTCGGCGCTAGCATAGGGGCCAACATAAACAGCGGTCAGGTCATTGCCCCGTGGGCGACTAAAGACGTTGAAGCCCTGGGTCTCAAGCTTTTTCGCCAGGCGCTCGGCGTTGCCTGGCTCACCAAAGCTGCCGGCCTGCACCGACCAATCGCCGGAGGCAGCACGCTTGGCTTCCGCCGCCCGAGCAAGCTCAGCGATGGGGTCTGCTGACTGTTCTGCCCCAGCGGTGTCGGCCTGATTCTGAGGTGCAGCGGCCTCAGACGCAGATGTCGACTCTCGGGAGGCGACGGTCGTCGCCCCTGCTGAGTCGGATGCGGCGTCTTCTGAGGCGGCTGAAGACTCTTGTGAGGCCTCAGGGTCGTCGTTGCCACTTATCATGCTCGACTGAGCTGGGGCCGAGGCATTCTGCTGACCCTCCACATCGCGGGATGTCTCATCGAGCCGACTCGGCGGCTGCGGGTCATCGACCTCCACGCGCTCGACGTCCAGCGGCGCCTCGATGCTGAGCATCGGCTGGGGTCGCTCATCTCGTGATACCGGGTCGTCGAAGAGCATCGGCAGAAAGATCACTGCCAAGGCTAGCAGGATGATCGCCCCACTCAGTCGTTCACGCATTCCGTACTTCATTCACCCCTCCCCGGCTCGCCTTCCTGGCGCGCCACTTATCTGCTACGCCTGCAGCGAAGGATCGTCCGCTGACGATTCCCAGCGCGCCAGCACCTCCGCCACGGTAAAGAAGGACCCACACACCAGCACTTCATCTTCAGCCTCGAGGTGCGCTTCGAGCCAGGCCGCCCCGGCGGCCGGCGAGTCGGCAAGCGACATCACCTTACCGCCTCGGGAGCGAATCAGATCGGCCAGATCGCCGGCAGACCGGGCCCTGTCGCCGCCAAGGCTGGCCGGCACCCAGGCATCAACGACCTCGGCCAATGCCGTCACCACACCGTCGGCGTCCTTGTCAGCGAGCATGCCCAGCAGCGCGACGCGACGCCCGGCACAGGGCCGCTGCGACAGCCGGTCGGCGAGATAGGCGGCGGCATGAGGATTATGTCCCACATCCAGGCACCAGTTGCCTCGCCACTGCATGCGCCCGGCGAGCACCACCTCACGGAAGGCACGGCGACAGGCCTCAGCCTCGAGGGTCACACCGGCGAGTGCCAGCGCCTGCAGCGCAGAGGCCGCATTGTCCAGCGGCAATCCGGGATCAGGCAGCGCCGTGAGAGCAAGGCCTTCGCCCTGGGCGTCATGGCCCTGCCAGCACCAGCCCTCGGCGGCAGCGCTCTGGGTGAACTCTCGTGCCAGGCAGTGCACCTGTGAACCCAGCCGGGCCGCCGTGTCGTGGACGCTTGCCGGCAGCGATGCACTACCCAGCACCGCCGGGCGCCCGGCCCGCAGAATACCGGCCTTCTCGCGACCGATGCCCTCGAGGTCGGTACCTAGAAATGCGGCATGATCCTGGGCCACGGTGGTGACCACCCCGACATCGGCATCGATGACGTTGACGGCATCCAGCCGGCCGCCCAGCCCCACCTCCAGAATGGCGAGATCCGGATGGCGCTGGCCAATCGCCCAGAGCCCGGCCAGGGTTCCGGCCTCGAAATAGGTCAGGCTGACCGGCTCATCCTCGAGGCGCGCTGCCTCGACTCGGGCGAAGCCCCCGACCAGGGTCGCGTCGCTGGCCTCCTCGCCGTCAAGGCGCAGACGCTCGTTGTAGCGCAGCAGATGAGGCGAGGTGTAGGTAGCGGTAGTAAGCCCGTGGGCGCGAGCCAGGGCGTCGAGCATGGCGACCGTCGAGCCCTTGCCGTTGGTTCCGGCCACGGTGATGATCTTGTCCGCGACACGGGCTTCTACACGGGCGTCTACACGCTCTGCCGCACCGGTTTGGGAAAGCCCCAGACGCGCGGCGACCTTGGCCACGCGTTCGAGGCCAAGGTCGATGCTGACCGGATGCTGCTGCTCGAGGCGCTCGAGCCAGCCCTCAAGGCTTGAGGGCTGGCGGTCACTGACCCGCGAAGATGGCGGTTGAACTGCGCTCATGACGGCTGGTGTCAGGCCTCGCGGTTAACGTCTTCGGTCTCTGGCTCGGCCAGGTCTTCGGCCTCATCAACCAGATCCGGCTCTTCGCTCTCCGGCAGGCCGGAGGCTGGCTGGTGGGTCAGCTTGCGCAGCACGCCGCCTAATCGATCCCGCATTTCCTGGCGATGCACGATCATGTCGACAGTGCCATGCTCGAGCAGGAACTCGCTGCGCTGGAAGCCTTCCGGCAACTTCTCGCGGACCGTCTGCTCGATCACCCGCGGACCGGCGAAACCGATCAGGGCATTGGGCTCGGCGACGTTGAGATCACCAAGCATCGCAAGCGAGGCCGAGACACCGCCGTAGACCGGATCGGTGAGCACCGAAATGTAGGGAATACCGGCCTGCTTGAGCTTCTCGAGGGCCGCCGAGGTCTTGGCCATCTGCATCAGCGAGAACAGGGCTTCCTGCATGCGCGCGCCACCGGACGCGGCGAAACACACCAGCGGAACCCCCTCCTCGAGAGAACGCGTCGCGGCCTGTACGAACTTCTCGCCGACCACGGCCCCCATGGAACCGCCCATGAAGCTGAACTCGAAGGCCACGGCCACCAGCGGCATGCCATCCAACTGGCCGCGCATAGCGATCAGGGCATCGTTCTCGCTGGTATTCTTCTGGGCCGCGCCGAGGCGATCCTTGTACTTCTTCGAATCACGAAACTTGAGACGATCCACCGGCTGCAGATCGGCCGCAATCTCTTCGCGGCCGTCCTGATCGAGGAACCAGTCGAGACGCTTGCGCGCGGTCAAGCGCAGATGATGGTCGCACTTGGGACAGACGCTCTGGTGCTTTTCCAGCTCGGGGAGGTACAACACCCCTTCGCACTTGGGGCACTTGCGCCACAGGCCATCCGGCACGCTAGCGCGACGGTCCTTGCGCTGAATGCGCCCCATGGAGGGCACGATCTTGTCTAGCCAGCTCATATCAGAAGGTTTCCATCATGCGGGGCCCGGCGCGACCGGGCCGATGTTGATTCAAATGTCGCAGCGCGTCATGCGCTCATCGGCGTCAGGCGTCCAGCGCCTGACGCATCTCGCCAAGAATATCCTTGAGACGCGGCGCGATGGCCGCCGGATCGTCGACGCAGGCAGCGATCTGTCCGACCAGCACACTGCCGACGATGACACCCTCGGCGACCTTGCCCACGGCCGCTGCTGTCGCGCCGTCGCGAATCCCGAAGCCGACGCACAGCGGCAGGTCAGAGAGCTTGCGCAGCGGCGCCAGGTGCGCGTCGATTTCGTCGACGTTCAGCGTCGCGGCACCGGTCACGCCCTTGAGCGAGACATAATACAGATAGCCTTCGCCATGGGCGCTGATTGTACCGGCGCGAGCATCCGAGGTGGTAGGGGCCACCAGGAAGATCGATTGCAGACCGCGCGCCTTGAGCACGGGGCCGAATTCATCCGCCTCTTCGGGCGGCATGTCGACGGTCAGCACGCCATCAACGCCGGCATCGCTCGCCTGGTCGGCGAAGGCCTCGTAACCCATGCGCTCGATGGGGTTCAGATAGCCCATCAGCACCACCGGGGTGTCGGTGTCCTGTTCGCGGAACTCACGCACCATGGCAAACAAATGGGTGAGACGGGTGCCGTGCTTGAGTGCCCGCTCGCAAGCCTTCTGGATTACCGGGCCATCGGCCATCGGGTCGGAAAACGGCACCCCCAGCTCGATGATATCCGCGCCGGCCTCGACCAGTGCATGCATGAAGCCCACGGTGTACTGGGGCGCGGGATCACCGGCGGTGAGGTAGGGAATCAGGGCCGTGCGGCCCTGCGCCTTGAGCGTGGCGAAGCGTTGGTCGATTCGGTTCATACCCTTGTCCTGGTCGCGGTCCACGATTAAATCTCGATGCCATCAAGCTTGGCGACGGTGAGAATATCCTTGTCACCGCGCCCCGAGAGATTGATGACGATATGCTGGTCGGGCCGCATGGTCGGGGCCAGTACCTTGGCATAGGCCAGCGCGTGGGCCGACTCGAGGGCGGGCATGATGCCCTCGACATGAGTAAGCTCGCGGAATGCCTCGAGCACCTCCTTGTCGTTGGCGGCCACATAGTTGACGCGGCCGACATCCTTCCACAGCGCATGCTCAGGCCCCACGCCCGGATAGTCGAGGCCCGCCGAAATGGAGTGGGTCTCGGACACTTGGCCGCCTTCGTCGGACATCAGGTAGGTGCGGTTGCCGTGCAGCACGCCCCTTGGGGCATTGCCGGTCAGCGGCGCCGCGTGGCGACCGGTCTCGACGCCGTCACCGCCAGCCTCGACGCCGTACATGACGACGTCCTCGTCCTCAACGAAAGGATAGAACAGCCCGAGCGCATTGGAGCCACCGCCAACGCAGGCGATCAGTGCATCCGGCAGGCGTCCGATCTGCTTGAGAGACTGCTCCCGGGCCTCGCGACCAGCCACGGCGTTGAAGTCGCGCACCAGCATCGGATAGGGATGAGGGCCGGCGACGGTACCAATGATGTAGAAAGTGTTATCGACGTTGGTCACCCAGTCGCGCAGTGCCTCGTTCATGGCGTCCTTGAGGGTGCGCGAACCAGACTCGACCGGGATCACGGTAGCGCCCAGCAGCTGCATGCGATAGACGTTGAGCTTTTGGCGCTGGACGTCTTCGGCGCCCATGTAGATGGCGCATTCGAGGCCCAGGCGGGCCGCCACGGTGGCCGTCGCCACGCCGTGCTGGCCGGCACCGGTCTCGGCGATGACCCGTGGCTTACCGCTCTTCTTGGCCAGCAGGGCCTGGCCGATGGTGTTATTCACCTTGTGAGCGCCGGTGTGGTTCAGGTCCTCGCGCTTCAGCCAGATCTGCGCACCACCCAGTTCCCTCGACCAGCGCTCGGCATGGTAAAGCGGAGAAGGACGGCCCACGTAGTGGGCCAGATCATGGTCGAATTCGGCCTGGAATTCGGGATCATCGCGAAGAGCCAGATAGGTCTCTTCCAATTCCTCCAGGGCGAAGCTCAACGTTTCCGAGACGAACCGGCCGCCGTAGGCGCCGAAATGGCCTCGTGCATCCGGCATGCGGGTCAGGTCGCTGAACTTGGTCACGAAAGACACCTCACAGGGTCACTTGAACTTGGATGGGTAGGTCGTAAGGACTTGGCGCAGGAAATCGTCGATCTTGGCCGCCGCCTTGATGCCGGGCGCTGCTTCAACGCCGCCGGAAACGTCCACGGCAAAGGGGCCAACTGCACGGATGGCCTGCTGTACATTCATCGCGTGCAAACCTCCCGCCAGAATAACAGGTTTTGCCAGGTTTGCGGGGATTCGAGACCAGTCGAAGGTCTCGCCGGTTCCGCCGGGAACACCGGGTTTATAGGCATCCAGCAGCAGCGCCCGGGCCTTGCCATAGGCGCCTGCAGCGGCCTCGAGATCGACCCCTTCCCGCATACGCAGCGCCTTGATGTAGGGCCGCGAAAACCCCTCGCAGACATCAGGTGTCTCGTCGCCGTGGAACTGCAGCAGATCGAGGTGCTCACAGGCCGCCTCGACGAACTGCGCATCCTGATCAACCACGAGGCCGACGCGTGTCACGAAGGCAGGCACCCGAGCACTCAGTTCAGCCAGCCGCGCAAGATCGATGGCGCGTTTGCTGCCCGGCCAGAGCACGAACCCCAGCGCATCGGCTCCGGCAGCAACGGCCGCATCAACGTCTTCCTCTCGGGTAAGACCACAGATTTTTACACGCGTGCGCTGCATGTCAGGCCTCTCGTTGCGGTCGGCGGCGTTTAGGGCAAGCCCTTATCAGGGCGTGGAATCTAGAGCAGCCCACCCCAGGGCGGCCCAATCCTCTAGCGCGGTTTGCCCGCTTCGATGAAGCCCGGTGGCACCGAGGCATGGGTCGGCCGGGAACGGCGGAAATCAACCAGCGGACAGTCCGGCAGCTCCCGCTCGCCGGTCCACTCGCCGAGGAAAGCCAGCAGGTTCGGCCCCAGGGGCTCTCGCGGCAGTTCATAGACGTCATCGTAGACCGAGTCGACGAAGTGCAGGCCGCATCCCGGTGCCGTGGCGCTGCCCTGGGTACGATCCTTGAGGGCGAGCAGCCGCGCCAGGTAATCCCGCCCCTGCTCGCCGCGACCAACGGCGATCAGCGCGCCGACGATGTTGCGAATCATGTGGTGCAGGAAGGCATTGGCCTGGACATCGACCACCACCAGCGCCCCATGTCGATGCACCTCGATGAAATGCAGGTGGCGCTGGGTGGTCTTGGACTGACAGCCCGCGGCGCGGAAGCTCGAGAAATCATTTTCGCCCACCAACGCCTGGGCCGCTTCATGCATGGCAGGCACATCCAGCGGATCACGACACCAGGTGGCATTGGCGCGTTCCAGTACCGGGCGACTGGGCTGATTGAGAATGACGTAACGGTAGCGCCTGCCAAGCGCCAGGAAGCGGGCGTGAAAATCGTCCGGTACCGCTTTGATCCAGTGCACGGCGATATCACGCGGCAGGTTGGCATTGGTACCAAATACCCAGGCCTTCTCGGAGCGCGGCGCCGGGGCATCGAAATGCACAATCTGACGGGTCGCATGAACGCCACTGTCAGTTCGACCGCTGCAGTGAACGGTGACTGGCGTATTGGCCACACGGGCCATCGCTTTTTCGAGCGCCCCCTGCACCGAGGGGGCCTGCTTCAGGCGCTGCCAGCCACAGTAGCGGCTGCCGTCATACTCGACCCCCATGGCCATTCGGCCAGTCAGGGGATGCTTTTCATCAAGGGACTCGAAAAGGGGCATCGGCTCATCATAGGTTGTGCTGGGCGATCAGGCGGCCTGCCTGTTCCCGGGTCTCACCATCCCCTTCTTCCAGTGCCCGAGCGAGCAGACCTTGTGCCTGGTCATGGTCACCCTGCTTGAGGAGCGCCTCGGCATCGCCAACCAGCGCCCGAGCTTCCGGCGGGGAATCGGCAGACTGGCCATTATCCAGATGCAGCGGCTCGAAAGCCACCTCCTCAATGTCCAATTCTTCTTCGTTGACACCATGCGTCGAGCTACGGGAAGGCGTATCGGCCTGCCGCATCAGCGCTGCCAGGTTGCTGCCCGCATCTTCACCTACAGCAGGTGTATCCTCGCCGTCGGAAAGCGTCTCTTCATCGTCGGCAGACACATCGCCCCGGCTCGCAGCAGGCGTTTGCGACTGAGGAAATTCCACACTGGGCTGCATGAGCGTTTCTTCAGGTGCTGCGACATCAGGTTCCAGAGTCGGCGGGCGATAATCGATCACACGGTCGTTCGTCGACTCAGACGGCTCGCTCTCCTCGGTTGATGCCTCCTCGGCATCGCTGACGTCTGCCTGCCTCTCGGGCTGTCTCTCGGGCTGTCTTTCGAATGCTTCCTGCGCACTTTGGTCGCGCCCCTTCTTCTCACTCAGGCTGTCACTCTGGGGCTCGTCAGCAGTAGCTGAGGTAGCGGGATCTGAGCCCGCCTCATCCTGATCGCTGTTCGACGCTTCCTGTAAGGCCTCACTGATCTGCTCCGGCGCCACGTCCATTCCTTCCTGCCAGGACGGCCGGGCATGCCGGCCCTTGCCGTCGAAGGCGACCGGGTCACGCTCGATGGGCGGACGGAACGTCGGAGCCGACTCGACCGGCGCCAGACCAATTGACGATGGTGTATCCACATCGCCTGCCGCCGGGGCCTGCTGCTGCATGCCGTCAGCGTAATCAGCACCTGAAGAAGCTTCGGTCGCGGATGGCGTCGGCACGGCCTGCTCACGGGCCAGCAGGCGCTCAAGCTCTGCCTGTCGCGCAGGGTCATTATCCACGGCAAGACGCTCAGCCTGCGCATGGGCCTGCCGCCACTGCCCTTGCTCGACCATGACCTTGACCAGCTTGAGTCGCAGGTCATGGCGGTCGGGCTCGGCGTCGAGCCCCTCTTCAAGCAGCGCCTGGGCCTTCTCGTAACGGCCATAGGCCATAAAGATCTCCGCCTCACTGACGGCCTCGGCCCGAGGCATCACCGCCTCTCTCGCGTCAGGAACTCCTCGTTCAGACGTACTGTCTTCCATGGCCTTGTGAGTCTCGCCCGCTGAAGAAGCCGCGAAAGCCGACACCTCCTCGGTGGCATGGGCCTTGTCGGCCGCCCGACGGCGACGCACTAGCCACCAGAGCACCAGCAACACGAGTACGCCGACGCCCGCCAGCTGACCGTAGAGGGTACGACCCACCTGACCAAGCGCGGCCCACAGCGGCATCAGGTAGCGTTCGACGACGCCCTTTGCAGCCGGCTCGCTTTCGACCTGGTCAACGCTTTCGGCCAGGGGAGCGCTTGATGCCTGGCGTTCTGAAAGCGCCGACAGGCTGGCACGCAGACTGGCGACATCTTTGCGCAACGAGGCCAACTCGGCCTGGGCACGATCACGTTCATCGCGGATAGCGGTAAGGGATTGCTGGCTCTGAGACAGCTGGGCTTCCAGCCGATCGAGACGCTGATCCTGCTCGCTCGTGTCAGACGCGGCGGCCTTAGCCTCGGACTCGATCTGAGCATCCGTCAGCAGGGTCAGGCGTTGTGTACCGGGCTGACCTTCGGGGGAAGCAGCGGCTCGAGGAGCGGACGCTGGCTCGGCCTGAGACGGCGGCTCGCCTGCCTGCCCAAGCGCCGGTGCGCCACCGGTTGCGTCTTGGGCAGGTTCGCCGGCAGCACTATCAGCAGCGTTCGCCGTGCCGCCACTTGCGGCTTGCTCATAGGTCGTCGATGACGCCGTCTTCGGGGCAGGTTCGCCGCGAGCAAAGGCGCTATTCTGAGCCTGCACCTGCTGCCAGGCGTCTTCAGAAGAGCGTGACGCAATCTGCTCCCGAGGTGGTACATCCAGCACGTAGCCTGCCCGCAGGCGATTGATATTACCTCCCGGAAAGGCGTCGGGGTTGGCATCCAGCAGCGCCATCATCATCTGCGATATCGATATATCGGCATCCGGGCGCAGTCGCTTGGCGACGCCCCACAGGGTCTCGCCGACGTTGACGTAGCCGGCCTCTCGCTCGCGGGATGCAACCGACGCCTGAGCAGGTTCTGCTTGGCGCCCGTTATCCTGCTGAGGGCTTTCCACAAGCTGAGGGCTCTCTCCTCGCTGAGGGTTCTCTATCCGCTGAGGGCTATCTACTGGCTGAGGGCTATCTACTGGCTGAGGGCTCCCTGCATAGGGTATCGCCGGTGTGGCCGACTGCGAGCCGAAACCGGGGGGGTCGAAGAGCAGCGTGACCTGACGCTGCGCGACACCGTCAGGCCCGTTTATGTCCACCAGCAGGTCGAGATAGGGGGTGCGCACCGCTCGCTCCGACTGGACCCGGACGGATAGTCCGCCCGACTGAGGCACGACCGTAAGAGTCAGTGCGTCGACCAGCAGGCTACGCTCGAGGCCGGCACGCCGGTAACCATCGGCATCGGCCAGGCTAACCGTCAGCCCCTGCGCCGATATACCCTGCGTATCCGTCAGCGGAATGATCGCTTCAAGCGGCGCTCCCAGCGCCGAGCCCACTTGTGCCTCCCCCACGCCCAAGGACCAGGCCGAGGGGCTCATGGCGGACAGCGACGTCAACAAGATGACCAGAGAAAACTTGCGGTTCATGGCGGCGATGGGCCTCACAGGGGTCGGAGGCAACGTACTCGCACATTAGATGTTTCAACTAAGAGTGTGAGTCACGACAGCCTAATCATCGAATTTTCATCTTATTCTACCCACACTTTTCGCTAACAGGGAGCGTCGAGTAAGGCAAAACGAGCCGCCATTTCAACGCTGACAATACCATGCAACACCGCCGCCTCAAGACGCGAGGCCGCTCATGGCCGGCGTTCGGTGACGCTCATCAGCAACAAAAACGCCTCCCCGAAGGGAGGCGTCAGAAACGACGTGCAGAGCGAATTACTGCTCGCGGAGAATCTTCAGCATGCGCTTGAGCGGCTCGGCGGCCCCCCACAGCAGCTGGTCGCCTACCGAGAAGGCAGACAGATACTCGCCGCCCATGGCCAGCTTGCGCAGACGGCCCACGGGTACATTCAGGGTGCCGGTCGCGGCAGCCGGGGTCAGACCCTCGATGGTGGCGTCCTTCTCATTGGCGATGACCCGCACCCACTCGTTGTGCTTGGCCAGACGATCCTCGATCTCGTCGATCGGCACATCCTGCTTGAGCTTGATGGTGAAAGCCTGGCTGTGAGAGCGCATGGCACCGATGCGCACGCACAGGCCATCGATGGGAATCGGGTTGTTATCGAGGCCGAGAATCTTGTTGGTCTCGGCGCCCCCCTTCCACTCTTCCTTGCTCTGGCCGTTTTCCATCGGCTTGTCGATCCAGGGCAGCAGGCTACCGGCCAGCGGAGCACCGAAGTTTTCGGTCGGGAAGCTTCCACTGCGCATGGTCTCGGTGACCTTGCGATCGATGTCGAGGATGGCACTCGCCGGGTCGGCAAGCTCGGTGGCCACGCTATCGCGCAGACCGCCCATTTGATTAAGCAGCTCACGCATGTGCTTGGCGCCGGAGCCGGAAGCGGCCTGATAGGTCATCGAGGTCATCCACTCGATCATGTTGGCCTCGAACAGGCCACCGAGACCCATCATCATCAGGCTGACCGTGCAGTTACCGCCGGTGAAGGTCTTGGTGCCACGGGCCAGTTGGGCTTCGATAACGTCGCGGTTGACCGGGTCCAGCACGATGGTGGCGTCGTCGGCCATGCGCAGGGTGCTGGCGGCATCGATCCAATAGCCCTTCCAGCCGGTCTGACGCAGGTCCTTGTAGACCTTCTCGGTGTAGTCGCCGCCCTGGCAGGTGACGACCACGTCCAGCGCCTTGAGCGCGTCCAGATCGAAGGCGTCCTTGAGCGGGGGCACGTCCACGCCGACATCGGGCCCGGGCTGGCCGACCTGGGAAGTGGTGAAGAACACCGGCTCGATGCCGACGAACTCATTGTCTTCCTGCATGCGCTGCATGAGCACGGAGCCCACCATGCCACGCCAACCCACGAAACCGACTGTCAACATGTGAAGTCCTCCAGAAAAGAATTAGCGGGTAAGTATACACGAGCCGCCTCCGTCGCACAGAAGGGGCCGGTTCTATCGAAATTTCAACCCTTTACAGGCGAACATGGATCACTCACTGAGCCCTGCCAAACCGGCCTTGCTGGCTCGAGCTTGAATGCCAGGCTCACTGTGTATTGAACGCCGCCAGCACGGCATCGCCCATCTCGCCGGTAGACACCTGGCGAGTACCGGCATAAGCAATGTCGGCGGTGCGCAGGCCATCGTCCAGCACTTTGCCTACGGCCGCCTCGATGCGCTCGGCCAGAGCCGCCTCATTCAGCGAGTAGCGCAGCATCATCGCCACCGAAAGGATAGTCGCCAGCGGATTGGCAATGCCCTGGCCGGCGATATCCGGCGCGCTGCCGTGGCAGGGCTCGTACATGCCCTGGCCGTCGGCGTTGAGCGAGGCCGACGGCAGCATGCCGATCGAGCCGGTGAGCATGGCGGCGGCGTCCGACAGGATGTCGCCAAACATGTTGCCGGTGACGATCACATCGAACTGCTTGGGCGCGCGCACCAGCTGCATGGCGGCGTTATCAACGTACATGTGGGAGAGCGCGACGTCCGGGTACTCCGGTGCCAGCCGCTCCATGACCTCGCGCCACAGCATGGTGGCCTCAAGCACGTTGGCCTTGTCCACCGAGCACAGCTTGCCGCCGCGTTTACCCGCCATTTCGAAGGCCACCCGACCGATGCGCTCGATTTCGCTTTCCGAGTAGACGTAGGTATTGAAGCCCACCCGCTGGCCGTCCCGCTCCTCGATGCCGCGTGGCTGACCGAAGTAGATGCCGCCGGTGAGCTCGCGCACGATCATGATATCGAGACCGGACACTACCTCTGGCTTGAGGCTCGAGGCCTCCGCGAGCTGCGGATAGAGCAGTGCCGGGCGCAGGTTGCCAAACAGCGAAAGCTCCTTGCGCAGCCCCAGCAGGCCCTTCTCGGGACGCTTGCTGATATCTTCGAGCTTGTCCCACTTAGGCCCGCCCACTGCGCCTAACAGGATCGCATCCGCGCTGCGTGCCTGGTCGAGGGCCACCGCCGGCAGCGGTTCGCCGTGGGCGTCATAGCCGGCACCGCCCACCAGGCCTTCCTCGATGTCGACGTCAAGGCCAATGGCTTGGCAGGCCTTGAGGATCTTGACCGCCTCAGCGGTAATTTCCGGGCCGATGCCGTCCCCCGGCAGAACGAGAATCTTGCGGCTCATGTGCTGTGGCTCTCTTAGCAATCGGGCCCGCGCAGCGGACCCGGTCGTTCGATGATTGAACCGCCAGGCTAGGCGAGCCCGCCTGACGAAAAAGAAGATGGCGCTTCCCTGCGCGTTCGCCCCCTAAGGGCATCCCTTTTCTTCAGTGTCCAGCGTTGAGGCTGGAAGGTTGGCCCCACCGATGGCAGACATCAGTGGGGCCGGTTCGCTATCAGGCCTTGGCTGGCTCGCGGAACAGCCAAGGCCGTGCGGCCCGATGCTTGGTCTCAAAGTCGTGAATAGCGTCTTCGTCCTGCAGGGTGATACCGATGTCATCGAGGCCGTTGAGCAGGCAGTGCTTGCGGAAGGCATCGACGTCGAACTCGAGAATTTCGCCGGCCGGCGTGGTCACACGCTGGTTCTCGAGATCGACGTCCAGACGGTAGCCTTCATTGGCCTCGACCTCCTTGAACAGCCGCTCGATGACGTCCTCTTCGAGCGTTACCAGCAGGATGCCGTTCTTGAAGGCGTTGTTGTAGAAGATGTCGGCGAAGCTCGGCGCGATGACCACGCGAAAGCCGAAGTCCTCAAGTGCCCAGGGCGCGTGTTCGCGGGAGCTGCCACAGCCAAAGTTGCGCCGGGCCAGCAGCACGCTGGCGCCCTCATAGCGTGGCTGATTGAGCACGAAATCGGGGTTGAGCGGACGCTGCGACGCATCCTGGCCCGGGTACCCCTCATCCAGATAGCGCAGGGCATCAAACAGGTTGACGCCAAAACCGGTGCGCTTGATCGACTTCAGAAACTGCTTGGGAATGATCAGGTCGGTATCGACGTTGGCCCGGTCGAGCGGTGCCACCAGGCCCTGCTGACGTTCAAACTTGTGCATGGTTCAGGCCTCCTGGGGCTGGGTGTCGAACTGGCGAACATCGACGAAATGGCCGGCAATCGCCGCGGCGGCCGCCATCGCCGGACTGACCAGGTGAGTACGTCCGCCGAAGCCCTGGCGACCCTCGAAGTTGCGATTCGAGGTCGAGGCACAGTGCTCGCCGGCACCGAGCTTGTCAGCGTTCATGGCCAGACACATCGAACAGCCCGGCTCGCGCCACTCGAAGCCCGCCTCGGTGAAGATCTTGTCGAGCCCCTCGGCTTCGGCCTGACGCTTCACCAGCCCGGAGCCCGGCACCACCATGGCAAGCATGATGGAATCGGCGACCTTGCGACCCTTGGCGACCTTGGCCGCCGCACGCAGATCTTCGATCCGCGAATTGGTGCAGGAGCCGATGAACACCTTGTCGAGGCGGATATCGGTGATCTTTTGCTTGGCCGCGAGCCCCATGTATTCCAGTGCCCGGCTGTAGCTGCCCTTGACGGTATCATCGGCGGACTCGGCGGGATCGGGGACCTGGCCGGAGATGCCGGTGACCATCTCGGGGCTGGTGCCCCAGCTGACCTGAGGCTCGATGTCCTCGGCACGAATCTCGACCACCTTGTCGAAGGCGGCATCGGCGTCGGAGACCAGCTCGCGCCAGTCGGCGACGGCGGCCTCCCACTGCTCGCCACGGGGAGCGAAGGGGCGCTCGCGCAAATAGTCGATGGTGGTGTCGTCGACGCCGATCAAACCGACCCGAGCGCCCGCTTCGATGGCCATGTTGCAGACCGTCATGCGGCCCTCCATCGACAGCTCGCGCATCGCACTGCCGGCAAACTCGATGGCATAGCCGGTGCCACCGGCAGTGCCGATGCGACCAATGATCGCCAGCACCACGTCCTTGGCGGTCACCCCGGTGCCGAGCGAACCTTCGACCCGCACCTGCATGTTTTTCATTTTCTGGGCCAGCAGGCACTGGGTGGCCAGCACGTGCTCGACCTCGGAGGTGCCAATGCCGTGGGCAAGGGCCGCAAAGGCCCCATGCGTCGCGGTGTGCGAGTCGCCGCAGACTACCGTCATGCCCGGCAGTGTCGCGCCCTGCTCCGGACCGACCACGTGCACGATGCCCTGGCGAGCGTCATTGATGCGAAACTCTTCGATGCCGAAGGATTCGCAGTTGTCGTCCAGGGTCTGTACCTGGATCAGCGATACCGGATCCTTGATGCCGGCATTGCCCTCGGCGCGCTCGATCACCGTGGTCGGCACGTTGTGATCGGGGGTGGCGAGGTTAGCATCCAGGCGCCACGGCTTACGCTTGGCCAGACGCAGCCCCTCAAATGCCTGGGGCGAGGTCACTTCGTGCAGCAGCTGACGATCGATGTAGATCAGCGCGGTGCCATCATCGCGCTCCTTCACCAGGTGCTGTGACCACAGCTTGTCATAAAGCGTCTGGCCTGCCATGTCTCTCCTCCACGGGGCTGTGTTCGCCCTCTGATTGATCTCGCCGCACCTAGCGCCACTGGCGCCTAAGGTGTCGTTGCCATGACCCCGAGGTTAGGGGGCACCACACATAAAAGCAATTCATGTTATTTATGATATGGATTCCATATTAGAATACATGGCGACTGAGACGCCTCCCTGCACAACCATTTGCACAACCATGAGGCTAAACGGCACGACGATGAGGCACGAAGGGCCTGTCTTTCCCTGAACCTGACTTCAGGCCCTGACCCAGGCCCCTGTCCAAGAGCCAGGTCTCGATGCAAGTTCCGCTTCAGGCGCCATCACTGCTAGCTCACGAGGAGACGACCATGGACACCCAAAGCCTGCAGGCCTTCCTGGCCGTCACCGACTGTGGCTCCTTTTCGCTCGCCGGAGACCAGCTGCACCTGACGCAACCCGCGGTCAGCAAGCGCATCGCCACTCTCGAGGATCAAGTGGGCTCGCGGCTCTTCGATCGTATCGGCCGCCGGGTCACCCTGACCGAGGCTGGCGCCCTGCTGCTGCCCCGCGCTCGCCAGATTCTGCTGATGGTCGACGACAGCCGCCGGGCGCTGTCGAACCTTGCAGGCGACGTGGCCGGCAGCCTGACGCTCGCCACCAGCCACCATGTCGGCCTGCACCGGCTGCCGCCCCTGCTCAAGGCTTTCACGCACGACCATCCTGCCGCCAATCTGGACCTGCGCTTCCTCGATTCCGAGCAGGCCTACCAGGGCGTGCTCGACGGTGCCCTGGAGATCGCCGTGGTTACCCTAGCGCCTGTACCCGACCCGCAGCTGACGGTGGTCCCGGTATGGATCGACCGGCTGCGCTTCGTCTGTGGCAATGACCACCCTCTTGCCCAGCACGCGGCACGCCATGAGCGGCTCTCCATGTCGGCACTGGCCGCTCATCCCGCGGTATTGCCGGGCCCATTGACCTTCACCCGCGGCATCGTGCTGGAGACCTTTTCCCGCGAGGAGCTGAGCGTGAAGGTGGGGCTATCGACCAACTACCTGGAGACGCTGAAAATGATGGCCTCGATCGGGCTGGGCTGGAGCGTGCTGCCAGAGAGCATGATCGACGAGGGCCTGCACATCCTGCCGATCGACCACCACCCCATCGAGCGGCCGCTGGGCTACCTGGTGCATCGCAATCGCACGCTCTCCAACGCCACCCGGGCGATGATCGACCTGCTCGAGGCGGCACGCACGCCCGAGGCCCGCCAGTGGGCGCTGCCACCCTCTAAGGCCTGACGGCTCATAACCCCGCCGTCTGCTTGACCAGATCGCCCGGCTTGCCCGGACCCCTCGATTTGCCTAGCATGCTAATTTTTGCCCGGATTATCGCCCATGCCGCCTCACTCGCCGTCGCCTTCAGCGGACGCTAACCGCCCGTCTGCCTCCACTCCTGCCAAGATTAGCGGGCGGCAGCGATTGGCAGGCCTGGTAATTGCTCTCGGCCTGGCGTTGCAAATCGCGCGCCTGGCCGGCATCGCCGTAGTGGCGCCGCTGGTCGGGATCGCCTTCTGGCTGGCAATGACCCTGCTGTGGGGCGACATGCCCACCCGCAACCGTCGCCAGGTCGGGGCGCTGGCGGCGATCGGCGCGGCGCTGCTGGTAATCAGCCGAACCGTCTATGGCGAAGCGCTTGCCTGGGGCCAGGTGCTGGACGGCAATACCTTCGTGGTCGCCATGCTAGTGGGGGTCAGCTTCATCGGCCTGATCAACCGCGCCCCGCCGTCGCCCGGCACCCAGATACTCGGTGGGCGAGGCGTAATCACCACCTGGCTGAGCGTCCACCTGCTCGGCGCGATCCTGAATCTATCCTCGGTCTTTCTGATCGGCGATCAGCTCAAGCGCGCCGACGGCCTGCGCCTGCCCCAACTGCTGACACTCAACCGCGGGCTCTCGAGCGCAGCACTCTGGTCGCCGTTCTTCGCCGCCATGGGCGTGGCCATGGGCCTGGCGCCCGAGCTCGACTTTGCCGTCGTGCTCGCCGCCGGCGTGCCACTGGCTGCACTCTCCGGCGTGCTGACGCGCCTAGAACTGGCGCGACGCTTCGATCTTGACGATGTCGCGGGAGTCTCGCTTTCCCCGCGCAACCTGCTGATGCCAGTGGGCCTGGCGGTGCTGGTGCTGGGCTTTCACTATGGCCTTACGCCCGGGCTTTCCATCGTCAGCATCATCACCTTTCTGCTGCCGGCCACGGCGCTTGCCGCCAACCTGCCCCGCGGCCTGACCTTTACCTCGAAGCGAATGGTGCAGCATACCCGGGAGCGGCTGCCGGCGATGCGCGGCGAAATCTCGCTATTCCTGGCAGCGGGACTCTTCACCCAGGGGCTCTCGACCTTCATCGATGCGGTCACCGGCGGCCAGTGGGTGCTGTTCGAACACTTTGGGGCGGGGGAAGCCATGCTCAGCTACCTGGCCATCGTCGCCAGCGCCGTGATCGGCCTGCACCCGATCATCGGAATTTCGACGCTGGCCTCGGTGTTGAACCTGGAAAGTGCCAACCAGACCCTGCTAGGCGTGGTGGCGCTGACCTCCTGGGCGGTGGGCGCCGCCATCGGGCCGTTATCGGGGATCAATCTGTCGTTACAGGGCCGCTATGGCACCAGCGGCGGAATGATGATGCGACACAACCTGGTCTATGCCCTGGTTATGTCGCTGGGGGTCTGTCTGGCGATTGGGATACTGGCCACCCTGAGTTGAGTGGGCAGCCAGTTGCTGACTCACCAGGCGGGCACCGACAAGACCTCAGCTCGCCTGGGCGGGCAATTGAAAGGTCGTGGGCAAAGCGCCGAAGACAGCCAGCGAGCTACTGGCTGGCGACCTGAGGCCCTCGCGCGAAATAGCGATGCCCGCACTGATGACATGGCTCGAGGCGGGCCACCTCGCCGAGTGTGAACTCGGCGCTGCAGTGCACGCAGCTCAATAGACCGGGGGCGATCATCTCGCCCTCACAGTAGTCGGCGCGGGCCGCCTCCAGGTCGTCCTCGAAGTGCGCCCGATCGATCACGGTTCGGTCGGCGATCGAGAACAGTGCCTCACGGATATGCCGCGACAGCACATCGAGATCGATACCCAGCCAGCTGGCCACACCTTCACCGCCGGCGGCGAGATAGTGACGCATGTCCTTCAGGTCGCGCTCGACCCAGGCGCGCAGCAGTGACAGCTCGTCGCGGGTGTAGTCCTCGACCTCCGCCTCGAACTCCACTGCATCGTCGAGATCCTTCTGCAGGTTTTCCCACGACAGCTCATTGGCGCCATCCTGAAGCCGTCCCAGCAGACGTTCATAGCCCTCACGCAGGCGATGGTCTGAATGCTTGTCCTGATCGCTCATCTGAGCCTCCTTTGAAACCTTCCTTGATCTGGCCATACTCTGGCCAAGTGCGAGGCCCCTACCTGCTCAGGCCCCGCTGCGGTATGCTTGGTCCCCATTTAGACGCTATCTTCCCGTGCCATCAAGCCTTTTGCTTCTCGATCGCATGGGAAAGTCCTCTGCTTTTCGCCACCGACGCTACAAGGTAATCACTCAGACCGATGGACGCACAGTACAAGCCTCACGACATCGAACGCGACGCCCAGCAGTTCTGGACCAAGCACCAGTGCTTCAAGGCAGTGGAAGACGCCAATCGCGAAAAGTTCTATTGCCTATCGATGTTCCCCTACCCCAGCGGCAAGCTGCACATGGGGCACGTGCGTAACTACACCATCGGCGACGTGGTCTCGCGCTTCCAGCGCATGCAGGGCAAAAACGTGCTGCAGCCCATGGGGTGGGACGCCTTCGGTATGCCCGCCGAAAACGCCGCCATCAAGAATCAGGTGCCGCCGGCCGAGTGGACACACCAGAACATCGACTACATGCGTGACCAGCTCAAGGCGCTGGGCTTCGCTTATGACTGGGGCCGCGAGTTTGCCACTTGCGACAGCGACTATTATCGCTGGGAACAGTGGTTCTTCACCAAGCTGGTGGAAAAGGGCCTGGTCTACAAGAAGATGTCGACGGTCAACTGGGACCCGGTCGACCAGACCGTGCTTGCCAACGAGCAGGTCATCGACGGCTGTGGTTGGCGCTCCGGCGCGCCGGTTGAGCGCAAGGAAATCCCGCTGTGGTTCCTGAAGATCACCGACTACGCCGAAGAGCTGCTCGCCGATCTCGACCATGTCGACTGGCCCGAGCAGGTCAAGACCATGCAGCGTAACTGGATCGGCAAGTCCAAGGGCGTCGAGCTGGCCTTTGACGTGACCGGCCATGACAGCGCCGAACCGCTGCGGGTCTACACCACCCGCCCGGACACCCTGATGGGCGTGACCTACGTGGCCGTGGCCGCCGGGCACCCGCTGGCCAAGGCCGCCGCCGAGCACAACCCGGCGCTTGCCACCTTCAACGAAGAATGCGCCCACGGCGGCACCTCCGAGGCCGAAATGGCCACCATGGAGAAGAAGGGCATGGATACCGGCTATCTGGCCGTTCATCCCCTGACCGGTCGTCAGGTGCCCATCTACGTGGCCAACTTCGTGCTGATGGAATACGGCACCGGCGCAGTGATGGCGGTACCCGCCCACGACCAGCGCGACTGGGAATTCGCTACCAAGTACGACCTGCCCATCGAGCCGGTGATCGCCGGCGAAGACGGCCAGGCGCCTGACGTCACCGCCGCCGCCCATGACGAACACGGCGTGCTGATCAATTCCGGCGAGTTCGACGGCCTGGACTTCCAGGCGGCCTTCGATGCCATCGCCGCCAAGCTGACCGAGCAGGGCCACGGCGAGGTCAAGACCAACTTCCGCCTGCGCGACTGGGGCGTGGCGCGCCAGCGCTACTGGGGTGCGCCGATCCCGATCAAGTACGGCCCGGAAGGCCAGACCGTGCCGCTCACCGACGACGAGCTGCCGGTCTGCCTGCCCACCGAGGTGACCGTCGATGCCTCCGGCTCGCCGCTCAAGAAGATGCCCGAGTTCAGTGATCTCGGCGACGGCTGGGTGCGCGAAACCGACACCTTCGACACCTTCATGGAATCCAGCTGGTACTACGCGCGCTTCTGCTGCGCCGACAACATGGACGCCATGCTCGACGAGCGCGCCAACTACTGGCTGCCGGTGGATCTCTACATCGGCGGCATCGAGCACGCCATCCTGCATCTGCTGTATGCGCGCTTCTTCCACAAGTTGATGCGCGACTTCGGCCTGGTCGAGTCCGACGAGCCGTTCAAGCGCCTGCTGACCCAGGGCATGGTGATCGCCGAGACCTACTACCGGCCCGCCGCCAACGGCGGCAAGGACTGGTTCAACCCGGCCGACGTCGAAGTCAAGCGCGACGACAAGGGCCGGCCGGTGAGCGCCGTGCTGATCGAAGACGGCGAGCCGGTGGAGATGGGCGGCATCGAGAAGATGTCCAAGTCGAAGAACAACGGCGTCGATCCCCAGGCGATGATCGACCGCTTCGGCGCCGATACCGTGCGCCTGTTCATGATGTTTGCCGCGCCCCCGGAGCAGTCACTTGAATGGTCCGACACCGGCGTCGAAGGCGCCCACCGCTTCCTCAAGCGCCTGTGGCGCCTCGTGGCCGAGCATGCCAATGCCGGCACACCGGGCGACCTCGACCTGTCGGCGCTAAGCGAACCCCAGCGCGAACTGCGCCGCAAGACGCACGAGACCATCAAGAAGGCCAGCGACGACATCGGCCGCCGTACCACCTTCAATACCGCTATCGCCGCGGTAATGGAGCTGACCAACGCCATCGGCCGCTTCCAGAACGAGGGCGAGCATGCCAGCCCTCAGGACCTGGCCGTCGCCCGCGAGGCCGTGGAAGCCTGCGTGCTGCTGCTCGCGCCGATCACCCCGCACGCCTGTCACGGCCTGTGGGCCGAACTCGGCCACGACGAGCCGGTCATCGATGCCGGCTGGCCGGCATTCGACGAGTCGGCCCTGGCCCGTGACTCCATCGAGCTGGTGGTGCAGGTCAACGGTAAGCTGCGCGCCCGCCTCGAAGTGCCCGCCGATGCCGACAAGGCCGCCATCGAAGCTCAGGCCATGGCCGCCGAGAACGTCCAGCGTCACCTCGAGGACAAGACAGTGCGCAAGGTCATCGTGGTGCCGGGCAAGCTGGTCAATATCGTTGTTGGCTAGCGCGTTGTTGGCTAACGGGTCATTAGATGACGAGTTGTTGGATAACGGGTTGTTAGGTAAAAGGTTGTCGGATCAGCCGGTCAAGCACACGAGGGAATCGATCATGCAACGCCGCCGCTTTCTGAAGCAGGGTCTCAAGGTCGCCGTGGGCGCGGCCGCCGTGAGTACGCTGGGGCTTGGCCTCAGCGGCTGTGGCTTTCAACTGCGGGGCTACGGTGAGTCCATCCCTGCCCTGAAAGCGCTGGCCCTGGCCGGCGCCAATGACGACCTTACCCCCGTGGTGCGCGAGGCCCTAACCCGTGCCGGCACCCAGGTCGACGATCAGGCCGCCCTGCGCCTCAACCTGGGGCGCGCGACCATCAGCGAGACCAACCGAGGCATGGCCGGGGCCGGCAGTCGCGACATCGACCTGACCCTGACGGCGCCCTTCTCGGTGCAGCGCCAGGCCGACGATGCCTACCTGCTCGACCAGCAGACCATCGAGGTCAGCGAACGCATCAGCGTCAACGACAACGACCTGCTGGCCCAGGATGATGCGCGTCGTGCCGCCAGGAAGAGTCTACGCGAGGCCGCCGCTCGCCAGCTCCTTGAGCGGCTGCGGCCACTGGCCGAGCAATAACGGAGCCGTATGGCCGTATGAAGGTATTTCCCGACAAGCTCCCGCCGGCGCTCGCCAAGGGCCTGCCGCCGGTGGTGATCGTCGCCGGCGACGAACCCCTGATCCATATGGAAGCCTGCGACGCGGTGCGCGCTGCCGCCCGTAATGCCGGCATCGAGGAACGCGAGGTGCTGCACGTCGAGAACGGCTTCCAGTGGGGGCGGCTTACCGAGTCCGCCGCCAGTCTGTCGCTGTTCGCCTCGTCGAAACTCATCGAGCTGCGCCTGGGGAACCAGGCGCCCGGCCAGGAAGGCGGCAAGGCTCTGGAAGCCTACGCCGAGCAGATGAAGGGCAGCGACAACGTGCTCTTGATCATGGCTGACAAGCTCGACCGCCGGCAGCAGCAGAGCAAGTGGTTCAAGGCATTGGACAAGGCCGGGCTCTTCGTACCGGTATGGCCGGTGGATCACCAGCGCCTCGGCTTCTGGATGCGCGATCGCGCCAGCCACCATGGCCTCAGCATGGATATGGAGGCCGCCCGTCTGCTCGGCGAGCGCACCGAAGGCAATCTGCTGGCCGCTGATCAGGAACTGCAGAAGCTCGCGCTGCTGATGCCTCGGGGCGCCCGACTGGATGTCGCATCGATCACTCAGGGCGTCGAAGATAGCGCTCGCTATGATGTCTTCACCCTGAGTGACGCCTGCCTGCGGGGCGAGCGCGAACGCGCCTCACGGATCCTCAAGAGCCTGCAGCGTGAAGGCCTCGAGGCCCCCATCGTGCTGTGGGCGCTGACCCGTGAACTGCGCATCCTGCTCTCGCTCTACCAGCATCTTGACCAGGGGCAGAGCTTCGAGCACGCCTGCAAGGCCCAGAAACCGCCGATCTTCGACAAGCGACGTCCCGCCTACCAGCAGGCCCTGAACCGGCTGCCGGTCAAGCGTCTGCACAAGCTGCTGCTGTTTTCTCAGCGCCTCGATTTGGCCATCAAGGGCGCCAGCGCCGTCCCGCTGTGGGACGGCCTCCACGACCTGGCACTGACCCTGGCCGGCGGTCGCGGCCTGCTGGCGGAATCGCCGCAGTCCTACAAGGTCGGCTGATTCTGCTCATGCCTCAGCTTCATCGCGGGTTCTAAAAGCCTCGCCAAGTGATGCACTGCGGGCGACAGCCCGCAGCGCCATCACCTAAACGTTCACCGCCCAACTGGTGCGCCCAAGTTCCATGACGCGGGCCACCTCGTCC
This sequence comes from Onishia taeanensis, assembly GCF_003268885.1. Taxonomy (GTDB): domain Bacteria; phylum Pseudomonadota; class Gammaproteobacteria; order Pseudomonadales; family Halomonadaceae; genus Onishia; species Onishia taeanensis_A. The sequence goes on from NZ_QLSX01000001.1 coordinate 194,941, forward strand.
GCGGGAACGGCTTCCATGTCACCGAGCTCCAGCGGGTCCAGGTGATACACGTAGAGCCGCGAGGCAAACTCGGCGATGGGAAGTGACGCCTCTCCGTTGAGCTCATCGTTGCCCTGAATCGCGCAGACGATACCCTGCCCCCAGTCCTGGCCGCTGTCGTTGTTGGGATTGAAGAAATAGACACGCATCTCATCCTTGGCGTCCAGCGCCACGCGCAGGATCGTGATGGCGTGTCGACCCACATAGCGCCCCCCGCTGTCAGTGACGGCGATGCCGGCAGGCTGCGGGTGGATCACCGGCATATTGCCGTTGTAATAGGGGTGGTAGCTGGCATAGAACTGACGTATGAACCCCTCATAGTCGTCGATCTTACCGGTGTCGATGTTAACCACCACACGGAAGCCGTGACCCACCCACCAGCCGTAGAACTCCGGGTTGATCCAGCGATGCAGGTCATCGTCCCTCACACCGCAAAGACGCCCCATTTCCATGTAGAGGCGGTCGAGATGCGGTACCAGAATCAGGGATACGGCATCGACATCCAGTGGGGGCTCCTTGGCAAGGCCGGAGTCCAACCCCTTGGACGAGATCTGCTGGCCCTCGAACCGCGTGAGCACCTCGTCATCACGGGCGGCCCAGGCCACGAGCTGCAACAGGTAATCCGGGTCATTATCAGCCCACATGGATAGCCCGATCACCGACTGACAGGTGGGGTTGTTGCCCTGCCCGACGCCCAGAGGCAGACCCAGAATACTCAGCACGCCGGCAAGCAGGTAGACCCTGGGAGGATGTGCGTCGCCAAAGACCTCTATCAAGGTTTCTGAAGTCGCAACGGAAAGCTTCAGTTCGATTTGCCGCCACAGCCCGGCGGCGACCGGTGAAGCAAAAAGGGCACCGCGCTCAAGCAGCATGAAAAGGCCATACACCGCCTGAGTGGTTTCAGGGAAAATCGCCTCATCAATCAGCCGGTACACCAGCGCACTGTAGCATTGCAGGGCATCGGTGCCCGTCATGCTCAGCCCCAGGGCTTCGGGGATCAAATCGTCAAACTGGCCGCGCAGGTGACGCAGGAAAACGGCGTGATACGCCGATACCAGCCCCGTTTCATGCATCGCACGCGCGAAGGCACAAGCCTCGTCGGCCAGGGCAACCCGATCCATGGCCGACAGGCGTTCGGCATACTCCGTCAAGCCGGGATCTTCACGGCAGCCCGGGGTCGGACCGAAGAGTGCACTGACCAGGCGCGCAGCCCCCTCCGTACCGGCGGTTTCGATCTCCGGGTCAAAGAGGCACTTGGCAATCTGGCTGACCATTTCCTTGATGCTGTCGGTCTGGATCGGGCGCTGGACCAACAGACGTCCGACTTCGTCGACCAAGCTGGCGAGAATGCTCTCGTAGCCCAACCAGACCAGCAGGTATTGATACAGCGACTGTACGATAGCGCCCAACGCCTGAGGGCGCTCGCGGTCCGCCTCGCTCATCTGCCCGGCCAACAGGTCCAGGTTCAGAGCCATCACCTGGGTCAGGAAATTCCTGGCCTGTTCGGCAGAAATACCCGAATGAAAGTAGTCCCCTGATGCCACCGCCAGCAGGCGAAGCTCACTGAGCGCCTCAATGACCGTGATCTCGGCACTGCTTTGTCGCAATGAACGCACCGCCAACACCGGCTGCAGGATGGAAGGCTGTGCCCAGTCCCGTCCGGCGAAGACGCCCGCCGCCTCCACGTCAGAGACGCGAGCGTACAGCGCATCCAGCCCCTCGCTCGTCGTCATGACGACTCTGGCCGACTCCAGCACCTCGCCGCTGGGGGCCTTGGGGTCCGTCGTGCGGGCCTGCCTGAACTGCTCAAGAGTCGCCTCAAAATTGGCGACTGCCTGGCGAGTATCGATAACGGGATGATCTGTGTTCATGACACCGGAGTACCTTCCATTGCGACTCATTGCGGCAAAGTTGCCAATCCCTTCACTTTTGGAGCATATAGGGAAACCCTGACGGCTGATATGGCCGCTGCTCACAGATCTCAGCGCCTCAAGCCATCTTCCTCATTCCCCTCTTCTCCCCCCTCTTCTCCCCTCTCTTCTCCTCTTGCGCAACATCATGAAGCGGCACAAAGTAAGCGGTCGCTTACGCGCTTGAATCACCATTATCAATAATTGGCATTTTGTATCGTCATCCATATCGATAACAAATGGCTATGCCGCTCTGCTACGCTTAGCCGGTTCCCGCGCCGGCACCCCTGTCCGCGTGATTATCGGAAGCTCGCACTAATGCGCTGCACCGTCATCCCGGGCCGGCGAACTCCTGCCGGTCTTGAGACACAATAATCAAGGAGACGACGCTTGGAACTGTTTCAATATGCTCTGGACAACCTGGAGCTCTTGCTGACCCGCACCATCGAGCATATCTCCCTTGTGGGTGTAGCGGTCGGCATCGCGACCCTGACGGGGGTGCCGATCGGCATCGCCATCACCAAGAACGAGCGCGCCGCCAAGACCGTGCTCTACATCGCCTCGATCATCGTGACGATCCCCTCCATCGCACTGTTCGGCATCATGATCCCGATTCTATCGGTCATCGGTCAGGGCATCGGTTACATGCCGGCGGTCATCGCGGTGCTGCTCTATTCGCAGCTACCGATCATTCGCAACACCTACACCGCCATCAACAACGTCGATCCAGCACTGCGCGAGGCCGCTCGCGGCATCGGCATGAGCCAGAACCAGCGCCTGCGCATGGTCGAGATCCCGCTCGCCGTGCCGGTGATCATGGCCGGCGTGCGCACCGCAGTGGTGCTCAACATCGGCGTCATGGCCATCGCCGCCTACATCGGCGCTGGCGGGCTCGGCACCTTCATCAGCCGCGGTATTTCCCAGTCCGATCCGCGCCAGCTGATCCTCGGTGCCGTGGCCGTCAGCGTGCTGGCGATCATTGTCGACTATTCACTGCTGGCGCTGCAGAAGCGCCTGACGCCCAAGGGGATGGAGCGCGCCGCCGCCGCCACCTGAGCCGTCATTCGTGCCACATTCTGCCGACCAGACAAGGACCGCTTCATGATTCGACTCGATAACCTGACCAAGGTCTTCGACACGCCCAAGGGCGCCGTGACCGCCGCCGACCACATCAGCATGGAAGTGCCGAGCGGTGAAATCTGCATCCTGCTCGGCCCCTCCGGCTGCGGCAAAACCACCACCCTGAAGATGATCAACCGCATCATCCGCCCGACCTCGGGCAAGGTGTTCATCAATGGCGAGGACACCACTAGCCTCGACACCCAGGACCTGCGGCGCAACATCGGCTACGTGATCCAGCAGATCGGTCTGTTCCCCAACATGACCATCGAGGAAAACATCACCGTGGTGCCCAAGCTGCTGGGCTGGGACAAGACCAAGTACCGGGAGCGCGCGCGGGAGATGATGCGCATGATCGCCCTGGAGCCGGATGCCTTCCTCAAGCGCTACCCAAGCGAGCTTTCCGGCGGGCAGCAGCAGCGTATCGGCGTGGCCCGGGCACTGGCCGCCGATCCCCCGGTGATGCTGATGGACGAACCCTTCGGGGCCATCGACCCGATCAACCGGGCGGTGATTCAGGACGAGTTCCTGAAAATGCAGCAGGACCTCAAGAAGACGATCATGTTCGTCAGCCACGACATCGACGAAGCGATCAAGATGGGCGACCGCATCGCCATCTTCCGCGCCGGCAAGCTGGTGCAGTACTCAGAACCCGATGAGCTGCTGGCTGCGCCCAAGAACGACTTCGTCGAGTCCTTCCTCGGTGAGGACCGTGCCCTCAAGCGCCTCAACCTGGTCAAGGTGCGCGACCTGGCCAGCGACGAGATCGGCCTGGTGCGCCCGGACGACACTCTCGACACCGCGCTCAAGCGCATCGAAGAGTACGGCTACCAGAACAGCATCGTGATGGTGAACGACAGGCGCCAGCCGGTGGGCATCATCAACGCCGCCGTGGCCCGCACCACCAAGGGCCATTGCCGGGATCACTTCCAGAGCGTGCCGGTAGTGGTCAGCCTCGACGACGACCTGCGCAAGGTCGCCTCGCTGATGTTCGCCAACGACATGACCTGGGTAGCCTGCGTCGATGATGACGGCCGCATCGTCGGCCAGATCACCCAGCGGGCAATCACCCACCACCTGGGCTCACGCTACCGGACTCACTCGCGGGACGAGGCCACTCTGGATGCCGGGGCATCGCTGTCACCGGCCGACAAGGAGTAAGCCATGCCGACGCTGAACCTCTCAGGGGCAATGCGCCTGCTGGTGCTGGTGGCAGTCTTCGTGGCCGGGGTCTGGAGCCAGTCCAGTGGCGTAATCGACGACTTCATTTTCTACATACCAGACATCCAGTATCTGGCGGTGCAACACCTGTGGCTGACCGCCATCTCCGGCAGCCTGGCGATTATCGTCGCCATCCCGCTGGGCACCCTGCTATCGCGCCCCAGCATGGAAAAGGTCGCCGAATCCGCGATGCAGGTGCTCAACGTGGGCACCACCATCCCGACACTTGCGGTGCTGGCGCTGTCGATGAGCTTTCTGGGCATCGGCACCTTGCCTGCCGTGTTCGGGCTTTTCGTGGCGACCCTGCTGCCGATCACCCGCAACACCTACACCGGGCTCAAGGGCGTTTCGCCGGCTCTCAAGGAAGCTGCGGCAGGCATCGGCATGTCGCCCACCCAGCGCCTGCTGCGGGTCGAACTGCCCAATGCGCTGTACGTGATTTTTGCCGGTATCCGCACGGCGCTGGCCATCAACATCGGCACCGTGCCGCTGGCCTTCCTGATCGGGGCTGGTGGTCTTGGCGAGCTGATCTTTACCGGCATCGACCTCTATGACCCGGTGATGATGCTCTCCGGCGCCATTCCCACGGCCTTGCTGGCGATCGTGGTGGATATGCTGATCGCCATCACTGCCTTCCTGCTGGTGCCTAGAGGCGTGAACCCAGGCCGGGCCTGATTCAGGAGACCCAAGGCCGGCAGCGACTCGGCCAGCAAGGACGCACGACCCACTGCAAAACGCATGACTGACGCCTCGTCATTCACAACCAATAATTAATGACCGACAAATCACAGACAGGAGCGACACCATGAAAACCCTGATGACCCTGCTCACCGGCGCGGCACTGGCCGGCACCATGGCCACCGCCCAGGCCAACGAGATCGTAGTGGGTGGCAAGAACTTCACCGAGCAACAAATCCTTGCCAGCATGACCAGCCAGTATCTCGATGGGCTGGGCTACGACGTCGAGAAACGCTCCGGCATGGGCTCCGCCGTGCTGCGCCAGGCCCAGGAAAACGGCCAGATCGACCTGTACTGGGAATACACCGGCACCTCGCTGATCAACTACAACGACGTCACCGAGCGCCTGTCGCCGGAAGACACCTACACGCGGGTCAAGGAACTCGACGCCGAGAAGGGCCTGGTCTGGCTCGCGCCCTCCGATGCCAACAACACCTACGCCCTGGCCATGCGTGAAGACGATGCCCAGGAACGCGGCATCGCGACGCTCTCCGATCTGGCCCAGGCGGTCAACGACGACGAAGGCCTGACTTTCGCCCTGAATGCCGAGTTCTATGCTCGCGAAGACGGCTGGCGCCCGCTGCAGCAGGCTTATGACTTCCGTGTCGGCCGCGGCGACGTCAAGCGCATGGATTCCGGCTTGGTCTACCAGGCCCTGCGCGACGCACAGGTCGACGTCGGCCTGGTGTTCGCCACCGATGGCCGCATTCCGGCCTTCAACTTCCAGGTCCTCGAAGACGACCAGAACTACTTCCCGGCCTATGCGCTGACCCCGGTGGTGCGCGAAGAAACCCTCGAAGCCAACCCTAAGCTCGAGGGCCAGATGGACAAGCTCTCCAGCCTGCTCGACGACGAAACCATGTCCAGCCTCAACGCCCAGGTCGACGTCGAGAAAGAAACCATCGAGCGGGTCGCCGAAGGCTTCCTCAAGGAACACGACCTGCTGTGATCGGCGCCTGAGCGGGTAGCGCCCCGCTTGCGCGATCGTCTCGAAGGCCGCCCCAGGGCGGCCTTCTTTTTGCCACCCGCCCTGCTCCCGAGATCACTGCCATGCCTGAGCTGACGAAACAGGAACTCACCGCGCACGAGCCCCCCACAAAAGATCAGGCCCCGCTCGCCTGGATGCACCGGGTCGATCTTTCGACCCTCGACGAGGCCGACCTGCACCAGGCCAAGCGCTGCCTACTCGACTTGCTGGGCGTAGCCGCCGGCGCCACCCGCACAGCGCTTGCCGACAAGGCTGCGCGCTTCGTGACCACCCAGCATGGCGGTGACCGTCCGCTGCTGTTCGCCCCGGGGCAGGCCTCGCCCACCGGCGTCGCCCTGCACGGTGCCTGGCTGATCGATGCGCTCGATGCCCACGACGGTCAGGTGCTGACCAAGGGACATTCAGGCGTGGCCCTGCTGCCCGGCCTGCTTGCCCTGCCCGAGGTCGCGCAGCTGTCGGGACGTGACTTTCTTGCCCTGCTCGTCTACGGCTACGAGATCGCCACCCGGGCCGGGATCGCCCTGCATGCGCAGAGCCCGGACTACCACACCTCGGGCGCCTGGAACGCACTTGGCGTCGCGGCAGTGGCCGCTCGCCTGCGCGGCTTCGACATCGAGACCCTGCATCACGCACTCGGCATCGCCGAGTTCTATGGTCCGCGCAGCCAGATGATGCGCTGCATCGACCATCCGACGATGCTCAAGGACGGTTCCGGCTGGGGTGCCATGACCGGCATCTCGGCGGCCCTGCTGGCCGAAGAAGGCTTCTCCGGCGCCCCAGCGCTGACCGTAACGGCGCCTCAGGTAGCCTCTATCTGGCAGGACCTGGGCGAACGCTGGTACGTGCATGAACAGTACTTCAAGGCCTATCCGGTGTGCCGTTGGGCGCAACCTGCAGTGGAAGCCGTGCTCGCGCTACCCGCTGATAAGCGCGACCCGGCAAGGATCGCACGCATTGAGATCGCCACCTTCCACGAGGGCAAGCGCCTGCATGTGACGCACCCAGCAACCACCGAGCAGGCCCAATACAGCTTGCCCTGGTCGGTGGCCTGCGCCCTGGGCCGTGGCACCGTGGATGTCGCCGGGGTCTGCGACGAACTCGAGGCTCTGGACCTCAAGGCCCTGGCCAGCAAGGTGGAGATTCATGAAGATGAGGCCTTTAACGCCCGTTTCCCCGCCGAACGCTGGGCGCGCGCCAAGCTGCATCTCGACAGCGGCGAGGTCATCGAAAGCGCAGACTTCGAGGCCCGCGGCAACCCGGACAAGCCCCTCTCGGACGCCGAAGTGATCGACAAGTATCAAGCGCTGGCAGAGCCCGTACTAGGCGAGAGAGCGACACGGCTTCGCGAGGTAGTGATGAGCCTGGAAGCCCGCAACGCAAGCGAGCTGCTGGGCCTGCTGAGCGCGCCTTGAAGCACCGCCAGGTGGGTGCGATGATCCACGGCGATGGCTCGTTACCCCACCTCCCGTCATCCCATATCGAGACCCGACTATGCACTACCAGGATCACCTGCGCGTCGGCGCCGCCCAGATCAACGCCACCTTAGGCGATGTCGATGCCAACCTCGAGCGCCATCTGGAAATGATTGCCAAGGCCCGCCACGCCGGGCTGGAACTGCTGATCTTTCCCGAACTCTCGCTGACCGGCTACGGCATGGGTAACCAGGTAATCGAACTGGCTTGCCCGGCCCAGGACCCGCGACTAGCCGGCCTCGCCCAGGAAGCCGGCGAGATGCAGGTTGTGGTCGGCTTCGTCGAGGAAGCGAGCCCCGGCGAGTACTACAACGCCCTGGCGATTCTTCAGCATGGCGCACTTCAGGCCGTGCACCGCAAGCTCAACCTGCCAACCTACGGTGGCCTGGAGGAAGGTAAGCTCTTCACTCACGGCAGCGAGCTTAACCACGTGGACGTCCGTCCGGGCTGGTCCGCGACCTCGCTGATCTGCGCCGACCTGTGGAACCCGGGGCTGGTGCATGCCGCCCTGCTGGCAAGGCCCACGGTAATGTGCGCGCCGATCAACTCGGCCTCGGGCATCGTCAGCGATGACTTCTCCAACGAGCAGAACTGGGCCATCAACCTGCACTTCTACGCCATGACCTATGGCACGCCGGTGATCATGGCCAATCGCTTCGGCCCCGAGGGCGGGAGTCACTTCTGGGGCGGATCACGCATTCTCGGTCCACGTGGCGAAACCCTGGCGCTGGCCGAAGATCGAGAGATGCTGATCGAGGCCCGGCTGTCACGCACCGCCATTGCCAAAGCGCGCTTCGAGCTGCCCACTCACCGCGACGCCGACACCCCGCTGGTCCGCGAGCTGATGGCCGGCTATCGCTGACGTCGAGGGAGAACCGCCAGCTCAGCGCCAGTGAACCGGATAACGCCGGTGACGCGCCAGGTTGTTGACCAGAATCGCCACCCCCAACATCAGGGCGCAGCCAATGCCCACCGGCAACAGCGGATACCACCACCCCAGCGCATGTACCTCAGGCCCGCCGATGACGGCGATCAGCGCCGCGGCGGCACCGGGGGGATGCACGGTGTGGGTCAGCTGCATGACCAGAATGGCCAGCGACACCGACAGCGCCACGGCCACCGCAGTAGCCCCAAGCAGCTGGAAGCAGCCCACCCCCAGCATGGCTGAGAGCATGCTGCCGATGAGCACATTGCGGGGCTGTGCCAGGGGGCTTGCCGGAACGGCATAGATCAGCACCGACGTCGCACCAAAGGACCCCACGATCAGCAGCTGGCTGCTCAGCCAGTGCGCACTCAGCCAGCTGATGGCCAGCATGCCGGCGAAGGCGCCAAACCAGGACCAGAGCGCATCCCGCCAGCAGGCTCGGGGGCGTTGAATAGGCTCACCACGCATTTTCGAGAGATAGGATTTCACTGACTCATACTTCCTGCACTCAAAGGGTGCGAGAGTCTCGCAAAGTGCACCAGGAAAGTGAAGTTCGCCTTATCTATATGACTATATCCTGACCCACCAGCACCAGGGGAGCCCAGCCTGGGGAGAGATGTAAGGGGTCACCTAAGGGGCGATGTCCGTCGCCACGGCTACTGGCGGTCTCCCCCTCGCAATCGCATACAGAAAAGGCATGAAAATCATCGTTATCTCCCCGTATACTGAGCATGCATCGCGTGTCGCTAGATCGTTCCCAAGACTTGGATGTCTCGGATCATCAAGAAGAAGCCAAATGCCAATTCAGCAATAAGGATCATTCCATGATGAAGAAACTCGCTCGCGTCATTAGCCCGCTGTTGATTGCCTTCCTGGTACTGGGCAGCCTGCCCGCAGTGGCGTCGGTGCCGGCCACACAGGCCAACGACCTGGTCTCGACGCAGGATGCCCTCAGCGCTTCGCAAGTGGCCTCCGATCGGGAACGCATCAACGAGCTGCTAGCCCGCGAGGACGTTCAGCAGCAACTACTGCTGCAAGGCGTTCAGCCGGCAGAAGTGAAGGCCCGCGTGGCAGCGCTGTCCGACGAGGAAGTGTCCCAGATGGCGAACCAGCTCGACGAAATGCCGGCCGGTGCCAGCGTGGTTGGCGCCCTGTTCGCGGTGTTCGTGATCCTGCTGGTCACCGACATCCTGGGTCTGACCAATGTCTACCCGTTCGTGCGTTGATCGTATGACACGCCCATCTATTTGGCACCTGCCGAACGCCCGCACTGCGGGCGTTCTGCTTTGTGTGCTAAGCCTTCTGCTACTGGCCGGCTGTGCCAGCACGCCGCGCATCTCAAACCCCGAGCGGCTCGGCATTCCTCTAAAGGCAAGCATCGCGGATGTGCCCTTCTTCGGCCAGCGCGACTACCAGTGCGGCCCTGCCGCTCTTGCCATGGTGCTCAACGATAGCGGCGTGGAGATAGGCGTCGATGCCCTGATCCCGCAGCTGTTCCTGCCCAACCGTCAGGGCAGCGTGCAGCCAGAAATGCTCGCCACGGTGCGCCGCCAGGGGCGCATTCCTTTCGTGCTCGACAATGACATCGAATCGCTGCTCAAGACGCTGGCCGCCGGCCAACCGGTGGTGGTCATGCAGAATCTGTCGCTGCCGATCGCCCCGCTCTGGCATTACGCTGTAGCCATCGGCTATGACCTACCCGAGGAAACGATCCGGCTGCACACCGGCTTCAAGCCCAGTCAGGACATGGCGCTCTCCACCTTTGATGCCACCTGGGCCCGCAGCGACCGCTGGGCGATGGTCGCCCTGCCGCCCGGCGAGATTCCTGCCGGCATCTCCGCCGCGGCGGCACTCAGCGCCATCAGTGATGCCGAACGGGTGCAGAGCGCGGTTGAACTACGACCCAGTTGGGAGGCGCTTGTCGAACGCTGGCCGGGGCTCGCCATGGGCTGGTTTGGGCTCGGCAATGCGCGCTACTCAAGCGGCGACCGAGCCGGCGCCGCCGATGCCTTCCGGTTTGCCACCCTGCATGACCCGGAGCTTGCCGCAGCATGGCTCAACCTGGGGCTGACGCTCCATGGCCTCGGTCAGGAGCAGGAAGCCCGCACGGCCCTCGAGCAGGCCGCCCGGCTACCGGGCAAATGGCAGGACACGGCCAACGCCAAACTCGCTGCACTCTTCCCGAAGAAGGCCCCTTGACCATGTGGCAACAGAACGAGATTCGCCTCGCCCCGCGCTCGCGGGGCTTTCACCTGATCACACGCGACATCGAAGGAGGCCTCGAGGGCCTGTCCGCCATCAACATTGGCCTGGTGCATCTTCAGCTCATGCACACGTCGGCCTCGCTGACGCTGAACGAGAATGCCGACCCTGACGTGCGCCACGATATGGACGCCTTCCTGCGCCATATCGCACCTGGCGATATGGCCTTCTTTCGACACACCATGGAAGGGCCGGACGACATGCCCGGCCATATCGGCGCCAGCCTGTTCGGCACGCAGCTGACGCTTGCGGTGAGAAACGGCCGCCTGGCGCTTGGCACCTGGCAGGGGGTGTGGCTCGGCGAGCATCGTGACCATGGCGGCTCACGGCGGATTCTCGCCACCCTCAACGGGGAGTGAGCGCTTTCAGCTGCGCCCTGACCTATGGGTACCATCGCGAGAACGTCTCGCGCCACGTGATGCAACGCTGTGCATCACGTTCCTCGTAGCGACGAAGAGCGGTGGGAAGATCCAGCATTGAGGCGCTCTCCCGATCCTCACTCTCCCGATCTTCCCCCAAGGCGGTTAATCGCAGGGTGTACCAGGCCGTGACGCCCCCCGGAGGCGCAGACGCGAATTGCGGAAACTCAGGATCACCGCCCCCCTTGCTCAACCAGGTCTTGGCGAGCCGAGGGTCGAGGATAAAGGCGCGCGCCAGCCCGACCACATCGACCGCGCCACTGGCCACTGCCGCGAGGGCCTGTTCGCGCCTTTTGAAGCCTCCCGTCACCATCAAAGGCACACGGGTGAGTGCTCTTGCGCGCCTGGCAAAGTCGACGAAGTATGGCCCGCGTAGGGATGAGTCGGAATTTTCCCTCGCGCCGGGAAAATAGGTGCCGCCACTGATATCAATCAGATCAATCGAGGTTTGATCGAGCATGCGCACTACCTCGAGGGCCTCAGCTTCCGTCAAGCCGCCTTTCAGCTGGTCCGTGGAGTTGATCCTGATCCCGACCGGAAACGCAGGCCCCACTGCGTGTCTGACGGCGTCTATGATGTCGAGCACGATGCGGCACCTTGCCTCGATGGAACCGCCGTAACCGTCGTCCCTGTGGTTAAACAAGGGGCACAGGAATTGACTGAGCAGGAAGCCGTGTCCGGCATGGATATGCACGCCGCTAAAGCCCGCCTCCTTGGCCTGCAATGCCGTGCTTGCATACATGCCGGGTAGCGCCTTTATCTCTTCAACCGACATACCGCCACATTGAAGGCCTTCGATGTCAAGGGCGGAGGGCCCCTTCGGCTGACTGATCGGCGCGTGCGCAAGGGCGCCAGCATGACCGAGCTGCGCCCATAGATGAGAGCCCTCGCTCATGCCTCGGCGAGTGAGTGACCGCAACGCCTGGTGATCGGAATGCGGCCCTAGCACCAGGTTGCCCGGTTTCTCAGCAAAGCGAGGGTCACCCTGCACTTCACCAATAAAAGAAACGGCCGCATCGCCTTCCGCCCACCTTTCATAAAGCCGCATCTGTGCCTCGGTGGGGTCACCCCCGCCGTTGCCGAGCGAATCCGACATGGCTGACTTGGCAATGCGGTTTTTGAAAAGCGCACCGCAAGGCAGCTCCAGCGAGCTTCGAAGGACATCAATGGCATTCGAGTGTTCAATCATGACGACAACTTGGTTAGCTAAATGGAGGACACCGCGGAGAGGTCTTGTACCCCTAGAGGGTACACATCATGCCGTGAGCCTTTCATATTCTCGTCGTGATGGATAGCGAGGCTCTCGCCATCCGGGTCGCTGCCAGGGCTGTCTTGAGGCCTCTCTTAGAAACTCTCTTAGAAACTCTCTTAGAAACTCTCTTAGAAACTCTCTTAGGAACTCTCTAAGGGGCTTTCTTCGGGGCTCTTTTCAGGGTGTCTTAAGTATTATTTGCCGGCTTCTATGATCGCCATGTATCAGGTGTCTCGCTGGGTGTCAGCCAGCACCTCACCCAGCGCCTTACCAAGGATAGGCGCCATGGCCACGGCGTTGCTCGGGTGGGCGATGCAGTCGGTGCTCCATACCTCGTTGACGCCGGCCTGGCGAATCACCTCTAGCGCATCGCCGGCAAACAGCGCATGCGTCACCGCCACATCGACCGAGTCGGCCCCCGCGGCCAGCACCGCCTCGATGGCACGGGCCAGGGTGTGGCCGGAACTGGCGATATCGTCCATCAGCACCACTTCCCGCCCGCACAGATCGAGATCCGGCAGCGCGATCTCGACCCGAGTGTCGCCGTGGCGCACCTTGTGGCACACCCCGTGATCGAGCCCCGTGGCAGCGGCAGCCATCTCGATCCACTGGCTCGATTCGGCATCCGGCCCCAGCAGCAGCGGGTTACTGCGTTTCTTCTGGATCAGATCCGCGAGCGTAGGCGCCCCTGAGAGCGTCAGCGCCTGAATTCGCGGCATCACCTCTTCGAGGCGCGAAATGCGATGCAGGTGAGGGTCGACGGTGATCAGCGCATCATAAAGCTCGTCGAGAAAGCCCCCGACCAGCGGCTGGCTGACGATTTCACCGGGATGGAAGGCGATATCCTGACGCATGTAGGCGAGATACGGCGCCACCAGCACCAGCCGCTTCACACCCAGCCGTCGGGCGTGGCGGGCCACCAGCAGCAGTTCCACCAGCTTGTCATTGGGCCGGTCGAGGCTTCTGTACACCACCAGCGTTCGCGGCAGGGCATCTGCCAGCGGCGGCACCAGGGTCAGCATCAGTTCCTGATCGGGAAAGTCATGGCGCTTGATGACGCTCGCCTTGAGCCCGGCCGCTTCGGCCAAGCGCAGCGCCGGCGCCGCTTCATCCTCGAAATAGGCAAGCCGGGTATCCATCAGAACTCCACATTCAGCCGGGTGATCTCATCCGCAAAGCCGATGCTGAAGGCGTTATCGCGCTCGCAGGACTGGCGTGCGAAGGCCATCTCGGCGTGATACGCGGCGTACACACGGTAGAGCGGCTGGCCGACCTCTACGGTATCACCGATGCGCGTCAGCAAATCGACCCCCGCCCCGGCGGGCTTCGGGGCCCCGGCCATACGCGCGATGCGCGCCAGCTTCAGGTTGTCGATGCCCGTCACCACGCCGGCTTTCGTGGCCATCACTTCAAAACTGTGGGGCGCCAGCGGCGGATTCTCCAGGTCGAACGGCATCTCACCCTGGGCACAAATAATCGCCTGCATCTTTTCCAGCGCTCGGCCGGAATCGAGGATATCCCGGGCGATGCCGAAGCCGTCGCCGCCACGCACGTCGGGGTCGAACTCGAGCATGCGTCCCGCCAGGCGCAGGGCCTTCTGCCTCAGGTCATTGGGCGCGTCGGGATGATGCGTTAGCACCCGCATCACATCGCGAGCTTCCAACACCGGGCCAATCCCCCGCCCGATCGGCTGGCTGCCGTCGGTGATCACCACATCGAGGACCAGCCCCATGCGCCCGGCCACGAACTCGAACAGCTTGCGCAAGCGCCGCGCCTCGGACATGGTGCGCACCTTGGCGTGGGGCCCCACCGGCAGGTCGAGCAGCAGGTGCGTCGACCCGGCAGCCACCTTCTTCGACAGGATCGAGGCTACCATCTGCCCCGCTGAATCCAGGTACAGCGGCCGCTCGACGGCGATCAGTACGTCATCGGCCGGTGACAGCTCGCTGGTGCCGCCCCAGGCCAGGCAGCCGCGGTGGGTACGCACTATCTCTTCCAGCGTATGAAAGGGCAGATCCACCTTGGCCAGCACCTCCATGGTATCGGCGGTGCCCGAAGGCGAGGTGATGGCGCGGGACGACGTCTTGGGGCACAAAAGGCCATGGGCCGCGACGATCGGCACCACCAGCATCGAGGTGCGATTGCCGGGAATGCCGCCGATACAGTGCTTGTCGACCACCGGGTGCTCGTGCCAGTCCAGCCGCCGCCCGACCTGACACATGGCATCGCTCAGGTAGAAGACTTCTTCTCGATCTAGCTCGCCCTGGCTGCAGGCGACGAGGAAGGCGGTCAGCTCGATCTTGGAGTAACGCAGCTCGGCGATATCGCGAATGATGTTCTTGAAATCCTGGCGGGACAGGCGCTCACCGGCAATCTTGCGGTGCAGGGCCGGTATCGAGGCAGGCGGCTCGGCCTGAGAGATGCTGACCGGGTGCCCTTCCGCTTCGCCAAGCGCCTTGAAGGCATCCTCGGAGAGCCCGAGCTGATGACAGGCGACGATGGCCGGATCATCAACCACGTTGAGGCTCGCCAGGATACGATGGCCGTTTGTGCGCACCTCGACCTTTGAGAGCGCCTGGAAGCCCTCGGCGCGATAATGCCCGCAATCACGATGCAGATAGGCCACGTTCTCGCGGTAGGTGTCGATGCCGACACGGCGAAGCAGCAACGGGGTTAGGGTTTCGTCATCAAGGTGCTGCGCACCTTGGACGCTATCACGCCCGGCTTCTGCGCCGGGACTGGTGCTGGGGATGCCGGGCCTGTTGGGCGTGCCGGGACCACTGTTCTGCGTCATCGATGCCCTCCGGTCAGGGCCAGGCAGCCGACCTGAATGGCCCGTTCTCCCTCTGTGACGGGAAATGTAGCTGAGACTGTACCTGAGTGACTGAACCTGAGATTGTGCCTGTGACTGGGAACGTACCTGGGAATATGACTGTGCTTGGGAATGCAACTGTGACCGATTTAAGCCTAGCAGTGCTGGTCGCTCGACGGCGCATCTGTCGTCGGTTCAGCTCTGATCTCCGCGACCATCTCACCGTTGCTCAGCCCTACCTCGTGAAACCCCAGGCTCTCGTAAAAGTCACTGGCCACTTCATTGCCCGGCACATAGCAAACCGTGATGCGCTCCGCGCCCTCCTGCTCAAGGAGCGCATCCAGCGTCAGGCGCATGCCCTTGCGACCGATGCCGCAGTGCTGAAAATCGCTGCCCACCATCAGACGATAGATATTGAATTCCCGCGGCTTGCCTTCATAGGCAAGCGACTCATACATGATAAAGCCCACCGGCTCATCACCGACGCAGATCGCCCGCGCCACGCTATGTTCGCTGAACAGTGATTCGGCAATGGAATAGGCATTATCCGCCACGAATCGACGCTGCTCGTCCGACACGTTCAGGCGTGCCACCTGATCCCAGTTATGCTTCGTGATGGGTTCCAGAAAGACCTTCATCGCAACCATCCTTTTCGCCATGCCCTCAGGGCTGACGGTTCATGAAGCATGAGACGCCGTATCGGGTTTGATCGTATTTCATGCAAGTGCTGATGCTACCCCTCACTATAGATCAGTGAGCGGAAAGGCTCGTGATGAGATCGCCGGCGTTGAGAAGGGCCTAGGTGGGATGGCCTTAGGCGGGATAGCCCTAGATGAGATGGCCCTGAGTGGGAAAGCCAGAGAAGAAATGGCAGGTAATAGAAAGCCCCGTGGAGAAACGCCAAGCGCTCGATACAGCCAACACCAGTCGGCTGAGACACCCATCACAGGGGTGTCACCTCACGCGCATATTTCATCTACTGTATCGAAAAGGGTGACTTCCTGGCGTTTCCACTGCCGCTTGGTCTTGATCCGGGAAAAGGACAGACACCGCTGATAGAGCGTAAATTTCCAGTCAGGCTTGCGGCTACCGAACCCGTCCACCAGCACTAGGCTCGCGTCACTTTCGCCATCACCGGGGCGGACCATGAGGTTATCGGTATTCAAATCCGAGACCACAACAGCGTACTTGGTCGCCCATTTCTTCAGCTCAGCCAGCATTCGGACGAGCTGGTCGCGACTCACCTGTTCCTTGTGCAGGGCCTCACGCAGGGTCAGCGCTGACCCTCCGCAGTCTTCCTGGACGCGTTCCATGGCGAGCCCCGCGCCCTGGTGGGTATTCACCCAGCCATAGCAATCGACAATGTGCGTCAGCGGTACTTGCCGCTTTTTAAGGTGATTGAGGTAGAACCATTCAACGATGCTCTGCTCTTGGCACTCCTCCCAGCGATCCTGGTGGCGCGCCACCTTGATGCATTGGCCGGCATCACCAGGATGAACGAAACAGTCACGCTTGTTTCCGCGGCCAATACGCAGGCTGTCATCGAGTCTTAGCGCCGCCTGATCAGAGACCTCTGGAATAAAATACTTCAAAACCTTTCCTTGTTGCCTGCGCGGAACCGCAATCCGGCGGTCATTCACCATTCAATGCCCATCTTCACCCTACGGCGTTCTTGCACCTTAACGAACGAGTGACATCATTAGCAGAACGGCACATAAAAAGATGACAATAATATTTAGCCCGCTAAAAAAGTCAACGCGAAGTACTCGCTGCGTTCAGCCAGAGTGAGCCCGTCAACCGCCTGAACACCCCACGGCGGGAGCCGATTCGGCAGGAGCGCATTTGGCTGAGAGGTGCTGGCGGGCTAAGGTGTGGCGATATTTACGCGATGAGGCACCCCATGAGCTCACCTCGCATCACCATCGATGTATTCAGCGACTATGTCTGCCCCTTCTGCTATCTGGAGGAGCCCGAGCTGGAAGCGCTAAAGGCCCGCTTCGGTGAGGCAATCGACATTCGCTGGCGGGCCTTCGAGCTGCGCCCCGAGCCCGCACCGACGCTGGAGCCGGACGGCGACTATCTGCACGATATCTGGGGACGCGCCGTTTACCCCATGGCCGAAGAACGCGGCATGACGCTACGCTTGCCGCGTATCCAGCCTCGCTCTCGGCTGGCCCATGAGGCGACCGCCTGGGCCAGAGACGTCGATGCCCAGAGCACCGACGAGAAGACCGCTACCGTCGAAGATATCGATGCCGCCGACACCCTGCGCTCGGCACTGTTTCGTGGCTTTTTCGAAGACAGCCTGGACCTGGCGGACCCGACGGCACTGGTGGCAGTGGCAAATGACCTCGGTCTGGATGGCGAGTCGCTCGAGAAAGCGCTGGATGAAAGGCGCTATCGCGAGCAGGTACTGGCTGACCAGCAGGCCGCTCAGGAGCTGGGTATTCAAGGCGTGCCAGGACTACGTTTCTCGCTTAACGGCGAGCATGCCGGCATCCTCGAAGGCGCCCAGCCGCGACGCCAGCTGCTGCTGGCCGTGGAGCGACTGCTAGACCTGATGGACTAACCCACCCCATGCCAGCCCGATGAGAGAGCGCATGCCCGACGGCCCGATCACAGTCTTCGGCGGCACCGGCTTTTTGGGCCGGGCTATCGTGCGTGAGCTGCTGGAAGCCGGCCACAGCGTGCGCATCGCCGCCCGCTCACCTCGCCTGCCCGAGGGCATCGATGATGGTGACCCCATCAGCCTTTGCAGCGCTGACATTCAGGATGAGGCCAGCGTCGCCAAGGTGCTGGCCGGCGCCGGCGGCGTCGTCAATGCGGTAAGCCTGTATGTGGAATCGCGCCGACTGACGTTTGACGCCATCCACGTCGAGGCGGCCGGCCGACTGGCCAGACTCGCCCGCGAGGCCGGCATCAGCCGGCTGGTGCATGTCTCCGGAATCGGCGTCGACGAACATTCGACGTCGCGGTATATAAGCGCCCGCGCCCGGGGCGAAGCGGCCGTGCTCAAGGCATTCCCCAAGGCCACGCTGCTGCGCCCCAGCGTGCTGTTTGG
Source organism: Onishia taeanensis (assembly GCF_003268885.1). GTDB lineage: Bacteria > Pseudomonadota > Gammaproteobacteria > Pseudomonadales > Halomonadaceae > Onishia > Onishia taeanensis_A. The sequence continues at coordinate 213,159 of NZ_QLSX01000001.1, forward strand.
GCCCGATGACGCCTTCCTGTCAGCGTTGGAAAAGCTCACCCGCTTGCCAGTGATCCCCCTGTTTGGCCAGGGCGAGGCGCAGCTACAGCCCGTCCATGTGCGGGATGTCGCCCGCGCGGTAGGAAAAATGCTGGGACCGCGTCCGCCGGCCTGGCGGCTCTTCGAGCTGGGCGGCGAAGACGCAATGCGCTATCGCGATATCATCATGCTAGTGATGGCCCACTTACGCCGTGATCACCCGCTGGTGCCCATTCCCATGCCGGTATGGCGCTTCCTGGCCACCCTGCTCTCGCCCCTGCCAAGCCCCCTGCTGACTCACGACCAGTTGTCGCTGCTGGCGCTGGACAACATCGTCGGCCGTCATGTCGGCACCTTCAGCGACCTGGGCATCATTCCCCGCTCACTACGCGAGAGCCTGCCCAGTTGTTTGATCACCGACTGAATACAGGACTTAACACAGGACTTAACACAGGACTTAACACAGGACGAAACTATCCTTCACCGAGCTGAGACCGTTGTCCTCCTCGAGTTTGCTACGCTGTAGGCATGGCTCGTCACCGCATTTATGCATCCACGGATCAGGAGGGTGAATCGCCATGTCGCTTACATCATCAAAGATGATCCAACTGGGCAGACCCATGCCGGCCTTCGACCTTCGGGATGCCCACGGCAAATCGTTCAGCAGTAAGCAGTTCCTTGGCAGTCCCTTGCTGGTGGCCTTTATCTGCAATCACTGCCCGTTCGTTAAGCACATCGCCTATGCATTTTCCGATTTTTCTCAGGAGTATCACGATCACGGGCTGGAGATCGTTGCCATCAACAGCAACGACTTCACGAGACACCCCGATGACAGCCCGGAGCAGATGATCGAAGAGGAACGCCGGCGCGGCTACACCTTTCCTTACCTGATTGACGAGACGCAGAGGGTCGCCAGCGACTTTGATGCCGCCTGCACGCCGGACTTCTTCCTGTTTGACCGCCACCACCTGCTGGCTTACCACGGCCAATTCGATTCCAGCCGCCCCAGCAAGGACCTGCCGGTAACCGGCAAAGACTTACGAGCCGCCGCCGATTTGGTGCTCTCGGGCGATGCCCCGGACCCGGACCAGATGCCGTCGAGCGGCTGCAACATCAAGTGGAAATAGCCGAGTTAAATAGAAGTTGGCCCGGCGCTGAATACGAATGGTGACGCCACCGCCGTTCGACGATGGCGCTGCAGAGTGGCGTTCGGTCATGCGCTGTCCTTCGCGGTACTTCGCAGTGTGGAAGAGGGGGAAGCCTCTCTCGCTACAGCTTCCAGGGCAGCGGCGGCGGCGTAAGGGGCGCGCCGTCGTAATCGGGAATGCTGCCGAAGCGCTGGCTGCCGGCTTCCCAGTCCTGCTGCGCCTCCGCGATCTCGGCCTTGCTGTGGCCGACGAAGTTCCACCAGATGAGGATCTCCTCGTCCAGCGGCTCGCCGCCGACCAGAATGACCCGGCCACCCGCTGGGAGTGACAGGGTGACGGCCTCTCGCCCGCGGCCCAGATAGGCCATCTCGTTGGTCGGAAAGGTTTCGCCTTCGATGTCCAGTTCGCCTTCGAGGGGTAACACGCCGTACTCGAAGTCTGCCCGCAGCGAAAGCCTCAAGGTGCTGGCCTCTCGGCTGACCAGATCCAACCCCACCAGCGGCGAGAACGCCAGCGTCGGCGCCCGCCGGCCGGCGAACTCACCGGTCAGCAACGTGAAAGCGACGCCCTGCTCTTCCCAGGACGGCAGGTCGGGATAATGATCGAAGCGCGGGTCGGTGCGGCGATCCGCTTCAGGCAGCGCGATCCACAGCTGGGCGGCATGCAGCTGAGTCTCGCCGGGGACCGACTCTTCGGTGTGGCTGATGCCACGCCCCGCGGTCATCAGGTTGACCTGGCCGGGGCGAATCACCTGCTGGTTGCCCTGGCTGTCGCGGTGCAGGATTTCGCCCTCGATCATCCAGGTGAACGTCTGCAGGCCGATGTGCGGATGGGGGCCAACCCGCAACCCACGGGAGTCGCCCTTGAAGACGCTCGGCCCGGCATGATCGAGGAAGCACCAGGCCCCCACCAGCCGGCGCTGCCGCGAAGGCAGCACACGATTGACGGGAATTCCCCCAACATCGGCGGTACGAGGCGTAACGTGCTGAATCTGGTGCTTGCCCTCGACGACCGGGCAGTCGCGGGACGACCCCAGGTCGCGATCTTCAACGAGAGTGCTCATGGATGTACCTTCCGAATGTCATGAATGGAGACTCGGCCTTACGTGGGCGCTAGCCCACGGCGATCAGCCCTGACTCCGCTGAGTGTAGCTCTGCATCCGTTTGGCGTAGGCGGGCAGATAAGGGAGCCGGCTGATATCCACTCGCCTTACCGCTGAGGGTCGTCGCTTAGTCATCGCTTACTGGCAATAGCCCAGGTGCGGCGCCTGGCACCAGCATGCCACCAAAACAAAAACGCCCGCCCCGGCAAACCGGGTCGGGCGTGATTTAAAGCCAGTCGCGTCATTCAGAACGAAAGGCTAAACGGGGCAGTTTTCTGAACGGTGCTTCTGGAAGCTCTTTTGAAAGCTCCTCTCAACGGTCATGCTGCGGCCTCGTCGGGGCGGCCAGAGATAACCACCTCGGATCATCTCTGGCCATCACCGTTCGACAAGGGCATCAAGGCTCAAGAGCACAACTCAAGATTCAGTCGCGGCGATAGATGCCGACCAGGCGGTTCATGCCAAGAATATGCGGCTCAAGCTTGGTCAGCAGCTCGGGCTGCGTCAGGCCCTCGGGCAGATCGGTTTGCGCATCCAGCGCCAGCACCCAGAAGTAGTACAGGTGGTCACCATGGCCTTCCGGCGGCATCGGGCCGCTGTAGCCGTTCTTGCCGGTATCGTTGACGCCACTGGTACCCACGGTTGTGGCCTCATCAAGCGACATGGTGTCGGCCGGCAGGTTGTAGAGCAGCCAGTGCACGAAGCCGTAGCTGCCATTCTGTACCAGCGGCGCATCCGGGTCATGGCAGATCACCGCGAAGCCCTTGGTGCCTTCGGGAGCGTCCGTCCAGTTGAGGGCCGGCGAGACGTTCTCTCCTTCCCCGGTGTGTTTGGCGGGAATTGCCCCGTGGGCAGAGAACGCGGAACTGGTGAGCTGCATGCTCGAGGGTGCAAAAGCCATGAGGGGAAGCTCCTTGGAGTGGATGTCGTTGGAAACGAAGTCAGGCGTCTTCGCGCATGCGACGGCGCTACATCAGGTAATGATGGTAGCAGACGCCTTATTCAACCCATCACGTAACGCCGAGGCACTACATCGACAACATGGCCCGGCTGACATCCCATTTGCAGCCCTGCTCCAAAGCCCTGCCGCCATCTAAAGCCCCAGACATCACAACATCAGGGCGTGAACTCAACCAGCGTGCGCATGGAATCGACTTTCAGTCGGTCTTCTTCCATCGCCTGCCTGGCCTCGTCAGATGCCATGAAGGTCTGGAACCGCGCCATGTCCGGCACTTCCAGAATCAGCCCCACCGAGTTCGGGTGCTCTGCATCCTTGAAAGTACGCGCGCTGACACCGATCTGCGCGAACATCTCGTGCCGACTACCCGCTCCTTTCTTCCAGGCCCTCGCCCAGCGCTCGCCATCCTCAACCTCGTGAAACACGATTAGCGTTGCCATCTGCCTTCCTCCCTTGTGTGAGCGCCATTATCGATACATGCAGGCACTTGGCCGCCGCGGCGACCTTTCGCGCCACGCTCACCAACGCGGGCGCCATGGCGCCGGCCATGATCGCCGGGCCTCACTCAAGAATAGATCGCCCTTCCCTTCGCCGCCTCGGCATCAGCCCGGTGGGCAGCATGGAAAGTGCACGGGGTTGTCAGGGGGATGGTCGTGGTGAAGCGGGCGGGAAAGGATCTGAATGCGGCAGGCAGGTCGGTGTGGTGCCGAGAAGGGAGCCGCGAGGCGGCAATAGGGCTGGCGCCTCATGGCTCGCGGCCGAGGGGATAGCGGCAGCAAACGGCCAGAAGCAGCCTTTTAGTGAGTCCTGATATAACGCTAAGGTAACCGGCGCCGGAGCGCCAGCGGAGGGAACCAAAAGCGGCACGCTTTTGGCGTCCGGTTGACCGCTTGGTTATTTGTTTTTTCCGACGATCAACATAATAGAGATTTTCGGTTGGGGGAAAGCTCAAGGGTAGTGACTTCAATTCAAAGGTTGTGCAGTTCACAAGATCTGCTGAATCTAGATCGAACAAAGCGAGGTTATACCCTTCAGCCAAAGCGCTCTTGTAGACGATGCCATCATAGCCTTTTGACTTAATGAACTCAGCTATAACTAGCGTAGGCGCGTAATCTGCGGTGGAATCCGATTCGAGAACCGGTCGCGAAAAGGCGCTATCAATGTGCGACCATACTGCTCGAATCTTCAATTCCTCGAATGGTTCACTAAAGAAAAAGTATTGTTCCTCTCCGTGCTCCACCGAAAAATATATTAGCTTTAACTCTTTTCTGGTTACAAAAAAATCCGTCGATATTACCGAGCCAACCCAGGGTTTATGCAGTCATTTATAAAAACTGCTACGGGCCAACTGAGCACACGACACATGGTTTTGGTGTTAAACTCGTACCGATGATCGTTGATAAACCGGTACTTCACTCGGGCTCTCTGGCAAAGTACCGAGCGGCCTTTTTTAGAATATCGCGCTTTTCTTCTATCCGGCGCATTTGTGCTCGCAGCCTGAGAATCTCGCTCTTGTCCTCGACCAACTCGGCGGCCTGTTCATCAGACTTATCCGGCTTCACGGCCTTAACCCATTTGTAGAGGCTGTGAGCCGAGACTCCCAAGCCTTGCGACACTTCGGCGACGGTATAGCCCCGCTCCAGCAATTGTCGAACCGCTTCGTTCTTGAATTCTGGGGGATAACGTTAGCTACTCATGACAATTGCTCCTATGCTCTAATAATAGGCTAGGAGTGTCTACTGCACCGGGGTAAGTCCACCCGTTTATTCTTCTTTTCCGTATTTATCTTATCAGCATAAGCGAAGGGGTAGACGTGATGTCCGGACCGTTCCAGTTGCTCGCCATGTCCCTTTCTCCAGGCGATCCGGTCGCTCGCATTATCGCCGCCGTCGATCGACTCGAGGCCCGCAGTGGCGTTCGCGTGCTGGACATGATGATAGTGGAGAAGGGCGAGGACGGCAGCGTCGTCCAGTCGTCCCTCGGTGAAGACGACGACTTCGGTGAGCTCGTCGCAAGGCTCTTCCCGAACGACGTCGCCAGAGCCGAGCCCGGCGATGGCGCACCCGCCCGGCTGTGGGGGCTGGCGCAGGCCTTGCCGGCCGGGACGGCGGTCGCCTTTCTGCTCGTCGACCACCGCTGGGCCCGAGCGCTCTTCGACGTGATCGACGAGGCGGACGGCGCGTTGTTGGGTTCCGGTTTCCTCTCACCGGAGCTCGGGCTGGTCGTTGACACCGAGCTCGCGGCAATGGAGCAGGCCGCTCGATCCATCGCCACGGCGCAGGCTGCCGAAGCGGAAGCGAGACTGCGGGCCGTCGCTGCACTGGCCGAAGCCGACGAGGCCGTGGCCGCCTCGGCCCGGATTCGATCTGCGGCCGCCGCCGAGACCCTCCAGGTGCTGACGGAGGCGGGCCTGCTAGAGCTGGCCGCGGCGAGCGAGGCCGCCGACGCCCTCAGCAATGCGGGCCTGATCATGGCAGCCGCGGACCGCGCCGTCGAAGAGGCCGTGGCGAGAGGCGCAGCCGCAGATAAAGCGGCGGATGAAACCGTCGCCCGGGACCGGGAGGCCGTGCGAGCCTCCGACGAGCAGGCGGCCGCCGCCCGCATGGCCGCCTCGATCACCCCGGCAGAGATCCGCGTGCTGCGCTACCTGCCGACAAAACTCAGCTTCGCGCTCATCGCCGACAAGCTGGGGATTTCTCGAGGAGCTGCCAGGAGTCGGGCCGAGCGAGCCTACAAGAAGCTCAGTGTCCACAATCGAGCTGACGCAGTGCATCGGGCGCGGACTCACCGAATCCTGCCGTGACCGCACCGCGCGGACGACCACCTGCTTCCGTGGCCGCGGCCGCACCTGAGCGCATCCTACTCTCCAGCCTCTGCGCCAGGCCCGCCCCCGACAAAAAGGAGTCGGTGACAAACGATCATCATTGGCACTTATGGAATAGCCCGGCTGGATTTGATTTACCGCCGCGGTAACAACCGCAAAGTACCCATATCTTTCTCGTTCTAACAGGTATGAGACTGCGTGCTCGATATTTCACTTGAACGCGCATGCACGTTCAACAATGCTATGCTGCACGCCCACCTACCCCGTAAGCTTCTGAAATACCGAAAACTTAAGCATAAGTCGGCAGCATAAAACCAATCATCCTGCATGCTGCATAACACTGAAGAACGTGCTCGCTGCCTTTTCCGGCAGGGCCGCTTCATGTCGATACCAGCTAACCACCCTCCACATGTCCATCCGCCTCGCCCACGCTTCCGCCGGGTAACGCCTTGGCAGGCACCACCTTCCTGGCAGTCGTGACCTGGTAGAATCATGCCCCCTGCCCTGGGGAGATAAACGATCAAGAACCCTTTATGTAGCGTTCTTTCGCGTCGATTTGCACAGCGTTCCATTGAACAGGTGGACGCCACTCGGGGAGCCTGCTTAGGCAACATCATCGCTTGGCCCGATCCAGCCGAAGGGGTTGTAGGCCACCTCCCACAGGTGGCCATCGGGGTCGGCGAAGTAGCCGGAATAGCCGCCCCAGAAGACCTTCTGCGCAGGCTTGACCAGGATGACGCCGGCGGCCACCGCTTGATCAAGGAGTGCGTCGACCTCCGCCTCGGAGCTCAGGTTGTGGGCCAAAGCCGCTGCCGTCAGCCGGCACACCCGCGTCGTCGGCGAGAGCTTCGCGGCCATACAACCCCAGCCAGCTACCGTTGAGCGGAAAGAATGCCACAGTAGGCGGCGATGCCATGCGTGGCAGGCCCAGGCCTTGCTCGTAGAAGCGGACCGAACGAGCCAGATCGCTCACGCCGAGGGTAATCATGCTGATTCTGGGGTTCACTTGGGTTCGCTCCTTCAGCACAGGCATGGTGCTGCATCACCCCGCCACAACCCGGTTCTTGCCGCTTCGTTTCGCTTCGTACAATGCATTGTCCGCGCGTTTCAGGGTGTCTTCATACGAGCGGTCTTCGGGCAGCATTGTCGCTACTCCGATGCTGACGGTTGGGGAGATGCCATCAATACAAAAGCGACTCAGCTCACGGTTGACGCTCTCATGCAGCCGGTTGGCAAATTGCACCGCGTGCTCCAGTTCAATATTCGGCAGGCCAATCACGAACTCGTCCCCGCCAAAGCGACAGGCAATATCGGTTTTTCTCAGCTCTGAGCGGCAAACATTACTGACAGCCACGATGATTTCATCACCTTCATAATGTCCTAAGGTATCATTAATTTTCTTAAGGTTATCAAGGTCAAACATCAGAATGGACGTCGGCACTGCGTGCCTTTCAAAGGTTTCATGAAAAAGCGCCAGGTCGAGTTCAAGCTTTCTGCGGTTAAAAAGTCCTGTGAGCTGATCGGTGTCGCTGAGCGCACGCAGTTGGACCTCCATGTCGTGTCGCTCAGAAATATTACTGGCAACCCAGAGCACCACGGCTTCACCGTCCACTTGAAAATCGAGCCCCTGAATACGGCCTTCGAACCAGATTGGCTGCTGGGGGCCGTCCTCTCGCAACCCCCTGACATCCTTATTGCTTAATTCGTATTCTCTAATCAATAGATTACCGGAATCCAGGGCGAGCCCGATCTGCTGCAGAAACCAATCGGCCTTCTCTTTTTTCACCACATCGGCAATGTTCAACCCGACGAGCCCACTGCCGTCGTGGTAGTAACGAGCATCACGGCCACCGAACACGGCCACGTATTTTCCGCTGCGCGATATTATAAATACAGGGTCTGGCAATGCCCCCAGCACAATGCCCATCTGCTCAATACTAATCATCAAAACGCCCTGTAATATCCTTCCGAAAAATCGGATGTTATATGAAGCCTATTGCAGGCAAGCGACGGCGCTCTGCCTGTGGTGAGCATACAAGCGGTTTTACACCCAATACTCGCCGGATGCAGTAGCTGGAACGTGCGCTAGATTTCTGGACAACTACCGCAGACCAGCGCTCGACGATGACCGGTCGCACTTCGATTCGAAGCATGCGCCCCATGCTGCCGCCAGGTGATGCCGTGATAGGCGCTATTTTCCTGTGATTATGGCCCAGCAGGAACCACGCTTCGGGGAAATCAGGGCTTCAGCAGGCTTAATTTAACCTGATTTTTACGTTGATTTACATGACGCCCCATTGAACGAACCGATGCTGCCGTGATGGCACCCTTAGACAAGGGCATCGCTTGAGCCGGCCTGTGTAAAGCACTGCATGCCAGGCCGCACAGGAGGTTGTCGGGGGCGTAGCCGCACCAAAAAACGCCCGCCCCGACAAGCGGGGCGGGCGTGATCATCAGCATTTCGAGCCGCTAACTTTTCCGGCAAAAGCTAGGACGGGAAGCTGAACTGGGCGCTCTCCTGGGCGCTGCGCTGTGGCCAGCGCTGGGAGACGGCCTTGCGGCGGGTGTAGAAGCGCACGGCATCCGGGCCGTAGGCGTGCAGGTCGCCAAACAGCGAGTCTTTCCAGCCGCCGAAGCTGTGGAAGGCAACCGGCACCGGCAGCGGCACGTTGATACCCACCATGCCGACCTCGATGGCATCGGCGAAGCGGCGGCCGGCCTCGCCATCGCGGGTGAACACGCAGGTGCCGTTGCCGTACTGGTGGGCGTTGATCAGCGCGATGGCGTCTTCGAAGGTCTCGACACGGACCACGCACAGCACCGGGCCGAAGATCTCGTCGCGGTAGATGCTCATCTCCGGGGTGACCCGGTCGAACAGGGTCGCGCCGAGGAAGTAGCCGGGCGAGCCTTCCACCAACGGATGCTCGCGTCCGTCGACCACCAGCTCGGCGCCGGCGGCGGCGCCCTGCTCGATGTAGCCGGCGACCTTGTCGCGCTGGCCGGCGTTGATCAGCGCGCCCATGTCGAGGCCCTTCTCGGTGCCCGGGCCGATCTTGAGCTCGCGGGCCTGGCCAGCCAGGCGCTCGACCAGGGCGTCGGCAGTGGCATCGCCGACGCATACGGCCACCGAAATCGCCATGCAGCGCTCGCCGGCACTGCCGTAAGCGGCGCCGATCAAGGTGCTGGCGGCGTTATCGATATCCGCATCCGGCAGCACGACGGCATGGTTCTTGGCGCCGCCGAGGGCCTGTACGCGCTTGCCCTGCTGGGTGCCGCCTTCGTAGATCTTGCGCGCCACCGGGGTAGAACCCACGAAGCTCAGCGCACGAACCTCAGGCGCCTCGATCAGCGCATCGACGGCCTCGCGGTCACCGTGCACCACGCTGAACAGGCCCTTGGGCAGACCGGCCTCGTCGAGCAGTTCGGCCATCTTGACCGCAGCCGAAGGCGCCTGTTCGGAAGGCTTGAGGATGAAGGCGTTGCCGCAGGCCAGCGCCATCGGGTACATCCACAGCGGCACCATGGCCGGGAAGTTGAACGGCGTGATGCCGGCGACAATGCCCAGCGGCTGGTGGTTCGACCAGGTGTCGATGCCGGGACCTGCATTGTGGGAATACTCGCCCTTGAGCAGTTCCGGCACGCCGCAGGCGTACTCGACGTTCTCGATGCCCCGCTTGAGCTCGCCCATGGCGTCTTCCAGCACCTTGCCGTGCTCTTCGCTGACCAGCGCGCAGATCTCGTCGGCATCACGCTCGAGCAGGGTCTTGAAGCGGTACATCACCTGGGCGCGCTTGGCCGGCGGCATATCGCGCCAGGCGGGCTGGGCTTCTCGGGCGGCATCGATGGCGCGCTTGACGGTGGCACCGTCGGCCATGGCCAGGCGGCGCACGGGTTCGGCGGTGGCCGGGTTCAACACATCGATGGTGCGTTCGCCGCTGACGGCTTCACCGGCGATGAGATGGTTCAGGGTAAGCATCTGGGGCTGACTCCAACCTTGGGTCGTGTTCTCGGTCTATGTTTCCGGTCTATGTTTCAGATACTGGGCTCGCCCGTCGGTTCATCCCGCGACCGGCAAGCCTTATCAGACCTGGCGGCCCAGCAGGGCTTCATCGAACGGATAGCGCGAGAGCTTCTCGATGCCGGTCTCGGTGACCAGCACTTCTTCCTCGAGCTTGACGCCGTCGGCACCGCCGACTTCGCCGATATAGCTCTCTACCGAAACCACCATGCCGGGCTCGAGGATGCCGTCCTTCGAGAAGCGGTCGAAGTCCATGTGGTGAGCGACCAGCGGCGTTTCGCCATGCATGCCAACGCCATGAATGATCGACGGATAGCGACGATCGAGGAAGCGTTCGGGAATCTTCCAGGCCTTTTCTGCGATCTCGCGATAGCTCATGCCGGGCCTGAGGATCGACATGTTGTGGTGCACCTGGTCATAGGCCATCTGGTAGAGGCTCTGCTGGTAGCCGCTGGGGCGACCCGGCCCGACATGGAAGGTGCGCGAGAAATCGGAGTAGTAGCCGTGACAGCCGATGGTGTCGGTGTCCAGCGCGATCAGTTCGCCGGGGCGCACGACCCTATCGCTTGCCTCGTTGAACCAGGGATTGGTGCGCGGGCCGGAGGACAGCAGGCGCGTCTCGATGAACTCGCCGCCCTGTTTGATGACGTTGCCGTAGAGGGTCGCAAACAGCTCGGTCTCGGTGACACCCGGCTTGATGGCGGCTTCCACTTCGGCCACCGCGGCCTCTGAGCCTGCCATCGACTGGGCCAGGCAGGCGATCTCTTCCGGGGTCTTGATGCGGCGGCAATGCAGGGTGTCCTGCATGCAGTCGAAGACCTCGAGACCCTGCGCCTCCAGCGAGCGGGCCAGGTTCAGCGCGCAGCGGTCCAGGCCGATCTTCTTGTTGCCGCGGCCGTGCTCTTCCATCAGCTCGGCGATCTCGATGCCGAAGGGATCGGAGGACAGGTTGTCGCGCTGGTTGACCGCCGACCACACCACCTTGGAGGTGCGCGATTCGTCGATGGTCTCGAGCCAGGTCGAGACGTGGGCGCTGCCCGGGTACTCGAAAAGGATCACCGGCCCTTCGAGCGGCACATAGATGTAGCGGGTGGAGTTGCGCAGGAAGTAGCCGAACATATTGCGCGAACCGGTGGCATAGCGCTGGTTGTAGGGGTCAAACAGCACCACGGCACCGTAGCCCTGCTCGGCCATCATCTGGCGCAGGCGCTTGAGGCGCCCGCCACGCAGCTGCACCGGGTCGAAGGCGGTGGGAATGCTGTCGCCGTTGCCCACGGGCGCCGAAGGCACCACCGGAATCGTGGCGGGTTCGTTGTCGGTCAGGTTGTCGAAGTCGACGATGCTCATGATCAAGCTCTCTGTTTATTCGTGGCCGTATTCGCGGGGGATATGCATAAGGTCGGGCAGAGGCGTCGCCGCCTTCAGTCGGCCAGGCTGTCGCTGCGCTGCATGCCCTCTTGGAGCAGCCGCTCGTGGACCGGGGCCATGCGCCCGAAGATGCGCTTGGCGCGCTCGGGGCGGCCGATAAAGCCCGGCTCCTTGGCATAGGCAAAGATCACGGTGTGGCGCTCGCGGTCACCTTCTACCGGCGTGACTCGGTGCAGCGAGTAGCGGCCGAAGAAGACCTGCAGATCACCCGGCTGAAGATCGAGGGACTTGAGTCGCGAGCGGTCGCCGTCGATGACCTGCTCGACCTCGTCGAAGCTTTCGCCTTCGGGGCTGCGGATGCCCGGGGCGTACTCGAAGCGCCCGCCACCTTGAGACTGACGAGTCATCATGGTGACGATGAATTCGTTGGTGTCGTAGTGCCAGGGGTGCTGGCAGCCCTCTCGCAGCACATTAACGACCAGGTCCGCCAGGGGGTCGGCGTACTGATGGATCTCGTCCATGCCCACGACGCTTGCGATGAAGTGCTGAAAGCCGGGGTGGGAATAGACCTGGCGAATGATGGTATCGCCGTCGATGCGATCACCGGCAACGAAACCGTTGGTGCGGTCATCGAAGCGGTTCTTGGGGTGCGAGGCCGGCAGGCTCGGGTCGGCGTCGCTGTTGTAGGGGTTGGTCTCGGTCTGGTTGTAGTGCGCCTGAGGCGACAGGCGTTCGGTCTCCTGTTCGAGCCGCGCCAGGGCCTCTTTGGGCACAAAGCCCTTGAGCACCACACAGCCGTCCTGGCCAAGCTGCTGTCGGCATTCGGCGATCAGCTCGCGTCCGCGGTCACCCTCAAGGCGATGAATGGGGTAACGTTCCAGGTCGATCAGCCCCTGCAGTGAGGTATCGTCTTCCTGAATGCGGTTGCTTTGCATGTCGTTGCTCCTGCCTGATCAATAACGTATAGACAGGGTAGAGAGGCAGGTTTAATAATAGAAATGAATGGTTAAGATATAAAAGATTGCAAGGGCTCATAGATCATGGATACCGACCTGCTACGCGCCTTCGTCACGGTCGCCGAATGCGAGGGGTTCAGCGCCGCCGGCAAGGTGCTGCACCGCACCCAGTCGGCCGTCAGCCTGCAGATCAAACGACTCGAAGACCAGATGGGCGAATCGCTGTTCGAGCGCACCAGTCGCAGCGTGGTACTGACGCCGCCCGGAGGGCGCCTGCTGCCCTACGCCCGCCATATCCTCAAGCTGCAGGATGAGGCGCAGCGGGTAATGGGTGTGGAGCGCCAGGGCGAGCTGATCCGGCTTGGCACCTCCGAGGAACAGGCCAGTACCTACTTACCTGAGCTGCTGCCGCGCTTCGCCGCCCGCTTCCCCGAGGTACGCCTCGAAGTCATCTGCAGCATCAGCGGCTCGCTAGTGCATGACTTTCAGGAAGGCCTATTGGATGCTGCCCTAGTGGTGCGCCACGGGCCGACCCAGACCGGCCGGCTGCTGGGACGCGAGCCGATGGTGTGGGTGGTGGCCGAGGACTGTTCGCTCGAGGAATGGGATACCCTGCCGCTGGCTCTGAACCCCGAAGGCTGCACCTTCCGTTCCCATGCCTTCGCGGCACTGGGTCCTACCGACTGGCGCTGGAACGTACGCTACTCCAGCCAGTCGCCCACCGGTATCAATCTGCCGGTTCAGGCGGGCCTGGCGGCCACCGTCAAGACCCCGCGAAGTGTCCCCGCAGGCTGTCGCATCGTCGGCGATGACGAAGGCCTGCCCTCGCTTGGGCATGTCGAGATCGAGCTGCATCGCACGCCGGGGCATTCAAGCGACGCCTTCACCGCCTTCTGCGACAAGCTGGAAGCCATCGTCACCGGCACCGCTTCGCTGGAATCGCTCAAGTATGTGGCAAGCGAAGGAGTGGGTGACTAGTCTTTCTTAGGCTTGGCCGCGCTTGGCCACTAATCAGGAGTCGCTTGTCATGGGGCATGACATTCAGTTGAAGCGTATCTATGCCGAACCGGAGGCCGACGACGGCTCACGCGTGCTAGTGGATCGGCTGTGGCCCCGGGGCAAACGGCGGGAAACGCTGGCACTGAGTGACTGGTACCGAGATGCCTCCCCTTCCAATGGCCTGCGCCGTGACTGGCACCAGGCCAAGATCAGCCATGGCGTCTTCACCCGCCGCTATCGCTGGGAAATGGCGGATGCCAAGGACTGCCTGCTGCCGCTGATGCGCTTGGCGCGCCGCGGGCGGCTGACGCTGCTGTCTGCGGCGCGCGACCTTGAACAATCTCACCTGCCGATCCTGCGCGAGGCGCTGCTGGAAGCACTTGCCAAGGAAGACCGCGAGGCAGACGGCACTGCCCCCAGCTCACCGCCCTGCTATGCGGCCTCGATGGCCACCGAGCCTGCAGCCGGCCAACGGCCGGACTCTTGACCCGACGCCGGCCGACGCTGAAACAACGCCGCGTGAAGCATCTAGCTAGACACCGGCCTGCCTCTAGCCAGTCGGCTTGCTGGCTGGCACCCTTTCGATCATGACCCGACGCCTGCTGATTGTGGCCCATGCGCCCTCCCCCAATACCCAGCGCCTGCGCGAGGCGGCCGACCGTGGCGCCCGCCACCCGGATCTCGACGACATCGAGGTGATGGTAAAGGCGCCGCTCGACGCCGGCCCCGACGATATTCGCGCCTGCGACGCCATCCTGCTCGGCACCACCGAAAACCTCGGCTACATGAGCGGAGCGTTGAAGGACTTCTTCGATCGCAGCTACTACGCCGTGCTCGAGGAAAAGCAGGGCCTGCCCTGCGCGCTCTACGTGCGTGCCGGCCATGACGGCACCGGCACCCGCCGGGCAGTGGAGTCGATCGTCACCGGGCTGCGCTGGCGGTGGGTGCAGGACCCGCTGATCCTGCGGGGTGACTGGCAGGACGCCTTCGCCGACCAGGTGGAAGAACTGGGGCTCTACCTGGCCGCCGGCCTGGATACCGGGATTTGGTGAGCGCCATGAAGCCGTCCTGATCCAGGCGCGCCGGGGGTTCCGACCCCGCCCATGGCCTGGCCAGCAGAAACCAGAACACTGTCACGCGCATGTCACCCTTCACTGAATAGACTGGAAACCTCACTCCCCAAGACACGACGAGGTTTCATGAAAGTCGCCCTCTCTTCCCTAGTCGCCGCTGGCCTGCTGTTTGCCGCGTCCGCCCAGGCGCAGCAGAACGTCTTCGACTATCCGCAAACCGATGACGCGCCGGCCAGCTTCAACGTGGTCAACGAGATCCCCGCCGGGAGTTTCACCAAGTACGAGATCAATGCCGAGCACGGTCAGTTGATTGTTGATCGTTACGTCTCGATGCCGGTGCGCTACCCCGCCAACTATGGGTCCATCACCAGTTCGGCAGGTGGCGATGGCGACCCGCTGGACGCGCTCGTACTGACCCGCGACAGCATCTATCCCGGCGCGGTGATCACGGTCAGGGCCATCGGCGTGCTGCGCATGGTCGACGACGGCGAGGCCGACGACAAGATCATTGCCGTGCCTACCAACGATGTGGACCCTACCTACGCCGACGTCATGGCGATCGAGGATCTGCCCAAGATGCAGGCCGAGCGCATCAACGCGTTCTTCCGCGTTTACAAGGACTTGCCGGATGGTGGCGACATCGAGCTGAACGGCTTCGGCGATGCCAGCGAAGCGCGCGACATCCTGACCCAGGCCTTCGACGCCTATCAGGCACAGCCGTAACGAGCACTGCAGTAACGAACACAGTACCCCGTAACGCAAACGGCGCCCCGAGGGGCGCCGTTATTGCTTCTACTGCAACCATCTAGCGGGTCGTTACTTCAAGCGCTCGAAGATGGTCGCTACGCCCTGGCCCATGCCGATGCACATGGTGGCAAGCCCCAGGCGGGTGTCCTGCTGTTCCATCACGTTGAGCAGGGTGGTGCAGATCCGCGACCCCGAGCAGCCCAGCGGGTGGCCAAGGGCGATGGCACCACCGTTCAGGTTGACCACCTCGTCCATGCGATCAAGCAGCCCGAGATCCTTGAGCACCGGCAGTGATTGGGCGGCAAAGGCCTCGTTGAGCTCGACGGTCTGGATGTCATCGATGGTCAGGCCGGCCGCCTTAAGCGCCTTCTTGGTCGCCGGCACCGGGCCATAGCCCATGATCGAGGCATCACAGCCGGCAACGCCAGTGGACAGCACCCGGGCGATCGGCTCGAGCCCCAGCGCCTGGGCGCGCTCGTAGCTCATCACCGCCATGCCGCTGGCACCCACCGACAGCGCCGAGGACGTCCCGGCAGTGACGGTGCCGTGGCGCGGGTCGAAGACCGGCTTCAGGGCGCCCATCGATTCGAGGCTGGCTTCGCCACGAATCACTTCGTCGCGGTCCACGCACACCTTGAAGCCCTCGGCGTTATGGCCCTCGACGCCGATGATCTCGTTGTCGAAGCGACCGGCATCGCTGGCTGCCTGGGCACGCTGGTGAGAGCGCACCCCGAAAGCGTCCTGCTGCTCGCGGCTGATGTTGTGCATCTTGCCCAGCAGCTCGGCGGTCAGGCCCATCATCATCGCCGCCTTGGCGGCATGCTTGCTGGTGGCCGGGTTCACATCGACGCCGTGCGTCATCGGCACGTGCTCCATGTGCTCGACGCCGCCGATGATGTAGAAGTCGCCCATGCCGGCCTTGATGTTGGCACTGGCAATATGCAACGCGCTCATCGAGGAGCCACACAGCCGGTTGACGGTCTGGGCCGGCACGCTGCGCGGGATGTCGGTCATGATCGCCGCGTTACGGGCGATATTCATGGCCTGCTCGAGGGTCTGATTGACACAGCCCCAGATCACATCATCGACTTCCTTGGGGTTGAGCCCCGGATTGCGATCGAACAGCGCCTGCATCACTGACGCCGACAGGTTCTCGGCGCGCACGTTGCGGAAGGCGCCGTGCTTGGCCTTGGCCATGGCGGTACGCACGCCGTCGACCACCACGATATCTCTCGGATTCAAACTCATCTGACAACCTCTCCTGTACGTGGTGGCTCAGGCCTTCCCGGCATCGGAATAGAAGCGCTCGCCGGCCTTGGCCATGGCGCGCAGTTTGTCGGTGGGGGCATAGAGCGGCCCCAGTTCCTCGGCCAGACGCTCGGCCTGGGCGACGAAGGCATCAAGGCCCATGGCGTCGATATAGCGCAGCGCGCCGCCGCGGAACGGCGGGAAGCCGATGCCGTAGATCAACGCCATGTCAGCCTCGGCCGGGGTGGCAACGATGTTGTCTTCCAGGCAGCGCACGGTCTCCAGGCACAGCGGGACCATCATGCGCGCGATGATCTCCTCGTCGGAGAAGTCCTGGCTTCCCTTAGCGAGACCCTTGACCAGGGAAAGCGCTGCATCGTCATCGACCTTCTTCGGCTTGCCCTTCTTGTCTTCCTCGTAGGCATAGAAGCCCTTGGCGTTCTTCTGGCCCAGACGGTCAGCCTCGAACATCGCCTGAATAGCCGTTTTTTCTTCGCGTGCCATGCGATCCGGGAAGCCTTCGGCCATCACGGCATTGGCGTGCACGGCGGTGTCCATGCCCACTACGTCGAGCAGGTAGGCGGGGCCCATCGGCCAGCCGAACTTCTCCATGACCTTGTCGACCCGGCGGAAGTCGGCGCCCTGCTCGACCAGCAGGCTGAAGCCGCCGAAATAGGGGAAGAGCACGCGGTTGACCAGGAAGCCCGGGCAGTCGTTGACCACGATCGGTGTCTTGCCCATGGCGCGGGCGTAGGACACGGTGGCGGCCACGGCCGCATCGCTGGTCTTCTCGCCGCGGATCACCTCGACCAGCGGCATGCGGTGCACCGGATTGAAGAAGTGCATGCCGCAGAAGTTCTCGGGCCGCTTGAGGTTCTCGGCCAAGCGGGTGATGGAGATGGTCGAGGTATTGGAGGCGAGAATGGTGTCCTCGCCGACCTGCCCTTCCACCTCTGTGAGCACGCCGTCCTTGACCTTGGGGTTCTCGACCACCGCCTCGACCACCAGATCGACGTGACCAAAATCGCCATAGGAAAGGGTCGGGCGAATGTTGGTGAGCTTTTCGGCCATCGTCTCGGTGGTCAGCTTGCCGCGCTCTACCTGCTTGGTGAACAGCTTGCGCGCTTCCTTGAGGCCAAGCTCGATGGCGTCGTCCTTGATATCCTTCATCAGGATCGGCGTGCCCTTCGAGGCGCTCTGGTAGGCGATGCCGCCGCCCATGATGCCGGCGCCCAGCACGGCGGTCTGGTTGACCGGTTGCGCCTGCTTGGCGTACTGGCTGCCCTTCTTCTTGACCACCTGATCGTTGATGAACAGCCCGACCAGGTTGTAGCAGACATCGGTTAGCGCCAGCTTGGCGAAGGCCTTGGCCTCGATGGCCTGGCAGCGCTCACGCCCTTCACCGGCGCCCTTCTGGATCACCTTGATGGCCTCGATGGGTGCCGGATAGTGCGGGCCCGCCTTGCCGGCCACATAGCCTTTGGCGGTCTCGAAGACCATCATCTGCTCGATGGCGTCGAGCTTGAGCGGCGAGGTCTTCTCGTCGCGGCGGGCCCGGTAATCGAGCTCGCCGGCATTGGCACGGGCCAGGATGTCCAGGGCCGCCGCCTCGAGACGCTCGCCCGGCACCACCGCATCCACGGCGCCGACCTTGAGGGCGGCGTCGGCGCGATTCTCGGTGCCACCGGCGATCCATTCGATGGCGTTATCGGCGCCGATCAGCCGCGGCAGGCGCACGCATCCGCCCCAGCCGGGCAGGATGCCGAGCTTGGTTTCGGGCAGGCCGATCTTGGCGGTGTCGGCCATGACGCGGAAGTCGGTGGTCAGCGTGACTTCGAAACCGCCGCCCAGTGCCAGGCCATTGATGGCGGTGACGGTGGGAAACGGCAGGTCTTCGATGGCGTTGAAGATGGCGTGCACTTGCTGGTTCATCTCGACCAGATAGTCCTCACCCTTCTCGAACAGGCCATGAAACTCGGTGATGTCGGCGCCAACGATGAAGGCGTCCTTGGCACTGGTGATCACCAGGCCGCTCAGGCCCTGGGTCGCGGCGATGGCCTCGACCGCCTCGCCAAGCTCTGCCACTACCGCGCTGGATAGCTTGTTGACCGACTCATCCTTCAAGTCGAAGGTGAGCGTGGCGATGGGCTCGCCCCCGTTATTGGTATCGCTCGCCACCGAAATGGCGTTGCCTTGATAGATCATCCATTCATCTCCAAACAGGGTTGGATGCCGGTGCCCGGCCGCGCATTCATACGGCCGTTTGATTATGGATCAGCTTGCGCCAGCCACCGCGAAGCGTCAAGTCCCACGGTCTTAGCGAAAGGTACTAATTAAAGGGCTTAGCTATAGGTACTGGTTAGAGGTGCTGGTTAACCGTATTGAATACAGGTGTTAGTGATAGGAGCCTAGCTGAAGCGCGAGACCCGTTCAGAGAAGGGCCTAGTCAGAAAGGAGGCGAGCCAGGAAAGCCGATAAGCCCAGAAAGCCAGGGAAAAAGGAAGGCATGAAAAATATGTCGCGCTGGCGAAGACTCTTCCAGACCGCCCGACGATGCGAACCCATTCGCATCGTCGGGCGTACCACGGCGCCAGTTGAACCCTCAACCGAGCGCCCACTGGCCGGGGCATAGCCCGTCGGGCATTAACCCGTGTTACGCAGCCCCGCGGAAATGCCCGCCATGGTCACCATCAGGGCGCGGGTCAGCGCCGGACTGATGGCGCCATCAGCATCCCGGTTACGCTGCAAAAGCTCGGCCTGGAGGCCATGCAGCGGGTCGATATAGGGATTGCGCACCTCGATGGCCTGGTGAATCAGCGGCGTGTTCTCCAGAAGCTCCTGCTGGTCGAGGATATCGAGCAACGCCGCCTGCAGCTTGGTGAAGCGCCCGCGAAGCTCACCGCCCAGTTCCAGCAGTCCCGGCTCGTCGACCAGGCGCCGCTCGTAGTAGGCGGCGATGTCGATATCGGCCTTGGCGGACAGCATCTCCAGCATGTCCAGATAAGTGCCGAAGAAGGGCCAGCGGCTGCGCATTTCCTGCAATCGCTCGAGGCCCCCGGGCTCGGCCAGGCGCTGGGCGAAGGCCTCGCCGCTGCCTAACCAGGCCGGCAGCATCAGGCGGGTCTGGGTCCAGGCGAAGATCCAGGGGATAGCACGCAGGGTCTCGACGCCACCGTCCTGGCGGCGCTTGGTGGGTCGCGAACCCAGCGGCAGGCGTCCCAAGGACCCTTCCGGCGTCACCGCGCGGAAATAGGGCACGAAATCCGGGTTCTCGCGCACCACGCCCACATAGGCCTTGTGCGCCACCGCGGCGAGGTGATCCATCTCCTCCCGCCAGGCCGGCTCGGGGGCCGGCGGCGGCAGCAACGTCGCTTCCAGCACCGCGCAGGCATAGATCTCCATCGAGCGCAGGGCAATGTCCGGCTGACCGAACTTGAAGCGGATCATCTCCCCCTGCTCGGTGACCCTGAGGCTGCCGTTCACCGAGCCCGGCGGCTGGGAAAGAATTGCCGCATGCGCCGGGCCGCCCCCGCGACCCACGGTGCCGCCACGACCATGGAACAGCGTCAGATCCACCCCATGGCGCTTGCAGACCTCGACCAGGGTCTCCTGCGCCCGGTACTGGGCC
The DNA here is from genome assembly GCF_003268885.1 of Onishia taeanensis. Lineage (GTDB taxonomy): Bacteria > Pseudomonadota > Gammaproteobacteria > Pseudomonadales > Halomonadaceae > Onishia > Onishia taeanensis_A. The sequence goes on from NZ_QLSX01000001.1 coordinate 233,246, forward strand.
CAGGCGGCGGCCAGCTGGCCGGCGTCCTTGGCCGAGTCGGAGTAGCCGATCATCACTTCCTGCTCGTCGCCGGCCAGGCGACGATAGCCCGGCAGCGCCAGCAGCCGGTCGATGACGTCGCCGGCCCGGTTCAGGTCATCCAGGGTCTCGAACAGCGGCGCGATGGGCAGCGCCACGTCGCCGCCGACCTCCTTCATCAACAGCGCCACCGCCAACACGTCAGACGGCTGGCCGGCCATGGAAATGATGTAGGTGCCGAGTGCCTCGCGCTGCTCGGAGGCGATCACTCGGAAGGTATCGATAACTTCGCGGGTCTCGCCGGAGCATTCCCAGCGACGCGGAATCAGCGGGCGACGGGAGGTGAGCTCGCCGAGCAGGAAATCCTGGCGCTTCTCCTCATCCCAGTCCTGGTAGTGGCCAAGGCCCAGATAGTCGGTCAGCTCGTCGAATACCTGGGTATGGCGCGACGATTCCTGGCGCAGGTCGAGCTTGGTCAGGGTGACGCCGAATACGGCGACACGGCGCAGGGTGTCGAGCAGTACGCCGTTGGCGATGGTATCCAGGCCGACATCGCACAGCGAGCGGTAGCAGGACAGCAGCGGCGCATAGAGCTGGTCACGGTGCTCGATGATCGGCCCGCCTTCGTGGGGCTCGCCGTCGAGGCCGGCCTTGGCCCAGTCGCGGGTGGCCTCGACCTTGGTGGTGAGGCGCTTGAGCAGTTCCCGATAGGGTTCCGTGGCATCACCGACCTCGGCGCGCAGGGCACTGTTAGCTTTCCACATCGACAGCTCGGCCTTGAGCTGGTCGAGATCGCGCAGGTACAGATCCGCGGCCATCCAGCGGCCCAGCAGCAGGACCTCACGGGTGACCTTGGCGGTCACGTTGGGATTGCCGTCGCGGTCGCCACCCATCCAGGAGGCGAAGCGCAGCGGCGCGGCATCCAGCGGCAGACGCTCGCCGGCGGCGTCGAGCAACAGGCTGTCGAGGTCGCGATGGAAATCGGGCACCGCCTGCCACAGCGAGTTCTCGATCACCGCGAAGCCCCACTTGGCCTCATCGACCGGAGTAGGACGCTCGTGGCGGATCTCGTCGGTATGCCAGGCCTGGCTGATCAGCTCTTCCAGCCGGCCATGGACCCGGGTCAGTTTCTCGGGGGAGTCGACGGTCGACTCGAGCCCAGTCAGGCAGTCATCGATAGCGTCGTATTTCTGGATCAGGGTGCGGCGAATGACCTCGGTGGGATGGGCGGTCAGCACCAGCTCGACCCGCATGCTGGCCAGCGACTCGACCAGCTCGCGAGGCGAATGACCGGCCTTGCGCGCCCGGGCGATCAGGTCGCCAAGTTCGGGCTGGAAGCCCGGCTTGTAGTCCTCGACGCGACGGAAGCGCGCCCGGTAGTGCTGTTCGGCGATGTTGGCGAGGTTGAGGAACTGGTTGAAGGCCCGGGTGACCGGTAAGAGGTCGCGATCCGGCAGCCGACGCAGGTACTCGATCAGCTCACGGCGCCCTTCGGGATCGCCCTGCCGGCCGCGCTTGGCCAGGCCACGGATGGACTCGATCTTGTCGACGAAGCCCTCACCCAGGTCATCGGCGATGGTTCGCCCCAGGCTATCGCCCAGCACGCGAACATTGTCTCGCAAAGATTCATGCAGATCGCTGCTCACAGACATCCCTCCTGTCGGCTATTGGAATTGTTGACCCGCTACTGCAATGTGGCGAGGCCGTGCCGAACCTGTTGATTTGCCAACTGATCAGCTCGGCGTCTCGCCTTGTTTTTCACGCGCCTTGGCGTCCTGCCAGTGCGTTTCCATGTCCTCGAGTGCGGTCTGCCCGGGCGCCTTGCCCTCGGCGAGCAGGGCCGACTCCACGTGACGAAAACGCCGCTCGAACTTGGCGTTGGTGCCGCGCAGGCGTTGCTCGGGATCGGTCTTGAGGGTCCGTGCGAGATTGACCACCGCGAACAGCAGATCGCCGACTTCCTCGCCGGCATGCTCGTGATCGCCCGCGGCCAGCGCCTCCTCGACCTCGTCGAGTTCCTCGCGGATCTTGTCCAGCACGCCGCGATGATCGGGCCAGTCGAAACCGACCCGCGCGGCACGCTTGGAGAGTTTGGCGGCCCGGGACAGCGCCGGCAGGCTGCGCGGCACGTCATCGAGCACCGAAACGGCCTTGGCATCATGACGTGCTCGCTCGGCGCGCTCCTCGGCCTTGAGGGCCTCCCAGCGGGAATGCACCTGCCGGGTCTCGACCTCGGCGGCACGCTCGCCGTCGCGGCGCGAACTCAGGGTGCCGTCGGGAAAGACATGGGGATGGCGGCGCAGCATCTTGGCGGTCAGCACATGCACCACGTCATGAAAGTCGAACCGCCCTTCTTCATCGCCAAACTGGCTGTAATAGACCACCTGGAACAACAGATCGCCAAGCTCTCCGGGCAGTTCATCGAAGGCGCGGCGCTCGATGGCGTCGGCGACCTCATAGGCTTCCTCGAGGGTGTGCGGCACGATCGTGTCCCAGTCCTGCTTGAGATCCCAGGGGCAGCCCTGATCGGCATCGCGCAGCACCGACATCAGCGTCAGCAGGTCATCGAGGCTGTGGCGCTCGCTCATGAGCGCCCTCCCTTACCGCGAGCCTTGCCCTTGCCGCCGCTTCTCAGTCGCTTGACGTCGAGCACGTTGGAGAGCTGCTGGATGCGCGAGAACAGCCGCCCCAGGGTCTCCAGGCCATCGACTTCGAGGGTGATGGTCATCTTGGCCAGGCCCTCGATCTCATCGGTCTGGGTGTTCACGGAGAGCACGTTGACCTTGTCGTTGCCCAGTACGCCGGTGACGTCGCGCAAGAGGCCCGAGCGGTCCCAGGCTTCGATCTCGATATCCACCGGATAGCGGGTCGCGGCCCGTTCGCCCCACTCGACCTCGATGATGCGCTTGGGCTCGTCCAGGCGCAGCTGAAGAATGTTGGGGCAGTCCTGGCGGTGCACGGTGACGCCGCGGCCCTGGGTGATGAACCCCACGATATGTTCGCCGGGCACCGGATGACAGCAGTTAGCCATGCTGGTCTTGAGATTGCCGACCCCCAACACGGTGATGCCCTGATCGCCGGCGGCCGGCTTCTCGCGGCGCGGCTTGGCCAGCAGCCGGTCGAGCTGCTCCTGGTCATCGTGCTCGCCGAACAGCTGCTGGGCCTGATGCAGCACCTGGCCAATGCGCAGGTCGCCGGCGCCGATGGCGGCATACATGTCCTCGGGCGTGGTGTAGTTGACCTTCTGCGCCAGGGTGGTGAGATCGATATCCTCGACGTCGAGGCGCTTCATCTCCTTGTCGAAGAGCGCCTTGCCCTCCTCCAGGTTCTGGCCGCGCGCCTGCTGCTTGAACCAGGCCTGAATCTTGGCCCGGGCCCGGGAGGTGCGTACGAAGCCCACGGACGGGTTGAGCCAGTCGCGGCTGGGCCCACCCTTGGTAGCAGTCAGTATCTCGACCTGCTGGCCGGTCTTGAGTTCGTAGGTCAGCGGTACGATGCGGCCGTTGACCTTGGCGCCGCGACAGCGATGGCCAATCTCGGTGTGGACCCGGTAGGCGAAATCGATCGGCGTGGCGACCCTCGGCAGGTCGATCACGTGCCCGTCGGGGGTAAAGACGTAGATGCGATCCGGCGCCACATCGCTCGAGAGCCCTTCGCGCAGGTCGCCGAAGCCGCCGACTTCCTCCTGCCACTCGAGCACCTGACGCAGCCAGGCAATCTTGTCTTCGTAGCTGCGGCTCTTGGCCTTGGTGTCGTGGCCTTTGTAGCGCCAGTGGGCACAGACGCCGAGCTCCGCTTCCTCGTGCATGGCGAAGGTGCGGATCTGAATCTCGAGCACCTTGTTCTCGGGGCCGAACACGGCGGTATGCAGCGACTGGTAGCCGTTCTTCTTGGGGTTGGCGATGTAGTCGTCGAACTCGTTGGGCACGTGGTGCCAGCGAGAATGCACGATGCCGAGCACCGTGTAGCAGTCGGCCACCCGGGGCACCAGGATGCGCACGGCGCGCACGTCGTAGACCTGGGAGAAATCGATGTGCTTGCGCTGCATCTTCCGCCAGATCGAATAGATGTGCTTGGCACGGCCATCGACGTCGTACTCGTGGATGTTCTGCGCTTCCAGCAGCTCCTTGAGTGTACCCACGACATCGTTGATATAGCTTGTGCGGTCGAGACGCTTCTCGGCCAGCTGCTTGGCGATCGACTTGTACTCGGCCTCGTGGAGGTAGCGAAAGGACAGATCCTCGAGCTCCCACTTGAGATGGCCGATGCCCAGCCGATGCGCCAGCGGGGCATAGATATCGAACACCTCGCGAGCCACCCGCAGGCGCTTGTCGCGGGTGGTCTCCTTGACCTGACGCAGGGCGCAGGTGCGCTCGGCGATCTTGATCAACGCGACCCGCACGTCGTCGATCATGGTCACCAGCATGCGCCGCAGGTTGTCCTGCTGGCTGTACTGGGACATGTCCTGACTGGGCAGGGCCTGATGGCTGATCGCCGCCATGTGCAGCACGCCTTCGATCAGGGTGGCGACTTCCTGGCCGAAGCGCTTCTCGACGGCCTCGACCGAGATCAGCTTGACGCGCACCGAGCGATACAGCACGGCCGCTTCCAGAGCGGTCTGATCGAGCTTGAGTTCGCCGAGGATATCGGCCATTTCAAGGCCCATGCGATAGCTCGACCCGTTGCCAAGCCCAAACTGCTGCGCCTGGCTGGCCTCGTTGGCAAGGCTGCGCACCAATTCACAGGCTTCACGCATCCGCTCTGGGTCGGTCAGCACGGATTCCTCGCCGAGGCGAGCCAGCCATTGGTCGAGGTCCACCGCGCCGTCGTCGGTCAACGGCTGGTCATCACGCACCTTTACCATGGTGCTTCACTCCTTTGGCATCTGCGCCGGCGTCACGTCGGACGCAGGAATTTCGGGATGCTCGAACAGCAAAACGGCCTCGAGGTGGGCGGTCTGCGCAAACATGTCGGCAACCGCCGAGCGCACCAGTCGATAGCCACCGGCGGCCAGGTGTGCCGCGTCGCGGGCAAGGGTAGCCGGATCACAGGAGACATAGAGAATCCGTGAGACCCGGGACGTGGCCAGCTGACGCGACAAGGCCTCTGCGCCTTCCCGGGGCGGGTCCAGCACCACCAGATCCCAGTCGGTCTCATCGAGTAGCGCGCGGACCTGATCTTCACGCGTCAGGTCCGCCTGGCGGGCGCTAACCCCGGAAAGATCGTTGCGCCGGGCATTGGCGGCCAGGCGCTCGACCATCAGCGGGTTGCCTTCCACGCCGGTCACCATGCCGGTGTATGCGGCCAGTGCCAGGCTGAAGTTGCCCACCCCGGCGAAGCAGTCGAGCACTCGCTCGCCGGATTTAGGCGCCAGCCACTCAAGCGCCGTGTCGACCAGGCGCTGGTTGACCTCGGCGTTGACCTGCAGGAAGTCACCCGGCGCAAAGCCGAGTACCAGCTCTCGCACAGGTTCACGCACAGATTCACGCGCCGGTTCCTGGGCGTTCTCGCGTTCAGTCGCGGCCAGCATCACCCCATAGTGAAGATCAGGCACCTCAGTGAGCCACTCAAGGCGCGGCGACTCGCGGCCAAGCAGCCAGCCAAGCGATAGCTCGTGGGCCGCGGCAAAGGCTTGCCAGCGCTGTGCATCGTCTGGCTGAGCGCGCAGCTGACGCACCACCAGGCAGACGCCTCCATCGCTTGCGATAAGCTCAAGATGCCCTACCTGACGCGGCGCATCGAGGCTCGCGAGCTGCTCGCGAAGCGGCGCCAGCAAGGCCTCGAGGGCCGGCACCAGCACCGGACACGCTGCCATGTCGATCAGGTGGTGGCTACCTCGGGCGCGAAAGCCCAGGTGGATGCGGCCCTCGGCATCGACCTTGACGCCAAGCCGTGCACGCCGCCGGTAGCCGAGCCCTTCGGAGGTCAGCAGCGCCGGTGCGTCACCCAAGGTGAGCCCCTGACGTGCCAGTTGCTCGACCAGCACCTGCTGCTTGTGGTGGCGCTGGGCCTCGAGAGCCTGGTGCTGTAGATCGCAGCCGCCGCAAACGCCGAAATGCGCACAGGGCGGCGTCACACGCTCAGGCGCCGCCTTCAGCACTTCCCGCACATGCGCCTCATCAAAGCGCTGACGGCTCTTGTGAACGGCTATTTCAACCCGTTCACCGGGCAGGGCACGATCGACGAACAGGGTCTTTCCGGCCGCATCGCGCGCCACGCCTCGGCCATCGTGGGCGAGGCGCATAATCTCCACGCCCCGGTCGTCGGAAGCCGTCTGCTGAGCCCGGCGGGGCGTCGGTGCTTTCCTGGCAGCGGGTTTTGGCGTGCGGCGCTTGCCTAGCATCGCCATCTTATTGCTCCGGCGCATAGAGGCCGGTGGACAGGTAGCGATCGCCGCGATCGCAGACGATGAAGGCGATCACCGCATTCTCGACCTCCTCGGCGACCTTCAGGGCACCGGCCAGGGCACCACCCGAGGAAACGCCAGCGAAGATGCCCTCTTCCCGCGCCAGGCGGCGCATATGCTCTTCGGCCTCGGTCTGACCGATATCGATCACCCGATCGACCCGCGCAGGCTCGAAGATGCTCGGCAGGTAAGCCTCGGGCCAGCGGCGGATACCGGCGATGCTGGCGCCGTCCTCGGGCTGCAGGCCGATGATCTGCACCTCGGGGTTCTGCTCCTTGAGATAGCGAGACACGCCCATGATGGTGCCGGTGGTACCCATCGAGCTGATGAAGTGGGTAATGCTGCCCTCGGTCTGGCGCCACAGCTCTGGCCCAGTGGTGCGATAGTGCGCCATGGGGTTATCGGGGTTGGCGAACTGATTGAGGGGCTTGCCCTCACCACGAGCGATCATGGTCTCGGCCAGGTCCCGAGCGCCTTCCATGCCCTGCTCTTGAGTCACAGGGATAAGCTCGGCGCCGAAGGCCGCCATGGCCTGCTTGCGCTCGCTGGAGGCATTGTCGGGCATGATCAGCACCATACGATAGCCCTTCATGGCGGCCGCCATGGCCAGCGCAATGCCGGTATTGCCGGACGTGGCCTCGACCAGGGTATCCCCGGGGGTAATCTCGCCGCGTGACTCGGCCTCGGCGATCATCGAAAGTGCCGGCCGGTCCTTGACCGACCCCGCCGGGTTGTTGCCCTCGAGCTTGGCCAGCAGCGTGTTGTTGCGTCCGGCAGCGATGCGCTTCAGGCGCACCAGCGGGGTGTTGCCGACCACATCCTCGAGCGTGGGAAATTGCATCTAACCTTCCTTCTGGAAAAGTCTTTGGCGCCATTATATCGCCGGGCGTGTCCCGGTGACAGGGATCGGCCATGGCTGTGGCATACTGCATGCAAATGAAGTTTCTAGAGAGTCATGCATGTCGATCAAGACGCGCCTGCTGCTGTGGCTGATGTTACTGCCGCTGGGGTTGCTGGCCATCACCTCTGCCCTGAACCTGACCCACGAGGCCAATGAGCGTCGCTCATCGCTTCAGCAACACCTGATGGACAGCACGTCCCTGACCGCCAAGGCGATGAGTGAGGCGCTGGACGATCAACAGGACGATGCCCTGAGAACGCTGGGCGAGGCCCTGCTCGAGATCGAAGAAATACGCTCGGTGCGCCTCTTTACGGCGGCCGGCACGCCCCTATTGTCGCTCGGCCAGCCTCCCCGCTCCTCGGCACGCCCCCCAACCGAGCCGACGCTTGATACCAATGGCGCCGGCTGGCAACTGACGCTGCCCTTAAGCAGTCCTCACGCCGAGTGGCTGGCAGTTGAAGTCGAGACCCTTGGCCTTACGCTGAGCACCTATCGTCATCTGCTGATCCACGGGCTGGGCCTGCTGCTGGCTGGCCTGGGCCTCTTTCTGCTGGCCTATTCGCTGAGCCGCCGCACCACCGAGCCCTTGGTCGCGATCCAGGCGGCACTGGATCGCCTCAATCGCGGTGATCATGGGATTCGGCTATCCGAAACGGGGCCCGAAGAGACGGTCAAGCTCATGGTGGGAGTAAACGCCCTTCGCGATCACCTGGAGCGTGTCCAGGAAGACATGCAGGCGCAGATCGAGCAGAACACCCAGGACCTTCAGGAATCGATGGAGACCATCGAGGTCAAGAACATCGAACTCGACATCGCCCACCGTCGTGCCCTGGAAGCCAGCCGCATCAAGTCCGAATTCCTGGCCAACATGAGTCACGAGATCCGCACGCCGCTCAACGGCATCATCGGCTTCTGTCAGCTACTAGGCCGCTCACGGCTCGATAGTCGCCAGCAGGATTGGCTTGAACACATGCAGAAGACCTCGGACAGCCTGTTGCTGCTGGTCAATGACATCCTCGATTTCTCCAAGATCGAGGCGGGAAAGCTCGAGTTGGAGACCGTCCATCTGGACATGGTCAATCTGGTCGATGATGTACTGGGAATGCAGGCGCCCCAGGCCCATCAGAAGGGGCTTCACCTGCTGGGCCTGGTCTTCGACGACGTGCCGACCGACCTGCAGGGGGACCCGCTGCGCATTCGCCAGGTGCTGACCAACCTGGTGAACAACGCCATCAAGTTCACCGAAAGTGGCGAGGTCATCGTGCGCGTGATGCTCGAGGAATCCCGAGATCATCAGGACACCCTCAGGGTCAACGTCAGCGACACCGGCATCGGCCTGCCCAAGGAACAGCGCGATCGGCTGTTCAAGGCCTTCAGTCAGGCCAACTCGAGTGACACCCGTCAGTTCGGCGGCACGGGGCTTGGCCTGGTGATCTGTCGCCAGTTGATCGAGCAGATGGGCGGTGCTATCACCATGTCCAGCGAACCCGGCAACGGTTCGACCTTCTCCTTCAATCTGCCACTGGCCACGCGCACGAACATCGCACTCCGGAGCTCGACCTCGGCGGTCGAGTGGTGGCCCTTTACGAGCCTCACCTCGCGACCCGGCGCGCCATTAACCACCTGCTCTCGACCTGGAACGCCAAGGTCCCGATTCTGGGTGACGGCGGCCATATCTCTCCACCCTCGCCGCCGGATCTGGTGCTTGCCAGTCTCGACGCCAAGGATCTGGCCCCCGAGCGGTTGGCAAGCTGGCAGGCCTGCCTGGATGAAACCACCTGCCCGACCATCCTGATGGCCAACACCAGCCCATACGATATGCCAGAGCTACGCCTGCCACTGGGCGGCGAGACGCTGACCAAGCCCATCTCGCGCCAGGTGCTGGCCGACACGATCAAGCGACAGCTCGGCCTGACGGCGACATCCAAGCTTCCGGTGCCGCAAACCGCGTTGCCGAAACTTGCCGCTGCAGACTTGCCGAGGGTGCTGGTGGTCGACGACGTGGCATCCAACCGCCTGCTGCTGCAGGAACTGCTGCGCGAAGCGGGCATCATGTCACTGCTGGCCTCCAGCGGAGAAGAAGCCCTGGCACTGGCCCAGAGTGAGCGTGTTGACCTTGTCTTGATGGACATCCGCATGCCCGGCATGGATGGCGAAGCCACTCTGGAGGCGCTACGTCAACTAGGTGGCGTATGGAAGACCTGTCCGGTCATCGCGGTCACCGCTCACGCACGGGAGGAGGAGCGACAACGCCTGCTTTCATGCGGCATGCACGATGTGCTGATCAAGCCCGTCGACGCCAAGGTACTGGTCAAGCTTCTCAGCCAGCACCTGGCGCTGACCCTGCCGGCCCCGCGTCAGGGTAATGGCGGGACATCGGGGATGGCACCCGGCGAGAGCCATGTCGAGGCTGACGGTGAGCTGGCGGTCGTGGACATGCAGATGGGCGCCAGGCTTGCCGGCGGGCGGGAGGACTTGGCGCGCAAGACATTGACGCTGCTGCTGGAAAGCCTCGATGAGAGCGAAGCCAGCCTGGATACGGCCTGGCAGGCCGAGGACGAAGAGGCCCTGCTTGACGCCATCCATCACCTGAACGGCGCCTGCCGCTATTGCGGTGTGCCGCAACTGGCGCTGCTCGCCGAGACCCTGGAGACCCGGCTGCGGGTGCAGGGTGTGGCGGCAGTCGGGTCCCTGCTCAATGAGCTGTACGCCGCCATGGGGCGCCTGCGCGCCTGGCAGTCGCGACAGGCTTAGACCTCGGGACCCATGTTCTCAAGACCGACATTCTCAAGACCCATGATCTCAGGATTCATGAGCGCACAAAGCCCGTTACCCTTCCAGTACCACCAGCGCCATCGCCAGCTCGGCCTCATCTGAGATCGAGAGATGCATGCCGGTCACGCCCAGCCCCTCGGCAAGAACCTGGGCCTGGCCGGAGAGCACCAGCGAAGGCCGACCCAGGCTGTCGTTGACCACCTGGATCTCGGCCCAGCGCATGCCCTGTCGCATGCCGGTACCCAAGGCCTTGACGAAGGCCTCCTTGGCGGCAAAACGCTTGGCCAGATAGGCCGCGGGTTGGCCGTGCTCGGCGAGGCGCGCCTGCTCATGAGGGCCGAGCACACGCGCCGCGAAGCGATCACCATGACGCAACATGGCCGTCTCGAAGCGTGCCACCCTGGCGATATCGGTCCCGATGCCAAGGATCATGTCGGCTAGCCCTCAGCGTGGTCATGCCCATGATCGTGGTCATGATGATCATGGTCGTGATCGTGCGTTTCCATGGCGGCCACCAGGCCGGCTTCCTGACCGGCGATCGCCAGACGCTTCATGTCGGCCACGGCTTCCTTGAGGCCCACAAACAGCGAACGGGCGATGATCGCATGGCCGATGTTGAGTTCGGTGAGCCCGGGAATGGCGGCGATCGCTTCGACGTTGTGGTAATGCAGGCCGTGGCCGGCATTGACCACCAGCCCAAGCTCCAACGCCATCTCGGTGGCGGCGCTCAGGCGCGCGTACTCGCGCCGGGCCTCATCGCCGGACGCCTCGGCATAGGCTCCGGTGTGCAGCTCGATCACAGGCGCCCCCACTTCCTTGGCCGCTTCGATCTGCACGGGCTCAGGATCGATGAACAGCGACACCTCGCAGCCAACGGCGGCCAAGCGCTTGCAGGCGGCAGCGATGGTCTCACGGGCACCGGCCACATCAAGCCCACCCTCAGTGGTCAGCTCTGCGCGCTTTTCTGGCACCAGGCAGACATGCGCCGGGCGAATTTCCTCGGCCAGTTCAAGCATCGCCGGCGTCACTGCCATCTCGAGGTTCATGCGCGTGTTGAGTACCTCACTCAAGAGGCGAACGTCGCGCTCCTGAATGTGGCGGCGGTCCTCACGCAGGTGCACGGTAATGCCATCGGCCCCGGCCTCCTCGGCGAGCAAAGCCGCCTGAACGGGATCGGGAAACCGCGTGCCGCGGGCCTGGCGCAGGGTGGCAATGTGATCGATGTTGACGCCGAGCAGGATACGAGGGGGGAGCATGGCAATCTCTCCAGTAAATCGTCAGGGGAAAATCAGCGGATAGGGGCAAGTAAATCGGGGCAAGACTTCAGCCGGAACGGCGGCGCGCAGCCAGCTGCTGCATCAGTTCGCGGGCCCGCAGGGGACGCTCGCCAAGCAGCGGCGCTAGCGCGGCCCGGGCCAATGAGCGTGCCGGCGCAGCAAGCCCCGGCGCCGCCCAGTCACCCTGCTCCAGCAGTTTGAGCGTGCGACCATCGAGACCGCCACTGTTACCTGGCGCCAGGGGGCTGAAGCGACGCGCTTCAGCCCGGTAGATATAACGAGTCTGGGGGTCTAGCTCGACGCCGTCGAGATCACAGAACACCGGCTCGCCGTCCAGCGCCTCGAGCAGGGCAAATTCCAGACGCCGCAGCGCACCGGCCCGCTCGCCGGGCAGCGGTAATTCCTTCAGGGCGGCGCCATAGAAGGCAAAGACCTCGGCCACCGGCAGTTCCAGCGGCAGCAGCCGGGTCAAGAGCTCGTTGGCATAAAAGCCGCACAGCAGCCCCTCGCCGGCGAGCATGGGCGCACTGCCGGTGCTCTCCATCAGGCGCAGGCGCTTCAACTCGCCTGCCCCCACCCAGGTCAGGTGCAGGGGCGTGAAGGGTTGCAGGCGCGACCGAGAGCGGCTACCCGGCCGCTGCACGCCCTGGGCCACGGCGCGAATACGGCCATGGTCCAGGGTCAGCAGGTCAACCAGGGCACTGGTCTCACGGTAGGGACGCTTGTGCAGCAGAAACGCCGGCTGGGGCTGCATAACAGGGCTCAGTCGAGGTCGTAGCCCAGGCTCTTCAAGGCCCGCTCATCGTCGGACCAGCCGCGCTTGACCTTGACCCACAGGTTGAGCATCACCTTGGCATCGAAGGCGCGCTCCATCTCCAGGCGCGCCTCGCGACCGATCTTCTTGATGCGATCGCCGGCTTCACCGATCAGGATCTTCTTCTGCCCCTGACGCTCGACCATCATCAGCGCACTGATATGCAGAGTGCCGCGCTGATCGGTCTTGAATTCCTCGATCTCGACGGTCATCTGATACGGCAGCTCGTCACCCAGCTGACGCATGACCTTCTCGCGCACCAGCTCAGCGGCCAGGAAGCGTGAGCTCTTGTCGGTGATCTGGTCATCGGGGAAGTGATGAATGCCTTCCGGCAGGTGCTTGGCGACCTCGGCCTCGAGCTCGGGCACATTGGTGCCGTGCTTGGCCGAGATCGGCAGGATGGCGGCAAAGTCGCGCTTGGCACCGACCTGTTCGAGCCAGGGCAACAGGCTCGCCTTGTCCTCAAGCCAGTCGACCTTGTTGACGGCGAGAATCACTGGTGCGGTGACATGCGTCAGCTTGTCGAGCACCACCTGGTCTTCCGGCGCCCAGCGGGTGCGGTCGATGATGAAGACCACGCAGTCGATGTCGCGCAGGGCCTGGGTGGCCGCCTGGTTCATGAAGCGATTGATCGCCTTGTTGCGATCCTTCGACATGATATGCATGCCCGGGGTGTCGACGTAGATGAACTGGGTCTCGTCTTCGGTCTTGATGCCCATCACCTGGTGGCGCGTGGTCTGCGGGCGCCGTGAGGTGATGGAGACCTTCTGACCGAGGATGCGATTCATCAGCGTCGACTTGCCGACGTTGGGACGCCCGACGATGGCGACGAAGCCACAGGATTGCGTCATGAGCGACCTCCACGGGGATCAAGGCGAGTCAGGGCAAGCTCGGCGGCCTGCTGTTCGGCATGGCGACGGCTGGAGCCTACCCCCACGGTGTGCTCGTCGATCATCTCGATGTGGCACTCGACGGTGAAGGTCTGGGCATGCGCCTCGCCATCCACGGTGACCACCTCATAGCGCGGCAGCGGTGACTGGCGCGACTGCAGGAACTCCTGCAGGCGGGTCTTGGGGTCTTTCTGGGTGTCCTGCAGGTCCAGCGCCTCCAGGCGCGTCGCGAACCAGGACAGCACGCGGGTCTTGGCCACGTCCATGCCGGCATCCAGATAGATGGCGCCGATCACGGCCTCGACGGCATCGGCAAGAATCGAATCACGACGATGACCGCCGCTCTTCATCTCGCCGGAGCCCAGCCGCAGGCATTCACCCACGGAAAACTCGCGGCCCAGTTCGGCAAGGGTCTGCCCCTTGACCAGGCGGGCACGCAGGCGCGAAAGCTGGCCTTCGCGAGCTTCCGGAAAGCGCCGGAAAAGCGCCTCGGCGATCACGAAGTTGACGATCGAATCGCCGAGGAACTCGAGCCGTTCGTTGTTCTGGCCGCCAAAGCTGCGATGGGTCATGGCCAGCTCCAGCAGGCCGGGGTCGGCGAACTCATGGCCGACCCGGCGGCTGAAGGCATTCAAGGGGTTGCTCACGAAACTCCTGCTACTCTCTGAAAGGTTGTCATCATCGATGGGCATTGGCATCTCACCGGACGCGGCCCATCGGGCCGCGCCAGGATCAGTCGATCACCCGGACCTCGCTGAAGCTCGGCAATCCGCCGTTCCAGTGCATCCACACCGCGAAGGCCTCGCCAACGATGTTTTCCTCCGGCACGAAGCCCCAGTAGCGGCTGTCGTTGGAGTGGTCACGGTTGTCGCCCATCATGAAATAATGCCCCTCGGGCACGCGCAGTTCGCGCATCTGCGGCCCTGGGTCACGAAAATCATTGTAAATGGGGTGTGTGGTATCGCCCAAGCTTTCCTGGAGCAACACCTCTTCGAGCTGGTCGGTATCGCTTTCATCGACCAGTTGCTTGGGGACCGCCTCACCATTGATATAGAGCTGCTTGCCCTCGTAGCGAATGCGATCACCCGGCAGGCCAATCACCCGCTTGATGAAGTTGACCGAAGGGTCCTGGGGAAAACGAAACACCATCACGTCTCCCCGCTCAGGCTCGCCAATATCGATCAGCTTGGTGTTGGTCACCGGCAGACGCAGACCATAGGTGAACTTGTTGACCAGGATGAAATCGCCGATCTCAAGAGTCGGGCGCATCGACCCCGAGGGAATCTGGAAGGGCTCGACGACGAAGCTGCGCACCACCAGCACCACCAGCAGCACCGGGAAGAAGGAACGCGCATAGTCGACGAGCCAAGGCTCCTTGGCGCTCTTGACGGTGCCCTTATCCGCCGAAGCGTATGCCACACCGCCCTCTTGACTGCCTGAGTGGTGGCCAGATTCGTGACCAGACCCATGCGCCAGCTCTTGCCCTTCGCCGGCGGCGAGCGCCATGCGCTGTTGGCGGCGCTTGGACCACCAGACACTGTCGAGCAACCAGATCAACCCGGTGACCGTGACGGCCACCACCAGCAGAAGCGAAAAATCCATTTGTCAGTGTTTCCTAGTCGTTCACCTTGAGCACGGCGAGGAAGGCATCTTGCGGGATCTCGACCCGACCCACCTGTTTCATGCGTTTCTTACCCGCTTTCTGCTTCTCGAGCAGTTTCTTCTTGCGGGATGCGTCGCCGCCATAGCACTTGGCGGTCACGTTCTTGCGCAGTGCCTTGACCGTCGAACGGGCCACGACCTGTCCGCCGATCGCCGCCTGAATCGCAACGTCGAACATCTGGCGCGGGATCAGCTCTTTCATCTTTTCGACCAGCAGGCGACCACGGGAATGAGCATGATCACGGTGGATGATCACCGCAAGGGCATCGACTCGATCGCCGTTGATCAGCACGTCCAGGCGAACCAGCTTGGCGGCCTCGAAGCGCTCGAAGCTGTAATCAAGTGACGCATAGCCCTTGGTGATCGACTTCAGACGGTCGAAGAAGTCCATCACCACCTCGGACATGGGCAGTTCGTAGGTCAGCTGAATCTGACTGCCCAGGAACTGCATGTCGAGCTGGGTGCCGCGGCGCTGCTCACATTCGGTGATGACGTTACCGACGAATTCCTGGGGCACCAGAATGCTGGCCCGCACCACCGGCTCACGCATCTCGTCGACGTTGGCCATATCCGGCAGCTTGGAGGGGTTGGAGACGTAGTTGACCTCGCCGTTATCCATCGCCAGTTCGTAGACCACCGTGGGCGCCGTGGTCAGCAGGTCGAGATTGTATTCCCGCTCCAGGCGCTCCTGGATGATCTCCATGTGCAGGGTGCCGAGGAAGCCGACACGAAAGCCGAAGCCCAGAGCGTCAGAGTTCTCGGGCTCATAGCCCAGGGATGCATCATTGAGTGCCAGTTTTTCGAGGGCATCGCGGAAGTCCTCGTAGTCATCGGCGCTGACCGGGAACATGCCCGCATAGACCTGCGGCTTGACCTTCTGGAAGCCTGGCAGGCGCGGCACATCCGGCGTCTTGGTGTGGGTGATGGTGTCACCCACCGGAGCGCCATGAATATCCTTGATGCCGGCGACCACAAAACCGACCTCACCGGCCCGTAGGATGCCGGTTTCCTTGCGCAGCGGCGTGAAGATACCCACCTCGCCGACCGGCCAATCGCGGCCTGTCGAGGTCATGCGGATCTTTTCGCCCTTCTTCAGGGTGCCGTCGAAGACCCGCACCAGCGAGACCACGCCCAGATAGTTGTCGAACCAGGAGTCGACGATCAGCGCCTGCAGCGGTGCGTCCCGGTCTCCCTTGGGTGCCGGAATGTCGCGCACCAGACGCTCGAGCAGGCCTTCCATGCCCATGCCGCTCTTGGCTGAAACCTGACAGGCATCGGTGGCGTCCAGGCCGATGATCTCTTCGATCTCCTTGCTCACCTTGTCCGGGTCGGCCTGGGGCAAGTCCATCTTGTTGAGTACCGGCAACACCTCGAGACCCTGCTCCACGGCGGTGTAGCAGTTAGCCACGGACTGCGCCTCGACCCCCTGACCGGCATCGACCACCAGCAGTGCGCCCTCACAGGCGTAGAGCGAACGGGAGACTTCATAGGAGAAATCGACGTGCCCCGGGGTATCGATGAAGTTGAGCTGGTAAGTCTTACCATCTTCAGCCTGGTAATCCAGGGTGACCGACTGTGCCTTGATGGTGATGCCACGCTCGCGCTCGATATCCATCGAGTCGAGCACCTGCTCCTTGAGCTCGCGATCGGTCAGGCCGCCGCAGATCTGGATGATGCGATCCGAGAGGGTCGACTTGCCATGATCGATGTGGGCGATGATCGAGAAGTTACGGATCAAGCTCAGGTCTTTGCTCGTTGCGTTGTTGCTCATGCACAGTCATCCGGTTCTTGGTACGCATCCCGGCGACCATCGGGCAAGGCCCGATGGGTGGGGCGTCTTGAAAAAGAATGCCGGCATTGTACCGGCAAGGGCTCGACAGGAACAGCGACGCCGCCGGGAAGGTCCTTCCAACGAACGACGGGGCCCGCAGGCCCCGTCGATGGTGTCGAGTGAGGTTACTCGTCGGCCTCGAGCCGCAGCGCGACATACAGGGAGCGGCCCTCACGATAGAGGCGCACCGGCACGGCGCGGCCAGCTTCCAGAGAGTCGATGACCGACATCAGCTGTTTCGGCGAGGAAATGGCCTGATGATCGACAGACACCAGCACATCTCCCGGGCGAATGCCCGCCTGCTGAGCGACGCCACCGGGTTCGACCGATTCGACACCTACGCCGCCGTCGATACCCAGGCGCTCGAGGATCTGATCATCGAGAGCGCTGACGGTCAGTCCCAGACGCGTCTGGCTGTTGCTGGACTGGCTAGAGGCCTGATCGCCATTTGGCGCATCCGGCCAGTCACCGACGGTGACCGTGATCTCACGCTGGCGGCCATCGCGCATCACGTCAAGGTCAACGTCGTCGCCCGGGCGCACCCGTCCAATCAGTCGCGGCAAGGTGCTGGAGCGGTCGACGTCCTGACCGTTGACACCCACGATCACGTCGCCGGCTTCCAGGCCATCGCGAGCGGCAGGACCCTCGGGGTCGAGATCAGCGATCAGCGCCCCATTCTGGCCATCCAGACCGAAAGACTCGGCCAGGTCCTGCGAGACCGGCTGGATCACCACGCCCAACCAGCCGCGGCTGACACGCCCTTCGCTCTTGAGCTGGTCGGCGACGTCCATGGCGACGGTGATCGGAATCGCGAACGAGAGGCCCATGTAGCCACCGTTACGGGTAAAGATCTGCGAGTTGATGCCCACGACCTCACCATCGAGATTGAACAGCGGCCCGCCGGAGTTACCCGGGTTGATGGCCACGTCGGTCTGGATGAAGGGCACGTAGGCGTCGGACGGCAACGTGCGGTTGATGGCACTGACGATGCCAGCGGTCACCGAGTGATCGAAACCGAAGGGCGAGCCGATGGCCGCGACCCACTCACCCACCTCAAGGGTATCGGAGTTACCGATCTCGAGCGTCGGCAGGTTGTCGGCATCGACCTTGAGGAGGGCCACGTCGGTCTTGGTATCAGCCCCGACCAGCTCGGCCTTGAGCTCCCGGCGGTCATTGAGACGCACCAGGATCTCATCGGCATCCTTGACCACATGCGCGTTGGTCATGATGTAGCCGTCTTCGCTGATCACGAAGCCCGACCCCAACGACTGACGCTCGTGTTCCTGCTTCTGGCCACCACCCGGCATGGGCAGCTGGTCGCCGAAGAAGCGCCGGAATATCTCGGGAATATCCTCACCGCCGGGGCCGTGATAGGAGAAACCGCCCGAGGAGACGGTGCGCGTCGTCGAGATATTGACCACACCCGGGGCGGCCTGATCGACCAGCTCGGTGAAGTCAGGTAATTCCCGAGCCTGGGCCGAGGCACAGGCCAGAGACAGCATTAACAGCAAGGCAAACACGAAAGAATGGCGAAGTGTGCGTTCCATAATCACTCCTGCAACAGCATGGAAAGGCAATGCGTGGATCGGCAATGGTGAGTGCCAGCGACCCCGCTTCGGCGGAGTCTCGGCCATTCCTATGAACTATCCCTAATATAATCGTTATATGTTGTTGGCTTAGCCGGTGCTCACGGCGGCGAAGGGTCGAGTAGCACCGGTCGATAGACGGGAGATTGGTACCTACCCCACAGGGCCAGGCCGAGCACGCCGCAGGCAAGCCCGGCGAGAAAGATCACCGGCACCAGCGGGTGGCCGGGCTTAAGCCAAGCCTCGGCCGCGCCACCGGCCAGCAATGACGTCGCCAACGGCAGGCCATAGATCGCCAGGGCGCCTTCCAGGAAACGCCGAGCCGGCAGGCCAATACGTACTGTCTGCCCTACCGAAAGCTCAGATGAGGTCGCGATGGTGAACTGCCGGGGACGAACTTTGCGCTTGGTGGCCAGCAGGCCTGTGCCGCAGCCCTGTCGGGAAGCACAGCCCGCACAGCCGCTCTGGGTGAGCACGCTGACACGGACACCTTCCGGCAGGAGAGCATCGACCCGTGCCGTGGCGTCGAGCCAGTGTCCCGAGTTCATGCCAACGCTGAGGCTCATGGCGCTTCCTCTGGGGTCAATTCGTCGTTCGAAGCCTCGCCGCTGCGCGCTTGGCTACTGCTCTCGGCACCGGTAAGGCTCACCTGCTCGACCACCCTGATCAGAACGTCAGGCGGCAACTCCCCCATTGCCACCACCTGCATGGGCTGGCCGCCCAAGACCATATGCCGGACCGCCGCGTAAGAGATGCCAAGGCGGTGCAGGCCAGGAGCTAGGGCAGGACGCTCGGGGTCGAGAGGCTCGACGAACATGCTGAGGCTGGAGAGGCCATCGCTGTAGAGGCGGTGATGCACCGCATCGGCATGACGGGCATCGGCCGTGGCCACCGGCTGAGGGACGAACCCGGGCGGTAGCCAACCGGGCTGCCAGGCATCGTTGGGCGGGGTGCGCACCCGGTCCATTTCGATCCGACCCTCAAACACCGATGGATGTTCGATGTCGGTGATCTGGAAGGTTTCGAGTACCCGCCCTTGGGTGTCGAGCAACATCTGCTTGAGGGGCAGCGCCGTCATCTTGTCGAGCCACAGACGCTGCCCGAAGCGCATATCATCGAGCGGCTCGATATCCAGACGAACGGCGGCACGGCCGGCAATTCGCTCCTCGCCGCCAAGGCTCAGACGATAGTGGTCACCAAGTTTGGCCATGATCGCCTGTGGCGAGGCCGGCGCCTTGGCGTCGCCTGACGCCCAGCCGCCGCGACCGATTCGGCCACGGCGCTCGAATATAACGGGGTCGCCATCCAGAAAGCGCGCCACCTCATGCTCGACGCCGTCACGGATATTATGGGTCAGGGCCAGCGTCCGCACACCGTCGCTGCCGATGCGCACGGCACGCGCCTTGAACTCATAGCAGTGGTTGGCCCAGAGACTGCGGTCGAACCATTCACTGGCCGTGGTCGGCGCTGACTGCTCCAGCAGTCGCTGGCAGTCATACCCATCGGCTGCCTCATCGGCCGCCAGGGCCGACGTCATCGGCCAAGCCATTGCCAGCAAGGCCGAGAACGTCAACACGTGGGAAAGCGATCGCCGGCGAACGAGATCTCGGCTCATGACAGGGGGTACCAGCATCAACGCAGGCCCAGCGACTCTTGGCCTGAAGCCCTCAGCAGCGGCATCCAGGCATCGCCGCTGCGATATGCCGCGCCTTCCGCATGGCGGTCGAGGTAGGACTGCAGCAAGCGGGCCTGCTGCTGATCGCCGCGCTGCGACTGACGAACGCTGGGCGCCATCATCATCGGTGATTCGACGGTGGCTCCGACATTCATCAAGCCACGGTCGGCCGCGGACGACTGAAACAGCGGCAGGTCGACCAAGGACGGTCGCTGTATCTGATTAGAGACGCCACTGCCCCCGCTCGGCGCGCTGACCAGGCCAGACTGCCCCGGCTGGGCACGCTCGTCGGACGAGTTATAGAACTGTACGCCGGTAATCACCATCAACGAGACCGCGGCCGCGGCAGCGGCACTGCCGGCAAAGGATCCAGCACGGGAAAACAGGCTGCGCGACAGCGCAACAGGCACTTCCATTTCCGGTGACGGCTCATCGGCGAGCCTCGCCATGATGCCTGCCGACAGATCGGTGGACACGTCGATGTCCCGGTCACGCTGCATCAGGCTGCGAGCCAGATGGTAGCGGCGCCAGGTCTCGGCGACCTCAGGAGACTCGTCCAGCGTCTTGAGCACCCGAGGAAGTTCGAGATCGTCTGCCTCGCTGTCCATCAAGGCAGACAATGACTCCTGTGAATTCTGATTCATCACTTACACCCTCACACTTTAAGGCGTGTCGCCCTTAGATCAGTTGTCGACTCGAGTGGTGACAACGTGCCTTTACGACCTGCCTACCCGGATGAGCAAGACGGTTATCGTCAGACCATCTCTTCTCAGGCATTGCCACCGCAATACATTCGACCCATGCATGTGACGCCACAAGGCGACAACAGTTCAGCCTCGGGGTCAAAAATGCTGGCATCGATTATTCATGCACCATGTCCTGCGTCCTGGCGGTCACCACCAGCGGCTGGATATGGCGATCGACGGCCTCACGCGCACGGAAGATACGTGAACGCACCGTGCCAACCGGGCAGTCCATGATGTGGGCAATGTCTTCATAGGACAGGCCATCGAATTCACGCAGGGTAATCGCCGTGCGCAGATCCTCTGGCAGGTTCTCGATCGCCTCGAAGACCGCCGCTTCCAGCTGGTCACGTGCGATGGACGCTTCCGGTGACTCGATATCGGACAGCCGACCGCTCTGATCGATGATCTCGGCATCGACAATGTCCATATCACTGCCCGGAGGACGTCGCCCGCGGGATACCAGGTGATTCTTGGCGGTATTGATGGCGATACGATATAGCCAGGTGTAGAAGGCGCTATCGGCACGAAATTTACCTAGCGCTCGGTAGGCCTTAATGAAAGCCTCCTGCGCCACATCCTGGACCTCGGCGTGGTCATGCACGTAACGGCCGATCAGGCCAATGATCTTGTGCTGATACTTCTTTACTAGCAGGTCGAAGGCCCTGGTATCTCCCCGCTGAGCTCGTTCAACGAGCTGCTGATCGGTTTCCCGGGTATCCATTCAGCCCCCCTTTATGCAGGCAGGGCGTACAATCGACGCGCCGAGGGGCAGCCCCACGGGGAGGCACCGTCCGAGGGCCGAACTCTCGGTGAACGCTGGAGGCAAACAAGCAGTCATAACGTCTATGTGGAAACCTGGTGGCATTCGATGATGATTATCCGTCAGTGTTCCTGTTTATTGGCATTCCATCAAGCACACAGCATGCCAGCGGTAACGAACCGCTGGGACAGCAGTCACCGGCAACGAGTTCCCTGTCGCCGTTGATTTTCACTAGGCCCGCGGGCGATAGTAGATGTCTATTCATCATTTTCACGCGCGTATTCACGTCACAGGTAGCGGCATGTCACAACAGCAGGTCAACAACCTCAACGTCCTGGCCCAGGATGTCCTGATCACCCCCGAGACGCTCAAGCAGGAAATCCCCCTGACCGACGCCGCCGAACGCACGGTCATCGATGGCCGCGAGACCATCCAGCGCATTCTGGATGGCAGCGATCCCCGACTGCTGGTCGTCGTCGGCCCCTGCTCCATCCATGACGTGGACGCGGCGCTCGATTACGCCCGCCGTCTGCGTCGCTTGGCTGATGAGGTCAAGGACAGCCTGTACATCGTGATGCGGGTCTACTTCGAGAAGCCGCGCACCACCGTCGGCTGGAAAGGCCTGATTAACGACCCGCACCTCAACGGCTCCTTCGAGATCGAGGAAGGCCTGCACATTGCGCGCCGGCTGCTAGTGGAGCTCGCCGAGATGGGCCTGCCGTTAGCCACCGAGGCCCTCGATCCGATCTCCCCGCAGTATCTTCAAGACTGCATCAGCTGGTCGGCGATTGGCGCCCGCACCACCGAGTCCCAGACCCACCGCGAGATGGCCTCCGGCCTCTCCTGCCCGGTAGGCTTCAAGAACGGCACCGATGGCAGCCTCGACGTGGCGGTCAACGCCCTGCAGTCGGTGGCGCACCCGCACAACTTCCTCGGCATCGACCAGGCCGGCCAGGTCGCGATCATTCGCACCCGCGGCAACGCCTATGGCCATGTCGTGCTGCGCGGCGGCAACGGTAAGCCCAACTATGACAGCGTCAGTGTGGCGCTTGCCGAGAAGGAACTGGAAAAGGAAGGCATCAAGCCGAACATCATGATCGACTGTTCGCATGCCAACTCCAACAAGGATCCGGCGCTACAGTCACTAGTGATGGAAAACGTCACCAATCAGATCCTCGAGGGCAACCGTTCGATCATTGGCCTGATGGTCGAATCTCATATCGGCTGGGGTAGCCAAAAGATCAAGGGCGACAAAGCAGACCTGACCTACGGCGTCTCGATTACCGATGCCTGCATCGACTGGGACACCACCGTTTCCACCTTCACCGCCATGAACGAAAAGCTGACACCGGTACTGGCCAAGCGTCGTGACTAGTGCTGTCCGATGCGCATCCAGCATTTGCCGGCATCGGCTTTGATATGAAAACGCCCGCGATCATCGCGGGCGTTTTTCATTACCTGGCTACGTCTGCCGTTTATTTCCCACTTGGCCTCCTGGCCATGGAACCCGTTGGGGCCCCTATCCCTGACAAGCGACCTTTTCCAAACTCAGCTTCCAAACTCAGCAAGCGCCACTGCCGAGACGCCTCAGCCGCCCTGCACCACGCCATCGATCTCGCGGGTAAAAGGCGGCAGACCGTCGAGCAGCGCCTGGCCATAGCGGCGCGTCAGCACCCGCCGGTCGAGAAGCGTAATGCGACCGCGATCGTCTTCCTTGCGAATCAGTCGACCACAGGCCTGCACCAGTTTGATCGAGGCATCCGGCACGGTGATGCGCATGAAGGGATTGCCGCCACGGCTCTCGATCCATTCGGCCAGGGTCGCGCCCACCGGATCGTCGGGGACCGCGAAGGGCAGACGAGTGATCACCACATGGGTCAGGTACTTTCCAGGTAGGTCGATGCCCTCGGCAAAGCTCGCCAGGCCGAAGATGATGCTGCCCTCCCCCGCGTCGACCCGGGCGCGATGGCGCTCGATCAGCTCGCGCTTGGGCAGTCGATCCTGGGCCAGCACCCGCTCGCGATAGGCTCGCGGCAGCGCCTTCTCGACGGCGCGCAGCTGGGCCCGCGACGAGAACAGCATCAGCACGGCTTCGTCGTCCCCTAGCCCCTGCACGAAGTCGACGATGGCACGCTCGTGACCCTCACGATCGCCAGGATCTACCGCTTCGCGGGGAACGCTCAGCACCGCCCGGGAATAATCGAAGGGACTCGGCAGACGCTGATAGCGGTAGCGGTTGGCGAGCCCTGCACGCTCCTGAAGGCGCTCGAAACGCCCCAGGGCGGTGAGGGTCGCCGAGGTCACTACTGCGCCATGACAGCTGCCCCACAGGGTGCGTGCCAGGGTATTGGCCGCCGAGACCGGGCTGGCCGCAAAGACCAGCTCCGGCTCGCCGCTGACCTGTTCGAAGCTCAGCCAGCGGGCCCGCGGTGGCTCCTGGGTGTCATCGACCTCGCTGAAGGCCAGCCACAGGGCGTGGGCCTCGAGGGCGCGGCCATGCAACAGGGCGATCAGCGGCAGCCAGGGCTCGGCCTGCTCACGGGGCAGCCCGGTGGATTTCTCCGGATCGAGGCTCTCGCGCAGGATATCGGCCATGGTCTCGAGATTGCGCAACAGCTCGGCGAAGACCGTCACCAGGGCACCGGCCTGCTCGCGCAGCGCCTCGGGGGCGCGACCCATGTCGAAACGCAGCTGGCGAGTCTCTTCACCAGCGCCATTGGGCAGTTCGGCGAGCTGATGGCCAAGCGCGAAGACCTCGCCCAGACGTGGCTCAAGCGCGGCAATCGCCTCAGGGAAGCCGCCCAGCAGGCGCGCCAGGGTCGGTTGAACGCCGAGCGCGGTATTGAGCTCTGTCAGCGATTTCTTGAGCGTGCGCAGCCAGCGCAGGGCGCCGTTGACGGCGAAGCGATGGGTGAAGTGGCCGATTGCCTTGTCGGGCAGATGATGCCCTTCGTCGAAGACGTAGATGCAATCGGAGGGGCTTGGCAGCACCGCGCCCCCGCCCAATGCCAGGTCGGCGAGCACCAGGTCGTGGTTGGCGACGATGATGTCGGCGCTGTCCAGGTAGCGTCGGGCGCGGAAGAAGGCGCAGGCGCTGAAGTGGTCGCAGCGCCGGTTGGTGCACTGACGGTGGTCGGTGGTCAGGCGCCGCCACTGAGGGTCGGCGATGGCCACCGGCCAGCTGTCGCGGTCCCCTTCCCAGCGGCCGTTGCCGTAGGACTCGGCCAACTCCTTGACCAGCGCATGAAAGTCGTCGCCGTCGCGGGACTCCATCGCCTGCTCGAACAGCGACAGGGTGGGGTTGTCCTCGACGCCATCCAGCGCCTGTTCGAGCTTGGCGACACAGATATAGCGACCGCGCCCTTTGGCCAGGGCATAGTCGAAGTCGAGACCGCTGTGCTTTTTGAGGGCCGGTAAGTCCTGATGAAGCACCTGCTCCTGCAGCGCCACGGTGGCGGTGGAGACCACCAGCCGCTTGCCGCGCGCCTTGGCCACTGGAAGCGCCGCCAACAGGTAGGCCAGGGTCTTGCCGGTACCGGTGCCAGCCTCGAGCACGCAGACGTGCTCATTGGAGGTCCGCTTGCCGGCATCATCGGCCTGAATCCCCGCCAGAGTGCGGGCGATCTCGGCGATCATCAGCCGCTGACCGTAGCGCGGCGTCAGCTCGAGGCCCTCGAGAACCCGCCGGTAGGCGGTCTGGATGTCGCCCTTGAGCGCCTCGTCCAGCATCGTCGATATCGTCCTTACGGCCTTCGCCGTTACAGCGTGCCTTCCGGCGGGTGCTCGCAGGGCAGTTTGTCGTTGATGTAGCGCTCGATCTCGGGCAGCGAGAAGGCGTCTTCCTCACCCACGAAACTGATCGACACGCCCTTGGCGCCGGCGCGACCGGTGCGGCCGATGCGGTGCACGTAGTCTTCTGGATCTTCCGGCAGGGTGTAGTTGATCACGTGGCTGACGTCTTCAATGTGAATGCCGCGACCGGCCACATCTGTCGCCACCAGCACCCGCACATCGCCTTCGCGGAAGCGCTCGAGGGTCTCGATGCGCTTGGTCTGCGGCACGTCACCGGAGAGCATCGCCACGTTGACGCCAGCTTCACGCAGCAGGTCGTCGAGCTTGCGCACCAGATCACGACGGTTGCAGAACACCATCACCCGCTCGAGGCTGTCGTCCTTCAGCAGGTTGATCAGCAGGCGTGACTTGTCCTCGTCGCTGACCAGGTAGACGTGCTGGTCGATGTCGGCCGCGTTGTCGACGGTGACCTCGATCTCCACATGCGCCGGGTCCTGAGTCCACTGGCTCGCCAGATTGAGGATATCCGGGGTGAAGGTCGCCGAGAACAGGAAGGTCTGACGCTCTTCCTTCTTGGGGGTGTGGCGAATGATCCGCTTGACGTCGGGAATGAACCCCATCGACAGCATGCGATCCGCCTCGTCGAGCACCAGCACCTCGACCTGGGTGAGGTCGACATCACGCTTCTCATGGAAGTCGAGCAGCCGGCCTGGAGTCGCCACCAGCACATCGACCTTCTTGGCCAGCTGATCGCGCTGCTCCTGGTAGTCCATGCCACCGACGACACTGGCCACATTCAGCTTGGTAAACCGCGCCAGAGCCTTGGCATCCTTTTCGATCTGCAGCGCCAGCTCACGGGTCGGTGCGATGATCAGGGCGCGCGGTGCTCCGGGCTTCTGACCGTCGGGCGTCTCTTCCTCGAGGAAGTAGGCCATCATCGAGATCAAAAAGGCGGCGGTCTTGCCGGTGCCGGTCTGCGCCTTGCCGACCACGTCGCCGCCCAGCAGGGTCTGGGCCAACGCCTCGGCCTGAATGGGCGTGCAGTACTCGAAGCCCAGCGCATGGATGGCGCGCATCAGCGGCAGGGGCAGGTCGAAGTCGTGGAAACGCCACTTGCCCGCGACGGCAGGCACCTGGAACTGGCGAATGTCCCAGTTGGACTGTGACTTGCGCGGTTTGCGGCGCCGACGCTTCGGCTTGCGGGTCTGCGCCGGGGCGGGATTCTGTTCCGACTCGCTCATAGGCTGTGCTTAGGTCCCAATAACAGTGGATGTGATGCACTGACGCCAGGGTCAGGCCAGTTCCGGGTGAGGTATTGTACCAGCCCTTGACCGTCTCGGCTTGTCCGGGTGACATCTTGGCCAAGCAGGATGCCCCTTTGGCCGACGTTCGACGAAGCCAAGCTCGACGGCGCGATAGGCGATGACGCGCCAGGATGGTGAACGTGGATCTGCTGGCCGCTGCCGATGGCGCCCGGTGATTGCTGTTGATAGCGCCCGGTGATTGCTAGAATGGCCGTCGCTCAGGAAAGGACACGATGTCATGACACGCAGAAAGAAGACTCGCTCGCTGGCCGACAAGGTCACGATTCGCACCGGCCGGCGCAAGGATTACAAGCAGTGGCGCCACGACCATCCCGATGAGGTCGCTCCGTCGCGCCGCTTCACCGCCAAGAAGCAGGACCAGCGCAAGCAGCAGGCCGCCCGCAAGCTTGAGCGCATGCAGCGGGCGCAGTCGATCGAAATTCATCCGGACAAACACTCCCGACCCGACGGCGAGGACAAATAATGCGGCTGGTGTCGTTCAACATCAACGGGGTGCGGGCACGCCCGCACCAGCTCGAAGCCCTGGTTGCGTCCCACGCGCCGGACGTGATCGGGCTGCAGGAAACCAAGGTTCAGGACAGCGAGTTCCCCCGTGCGGCCCTGGAGGCGCTGGGTTACCACGTCTATTTCCATGGCCAGAAAGGCCACTATGGCGTGGCCCTGATGTGCCGCCAGGAGCCCGAAGAAGTCCATTACGGTTTCCCCGACGATGACGACGACGCCCAGCGGCGCATGATCGGCGTACGGCTGCGACTGGCCGATGGTGAAAGCCTTACCGTGTGGAACGGCTACTTCCCCCAGGGCGAGAATGTCGAACACCCCACCAAGTTTCCCTACAAGGAACGCTTCTACGCGCAGCTCTCGCGGCTGCTCGAGGAAGACTGCCAGCCGGACGAGCGCATCGCCATCATGGGCGACTTCAATATCTCGCCTGAGGATCGCGACATCGGCATTGGTGAATCCAACCGCAAGCGCTGGCTGCGCGAAGGCAAGACCAGCTTCCAGCCCGTCGAGCGCGGCTGGCTGACCCGGGTCAAGGACTGGGGCCTGACCGACAGCTATCGCCTGGTGCATCCGACCCGGGACGATCACTTCAGCTGGTTCGACTACCGCTCCAAGGGCTTCGATCGCGAGCCCAAGCGCGGCCTGCGCATCGACCACATCCTGGTCAGCCGCCCGCTGATCGACAAGGTCACCGATGCCGACATCGACTATGACCTGCGCGGCATGGAAAAGCCGTCAGATCACGCCCCGGTGTGGACCGAACTGGCGCTCTAGCGCTGATTGCCGCCCCGCCCTGGCTCGTCGTCTCGGCGAGCCATGACCCGCCTCTCAAGCTCTCCTGCTAGGCTACTGCGTTGCCACCGGATGCTGATCGAGGTAGCTCAGCCAGGCGCTGGCCTGCTCGCTACCCAGGGACTGCGCCCGTGACAGCGCCTCGCGAGCGGGCGCATCCTTTCCCCACCTCGCCGCCAGCTGGCCGATATATAGCCAGTCCTCAGCCTCGCCGCTCTGCTCGGCGACCCGTCGCCAGGCCTCAAGAGCCGAGGGGCGAACCCGCGCCTGCTGATAAGCCGTTGCTAACAGCCGCCGATGCGCCAGGCTGTCGCCAAGCCGGCCTTGCTCAAGCGCGGCCTTCAGCAGCTCAGCGGCACGCGCCGGAGTGCCGGCCGCCAGATGTAGCCGAATGCGTCGCTCAAGTGCGGCTTCGCCTTCGAGCACACCCTGGCGCCAGCCGGCTTCCCAGAGCGCGGCGGCGTGAGCGTGCTGCCCCAACCGCTGAGCGAGCCCGGCGGCCCGCCGCCATGTATCGGGGTTCTCCGGTGCGCGGGCCAACAGCCGCTCGAGCATGCGCAGTGCCTTGTCATCCTCGCCGGACTGCTGATAGATGCTGGCGGCCAGCATCAGGTGTGCGTCGCTCGGCGAGTCATCGCGCGCCAACCCTGCAGAGACCGAACCCTTCGCCGCCTCCCAGCGCTCTAGTCGCGCCTGCGCGCCGGCGAGTTGCCAGTAATCTGCGACGTCGCCCGGATGCTCGCCAAGCCAGTCTGACAGCAGGTCTGCCCCCCTAGCCTGCTGTCCGCCGCCAAGGCGCAGACTCGCCTCCCGGTGCTGCCAGTGCGCCCGCATGTCCGTGCCGATGCCGCGCACCGCTCGGGCCTTAGCGATGTGCTCGGCGGCTTCGACATAGGCTTTGCGGTGAACGGCGGCCTCGGAGGCCAACTGCAGATAGAGTGCCCGCGCCCAGCGATCGGCGGCGTTGCCGCCCGCCAGGCGCTCGGCCTGGGACAGCGCGCGCGCCTCAAGCGCCCTGATATCGCCAGAGCCGTCGGCCGCCTCGAGGTCCTGCTCGATCGACTCAATATCCCGCAGGATGCCGCCGGGCAGCGCCGGTGCGGCAAGGCAGGGGGCCGCGACCGCAATGGCCGTGAACAGCAGCGCTGCCAGCACGCGACGCATGGCAGACGCCGACGTTGTCATAGGCATGAACATGGACATGAGCACCGGCATGTACATCACCTCAGCTGGAATTCCAGGCGTTGACGAACCCGCCGCGACGAGCCGGCCGCAGGAAATTCCCAGCCGGCAATGGCGCGGGCGGCGGCTCGGTCGAAGACGCGAGCGGGGTCGGCCTCGACTACCGTGATCGAATCCCGTTCGACCTCGCCATCGGGGCGGATGGTGAAGGCCACCACCACATGCCCTTCCAGGCCGCGGCGCCGTGCCCGCGACGGATACTCAGGCGGCACCCGGCGCGTCGGTCGCGGTGCGGCGCTGACCGCTTGCTGGCCGGCCGCCTCCGCCTCTTCACTGCTTGCACCACCCCCGCTGGCCGCTGCCGTCTTGGCCTCCTCGACGGGCTTGGCGGCGTCTTCTGGCGGCGCGGTTGACTCGACCGGCTCGGGGGCGGGCTCGGGTTTATGTTCCGGCGTGGGCTCCGGTGTCGGCTCTGGCGTCGGCGCCGGTTCAGGGAGCTGCTCTTCCAGGGGGGGAAGGGTCATATCGGCAGGCACCGACGCTTGAGGCATTGCTGGCAGCTCGGGCTCAGGGAGCTCGATCGAGCTTTCCACCTGAGGAGACGGCGCAGGGGCCGGAGGCGGCGGCGCTGTCGCTGGAGCCTGCGGCGCTGGGCGCGGTGCGGCGCTGGCTGACGGCTGACTCGGCGCCTCGACCATGGCCATCGGCACGGAAGGCATATCAAGCGTTGGCGTATCGTCCGGCGGAGCCACCAGCAGCGCCAGCAGGGCGAAGAGCCCACCGACCAGCATGACGCCCCCCAGAAAGGCGACGAGGTGTCGCATCAGGAGGCCTCTCGACTGGCCGCTACTGCCATATTTTCGACGCCGGCCTCGCGCAGGCTATCCATGACCTCGATCAACAGGCCGGTGGTGGCGTCACGATCGGCCTGGATCACTACCGCCCCCTCATCGGTCACAAGGCCAGATACGGTGTCGCCCAGGCGGTGCAGATCCACCGGCTGGCCGTCGACCCAGACCGCCCCCTCGGCGGTGATGGCCACCATCACCTGGGCATCCGGTCGCGGTGTGGCGGCACTCGATTCGGGGCGCTGTATCTCGACACCGCTCTCCTTGATGAAGGACGTGGTGACGATGAAGAAGATCAGCATGATGAAGACCACGTCGAGCATGGGGGTCAGGTTGACCTCGCCCTCGCTGCCATGGTCGCCCTCCAGGCGACGCCTACGCATGGGAGTCCTCCGTGGCGCGAGCCATCCGATCGTGGAGTTTCTGGTCTTCGCGACGAATGATGTGTTCCAGACGGGTAGTGAACAGAAGCCCCACCACCGCCACCGCCATGCCGACCAGGGTCGGCAGCGTGGCGCGAGCGACGCCGTCGGACATCGCTCGCGCCTGATTGACCTCGCTGAGCGAGAGGCTATCGAAGACGCTGATCATGCCGGTCACCGTCCCCAGCAGCCCCAGCAGCGGGCAGACCGTCACCAGCCACTTGAGCCAGGGCAAGGGGCGACGCAGCCGTGCGATCAGCTCGCGGGTCCAGGCCTCGCGCAGGGTAAGGGCGCTCCAGCTGAGATGATCGTCCCGCGCCACCCAGCGCTGAATCAGCGCCCGCCGTGCCCGCCGGTAGGTCAGGCGGAAATACCACCAGCGCTCCAGCGCCAGGCTGAACAGCACCACGGCTACCAGGGCGATCGCCACCAGCACCGGCCCGCCGGCGCGAAACAGCCAGCTCAGCGGCTCAAGCCAGGTTGGCATGGGTCGCGGATCCTTTCTTGTTCATTTCAGCCGGGCTCGCAGCGGCCGGCGCGAGGCGCTCGGCAAGGGCGGCACTGGCGCGGCCTTCGATCACCCCGACCAGCGCACGACTGCGGCTTGAGAGCGCCGTATGAGCAAACAGCAGCGGCACCGCAGTGATCAGGCCCAGCACCGTGGTCACCAGCGCCTGGCTGATGCCGCCGGCCATCATCTGCGGATCCCCGGTGCCGAAGACCGTGATCGCCTGAAAGGTGCCGATCATGCCAGTCACCGTGCCCAGCAGGCCAAGCAGCGGGGCCACCGCTGCCAGCAGCTTGACCAGCGGCTGACCGCGTTCAAGCCGCGGCTGCTCGGCGAGCAGTGCCTCATCGAGGCGGGCCTCGAGGGCCTCTGGGGCATGATCACGGGACAGCGAGGCCAGGCGCCGAATCACTCGGCCCAGCGGATTGTCATCGTCGGGACGGCCAAGGTCCCTGAGCTGGCGACGCACGGCCAGACTGACCCAGACCAGGTAAGCGTACTGAACGATCGCTGCCAAGAGCCCCAGCGCCCCCAGAGTCACGACCACGTAGCCGACCACGCCGCCCTGTTGGAAACGTTCGAGCAGGCTCGGCTGCTGGGCAAGCACCTCCATTACCTGGCCCTGGGACGGGTCCATCACCACACGATCCCCACGGCCGGCCTGGAAGTTCTTGAGCGTTTCTGCAGCGGCCCCGGGCGTGTGAGCGCTCGCCGACAGCTGCCCGTCGGGGCCGGGACGATGCAGCAGTTGACCGTCGCTGAAGGCCAGCATGTCACCGACACGAATCACCTCCCGCGGCCGGCGTTCACCGCTCGCATCGGCCACCAGTGCGGTAACGCGCTGGGCCTGGGCGCTTGCCACGGTCAGCGACATCAGGCTGTCGGCCAGGGCCTCGAGATGCTCAAGACGTGGCAAGGCATCCTTGCCCAGTCGCGGCGGCAGGCGGGTATCGCCCAAGGTCAAGAAGCTGTCGGCGAGGTCATCACGCAGTGCGCTGGTCTGGCTCGCCAGCGTGCCGGCAATGGCATCCAGTTCGCCCCCCGCCTGACCACGTCGCTCGGCCAGCGCCTCGCGCCGGGCATCGAGTTCCGTCTGGCGAGCATCGAGACGTTCGCGACGCACCCGGGCCTCTTCCAGTTGCGACGTGACCTCGGCCAGGCGCGCCGACAGGGCATCGCGATCCTCGATCAGCGCCGACAGACGTGCCCGGTCGCGCGCCTCGGCGGCTTCGCGCTCCGCCTTGAGCGTCTGGATGGGCGAGGCCGAAAAGCCCTTCTGAGCCTGGTCCTGGGCCAGAACGTTCTGGACTAGAACGATCTGCATCAGGCCGAGAGAAACGGCGGCAACGGTCATGCGCAGGAGTCGCTTCATGCGTCACCCTCCTTCCCTGAGCGCTGATTCACGGCTGTCGAGGACGTTGACATGCGCGGGGCATCACTGACGGCCTGGGATATCGGCAGCGTCAGCAGTTCCGGTGCACGCTGATCGCGGGCAATCCGCAGCCCCTTGTCGAGCTCGGCCCGCTCGGCCCCATTGAGGGGCTGCCACTCTCCTGCCGCGGCCTTCCACACGCCGCCCTCTCGGCCATCAGGTGTCAGATAGTAGAGCCCGGCACGGCCGATACGCAGGAAATCGACCTCTCGCGACAACGATTCGTCTGCTCCCGCCTGTGAAGAGTCAGTTGGGGCATCATTCGCCCGGGCCTGCATCGAAGCGACATCCACAAGACCTCGCCAGGCATCCAGCTCACGACCGTAATCGAGCTCGCGCCGCCAAGCGGCCAGCACGCGATCGAGCGCCTCGGCGTGGCTCACCTCACCGTCGGCCAGTTGGGCCTCGAGGCTGTCCACCCGAGCCAGTCGCTCTTTCTTCAGGAACGGCAGATCCGCCTCGATCCACTGGCGCAGGCGTTCTACCAGGTCGCGAAGCATGCCCGGCAGCGCCTCGCGAGTGTCGCCAAAGGCGTCCAGAGCCGCTTCGCGCTCATCAAGCGTCGATGCTTGCTGATCGAGGCGCGGTGCCAGCTCGCGGTTATAGGCGGTTAACTGACGCAGCTCTGCTTGGCGCTCGCGTAATGCCTCGATATCGGCGCGAGTGGCGTCGTCGGCGGCATCGATGCGGGCTTGTAGCGCGGCCTGGGCTTCCTCGGCCGCCAGGGCCTCTTTGCTTAAGGTCTCTGCACTTAAGTTCTCTGCGCTCATGGCCTCATCGGCAGAAACCTGCGCGACCGGCGCGGCCAGGGCAAGCGACAGGGCCAGCCCTGCCTGCCATCGATTCAAGGTGTGTCGCACCATGTTCTCCTGCAAAGGGGTCGCAACAAGTGAATGACACGCTACCTCAAACAATAACAATTATCAATAACAGCCATAGCCTGAGCACTCGCTCTCAGGGCCGCGCAACAGGCCACCACATCGATAGAGCATACAAAAAAACCGGCCTCCCCGAAGGAAGGCCGGTCGCAGACGATCACGCCGCCATAGCGGCTTAGAGCTTGCTTTCGAGTGCCGGCAGCACTTCGAACGGGTCACCAACCAGGCCGCTGACTATCGAGAGCGCGACCTGGAAGATCCCGATCTTGCTACAGTTTGCTTTCGAGTTCCGGCAACACCTCGAAAAGGTCTCCAACCAGGCCGCTGACTATCGAGAGCGCAACCTGGAAGATCCCGATCTTGCTACAGTTTGCTTTCGAGTTCCGGCAACACTTCGAAAAGGTCGCCGACCAGGCCGTAATCAGCCACCTGGAAGATCGGCGCTTCCTCGTCCTGGTTGATGGCGACAATCACCTTGGAGTCCTTCATCCCCGCCAGGTGCTGGATGGCACCACTGATGCCCACGGCGATATACAGATCCGGAGCAACGATCTTGCCGGTCTGGCCGACCTGCATGTCGTTGTGCGCATAGCCGGCGTCCACTGCTGCACGCGAGGCACCGATGGCCGCGCCCAGCTTGTCGGCGATACCGTCGAGCAGCTTGAAGTTTTCGCCGTTGCCCATGCCGCGGCCACCGGAGATGACCACCTTGGCGGCGCCGAGTTCGGGCCGATCACTCTGGGCCAGTTCTTCCTTGAGGAAGCTCGACTGGGTGTTGTCCACCACCTTGTCGACTGACTCGATGCCGGCACTGCCGTCGGCCGCCACGGCATCAAAGGCAGTGGAGCGCACGGTCATCACCTTGAGGGCGTCATCGCTCTTGACGGTAGCAATGGCGTTGCCGGCGTAGATCGGGCGGCAGAAGGTGTCGACTCCCTCGACGGCAATGACATCGGAAAGCTGGGAGACATCCTTCAGCGCGGCGAGGCGCGGCATGACGTTCTTGCCGGTGGTCGAGGCGCTGGAAAGCACATGGCTGTAGTCATCGGCCAGTTCGACCAGCAGCGCGCCCAATGGCTCGGCCAACTGGTGGGCGTAAACGGCGTTATCCGCCACCCGCACTCGGCTGACACCATTGAGCTTGGCCGCGGCCTCGGCAATGGCGCTGACGCCTTCACCGGCCACCAGCACGTCGATATCGCCACCGCCGGCCTTGGCAATCTCCTGCGCTGCGGCTACCACATGGGCGGTAGTGCCGGCGAGCTGTCCGTCGTGATGGTCGGCGAGTACCAGAATGCTCATGAGATCACCTTGGCTTCGTTCTTGAGTTTGTCCACGAGCTCATCCACCGAGCCCACCTTGACGCCGCCCTTGCGCTCGGCCGGCGCCTCGACCTTGATCAGGCTGACCTTGCTGCCGGTGGCCACGCCGTAGTCTTCTGGCGTTTTGACGTCCAGCGGCTTCTTCTTGGCCTTCATGATATCCGGCAGCTTGGCGTAGCGCGGGTCGTTGAGGCGCAGGTCGGTGGTGACGATCGCCGGCAGCGACAGCTCGACGGTCTGCAGGCCGCCATCAATCTCGCGGGTCACCGCGACCTTCTCGCCCTGGACATCCACCTCGGAGGCGAAGGTGCCCTGGGGCATGCCGGCCAGCGCCGCCAGCATCTGGCCAGTCTGGTTGTTGTCGGTGTCGATGGCCTGCTTGCCGAGAATCACAAGCCCTGGCTGCTCTTCGTCGATCACACCCTTGAGCAGCTTGGCCACCGCGAGCGACTCGACCTTGTCATCGGTCTGCACGTGGATGGCGCGGTCAGCACCCAGCGCCATGGCCGTGCGCAGCTGTTCCTGAGCCGCCTTGGGCCCTACGGTCACGGCGACCACTTCGCTAGCCACGCCCTTTTCCTTGAGGCGGACCGCTTCTTCCACGGCGATCTCGCAGAAGGGGTTCATCGCCATCTTGACGTTGGTGAGATCGACGTCGGAGTGATCCGGCTTGACGCGGATCTTGACGTTGTAATCGATGACGCGTTTGACCGCGACCAATACTTTCATGGTGTCCTCGCTTTACGCTGGGGCCTCGCTGAGGCGTTACTCGGGGATGGCACGATCATGCATCGGCCGCCCCGTTATCACCGATGGGCAGGTCGTTATATTCATTCGTTAAGTGCATGATCAACCGACAGATCCCGGGCAGGTGGGTAATCTGCCACAGGGCCAGTTTCGCCACAATATTGACGGCATAAATGGCCTTGAAAGGGCCATAATTCCATCCATTGCTAGTCGGCAGCATCGTCGTCAAAAGCCACCGTAAAAGGAGGTGACAGAAGCGGCTTTCGTCGCTCGTCGAGCCCCGTGCTGCAACGCTTTCCTATCAGTATGCTTACCATGGACGAGACATGGAAGCAAACGACCGTTTAAAATTATATACTCTCGGCCAAGTCGGCTACCCGAGCGGGCTCTAATACCGCACAATAGTCATTATAAATCTGGCGCAATTCGCACGGGCATTGCCAGGCCGCGGCATCGAACAAGAGGAGAGATCAAGTGGAAGAGCAAGAACGCGAATACATGGATTTCGACGTGGTCATCGTCGGCGCCGGCCCTTCCGGCCTGGCGGCGGCCTGCCGTTTGATGCAGCAGGCGAACGAGGCCGAGCAGGAACTCTCGGTGTGCGTCGTGGAGAAAGGCTCTGAAGTCGGCGCTCATATCCTCTCGGGGGCGGTCTTCGAACCCCGCGCGCTGGCCGAACTTTTCCCCGACTGGGAAAGCCGCGGCGCTCCGCTGACCACGCCGGCCATTCGCGACGAACTCTATCTGCTCAAGGATGCCGACAAGGCCCAGCGACTGCCCAACGCCCTGGTGCCGAAGTCCATGCATAACACCGGCGGCGACCAGACGCGCTATGTCATAAGCGCCGGCAACCTGTGCCGCTGGCTGGGCGAGCAGGCTGAGGAGCTCGGCGTCGAGATCTTCCCGGGCTTTGCCGCTCAGGAAACCCTGCATGACGAGGACGGCACCGTGCGCGGCATTCTGGTCGGCGACATGGGCCTGGGCGCCGATGGCGAGCCCAAGGACGGCCACATGCCGGGCATGGAGCTGCGGGCCAAGTACACCCTGTTCGCCGAGGGCGCGCGCGGCCACCTGGGCAAGCGCCTGATCGACACGTTCGACCTGGACGCCGGCAAGGACCCCCAGCACTACGGCATCGGTCTCAAGGAGCTGTGGGATGTGCCCGCCGAGCAGCACGAGCCGGGGCTGGTGCTGCATGGCTCTGGCTGGCCGCTGGACAAGGACACTCACGGCGGCTGGTTTCTCTACCATGCCGAGAACCAGCAGGTAGTGGTCGGACTGATCATGGATCTTTCCTACCAGAACCCCTACCTGTCGCCCTTCGACGAGTTTCAGCGCATGAAGCACCACCCGGTGCTCAAGCAGTATCTGGAGGGCGGCAAGCGCGTGGCCTACGGCGCCCGTGCCATCGCCAAGGGCGGCCTCAACTGCCTGCCCAAGATGACCTTTCCGGGCGGGCTCTTGATCGGCTGTGATGCCGGCACCCTGAATTTTGCCAAGATCAAGGGCCTGCACACCGCCATGAAGTCCGGTCTGGTGGCCGCCGAGAGCGTCTTCGAGGCCTTGAAGGCCGGTGATGACGGCGGCAGTGACCTCCGCACCTTTACCGAGAAATGGGAAGCCAGCTGGGCCTACCAGGAGCTCAAGGAGAGCGCGAGCTTCGGTCCGGCGATCCACAAGTACGGCACCGTGGGTGGCGGCGCCTACAACTTCCTCGACCAGCTCCTGGGCGGCAAGCTGCCCAACGTCCACGACACCACCGCCGATTACGCGGCCCTCAAGAAGGCCAGCGAGTGCGAGAAGATCGAGTACCCCAAGCCAGATGGCAAGCTGTCCTTCGACAAGCCTTCCTCGGTGTTCCTCTCCAACACCAACCACGAGGAAGACCAGCCCTGCCACCTGCGCCTCACCGACCCCGAGGTGCCGGTAAGGGTCAACCTGCCGGAGTATGCCGAACCGGCAACCCGCTACTGCCCGGCCGGTGTCTACGAAATCGTCGAAGACGAGGCCGGCACGCCCAAGTTCCAGATCAACTTCCAGAACTGCGTGCACTGCAAGACCTGCGATATCAAGGACCCGTCCCAGAACATCACCTGGGTGGCGCCGGAAGGCGGGGGGGGGCCCAACTACCCCAACATGTAAGGGAAAGTCTGATTCATTGCTGCGCTCGCGACATGAAGCAGTTCTTTCCCTAATGTGAGATGACGCAATAAAAACGCCCCGCAGGCCACTGGCCTGCGGGGCGTTGTCGTTGAAGGGAGCTCGGCTCGCCTATCACTATCTGAGTCAGCCATCCCCGGTCGCGACAGGGCGGCCTGGATCGCGAATCCAATCGCTCCAGGAGCCGGCATAGAGGCGCGGCAGCGGACGACCGGCGATGGCGTAGGTGAGGATGTTGTGACAGGCGGTAACGCCGGAGCCGCAGTAGGCGATCATGCCGTCGGCAGCCTGAGCATCGACGTCAGCCAGCTCGGCGTTAAGCTTTGCCGCTGGCTTGAAGCGCCCGTCGGCGGTCAGGTTGTCGGCACTGGGTCGGCAGCGCGCGCCGGGAATATGACCAGCCACCGGGTCGATGGGCTCGACCTCGCCGTGAAAGCGCGGCAGGCCCCGAGCATCCACCAGCGCCGAGCGCCCCGGCGTGATGTCGGCGGCGGTCACCAGGGTGCTGTCATCAAAGTTCGGCCGCCAGTCACTCGAGGCAGGCGTGGCCACCTCGCCGGCCTCGAGCGCCCCGCCACTGGCCTGCCAGGCCGGCAGACCGCCGTCGAGCACGCGCACTTCGGCATGGCCCGCCCAGCAGGCCAGCATCCACCAGGCTCTGGCTGCGGCGAGCTGGCCGCCCATATCGTCATAGACCACCACCGGCACATCCGGCGTAATCCCCAACCGCTGGATCACTGCAGTAAAGGCCTCATGGCTCGGCAGGGGATGGCGGCCGCCCTCGCCTGCCGGCGCCGACAGATCGTGTTCCAGGGCCAGATGCTGGCTGCCTGGCAGGTGGCCGTCCCGCCACAGGGCTCGCCCGGCGTCAGCGTCATCGAGCCGGGCACGACAATCAAGCAACAGCGGTGGACGTGATGACGCCTGGGCAGCGGCAAGGGAAGCGCTATCGATCAGCGGTTGGTTCATGCAATGTCTCTCCTGACGTGCTCCTGACGTTCATGAGATGAGTCGCGGCCTACTCGGCGATCGGCGTCGCTGACAGCGGCTCGATGGGGGCACGGCTGGCGATCAGCCGGCGCTTACCGGCCTGAGCGAAGCGTACCTCGATGACAGGGTCTCGCGGGTCGCCCTCGACAAGGTCCACCTCGCCCTCACCGAACACCGCATGCCGCAGACGCTGGCCGACGCTGAAAAAGAAACCGGACGCCGATTCACTCGGGCTGTCGGCCTGGGGGGCAGACGGCTCGGTCCTGACCGTCACCGGAATCGAACGCCCTTGAGCAGTCAGATACCGCTCGGCCAGGGCCGGCTGCTCCACCGCCAGCGGCACCGGCGACTCGGCGACACCCTCGCCAGATCCAGCGTCCTGCGCATCGCCCTCGTTCAGCGCCTCGGCGAGGCGCTGGCAGTCCTGCCAGGCGGTCTCGGCGATGAAGCGGCTGGGGCGATGCTCGCCGCCGTCATGCAGCATCAGCAAGCGCTCTCGGGCGCGCGTGATGGCGACATAGAAGAGCCGGCGCTCTTCCTCGAGACGCTCATCGCTAAGCGGATTCTCGCGGCTGTAGTGGGGAAAATCTTCCTCGTTGGTTCCCCACAGGGCCACCAGTGGCCATTCAAGGCCCTTGGCGCCATGCACGGTGGTGATCAGCACGCCATCCTCGC
The DNA here is from genome assembly GCF_003268885.1 of Onishia taeanensis. Classification (GTDB taxonomy): domain Bacteria; phylum Pseudomonadota; class Gammaproteobacteria; order Pseudomonadales; family Halomonadaceae; genus Onishia; species Onishia taeanensis_A. Next base: position 272,164 of record NZ_QLSX01000001.1, read on the forward strand.
GGCTCTCGACCGGTTCGCGCAGCAGGGCAATGAAAGCGTCGGGATCATGGGCTAGCTCGCCGGCCTGTTCAATCAGCACGTCGAGCAGGCGCACGTCCTCCTCGCCCTTCTCGCGGCGCGCCGCAGCGCGCTTCAAGACCTTCTCGGCGTCCAGCCGCTCGACCACATGGGTGAGCAGCTTGGCCGGCGGCCAGGCAGCCAGACGCGGCAGCTCGCAGAGCAGCTCCCAGCGACGCTTGAGGTTGCGACGCTGCAGGGGCTTCAGGCTTTGCAGCAGCGGGTCCTGGCGATCCGGCCAGCACTGGGTCTCGGCCAGACGCAGCGCCAGGGCACCGAGCCGTTCCCGGGCCACGAAAGGCGTGGGCTGGGCAAGCAGTAACTCGAGGTGTCCGGGGTCCCTGAGCAGTTCGGGTTGGCGGGCCAGCATCAGATAGCCGGCCAGGGCCTGGACCAGCGGCAGGCGGAATACGAAGCGGTCGTCCCGGGACAGCCGGAAGGGAATGCCTGCCCGCAGCAGGGTCAGCTGCACCGACACCGACAGCGCCCAACTGCGCACCAGCACACAGCTCTCCGAGAGCATCCGCCCCTGGCGCTGCCAGCCGACGAGCGCCTCGGCGAGCCGCTGCCCGCCCTGCGCCACCTGCAGCGTGGTGAACGGATTCTCGGGAATGGCCAGGCACAGCTGATCCGGACGACGCCGATTGGCAGCGATGGCGTGGTTGGCGGCCAGCGCCAGGGCATGGCCGTGGCGGAAAGTGGTCGAGAGCGGATAGTCCCGCGCCTCACCGAAGATGGCAGTGAAGTCGTCGAGCATGGTATCGGGGCGGGCCCCGCGCCATTCATAGATGCACTGGTTGGCATCGCCCACCGCCATCACCGCCGCCGTCTCACCGGCCAGCAGGGCCAGCAGCCGCTGCTGGGCGGCATTGATGTCCTGATACTCGTCGATGATGACTTCGTCGAGGAAGCCCTGCACCCGCGCCTTGAGCGCTGGCTCCCGCTCGAGTGCCTTGAGCGGGCGATACAGCAGATCGGCGTAGGTCATCTGGTGATGGTCGGCGAGCAGGGTCTCGACGGTATCGAAGGCCTCGACGAAGTGGCCGGTGTCGGCGCCGTAATCGAGACGCTCATGCAGCTCGCTGGGATCGGCAAGTTCGGCCTTGACCAGTTCGCAGAAATGGCCGAATGCCTCCAGGCGGTCGGGCTCCAGGGCATCCTCGAGCCGCGTCTGGTCACCGGCCAGCGTCTGCTGCACGGCCTGGCGCAACAGGCGCTCGCGCTGCCAGTCGGCGGCCAGCAACTGGCGCGGCGCCAGCGCCCCCCAGCGCGTCAGGCTCTGGGTCAGACGGTGGCCCAGCGAGTGAAAGGTGCGCACATCGGGCAGCGGCGTGCCGGCCGGCGCCCGAGCCACCAGCTTGGCGGTAAAATCCTCACGGGCGGCGCGATTGAACATCAGCACCAGCATGCGCCTGGGCGGCACGCCCGTGGCGAGCAGATGCAGCACCCGAGCCACCAGCGTAGTGGTCTTGCCGGCGCCGGCCACGGCGGCCACCCGAGCATGCCCGCCGGGGTGACCGACCACCGCCTGCTGCTCAGAGGTCAGCCTCACGGGCCCTCCTCGGCAAACCGACCCAGCGGCTGCCAGATGCCGGCACTCTCGATGCCAAGCTCCTGCTGGAGAGCGCCACCGTCGACGACCGTGTGGCTCTCGGCCTGCTCGACCAGCCGATAATAGACATTGCGGTGCAGCCGCGCCGACAGACCGAAACGCACCGGCACCGAGGGGATATCCCGGTCCAGCCTCAAGCGATGATCGCTATCCAGCGTCAGCCGGTCGCCGACGTTGGTGGTCAGGGTCCAGATGCCGTCATGGTGGTCGGCATCGACGATCAGGAAGGCGCAGTCCTCGACCTTGATTCGCCACTTTTCGACCGGCGTCAGCAGGTAGTGCGCCCCATCGTCCTCACGGCGTAAAATGGTCGAGAGCAGTCGCACCAACCGGCCACGGACAATCGGCTCGCCCTCGTGCCACCAGCGGCCGTCGGCACGGATGCATAGGTCCATCTCGCCCGACAGCGGCGGGTGCCAGTCCTCGAGCGGCGGAATCGCTCCATCGCCCTCGATGTGTCCCAGCAGGGGCTCTAGCGGCGGGTGATCGATCGGCATCGGATGTTCTCCTCGACGGCGGCGACGGGCTCAGATCAACCCGGATTGGGCCAGGGACTCTCTGAGGTCGTCAGGCGCCTCCGGCACGGCGGCACGGAAGAGTCGATAGAAATTGGCGGTGGTCTGCATGGCCACTTCGTCGACGCTGATGCCGCGCTCCTCGGCGATGCATTCCGCCACCTCGACGACCCACTGTGGCTCGTTGGGTTTGCCACGGTGCGGGACCGGCGCCAGGTAGGGACTATCGGTCTCGATCAGCAGGCGATCAAGCGGCACCTTGCGTGCCAGCTCGCGCACCGTCTTGGCATTGCGGAAGGTGACGATGCCGGACAGCGAGATGAAGAAACCGTGGCGAACCGCCTCACGCGCCATGTCCAGGTCCTCGGTGAAACAGTGCAGCACGCCGCCGATGTTGGGGTCAGTGTGCTCACGGATCAGCGCCAGGGTGTCCTCGCGGGCCTCGCGGGTGTGGATGATCACTGGCAGCTCGAGCTCGGTGGCGGCCATCAGATGGCGGCGAAAGCGCTCGTACTGCACCTCGCGAGACACACCATCGTAATGATAGTCGAGGCCAGTCTCGCCGATGGCGACCGCTTCATGACGCTCGGCGCACGCCGTGATGGACGCCACCGTCGGCTCGTCGGCCACCTCGTGCAGCGGATGCACGCCGGCGGAGATCACCACGTCGTCATGCGCGCGGGCGATCTCGGCGAGCCCGGGCACGTCTTCGAGGGTCACGGCGATGGCCAGGAACTGGCGCACATCGCGTGCTCGAGCGGCATCGAGGGCAGCATTCAGGTCGCCGTCATGGGCGCTCAGGTCGAGACGATCGAGATGGCAGTGGGAATCGACAAACATGGGTCACTCGGTCAGCGAAAAAGAGGGAAAACGAGAGAGCGTCACAGGGTATAGGTGGGAGCGCCCTTATCGAGCTGGCCGGCCAGCAGCGTCTCGATGCGGTCGCGCACGCCCTGGTCCTCGGCACGAAAATGCAGGCCAATGCCGGGTACCCGCCGCCCGGTTACGCCGGGCGGCGAAACCCAGACTACCTGCCCAGTCACCGGGTAGCGCTCGTCATCGCCGGGCAGGGTCAGCAACAGCAGGATTTCCTGGTCGAGCGTATAACGCTCACGGGTCGGCACGAAGATGCCGCCCCGCTCCAGCGAGGGCATGTAGGCCGACAGCAGGGTCGGCAGATCCTGAATCGTCAGTGACAGCGCTTTCTGACCGGCCATGATGATTCCTCGTGGTGAAAAGAACGACGAGAGTGGCGCTATGAGCGCAGCAGTGCCGACCAGCGCACCAGCCAGGCTTCCAGCACCAGTTGGGGGTTGGGGTTGCCGCCGGAGGCCAGCAAGCGACGCTGCTCGCGGGCGAAGTCGAGCAGCCTGAACCAGTCGCGCACCCGAGCATTCTTGACTGCCTGGCGGTATAGCGGCAGCAGATCGGGGTTGCGCAACGCCGCACTGTCACCGGACAGGCCCAGGCGGATCAGGTCCTCCAGCCAGCCGATACCGTACCACAGGATGGCCTCGACCGATTGACCGGCCAGTCGCGAGGCCTCGGCCACCGGCTCGGCGCCCCGCACCAGGGCATCGAACAGCTCATGCAGGGTCTGGCGCAGCTGACGGGCCTCACCGGTGGCGAGATCACGGGCCAACAGCGGCAGCCCGCCGGCCACCTGCAGCCAGAAGGCGGCATCCTGATGTTCTCCCAGCGCCTCGACGAGCCAGGCCTGGCACGCCTGTGGTTCGGGCGTGGCCAGCCGCCACTGCTGGCAGCGCGAGCGCACGGTGGGCATCAGCCGCGAGGGAATCTCCGCCAGCAGCACGAACAGGGTGCTGCCACCGGGCTCCTCGAGGCTCTTGAGCAAGGCGTTGGCAGCGGCCACGTTCATGGCCTCGGCGGGTTCGATCACGATGACCCGGTGGCCACCCTGCTGGGCGGTCTGATTGACGAAGGCGTTGACCTCGCGAATCGGGTCGATGCGAATCTGACGCCCCTTGTCAGCAGGGCTGACTCGCTTAAGGTCCGGATGATAGCCCGATGCCAACATCGCGCAGCTATGACAGTGCCCGCAGGCGACGTCTCCGGGATGATGGCAAAGAGTGCGGGCGATCAGCGCCTCGGCAAGCGCCTGAGGCCCGACGCCCTTTGGCCCGGAAAGCAGCAACGCATGGGGCAATCGCCCGCCATCCTGAAGGGCGACCAGCTGCTGCCATAGCTCGGTCTGCCAGGGCAGCGGCGCAGGCATGGTCTCGGCGCTCATCCGCCCTCCTCGGCCGGCCCCTGGCCCAGTTGACGCTCAAGTGTTGTGACAATCGAGGCCTGCACGGCCTCGAGCGACTGGCCGGCGTCGATGACGGCGAATCGCTCGGGGGCGGCTTCGGCTCGGGTGAGGTAGGCGTCGCGAACACGGGTGAAGAAGCCCAGCCGCTCGCGCTCGAAGCGGTCGCGCTGACCGCCCTGATCGTCAATGCGCGAGGCCAGGCGTTGCTGGGCGGCATCGGCCGGCATGTCAAGCAATAGTGTCAGATCCGGCGTCAGCTCACCCTGCACCAGGTGCTCCAGGGTGGCGATACGCGAGGGATCGAGACCCCGACCTCCGCCCTGGTAGGCAAAGGTGGCGTCGGTAAAGCGATCACAGACTACCCAGGCACCACGCGCAAGCGCCGGCCGAATGCAGCGCGCCAGGTGCTGGGCGCGTGCCGCAAATACCAGCAGCAGCTCGGCATCGTCATCCAACGGCTCATCGATATCCGGGTCGAGCAACAGGCCGCGAATGGCTTCGGCCCGGGGTGTGCCGCCGGGCTCGCGGGTGCGCACTACCTCGATGCCTCGCTCGCTGAGAAAACGACACACCAGCTCAACGTTGGTGGTCTTGCCTACGCCTTCGCCGCCTTCCAGGGTGATAAAGCGTCCGCGGGTGTCCATAAGGCTCCAGGCTCAGCGGTTGAGAATATAACGCCGCACGGCGGCATTGTGCTCGCGCAGGGTACGCGAGAAGTGATGGGTGCCGTCGCCCTTTGCCACGAAATACAGCGTATTGCCTGGCGCCGGATCCACCGCCGCCTCGAGGGCCGCTCGACCCGGCATGGCGATTGGCGTCGGCGGCAGGCCATCGATCACGTAGGTGTTGTAGGGCGTGGCCTCACGCAGGTCGGCCCGGGTGATGTTGCCGGCATAGTCCTCGCCCATACCGTAGATCACGGTGGGGTCGGTCTGCAGGCGCATGCCGCGCTCCATGCGACGCGCAAAGACCCCGGCGATGGCGCGGCGCTCCTGGCTGGCCCCGGTTTCCCGCTCGATCAGCGAGGCCATGATCAACGCCTCGTAGGGGCTGTCGATGGGTAACTGGCGATCCTTGTCGCGCCCTTCCCAGACCTCATCGAGAATGGCCTCCATACGTTCATGGGCTTGGCGCAGGATTTCCATATCCGTGACGCCCTTGTGATAGCGGTAGGTATCGGGGAAGAACCAGCCTTCGGGATGCTCGCCTTCGCGATCCAGCGCGGCCATGATCTCGGCATCGCTCATGCCCTGTGTCTCATGAACCAGCTTCTCGGCCTCATTCAGACGCGCGCGCATTTCAGCGAAGGTCCAGCCTTCAGGAATCGTCAGCGGGTAGGTCACCACTTGGTCGCTGCCCAGCAGGGCCAGCGCCTCACGGCCAGTCATGCCCGGCTCGAGCCGATACTCGCCAACCTTGAGACTGGGAACCGACGACGGGTCGAGGCGAGTCAGCAAGCGAAAGGCCCAAGGGTCTTCAAGAATACCGCGACTGGCCAGGTCCAGCACAACCTGATGGAAACCGGCCCCGGCAGGCACTTCGTAGAGGGTCGGCTCACTGATGTTGATCGGCACGACCAGCCGGCTTTCCCAATAACGATAACCGCCGATCGCCAACGCAGCCGTAACGGCTAGCAGGGCCAGCAGAATTTTTCCCACTCGCATGATGTCTCCTCAAGGAACCGCCGCCAGCCGGGATCAGGTCAGCGACGGATAGCCCAGCAGGCGCTGGGCGTCGTTCTGCAATCGGCGATGCGTCTCGCCAATCGTCCAGGTGATGAGCGCATGGCCATCGCTGTCATCGAGCCGGGTCACCGGCCACAGGCCTTGCAGGGAGTTACCAAGCCACAGAGCCTCGGCCTGCTCAAGACGCGCAGGCATCGCCTCGACTTCTGCGATCGAGCGCTCGTCGAGCAGTGCCTGACGCAGGGTGCCGGCGACGCCGCAGCGGTCGAGCCGCGGAGTTTCCAGGCGTCCGTTGCGCTGCCAGAAGAGGTTCATGCAGGTGGCCTCGATGATCTGCCCGTCGCTGTCGCAGAGCAGTCCCTCGGCGACGTCGGGATCCGACCACTCACCGCGGGCCAGCACGTTCTCCAGGCGGTTGAGGTGCTTGAGCCCGGCAAGCCGCGGCTGAATACCCAGCCGCAAGGCGCAGTGCCGAACCCGCACACCCTCACGCCAGCGTGCCTCGGCGGGAGCAAAAGGCAGGTGCTGAACCAGCAGGCGCGGCTCGGGATCAGCCGGCGCCAGATAGCCCCGCCCGCCGCTGCCACGCGTCACGATCAGCTTGAGCACACTCAGTCCGGCCGGCGCCCGAGCAGGCAACTGATCCAGCTCGTCACGCTGGGGGGCAGGAAAGCCCAGCCGCTCACAGCCACGCGTGAGGCGCGCCAGATGCGCGTCCCACAGCCGGGGGGTGCCGTCTCGTACCAGCACCGTTTCGAAGACGCCATCGCCGTAGGCCAGACCGCGGTCGTTCAGCGGCAGCGCTGCCTCACTCATCGTTTACTCAGACCCGGGTAAAGATCAGCGAACCGTTGGTGCCGCCGAAGCCGAAGGAGTTCGACAGCGTGGTGTCGATCTTCATCTCGCGGGCGGTATGCGGCACGTAATCCAGATCGCAGCCTTCCTGGGGGTTGTCCAGGTTGATGGTGGGAGGCGCCACCTGATCCCGGATCGCCAGCACACAGAACACCGCCTCGACGGCACCGGCGGCGCCCAGCAGGTGACCAATCATCGACTTGGTGGAGCTGACGGCCACGGACTTGGCGCCCTCGCCCATCACCTTCTCAACGGCCCGGCTCTCGGCCAGATCGCCGGCTGGCGTGGAGGTGCCATGGGCGTTGATGTAGTCGATGCTGGCGGGGTCGATGCCGGCATCGTGGACGGCGTTGCGCATCGACATGGCGGCACCGCTACCGTCTTCCGGCGGCGCCGTCATGTGGTAAGCATCGTCGCTCATGCCAAAGCCAGAGAGCTCGGCATAGATGGTCGCCCCGCGCGCCTTGGCATGCTCGTATTCCTCGAGCACCATGACGCCGGCACCATCGGACAACACGAAGCCATCGCGGTCCCGGTCCCAGGGCCGGCTGGCCGACTCGGGATCGTCATTGCGGGTCGACAGCGCCCGCGCCGCCGAGAAGCCGCCCAGACCCAGCGGCGTAGTGGCCATCTCCGCCCCGCCACAGACCATGACGTCGGCATCGCCGTAGGCGATGGTGCGCGCGCTGTACCCAATGTTGTGGGTACCGGTGGTGCAGGCGGTGGTAATGGCGATGTTAGGACCACGGAAACCGTGCTGTATCGCCAGGTTGCCGGAGATCATGTTGATGATCGAGCCGGGTACGAAGAACGGCGAGATGCGGCGCGCACCGCCCTTGTTAAGAGCGTTATGGTTATGCTCGATCATCGGCAGCCCGCCGATGCCGGAGCCAATCGCCACACCGATCCGGTGAGCGTTGTCTTCGGTGCACTCCAGGCCCGCGTCGCTGATGGCCTGTCCGCCGGCGGCAATGCCGTACTGAATGAACAGGTCCATCTTGCGCGCGTCCTTGGGGTTCAGATAAGGACTGATATCGAAGTCCTTCACCGACCCACCGAAGCGCGTGTTGAACCCGCTGGTATCGAAATGTTCGATGGCGGAAATACCGCTTTTGCCGGCGACAATGTTCGCCCAACTTTCATCGACGGTGTTTCCTACGGGCGTTACCAGACCAAGCCCAGTCACCACGACCCTTCTACGAGGCATCAGCTTCCCTCCAGACTATTCAGGTGGCATGCCGCAGCATACCGACGTTGCGGGAATTATACCTGAACTCCCCGGGGGTGTGTCTCCACCTGGGGGCTCCCACTCCGGCCGGCATATCGGCGTATCGCACCAAAAAAAACGGGAGCCACCCATCGATAGTCAGGGTGACTCCCGTGTCAGGTCACGTATGTGAACCTGGCGACCATTGAGGTCGCGATCTCAACGCCCGCTTACTGGTGGGTGTTGACGTAGTCGATCGCTTCCTGAACGGTGGTGATCTTCTCGGCTTCTTCGTCGGGAATTTCGGTATCGAATTCCTCTTCGAGCGCCATCACCAGCTCGACGGTATCAAGAGAATCGGCACCGAGATCTTCGGTAAAGGAAGAGGTGTTCTGGATATCTTCTTCCTTGACGTTCAGGCGCTCGGCCACAACCTTCTTCACGCGCTCTTCGATGGTGCTCATTAGTTACTCACTCCAGTCGTTCAAGATAGCCGTTAACTTACAGCCGGATAGAATCCGCAAGCCCAAAAAAGCTGCGGAGTAGTGTATAGACCGCTAGGGGCCTTCGCAACATGAGAGTCGGCCAAGCCGTCAGCGCATGTTCATGCCGCCGTTGACCTGCAGTGTTTCGCCGGTGATATAGCCGGCGGCGTCACTGGTCAAGAAGCCCACGGCCGCAGCAATTTCCTCGGGCTGACCGAGACGAGTCAGCGGAATCTGTGACATCAGGGCATCTTTCTGCGCCTGCGGCAGCGATTCCGTCATGTCGGTGGCGATGAAGCCAGGTGCCACATTGTTAACGGTGATGTTGCGCGAAGCAACCTCACGCGCCAGCGCACGGGAGAAGCCTTCCATGCCAGCCTTGGCCGCAGCATAGTTGCTCTGCCCCAGATTGCCCATGGTCGCGACTACCGAACTGATGCTGACGATACGCCCAAAGCGCGCCTTGGTCATGCCGCGAACGCATGCCTTGGTGACGCGATAGAGGGACTTCAGATTGGTGTCGATGACATCATCCCACTCGTCTTCCTTCATGCGCATCAGCAGGTTGTCGCGGGTGATCCCGGCGTTGTTGACCAGAATGGTCGGCGCGCCGAACTCATCGCCGACCGACTTGAGCAGCGCATCGATGCTGCTCTGGTCAGTAACGTCGAGCCTGCGGCCGGCACCCTCTATGCCCTGCTCCTTGAGATAGGCATCGATGGCCTCGGCGCCACGATCGCTGGTGGCCGTACCGATGACGACACGGCCCTGCCGGCCTAGTTCAAGGGCGATCGCACGACCGATGCCACGACTGGCACCCGTCACCAGGGCAATTCTAGATTCACTCATAATTCAATCCGCATTATTGCTGTCGTCTTGTAGCGACATGCCTCCACCTTATTCGGTAGCGGCACTGCGCGCCAGTTCGAGTGCGCTTTCCAGGCTGTCCGGATCGTTAACGGCCAGCCCCTTGACGGAGCGATTGATGCGCTTGCCAAGGCCGGTCAACACCTTGCCGGGCCCGCACTCGATGAATACTTCGGCGCCCTGCCCCGCCATCTTCTCGATGCAGGAGGTCCAGCGTACCGGCTGATAGAGCTGCTCGACCAGCCGGGTGCGCAGGGTGTCGACATCGGCATGAGCCTGGGCATCGACGTTCTGCACCACCGTATAGCGCGGAGGACGCATCTCGATGTCGCTCATGGCGCTCGACAGTCGGTCGGCAGCCGGGCGCATCAGGTCACAGTGCGAAGGCACCGACACCGGCAGCGGCAGCGCACGCTTGGCGCCCGCCTGCTGGCAGAGTGTGATAGCGCGCTCGACGGCAGCCTTGCCGCCGGCAATCACGACTTGGCCCGGCGCATTGTAGTTGACTGCGGCCACCACCTCACCTTGAGCCGCCTCGCGACAGGCCTGCTCCACGGCGCCATCATCGAGCCCGAGGATCGCGGCCATGCCACCGGTACCCGCGGGCACGGCTTCCTGCATGGCCTCACCACGCAGCCTGACCAGGCGCACCCCTTCGGCGAAGGGCAGCACGCCTGCACAGACCATGGCACTGTACTCGCCAAGGCTGTGTCCGGCCATGGTGCCAGGGCGCGGGCCTTCCAGCTCCTGCCAGACACGCCAGATGGCAACGCTTGCCGTCAGCAGCGCCGGCTGGGTGCAGGCAGTAGCGTCCAGGTTTTCGGCAGGTCCTTCCTGGACAACATGCCAAAGATCATAGCCCAGGGCGTCGGAGGCCTCTTCGAAGGTGGTTCGTACCACGCTGTATCGTTCAGCCAGCTCCCGCATCATGCCTACTTGCTGGGAGCCCTGCCCCGGGAACACGAGGGCCAGGGATTGCGTCATGACTTTCACCTTTACGTCTTCTATTCGTTGGTCTGACAACGGGCATCCATCCCGCTATCGCCTCGACCGCACGCGACCGACGCGATAACAGGGCGCCTTTCACCGAGTTCATGAGCCAGCTGTGACGGCAAGTCTTCTCTGACTTCCTTGATGGCACGTGAAATGGCATGGGCAAAGCCAATGGCATCGGCACTGCCATGACTCTTGACCACGATGCCGTCCAGCCCAAGCAGACTGGCGCCGTTATAGCGCACCGGGTCCAGCTCGCCACGCAGACGGCGCAGCGCAGGACGCGCCAGAAGCCCCACCAGCCGACTGCCCCAATGTGCTTCGAAGGTCTGCTGAACACGCTGAATAAGCATTTTCGCCAACCCTTCACTTGCCTTGAGCACGGCATTGCCAACGAAACCGTCGCACACTACCACATCTACAAGGCCAGAGTAGATACCATCGCCTTCGATAAACCCACGGTAATCCAGTTGAGCAAAATCGCGTAAGCGTGCATCCGCCTCACGAACGCTGGCGGTACCCTTGGTTCCTTCGATTCCCACATTGAGCAGCGCGACCCGCGGCTTTTTCAGGCCATCAATCCGTCGCGCCATGACCTCGCCCATCAACGCGAAGTCGACCAGCCGCTCGGCGTCGGCCTCGACGTTGGCCCCCAGGTCCAACAGATAGCAATGCCCCTTGCCCCGGGTCGGCACGGCCGTACTGATCGCCGGGCGTGGAATACCCGCCACCGTTCCCAACGCGCGACGCGCCAGCGCCATCAAGGCCCCCGTATTGCCGGCCGACACCGCTGCCTGAGCTTCACCGGAGGCCACACAGTCGAGCATCATCGAAAGGCTCGAATCCTTGGATCCGCGCAGAACACTCGAGGGTTTGGCGTCTTCGGCGACAACAGCAGGGGAATGGTGCAGGGTCAGGCGGGAAAGCGAGGATGCATCGCATCGCGACAGGTGCGCGAGCGCTTCATCGAGGGCGGGCTGCTGGCCGAACAGGCTCAGGTGCAGCTGAGGATGGGCCTGAAGAGCCCGAACGGCGGCTGACACGGTGGCACGGGGACCTAAGTCCCCGCCCATCGCGTCGATGGCGATTCTCACGTCAATACGCAGAGCGTCGCCAGCCGAAGCACTGACTTACGCTTCGACGACCTGACGACCACGGTAGAAACCGTCTGCAGCCACATGGTGGCGACGGTGAGTGGTGCCGGTTTCCTTGTCCTGAGACAGGGTCGGGGCGGTCAGTGAGTCGTGGGCACGACGCATGCCGCGCTTGGAACGGGTCTTACGGCTCTTTTGAACTGCCATGGGGTTTCACTCCAGAGTGCATCGATGATCTATCAGGATTTGCCTTTCAAGGTGCGCAGCACATCGAAAGGACTATCAGCAGGCGTTGCCGAGGCCTCGGACGCGTCGCCGCTGCTCAGCTGGTCTGATGAAACGCCACACTGCGCTTCATCGTGGTAAATCACCTGCGGCAGACTGAGGATCAATTCATCCTCGATCACCGTCAGGAGATTCAGCTGTTCGTCTTCCACCACTACCGGCTCATGTGTGCTCGGCAAATCGGCGGCAAGCGCATCGCTGCTGACCACACCCAACAGGAAATGGCTACTGACGTGGGTCGGCATTGGCTCCAGGCAGCGCCGGCAAGGCAACTGCACATCGGCTTCCAGCCGACCCTCAATCACTCGACGCCCTTGAGTGTCGATGGCGAAGTCCAGCCAGACTTGGCAATCGCCCTGCTGGGGTCCGGCATCTTGAGCTAGGCGCGCGAATTCATCGAGTGCCACAAGGCCTTCGATATGTTCGGCGTTGGCGGCGAGCCGATGGGGCTCAACCTTCAAGGGGAGTCGTGTGGTCAACATAGGCGCGCAATGATAGGCACTCCCCCGCCGGGTGTCAAAGCATCCTGGCAAGGCTGTATGCTTCCGGGTTCGAAGGGCACGCTTGACTGCCTCGATACGTTCATTTACTTGCCCCTCTGGAGACCGCATGACACGCCTGGTTCTCGCTTCAAGCTCCCCCTGGCGCCGCCAATTGCTCGAGCGCCTGGGCCTACCCTTCACCTGGGCAAGCCCCGAGATCGATGAAACGTCTCACCCCGGAGAAACACCCGTGGCCCTGGTACATCGCCTGGCGCTGAGCAAGGCCAGCCGCCTGGCCGACACCTTCTCCCACCACCTGGTCATCGGTTCCGATCAGGTAGCGGTGTTCGACGGCGAGATACTCGGCAAGCCTGGCAGCGAAGCCGCCGCTCGCGCCCAACTGCTGCGCTTTTCAGGCCAGCGTGTGCGCTTCCTGACCGGCCTTGCACTGCTCGATACTGCCGGCGCCCGCCACTGGCTCGCCCACGACACCTATGACGTGGTGTTTCGTCGCCTCGAGGAAGACGAGATCGCCCGCTACATTGCCCGCGAGCAGCCGCTGGACTGCGCCGGGAGTTTTCGCATGGAAGGCCTGGGCATCACCCTCTTCGAGCGTCTAGAAGGCGATGACCCCAACAGCTTGATCGGCCTGCCGTTGATCCGCCTCTGCGCCATGCTGAGAGAGGCAGGCCTCGATCCACTAGGCGCCGAGGCGACCGCCCAACGCCCTCAATAGGCCTGATAGCGCAGCGGTGACTGGGCCTGAGGCAGCCCCATCCATTCGGCGGCCACCCGCCCGAAGCGCCGAGTCAGGCGGTCGAAGGGGTCGAGCCCAGGGGTGTAGTCCTTGAGGCGTGGCGCTTCCAGACGCGCCCGAGCTACCCCATCCAGCGTGTCCAGCCGATCCACCAACCCAAGATTGACGGCCTGCTCACCGGTCCACACCAACCCTGAAAACAGCTCAGGGTCATCGGACAGCCGCTCTCCGCGGCCGGCCTTGACGTCATCGATGAACTGGCGATGGGTGGTATCGAGCACTTCCTGCCAAAACGCCCGCTGGCGAGGCGAAATGCCCTTGAAGGGATCAAGGAACGCCTTGTTATCGCCGGCAGTGAAGACCCGGCGCTCTATCCCCAGACGGTCGATGGCTTTCTCAAGGCCGAAGCCGGAGAAGATCACCCCGATAGAGCCCACCAGGCTTGCCGGCGCAGCGACGATCTGATCGGCCGCCGCCGCAATATAGTAGGCGCCGCTGGCACCGATATCTTCGACCACCGCAATGATCGGTTTGTCGCCCTGATCCCTCAATCGCATGATCTCTTCATAGATACGCTGCGACTGCACGGGGCTGCCGCCGGGGCTGTTGATATGCAACACCACCGCCGTTGCTCCTGGTGCCTCCCAGGCGCGCCTGAGCCCCTCGATGATGCGCTCGGCATTGGCCGGCGACTGGCTATCGATCACGCCTTGGACCTCGACGACACCCAGATGCTGCCCCGCCATCACCGACGGCTGCGCGGCCCTGTAGAAGCTATAGAAGGTCGTCGCGATCATGGTCAGGATCAGCGCGGCAAACAGGAACCGAAAGAACAGCTTCCAGCGACGTGAACGCCGCTGCTCAGTCAGCACGCCACCGACCCAGCGATCCATCATCTCGAGCTGGGCAAGGCGCTGGCGTTCGCGCAGGGTCTCGGCATCCTCGTCGCTCGCGGGCCCGGCACCTTTGGCGGCTTGCTGCTCGGCACGCCGCGCTTCTTCCCGGCTTAGCTCCGGCCCCTGGGTCCATCGATCCTGCGGTTTATCGTCACTCATGGGCATCCTGCTCAAGATCAAAAATGGCTTGGTGACACCATATTGGCATTTCTACCTCGGCGTCATCGCGACACTCACCGTGCAACGATAATGACAGCAGCCGCGCCAGTTCAGCCGTGAAGCCAGTCGATTAGCTCGGGAAAATTGTCGGCGGTAAAGGTGGGCCGGCTGGCGGCCAGTCGCTCGCGATCATGCACGCCGTAGGTCATAGCGACCCGATCCATCGACAGCGCCCGCGCCATCTCCAGATCATACTCAGTATCGCCCACCATCACGGCTTCGTCCGCCGACACCCCGAACTCGTCAAGGAGCTCTTCGAGCATGCGCGGATGCGGCTTGGAGCGCGTCTCGTCGGCAGTGCGGCTGGCATCGAACCAGGCCCCGCTGCCGTTTTCGGCAAACACCCGATCCAGCCCCCGCCGACTCTTGCCGGTGGCTACCGCCAATCGCATGTCGGCACGCTCACGAAGCCTTGCCACCCCGGCCTCGACTCCCGGGAAAAACGCCAGCGGCTCAGCCTCGGCGGCCACGAAATGATGCGCATAACGTTCACGCAGCCGTTCGGCCTGCTCAGCGCCGATGCCCGGGCACATCCGCGCGATGGCCTCCGGCAGACCAAGGCCAATGATGTCGCTTACGGCCTCTCCGGGCAGCTCGCCCCACCCCGCATCACGCGCGGCGGCCTGCATGCAGGCCACGATCCGCGCCTCGGAGTCCATCAGCGTGCCGTCCCAATCGAAGATCACCAGTCGATAACGCATAACTCTCCAATTTCCGGCTCGCCCATTTGCCCGCTTGCCGGTTTATTCGCCTGCTGGCTTGCAGCTCAATTTTCCTGACTCAGGACTGCTGGCGTGCCCGCGCGAGCACCGCAGTCAGTTCATCGCCCAGCGGCGCCTTGACGTGCACCGGCCGGCCGCTATCAGGCTCGGGGAAGGTCAGAGCCGCGGCATGCAGGAAGAGACGGTTGAGCCCGAACTTGGCAGCCAGCGCCTCGCCGCTACGGGTGCCGTACTTGTCATCACCGAGCAGCGGATGCCCGGCATGGGTAGCATGGACGCGGATCTGGTGGGTACGCCCGGTGACCGGCTCGGCCTCGATCAAGGTGGCATTGGCGAAGGTCTCGCGCACCCCGAAACGGGTTCTGGACACCTTTCCCGCCGGGTCGACCCGCACCCGGCGCTCGCCATTGCCGGCCTCGAAGCGATCCAGGCGCGCGCTGACATAGTCGCGCCGTGCCGGCCAGCGGCCGGCCACCAACGCCAGGTACTGTTTATCCATCTTGCGCCCCTTGAGCGACTCGTTGAGGGACAGCAGTGCAGGACGCGACTTGGCCAGTAGCAGGCAGCCCGAGGTATCCCGGTCCAGCCGATGCACCAGTTCCAGAAAGTCCAGGTCCTCGCGCACCTGGCGCAGGGCCTCGATCAGGCCAATCTTGACGCCGCTGCCGCCGTGAACGGCGAGCCCCGAGGGCTTGTTGATCACCAGCCAGCCCGGCCCCTCGACCAGCACGCTGCCGGCCAGCAGGTTGCGCAGGTTGTTGCTGACCTCGCGCACCGCCTCTTCCGGTGCCAACCGCAGTGGCGGCACCCGCACCAGGTCGTTGAGCTCGAGCCGATAGTCGACCTTGACCCGCTTCTTGTTGACCCGCACCTCACCCTTGCGCACGATCCGATAGATCAACGCCTTGGGCGCTCCCTTCAATCGGGTGCGCAGAAAGTTGTCGATGCGCTGCCCTACCTGGCCCTCGGTGACCTCAATCCACTGTACTTCTCGCCCCTCGGCCATTCGTTACTCCGTCTCACCTGGTCATGTCTTGCGCTCGATAGATCGGCCCATTCTACCGCACCGACGCCCTCACTGCGCCAATTGCTGCTATTGGGCATTGCTGTTATATTTCCAGTTCGCTCAAATGGGGCCAATAGCGCCCCACAATGGCGCCTGCACGTCAGACACGCAGGCCGGGGCCAGGAATCAGGCCGCCACGACGACTGCCCGAAGCAGGGTCGCGGCGCCACTGTAAGAAGAAAGCGAAACTTGAACGCCACGCCCGGACCCCGGGCCGTTCCCAAGACGGGACGACCCGCAGGCCACGGGAATACTCAACAGCGAGCCGGAGGCCGGCGTTGGCGAATCGATGTATGCCAGGTGTCTGGCGGTAGACCGCGGGGCCGGCAGGGCGTGATGCCCGCCGAAACATGTCCCGCCACCGCCGCGTACTCAACATGATCACGCTCGAACAGTCATGGGATCTACCCACTGCCCGAGCCGGGCGCACAAGCATCCGCGACATGCGCTGAGCACAAGCACGCAGCACCCAGAGGTTCGCCTTCGTCGACCGCTTACGGGCGCCATCCGGTGCGCGCCAGCAAGCGAGACAACATGAAACGGATGCTCATCAACGCGACCCAGCCAGAAGAGCTGCGGGTCGCTCTGGTCGATGGACAACGCCTTTACGACCTGGACATCGAATCCGGTGCCAGAGAACAGAAAAAAGCCAATATCTATCGCGGCAAGATCACTCGCGTAGAACCCTCCCTCGAAGCCGCCTTCGTCGATTTCGGCGCCGACCGCCACGGTTTCCTGCCGCTGAAGGAAATCTCCCGCGAGTACTTCGTCAAGGAGCCCAGCGGGCGCCCCAACATCAAGGAAGTGCTCAAGGAAGGCCAGGAAGTCATCGTCCAGGTCGATAAAGAAGAGCGCGGCAACAAGGGCGCCGCCCTGACCACCTTCATCAGCCTGGCCGGTCGTTTTCTGGTCCTGATGCCTAACAACCCGCGGGCCGGCGGCATTTCTCGCCGCATCGAAGGCGAAGAGCGTGCGCAGCTCAAGGACGCCATGGGACAGCTCACGCTGCCCGACAAGATGGGCGTGATCGTGCGCACGGCAGGGATCGGCCGCTCCTCCGAAGAGCTGCAGTGGGACCTGGACTACCTTGCCCAAGTGTGGGAATCCATCACCGAAGAAGCCGGTAAGCGTCCCGCTCCCTTCCTGATCTATCGCGAATCCAACGTCATCATCCGTGCCATGCGCGACTACCTGCGCAACGACATCGGCGAGGTATTGATCGACAGCCCCGAGGTGCATGAAGAAGCGCTGGCCTTCATCCGGCAGGTCATGCCCTCCTACCAGCAGAAGATCAAGCTGTACGCCGACGAAGTACCGCTGTTCTCGCGCTTCCAGATCGAATCCCAGATCGAGACCGCCTACCAGCGGGAAGTCAAACTGCCCTCTGGCGGCTCGATCGTCATCGATCACACCGAAGCCCTGGTCTCCATCGACATCAACTCGGCGCGCGCCACCCGCGGCAGCGATATCGAGGAAACTGCGCTGCAGACCAACAGCGAGGCGGCCGACGAGATTGCCCGCCA
Organism: Onishia taeanensis; assembly: GCF_003268885.1. Classification (GTDB taxonomy): domain Bacteria; phylum Pseudomonadota; class Gammaproteobacteria; order Pseudomonadales; family Halomonadaceae; genus Onishia; species Onishia taeanensis_A. The sequence continues at coordinate 289,756 of NZ_QLSX01000001.1, forward strand.
GCTGCGCCTGCGCGATATCGGCGGTCTGGTGGTCATCGACTTCATCGATATGAGCCCCGCACGCAACCAGCGTGAGGTCGAGAATCGCATGCGCGACGCCCTCAAGCTCGACCGCGCCCGCGTGCAGATCGGCCGTATCTCGCGCTTTGGCCTGATGGAAATGTCGCGCCAGCGCCTGCGCCCCTCGCTTGGCGAGACCAGCGGCGTGGTCTGCCCGCGCTGCGACGGTCAGGGCACCATCCGCGACGTGCGCTCGCTGTCGCTTTCCGTCATGCGCCTGCTCGAAGAAGAGGCGATGAAGGAACGCAGCGCCCAGATTCGTGCCATCCTGCCGGTGCCGGTGGCCACTTATCTGCTCAATGAGAAGCGTGCAGTGCTCGCCGAGATCGAGCGCCGACAGGGCGTGCGCCTGCTGGTGCTGCCCAACCCGGAAATGGACACCCCTCACTACGACGTACAGCGCCTGCGCGATGACCACGTCGATGAGGATGAGTCGGTCAAATCCAGCTATGAGCTGCCCACCGACAGCGAAGTTGGCAAGGAACCGGATGCGAGCATCGCCAAGCCGGTGCAGCGCGCCGAAGCCGCGGTCAAGAGCGTGATTCACACCGCCCCTGCCCCTGCCTCGCTGCAGGAAGAGCCTGCTGCCCCCGAGGCCAAGGCACCGGCCGCCGCCCCCCAGGCGCCGGCAGTTGACGAAAGCGGTGTAATCTCTCGCCTGTTCAAGGGCCTCGGCAAGCTGCTGGGCAGCGGTGAAGCCTCTCCCGCCTCGACAGGCAATCAAGCCGGCAGCGGCAAGCAGCAGGAAGAACAGCGCCAGACAAGCAATCGCAACGAGGATCGAGACAGCGAGTCTCGCCAGAACGGCAACAACCGTGGCGGCCGAGGCGGACGTGGAGGCAACAACCGCCGCGGCCGTGACGACAACCGCAACCAGGGCAACAAGAAGCCGGACAACCGCGGCGACGGCAACAGCGATAACCGTGACGCCAAGCCAGAGGGTCGCAGCGACGGCAACCGCCAGGGCGGCAATCGGGGCCGGGGACGCCAGGACGACGAGCGTCGCCAGCAGAAGCCCTCGACCAAGAGTCAGGGTGACAAGGGCCAGAACGACAAGCCCCAGACCGATAAGCCCCAGAGCGATAAAGCGCAAGGCGACAAGAAGTCGAGCCAGGGCGAGCGCAAGGACAAGCCTCAGCAGGCCGACAACAAGAAGCCGCAGTCCACTGACAAGTCCAATCAGGGAGAGCAGCCGGCCAAGGAAACCGCCAAGAGCGACGGCAAGCCTAAGCGCACTCGCAACAACCCGCGCAACCGGACCCGCAAGCAGGCCCTGAATCCTCAGGCCGAAGCCGAGCAGAAGCGTCTGCAGGCAGAGGCGCAACAGGCGGATTCCGAAGCGCCGAAGGACGAGGCCCAACAGGCCGAGACTGCCAAGCAGGAAGCCCCGAAGCCGCAAACCCAGAAGACTGATGACGAGCCCCAGCAGGCGTCTGCGAAAGAGCAGGCGCCGAAAGCCAAGCAGCCCAAAGCGGAAGAACTGAAGGCTGAAGAGGCCAAGGCTGAAGAGCCGAAGGCAGAGGCTCCGACACAGACGCAAGAGCAGACCAAGCAGGAAACGCCGCAGGCTGAAGAGCCCCAGCAAGCGACTCCGAAGCAGCAAGCGCCGAAAGCCAAGCAGCCTAAGCCTAAAGAAGCCAAGTCTGAAGAGCCGAAGGCAGCAGCCCCTAAGCAAGCACAGCCTGAGGTAGAGGCACCGGCACAAGAGGCATCCGAGCAGGAAGCGCCTAAGGCCGAGCAGCCGCAAGAAGTGCCTGAGTCTGAAGCACCTAAGCCTGAAGCGCCCAAGGCAGAGACTTCGGCACAAGAGGTTCCGGTACAAGAGGCAGGCGCGCAGCAAGCCCCGAAGGCCGAGCAGCCGCAAGAAGCGCCTGAGCCTGAAGCGCCTGAGCCTGAAGCGTCCAAGGCAGAGGCACCGGCACAAGAGGCATCCAAGCAGGAAGCCCCAAAGGCCGAGCAGACGCAGGAAGCGCCTGAGTCTGAAACCGCTACGCCTCAAACGTCCAAGGCAGAGGCACCGGCACAAGAGGCATCCAAGCAGGAAGCCCCAAAGGCCGAGCAGACACAGGAAGCGCCTGAGTCTGAAACCGCTACGCCTGAAACGCCCAAGGCTCCAAAGCAAGAGGAGTCTAAGCCCAAGGCGCGTCGCCGTCGCCGCGCTCATAACGACCCGCGCGAGATCCGTCGTCGTGAGCAGCAAGGCAAGTCCGACGACGGCCAGTCCTGATCGGCAGGCCCGGGGCAACCCGGGCCACCGCTGAAAGGCGGCAACCAAAAACGCCCGCAGGCTAAGCCTGCGGGCGTTTTTCATGGGCGCCTATTCGACCCTCAGAGCGGCCTATTCGAGCGACCTACTTGACCTGTCTACGCCGTGATACCGACCTGCCTCGGCTCGCGCTCGAGCGCCACACCAAAGCGTTCCAACACTCGCGAGGCGATGCTGTCGGCGAAGCGCAAAAGCCCCTCGGCATCGCCACCGCCATGATGGACCAGCACCAAAGCCTGGCGATCATGCACGCCGAAGGCGCCCTCGCGATGGCCCTTGAGCCCGCACTGATCGATCAGCCAGCCAGCCGCCAACTTGTAACGGTCGCCGGGCTGGGGGAAATGCGGCATCTCGGGATAGCGCTCAAGCAGTGTATGCGCCAGGTCAGCTTCGACCACCGGGTTCTTGAAGAAACTACCGGCATTGGCGAGCGCCGAGGGGTCTGGCAGCTTTTCACGGCGCAGGGCGCAGACCGCCTCGGCGACCTCAAGGGGCGTCGGTGTCGGCCCGACACGGCTCGCCAGGTCACCATAGCCCAGGCGAGCTGCCGCCTGCGTGGAAAGGCAAAGCTCGAGGCGCGTGATCACCACCTGGCCATCGAGGGCGCGCTTGAAGAGGCTATCCCGGTAGCCAAAGGCGCAGTCGGCAGCATCGAGCACCTGCTCGCGACCGTCGGCAAGATGCACCAGATGTACCCGCTCCAGCACCTCCGCGAGCTCGACGCCGTAGGCGCCGATATTCTGAATCGGGGCGGCACCACACTGACCGGGAATCAGCGCCAGGTTCTCGATACCCCATAGGCCCTGCCCGGCCAAGGTCATGACCAGCTCATGCCAGTTCATGCCGGCATCGACGTGCACCCTCACCCGCCTGTCATCCAGCGTCTCGCAGCGATAGTCGGCAAACTCAGGGTGAACCACCAGCCCCGGCAACCAACCGCCGAGGATCAGGTTACTGCCGCCTCCAAGCACGGTGACCGGCCAGCCGGCCGCGCGGGCCTCATGAAGCACCGCGACGAGCTCCTCCGGCGTCGAGGGCGCCACGAAGCGCTCGGCCACGCAGGGTAACCCCAGGGTGTTGGCGCCGCTAAGATCGTGATGCGGATGCCAGACGAGGCTCACGATGTCGAGTCCAGCCGCTTGCGCAGGACCCCGATGAGCCCATCGGCGGCGGCCTCGACCAGATCCAGCACTTCGCCGAAGCCGTCTTCACCGCCGTAGTAGGGGTCCGGCACCGCTGCTCCTTCACGACCGGCAAAATCGAGAAAGAGTCCGACGTGGGCGTCACAGTCGCTGGGACGCATCGCCAATAAATCGGCCAAATTGTCATGATCCATGGCCAACAGGTAATCGAAGCGCTCGAAGTCGGCGCGCTCGAGCTGGCGCGCCCGCAGGCCGCTAAGATCGATACCCCGGGTGGCAGCGGCTGCGGTGGCGCGGCGATCCGGCGCCTTGCCCACATGCCAGTCGCCGGTCCCACAGGAATCGATAGTCACGCTCTCGGCAAGGCCTGCCGCCTCGAGCTTGTGGCGCAGCATGCCCTCGGCGGTCGGCGAGCGGCAGATGTTGCCGAGGCAGACGAACAGCACGCGCATCTCAGCGCTCCTTTTTCTTTGGTGAAATGTCTTCTGGTGAGACGTTTTCTGATGGAATGTTTTCTGGTTGAGTGCCGGCAGACTGGGCGGCGGTGTGCGCGAACAGGGCGCGCACCCGCTCAAGGTCGGCCTGGGTATCGACGCCGGCGGGATGCGGCTCGCCGGCCAGGGCGACCTGGATACGGTGCCCGTTCTGCAGGGCGCGCAGTTGCTCGAGCTGTTCCAGCTGTTCCAGCGGCGCCGGGGCCCAGTGGCGATAGGCGGCCAGGAAGCTGGCGCGGTAGGCATAAAGGCCGATGTGGCGCAGCCAGGCATCCTGTGCAAGCAGTTCCGGCCGGCTGGCGAAGGCCTCCCGATCCCACGTTTCCCGATCCCAAGGGATAGGCGCGCGAGAGAAATACAGGGCGCGGCCGGCGAAGTCTCGCACCACCTTGACCACATTGGGGTTGAACAGCATCTCGACGTCGCTGATCGACTCGCCCAGGGTCGCGATGGACGCATCAGCGTCCTCCTCGAGTCGCGCGGCCACCTGGTCGATCAGGGCCGGCGGCAACAGCGGCTCATCCCCCTGGACGTTGACCAGGATGGCATCCTCGGCGAGCCCCAATCGTTCAGCGACTTCGGCGAGCCGGTCGGTGCCGGAAGGATGGTCGGCGGCGGTCATCACCACCTCGGCGCCGGCCTCCTCGGCTACCTCGCTAATGCGCGGGTCATCGGTGGCCACCACCACACGGCTTGCCTGGCTGGCCAGGGCCTGGCGCCAGACCCGGACCACCATAGGCTCACCGGCGATGTCGAGCAACGGCTTGCCAGGCAGCCGGCTGGAGGCAAAGCGAGCCGGGATCACGGCGACGAAGTCGCTCATGCCTGCCCCCCTGCCTCACCACGATTCGGAGCCGCCTTGCCGAGCTTCTCGTCGACGTCCATGACCCGAGCTTCCTCGGCCAGCATGACCGGAATGTCGTCGCGGACCGGGTACGCCAGGCCATCGAAGTGGCACTTGAGCTCTGCGTGTTCACGGTCGTACTTGAGCTTGCCCTGGCACTGTGGACAGACCAGCATGGCCAGCAATTCCTTATCCATCATTGTCTTTCCCCTTGCGCGACGCGCGTCAGCGCATCGAGTTGCGTGGCAAACCATTCGATAAAGCCGGCCGACGGACGGGCTTCCACGTCCAGCGCCCAGCAGCGCGCATCGGCGAAGCCACGGCACTTGACGGCATCCTTGGCGGTCATCACCACCGGCGCTTCATCGTCAAAGCGCAGATCCTGCGACGTGAAACGATGATGATCAGGCTTGGGATGCGGCGCCACCTTTAATCCCAGCCCCTCGAGGGTCGCGAAAAAGCGCGGCGGGTTGCCGATGCCGGCCAAGCCATGCACGTCGCAGGCGAAAGGCAACGGCGACAGCGGCAGGCGCTGATCGTCGCTGAGCCGTCGCCAGGCAACCGGATCAAGGGTCATGCTGAAGCGCTGCTCGGCTCCTTCGGCCCCCGCCACGTCACCGGGATCGGCACCGTTGACCACCAGCGCATCGACGCTCTCAAGCCTTGCGAGCGGCTCGCGCAGCGGCCCCGCCGGCAGGCAGCGGCCATTGCCAAAGCCACGTTGTCCGTCGACCACCACCAGTTCCAGGTCACGCCCCAGCGCCAGATGCTGCAGGCCATCATCACTGATCAGGATATCGCAGCCCTCGTCGAGCAGCCTCTCGGCGCCGCGGGCGCGCTTGGGGTCGACCACGACCGGCACGCCGGTCTGGGCCGCCAGCATCAGCGGCTCATCGCCGCAGACATCGACCGCTGTCGAGGCGGTGACGCGCAGCGGGTAGTCGGCGCTCTCGCCGCCATAGCCGCGCGACAGAATGCCCGGACAATAGCCCTGCTCGGCGAGATACCGCGCCAGCCAGGCCACCAGCGGCGACTTGCCGGTCCCACCCAGCGTCAGGTTGCCGACCACCACCACCGGCACGCCGGGATGATGGACCGGCCGTTTGCCGGACTGAAAATCGGCCAGACGACGAACCACCTGGCGGCGATAAAGAGCCTCCAACGGCCGCAGCAGGCCAAGCCAGGCAGCATCGCCGTACCAGGCGGCCAGCAGCGCCTCGCCGAGACGTTCGCTGACCCGGCTCCACACCGTCATGGCGTTTCCTGAAACTGCAGCTGATGCAGGGCGGCATAGGCGCCCTCGCGGGCGAGCAGCTCGGCATGGCTGCCCTGCTCGACGATCTCGCCCTGCTCCATCACCAGAATGCGATCGGCGCGCTCGATGGTCGAGAGCCGGTGCGCAATGACGAAGGTGGTCCGACCACGACAGACCTCTTCCAGGGCTTTCTGGATATAGCGCTCGGACTCGCTATCCAGCGCCGAGGTGGCCTCATCGAGAATCAGCAGCGGCGCATCCTTGAAGATCGCCCGTGCAATCGCCAGCCGCTGGCGCTGGCCGCCGGACAGCATGACGCCGTTGTCGCCCACCGGGGTGTCGTAGCCTTTCGGCAGTTCCATGATGAAATCATGGGCGAAGGCGGCACGAGCGGCGGCTTCAACGGCGTCCTGATCAGGATCATCGACGCCATAGGCGATGTTCTGGCCGATCGTGGTATTGAACAAGGTGACCTGCTGGGACACCAGCGCAATCTGACGACGCAGCGGTGACAGCTTGAAATCATCCAGTGCCACCCCATCGAGAGTGATAGCGCCCTCGCAGGGCCGATAGAAACGCGGCAGCAGGTTGACCAGGGTGGACTTACCACTGCCGGAGCGACCGACGATGGCGATCATCTGGCCCGGCGCGACATCGAGATCGATGCCTTTCAGTACCTCGTTCTGGCCCTCGGCGTAGGCAAAACGCACGCCCTCGAAGAGAACCCTCCCCGTCAGGCGGCCCGGCTCGGTGGTTCCCTGGTCGGGTTCGGCCGGCTCCGCGATCAGGCCAAACAGCTCGCCAGACGCGGCGATGCCCTTCTGGATGACGCTATTGACGTCGGTGAGCTGGCGCACGGGCTTGGCCATCAGCGAGGCCGCGGTGATGAAGGCCACGAACTCGCCCGGCGTCATGTCATCGAGCAGGGCCGGCGACATGGCCAGCCAGACAAGCCCCGCCAGGGCCAGTGCAACCAATAGCTGAATGACCGGCGTGCTGATGCCCTTGGTCAACGCCTCCTTCATGCTCTGGCGGCGGTTGTCATCGCTGGCCTTGGCGAAGCGACGCTTCTCATAGGCCTCAGCGCCATGGGTACGGACCACGCGATAACCCGACAGCGCCTCGGAGGCCACGTGGGTCACATCACCCATGGAGCGCTGTATGCGCCGGGACAGGCGCCGAAAGCGTTTGCTGGCATAGCTGACGACCAGCCCGATCAGCGGCGTGACCGCCATGAACACCAGGGTCAACATCGCATTGGTCCACAGCAGGTACCCCAGCAGACCGAGCACGAAGAGCCCCTCGCGCAGGATCACGGTGATGGCGTTACTGGCCGCCCCGGTGACCTGTTCAACGTGGTAGGTCACTCGTGAGACCAACTGACCGCTGGAATGCTCATCGAAGAAGCGCCCCGGCAGGTGCAGCATGTGATTGAAGACATCGCAGCGCAGGGCGTGCACCACGTTGCGCGCCACCTGGCTCATGAAGTAGGTGCCAAGAAAGGTCCCCAGCCCACGGGCTGCGAACATGCCCACCACGAACATCGGCAGGAAAAGGCGGAAGGCCGCATCCGGGTTCTGAATACCATCGATCAGGCGCTTCATCATCTCCGCCAGGGCCGTGCTGGACGCGGCGTAAATGGCATAGCCGAACACGGCCAGCATGAAAGAACGCCAATAGGGCCTGACATAGTCGAGCAGGCGCTTGTAGAGAGCCCATCCTGAGTCGTAGGTCACGGTGTCTCCGCTTGATTGGTACTGTCGTTTGCTTCGCGAGTCGCGATGCGCACACGGGTGATGTCCAGGGCAGCAGCCTGATCGAGAGCGGCCACCACTCGGCGGTGGGCGACCCGCCCATCGGCCTCGATCACGAGCCCATGGTCGCGGGCAGCATCGGCCTGGGCGGCCAGTGCCGCCGCCAGGTCACGCTGATCGACGGATGTCTCTCCGAGCCGATAGTCGCCGGCAGCACTGATCGAAAGCACCACCGGCGCGGTATCGGCCGGCGCCGCACTAGCGCTTTCGGGAAGTTCGAGTTCCAGAGCCTGGCGGGTCTCGAAGGTGGTCGAGACCATAAAGAAGATCAACAGCAGAAACACCACATCGATCAGGGGCGTCAGGTTGATCTCCACCGGCTCCCGGTGACGGCGCGGAAACTTCATGCGCCGCGAACTCCCTGACCCAAGGCCTCGTCACGCTCGGTGAGGGTCAACTCGCCCGGGTAGTGGGCCAGGAACTCCACCAGCTGGCTGGCCTGCTGCTCCATGCGCACGGTGATGTCCTCGACCCGGCGCTGGAAGAAACGGTGAAACATCAGCGCCGGTATCGCCACCGTCAGGCCCGCGGCGGTGGTCATCAATGCCTGGGAAATCCCGCCGGCAAGCTCTGCGGTGCGCCCGGCCCCCTGGGCACTGACCAGCACCGAGAACACCTCGATCATCCCGACCACGGTACCCAGCAGGCCAATCAGCGGCGTGATCGCGGCGATGGTACCCAACGGGCTCAGGAAGCGCTCCATGTCATGGATCACTGCGACGGCCGCCTCCTGCAGCCGGGCACGCACCTGATCATGGCCGAGCCGAGCATTGCGAAGCCCGGCGGCCAGCACGCCACCCAGCGGTGAGTGGCTTTCCAGCCAGTAAAGATTGACCTGCCCCTGAGCGACCAGGGCGCAGACCTCTCCGCCCAGCCCTGCCGGGGCGATGCGAGCAGCGCGCAAGGTCCACAGCCGCTCGATGATGATCACGGTAGCGACCAAGGAACAGCCCAGCAGCGGCAACATCAACCAACCACCGACCTCCAGTGCGCCGAGCATATCCATATCAGAGTCTCCCAAATGCCATGACCGCCGGGGACGCCATCGACGGTCATCTAGGGGCGAGATTCTACCCCATGGCAGCCGCCATCGACACCGCGTCGCCAGCTCGGTTGGCGCTCGGCGGTCACCACTGGCGCCTCGCCCGGGGTCAGCGTGACCGTCACCGCCCCGTCAAGCGCGGTATTCCAAAGGCAACTGCCCCGTCGGCGAAAGCGTCGCACCACCTCCGCGGCCGGGTGACCGAAACGGTTGTCACGCCCGGCACTGAAGATGACCTGGCGAGGATCCGTCGCCGTCGCGAAGGCCGCTCCCGAACTGGTGCGGCTGCCATGGTGCCCGGCGACCAGCACATCGATACGCTCGGGCAGAGCGGACAGCAGGCGACGTTCCACCGCCCGCCCGGCATCACCGGTGATCAATATCGCCTGTTCGCCGAGACGCACCAGCAGCACACAGGAGCGATCGTTGGCAGAAAGCGCATCGAGAGGCCCGGCCGGCGGCCAGAGTACCCGGAAGTCAACATCGCCGCTGCTCCAGCGCTGGCCGGCGACGCAGGGGCGGGAGTCGTGCCCGATGGCCTCCCCACTAGGCGCCAGCCACTCGCCCACCCGGTGATCGGCAAGCGCCGGCACGCCGCCCGCATGGTCCTGATCGCCGTGACTCACGATGACCCGCGAGAACGCCTGCCCAGGGGGCCAGAGTCCGGCTAGCGGCATGAAGCCAGAGCTGAAACGCGGCCCGGTGTCGTACAAGAGCCGCGTTGTCTGAATGCCGTTATCAGCATCGCCATCACGGCCACCCTGTGTACCGTCATTCACGCTGTCGTCGGCACGGGGCCGAATACTGGTGCGAATATCAGTACTGCGAGAGTCAGTCGTCAGTTCAATCGCCTGACCCTGGCCCACATCATAGACCTGCATCCGCAGACTCCCTTGGGCAGGCAGCGGCGCCTCAAGGGTGACAGGCACGGCAACCATCAGCAGTGAAACCGCCACTCGCAGTGACCGTGTCACACTCGGCAGCCCCCAGGCCAGGGCGACACCGGCGAGACACAGCGCCACCGGCAGACGTTGCCAGGCTGGCAGCGAAAGCAAGGGCGTGACCGCCACGGCGTCGCTCAAGCCGGCATGCAGCAGCGTCGTCAACGCCTCGAAAAGCAGCCAGCAGACATGGGCCAGGGGCGGCACCCCACTTAGCACCCAGACCAGCAGACCCAGCGGCACCATCAGCATGCTGACCCATGGGACTGCCAGCAGATTGATGATGGCCGACCCCGGCGCCAGCCGTCCGAAGGCGATCACCACTGCGGCGGCCATAAGCGGGGCCAGCAGTAGCTGGGTGCGAACCAGCGCCCAGGCCCAGCCCTTGAGGCCTTGGGGCCGGGAACGCCCCTGCCAGATCAGGATGAGCCAGGCCACGGCCAGAAAGGACAGCCACAGCCCCGGTCGCCAGAGCGACAGGGGGTCGACCAGCACGACCATCGAAAACGCCAGCCACCAGGCCTGCCAGGGTCCGGGCGCGTGACGCCCGCAGGCGACCCAGAGGCCAACCAGGGTCATGATCAAGGCACGAAGCGCAGGCGGCTCGAGACCCGCCAGCCAGGCATAACCGCCGGCCGCCGCGCCGGCCAGCACCCAGGGCCAGACCGCCATGCGCCAGCGTCCGGGCGTCACCCAGCGGGCCAGACCGCGCATCAGCCATAAAACGCAGGTCGCGACCAGTCCCACATGCAGCCCCGATACCACCACCAGGTGCGTGGTGCCACTGGCATTCAAGAGCGCCCAGTCATCATCATTGAGTCGCTCACCGGCTCCCAGCGTCAGGGCCGCCAGCCAGCGGCGACCAAGACCTTCGGGATAATGGCTATCGAGAAAGGTCAGAGCCGCCTGACGAGGTGAAAAAGGCGCGCCGGCCAAGCGCTCGGCCGGCGGTGAGTGCCGCACATAGCCGGTTGCTCCCAGCCCCTCGCGCCACAGCCAGGCGCGATAGTCGAAGGTGCCGGGGTTGGCGAAACCCGACGGCGGACGCAGCCGCACCGTCAGGCGCCAGCGCTCACCCACCGCCATGGCGGGGCCGTCGTAAACCGACAGTCGCACCCGCTCGAGGGCGTCACAGCTTGCAAGGCCAGGTTCCAGAGTATGGCAATCATCTACGGCAAAGCGCAGCCGGCTCGCCGGTTGACCGGCCTGATAGGCGAGGACGCGCCCCTCGAGCCGGAGCTCTTGCCCGACCAGGCCTCGGGGCAGTTCGGCGTCCCGCGTCAGCAGCAGCGAGCCACCGACCAGGGTGGCGGTGACGAACAGCACCAGGTGAGGCCACTGCCGGGGCAACCGCGCAAGAATCAGCAGCCCCGCCACGCCCCAGACCGCCAAGAGCCCGTCCGGTGTTTGGATGGCGAGCCCGGCCCCCACCATGGCGGCGATCGCCAACGGCATGCCAAGCCCACTGCGCATGGTACGCATGACAGTCTTCGGCCCTCCCTGGCCCTGTCTCACCCTCGAACCGGCCGAAGCCGTGGCGAGGGGCATGGCTTGTATGGATAATGGCTGCGGATCGTGTAATCCGTACCACCCATCGCCTGCGAGCCTGCCATGCCGCGCCGCTTCCTACAGCGCTACATGCCCCATCCCGATGCCCTCAAGGGTAATCGCTCGCTGCGCTTCATGCGCCATTTGATCGGCGATGCCTCGCTGTGGATGCTGTCGCGCCGCGCGGTGGCCAATGCCTTCATGGTCGGCGTGTTCTGCGCCCTGCTGCCGATCCCCTTTCAGATGGTCCTGGCCGCTGGCGGAGCCTGCCTGCTGCGCTGCAACCTGCCGCTCTCGATCGGGCTGGTATGGATCACCAACCCCTTGACCATGCCGATCATCTTCTACGGCAACTATCGTCTAGGCGCCTGGTTGCTTGCCACTCCGCCAAGAGCGGCACCCGATACCCTGTCGACGCAGTGGGTAGCCGAACAGCTTGTCGACATCCTGCCGGCCCTGGCGCTGGGCTCGCTGGTCGCGGCGGTGGTCGCCGGCCTCGCCGCCAACGCCGGCATCCGGTTGATCTGGCGCTGGCAGGTCTCACGCAGCTGGCAGCGACGCCGAAAGCAGCGCCGCCTGAGGGCCGCACTGACCGGCAAAGGCCGCAACGATGACTGCTGATCAGTTGATCAGCTGGTCAAGGCTGTGCGCGTCGATTCGTCACTGATCAGCCGATCGCTTTAGCCGCTGCTTCCTCTGGCGATGCTGAGGCCTGGGTGTTGGATAGCCACGTTAGCCATCAAAGGGTAGTTATCCAAGCTTGGCTATCCAGGCCCAGCTATCTACGCATCGCGATCCAACCTCAGCCGTCTACGCTCAACTGGCCGTTATCCAGCTTCATCACCCGATCCTGATGGGCGGCGAGACCGGTATCATGCGTCACCACCACAAAGGCACAGGCGGTCGTCTTGGCGAGCTCGTCCATCATCGCAAGGATGCTAGCGGCGGTGGTCTTGTCGAGATTGCCAGTGGGCTCATCCATGAGCACCAGGCTGGGATCAGTGATCAATGCACGGGCGATCGCCACCCGCTGACGCTCACCACCGGAGAGCTCACCGGGCTTGTGATCGCTTCGCTTGGCCATGCCGACGTGCTCGAGAATCTGTGCGGCACGCTCGCAGGCCTGCTTACGCGACTGACCGCGCACGATCAGCGGCAGTGCGGCGTTTTCCAGGGCAGTGAGCTCGGCTAACAAATGGTGGAACTGGTAGACGAAGCCGATATGGCGGTTACGAAAGCGCCCAAGCTGGCTTTCGCCCAGCTCGGCCAGTGACTGCCCCGCCACCTTGACGGTGCCAGCGCTGGGCCGGTCCAGACCACCCAGCAGGTTAAGCAGGGTCGTTTTGCCCGAACCGGAGCTGCCAACCACGGCCACCCGCTCACCGGCGCGCACCTCAAGATCCAGATTCTCGAGCACCGTCACATCCTGGGGCCCTTCATGATAGGTCCGCGTCAGTCCCTGGCACTCAAGCAGCACCTGGCCAGCCTTGGGGGAGGCGTGCTCCTCGGTCATGATTGTCTCCTTACTCATCGAGGGCCTCATTCGTAGCGCAGCACATCAGCCGGCTGGATGCGCGAGGCGCGCCAGGCCGGATACAGGGTAGACAGGAAGGTCAACCCGAAGGCCGCCGAGATAATCACGCCCACATCGGACCATTCCAGGCGAGACGGTAGGTAGCTGATGAAGTAGACGTTGGCGTCCAGGAAATGGATGCCAGTGGCCGCCTCGAACCAGGCGATCAGGTCGGCAATCGTCAGCGCCAGTGTCACCCCGACGCCCAGACCAATCAGGATACCGATGATACCAATCGCCAGCCCCTGGACGATGAAGATGCCCATGATCGAGCCGGGCGTCGCGCCGATGGTGCGCAGAATGGCGATATCCGCCTTCTTGTCGGTGACCACCATGACCAGGGTCGACACGATATTGAAGGCAGCGACGGCGACGATCACGGCCAACAGCAGACCGATCATGCGCTTCTCCATCTGGATCGCCTGGAAGAGGTTGCCGTGGGTCTGGGTCCAGTCGATGCCGCGATAGCCTGGCCCCAGTTCATCGATGATCTTGCGGGTCTCGCCATGGGCAGCGAAGAGGTCATCGAACTCCAGGCGCAGCCCTCCGACGGCATCGCCCATCCTCGCCAGGGTCTGCATGTCGGCGATATGGGCATAGGCCAGGCTGGCGTCCAGGTCGGCGCCGACGCTGAAGATCCCGCTCACGGTGAAGCGCTTCAGGCGCGGGAAGACCCCGCCCGGGGTGATCGAGGCCTCGGGTACCAGCAGGGTGACGCGGTCGCCCACTCCGACGCCCAGCCGCCTGGCCAGTAGCTCACCGAGCACCACCTTCCATTCCCCGGGCTTCAGGTCGTTGAGGCTACCCTGAACCATGTTCTCATCGATGATCGACACCTTGGCCTCGGCATCCGGGTCGATGCCATTGACCATGGCGCCTTCATTGCGCCCGCCGATCGAGAACATGCCCTGCTGCTGCACATAGGGCGCGGCGCCGATCACCCGCTCGCGCTGCATCAGGTGCTCAGCCAGCGGCTGCCAGTCGGTCATCCCTGACGGCGCCTCGATGCGGGTGTGGGGCACCATGCCCAGCACCCGGGATCGCAGTTCGTGATCGAAGCCGTTCATCACCGACAGCACCAGGATCAGCACGGCGACACCGAGCATCAACCCAAGCATCGAGGTCAGGGAAATGAAGGAAATAAAGTGATTGCGTCGCTTGGCGCGCACGTAGCGCAGCCCAAGCATAAATGGCAGACGGTCGAGCATCGCGATCGGTTCCTTGTCAGCGGGCGCTCATGGTACGGTTTTTTGCCTGGCGACGCATGTGCGCCACGAGGAGCAAGGCGATTATCCTGCGTCGGATCCCTTGCATCCCGGCGGCGCCCACCCTACATTGCGCCGTCCCCGGGGCAAGGCCCCGATGAGCATACCCGTGAGAAGACTGCGATGGCTAACCGCTTGTTCCCCGAATGGCATCAACAAGATGCCGTGCAACTGACCTGGCCGGGTGCCGACAGCGACTGGGCCCCCATGCTGTCGCGGATCGAAGCCACGCTCGAGCGTATGGTCGTGGCCATCGCCCGCTACCAGCGCGTGCTGATCAGTGTCGCCGATATCGACACCCACAGGCGCCTGGCGGCCACCTTTGCCCATCTCGGTGTCCCCGCGCACAGACTTGTGTTCTGCGTGGTGCCAAGCGATGACAGCTGGGCGCGGGACCACGGGCCGATCGCAGTCGAGCGTGATGGCAGGCTCACCCTGCTCGACTACTGCTTCACCGGCTGGGGCGGCAAGTTTCCCGCCGCGCGTGACGATGCCCTGAATCGTGCACTGGCCGATCAGGGCGTCTTCGCCGCACCGCTTGAATCCCGCGAGCTGATTCTTGAAGGCGGCGCCATCGAGAGCGATGGCGAAGGCACGCTTTTGACCACCGAAGCCTGCCTGCTCAATGAAAACCGCAACCCTGAACTGGACCGGGCAGCCATCGAGGCCCGGCTCGCCGAGGACTTCGGCGTGACCCGGGTGCTGTGGCTCGCACACGGCCATCTGGAGGGCGATGACACCGACAGCCATGTCGATACCCTGGCGCGCTTCTGCGACCCGCAGACCATCGCCTTTGTGCGCTGTGATGACCCCGAGGATGCGCACTATGCCGCGCTTTGCGCCATGGAAGATGAACTCAGGGCGCTGCGCCAGGCCGACGGTACGCCCTACCGGCTGATCCCGCTGCCCTGGCCACGGCCCTGCTTCGATCCAGAGGACGGCCACCGCCTGCCGGCCACCTACGCCAACTTTCTGATCATCAACGGCGCCGTGCTGGTGCCGACCTATGGCGATGCCACAGACAGCATCGCGCTTAGCGCATTGGCCACCGCCTTCCCCGACCGCGATCTGGTGCCCATCGACTGTCGTGAGGTGATCCGTCAGCACGGCAGCCTGCATTGCCTGACCATGCAGCTGCCTGAGGGCAGCCTGACCGCCTCTCACCTTGCCAGCGACGCTAGCCACGACGCTGACAACCATTCAGCCGCCGACGCTCAGGAGTGATCGCATGTCCCAGACCTTAACCGTTGGCCTGGTCCAGCAGCGCGCCTGGCCCGACAAGGCACAAAGCCTCGATGAGACCGAAGCGGGTGTCCGCGAGCTCGCAGCCCGGGGCGCCGAGCTGGTGCTGCTCCAGGAGCTGCATGCCAGCCACTATTTCTGTCAGTACGAGGACCCGGCGGTATTCGATCTGGCCGAGCCGCTGGACGGCCCCACCGGCAGCCGGCTGGCGGCGCTGGCCGCCGAGCTCGATATCGTGCTGGTCGGTTCGCTGTTCGAGCGCCGAGCCGCCGGGCTCTATCACAATACCGCAGTGGTCTATGACCGGGCGCAGGGCGCCGTCGGCCACTACCGCAAAATGCATATTCCCGACGATCCCGGGTTTTACGAGAAATTCTACTTCACCCCCGGAGACGCCGAGGGTGTCACCGCCGGGGACACGCTGGGCGGTTTTGCGCCCATCGACACCTCGGTCGGTCGCCTGGGTCTGCTGGTGTGCTGGGATCAGTGGTACCCGGAGGCGGCCCGCCTGATGGCCCTGGCCGGCGCCGAACTGCTGCTCTATCCCACCGCCATCGGCTGGACGCCCGCCGACGAGGCCGACGAGAAAGCCCGCCAGAAGGACGCCTGGACGCTCATCCAGCGCGCCCATGGCGTCGCCAACGGCCTGCCGGTGTTGGTCGCCAATCGCGTTGGCCACGAACCCGACCACAGCGGCGCCAGCGACGGCATCGACTTCTGGGGCGGCAGCTTCGTTTGCGGCCCTCAGGGCGAGCTGCTGGCCCATGCCGGCGAAGACAGCCAGCGCCTGCTGGTCGAAGTCGACATGAGCCGCGCCGAAGACACGCGACGCATCTGGCCCTTCCTGCGCGATCGGCGCATCGATGCCTACGGCGATCTGAGCCGACGCTTCAGGGACTGAACCAGCCCCGTGCTGCCCACCTGAGCCTTCCCTCCCGGTCTGGCCCTGCGCCGCCCACACCAAGAACCCCCGCCAGGATGCCTGACGGGGGTTCTTGGTACTGACTATCGTGCCGGGCCGCGGCGCTGCGGCCCTTAAACGCGTAAGCGCTTACTTCCAGAAATCGCGTATGGAGGCGATCCCCTGGGCACCTACGGCACGCGCATGGTTGGCATCGAAGCGGGTCATGCCACCCAGTGCGAAGACCGGCATGGCAGCGGTCTCCACCAGCTGCTGGAAGTCGTGCCAGCCAAGCGGCGCCGCATCCGGGTGGGTCGGCGTGGTGCGCAACGGCGACAGCGTCACGAAATCACAGCCGATTCGGCCGGCCTGCTCAAGCTGCTCACTGTTGTGGGTCGAGGCAGACTGCCACTTGCCCTGGGCCAGCGGGCGGCGCTCGAGACTCATCAGCCGCTCGCTGGTCAGGTGAATGCCGTCGGCGTCCACCTCATCAAGAAGCTCGGGTTCACCATTGAGCTGCAGGCGAGCACCATGCTTCCGGCACAGCGCCAGAGCGCCCTCGGCGCGAGCCAGATAGGCATCGCGATCCAGTTGCTTGGCACGCAACTGCACTAGACGCACCTTATCTTCGACCAGCGCCCGCTCGAGCTTGGTGAAGAAGACCTCATCGTCGTCCTCCTCCGCGGTGATCAGACACTCGGTAGGCAGGATCACCGCCCGCAGGATCGGCAGGTTGGCCGCCGGGAAGGGATAGCTGAACAGGTCATTCTTGTCGACCCAGCGCACGGCCTGACCCTCACGACCGAACGGCTCGCCGGAAAAGGCATGCACCTGCCACACGTCCAGCAGGATATGCTTGTCGGGATACTCATGATTGACCCGGATCAGCGGCTGGGCGCGCTGAATCTCGACGCCGAGCTCTTCGTGCAGCTCACGCTTCAGGGCCTCGAAGCCGGTTTCATAGGGCGCCAGCTTGCCGCCGGGAAATTCCCATAGGCCGCCCTGATCGACGTTGGAGGGGCGCCGGGCGATCAACACCTGGGTCGTATCCTCGCTGACGATGGCGGCGGCAGCCACATGTACCCTTCTCTTGACCATTGTGTGTATTACCTTTCAAACATGAATAACGCGCGACCCGCAGTGCGCCCTGAGGGGCATCGCGGCAACAGCAGGCCAGGCCTAGCTGCGGTAGTCGGCGTTGATGGAGACATAGTCGTGGGACAGATCAGAGGTCCAGACAGTGGCCTGGGCCTCTCCGCGTCCCAATCGAATGCGGATGGGAATCTCCTCGCCCGCCATCACGGCGCTGCCGGCGGCCTCCGTATAGCCGTCGGCACGTCCGCCCTGCTCGACCAGTCGCACGTCGCCCAAGTCGATCACCACTCGGTCGACATCGAAGTCAGCGACCGGGGCACGCCCCACCGCGGCCAGAATGCGACCCCAGTTGGCATCCGAGGCATAGAGCGCGGTCTTGACCAGCGGGGAATGCGCCACCGTGAAGGCCACGTCCAGGGCCTCCTGACGCGAGGTGGCCTCCTCGACCTCGAGGGTAACGAACTTGGTCGCCCCCTCACCGTCGCGGATGACCGCCTGAGCAAGTTCGATCAGCACCTCATCGAGGGCGGCGCGGAACGCCTCGAGCGCTTCGTCGCTCTCGAGCGTCGCACCCTGCCCGGTAGCCACCAGCATGCAGGCATCGTTGGTGGAGGTATCACTGTCCACGGTGATGCAGTTGAAGGAGCGGCTGACGCCGTCGCGCAACAAGGCTTCAAGCCGCCGCTGGGGAATGGCGGCGTCGGTCGCCACGAACCCGAGCATGGTGGCCATGTTGGGCTGGATCATCCCCGACCCTTTGCTGATGCCGGCGAGGGTCACCGTCTCGCCCTCGATGGTGAGCGTACGGGTCGCGCCCTTGGGCCGGGTATCGGTGGTCAGAATACCCTCGGCTGCATCCTCCCAGCCATCCTCGCGAAGCGCCTCGAGAGCCTGGGGCAATGCTCCCAGCAGTCGCTCCATGGGCATGGGCTCGCCGATCACACCGGTTGAGAACGGCAACACCGCCTCGCCCTCGACGCCGGCCAGCCGTGCGAGCTCGTCGCAGCTGGCCTTCGCATCACGCATGCCGGCGGCACCGGTCCCGGCATTGGCATTGCCGGTATTGATCACGAAGTAGCGCGGGGCCAGGCCCCGCTCGCAGCGTGCCGCCAGGTGACGCTTGGCCACCTGAACCGGCGCCGCACAGAATGCATTGCGGGTAAAGGTGCCGGCGACGCTGGCGCCCTCCGGCACCTCGATCACGACCAGGTCGCGACGCCCCGGTTTCTTGATACCCGCACTGGTGGTGCCAAGACGCAGGCCCTTGATCACCGGCATCTGCGGAAAGACCGTTTCACCCACTGCCATGCATTTACTCCCTCGTTCGTTGTCCGCCGGCGACGACGCCGGCAGCGATCAATTAAGCGTGCCGTGACACTGCTTGTACTTCTTGCCGGACCCGCAGGGGCAAGGCTCGTTGCGCCCCACCTTGGGCCCCTCGCGACGCACCGGACGACCATCGCCACCCTCGGTAGCCGGCTGATCGGCAGGCGCCTCAGCGGCGCTCGCCGCGGCTTCGTCATGGCGGCTGGCGGCGCCGGCCTGCTCACGAGCCAGCGTCTCACGGCGCTGCTGTTCGAGCTCCTCGACCTCTTCCTGGCGACGCACCTGGACGTGGCTCAGGATGCGCGTGATATCGGCCTTGATGTTGGCGAGCAGCCCTTGGAACAGCTCGAACGCTTCGCGCTTGTATTCCTGCTTGGGATTCTTCTGGGCGTAGCCGCGCAGATGGATACCGCGACGCAGGTGATCCATCGACTGGAGATGCTCCTTCCAGCGAGTATCCAGCACCTGCAACATCACCTGCTTCTCGAAGCGGCGCATCAGGGGCTCACCGACCGCGGCCACCTTTTCCTCATACAGCTTGCGGTGCGCCTCATGCAGACGCTCGCGCAGCTGCTCTTCGCTGAGGCGGGCATCCTCGGCGGACCATTGGGTCACCGGGGTATCGAGGTTGAACTCGGCCTTGAGGTGGGCCTCTAGCCCGGTCAGGTCCCACTGCTCGGGCAGACTCTGGGGCGGCACGAAGTCGCTGATCGCTTCGTCCAGCACCTCGTCGCGAATGCCCAGCACGTTCTCGGAGACCTCTTCGGCCTCGAGGATGTCGTTGCGCTGCTCGTAAATCACGCGACGCTGGTCGTTGGCCACGTCGTCGTATTCAAGCAGCTGCTTGCGGATATCGAAGTTGCGACCCTCGACCTTCTTCTGGGCACGCTCGACGGCGTTGGAGACCATCTTGTGCTCGATGGCCTCACCCCGTTCGAGCCCCAGCGCCTGCATCAATCGTTGTACCCGATCGGAACCGAACAGACGCATCAGGTTGTCTTCCAGCGACAGGAAGAAGCGCGTCGAACCCGGGTCCCCCTGACGGCCGGAGCGGCCGCGAAGCTGGTTGTCGATGCGCCGTGACTCGTGGCGTTCGGAGCCGACCACATGCAGGCCACCGGCGGCCAGCACGGCATCATGACGTTCCTGCCAGGCGGCCTTGATGGCCGCGATCTTAGCCTCGTCGGGGCTCTCGAGCTCGGCGACTTCAGCTTCCCAACTGCCGCCGAGCATGATGTCGGTACCGCGACCGGCCATGTTGGTGGCGATGGTCACCGCGCCGGGGCGACCGGCCTGGGCAATGATCTGCGCCTCGCTCTGGTGCTGTTTGGCGTTGAGCACGTTGAAGTTCATGCCGGCCTTGCGCATCAGATCGGCCAGATACTCCGAGGTTTCGATCGAGGCAGTACCCACCAACACCGGACGACCGGCCTCGGTTTCGGCCTGAACATCCTTGATGATCGCTTCGAACTTCTCCTCGCCGGTGAGATAGACCAGATCGTTAAGATCGCGACGAATCAGCGGGCGGTTGGTGGGAATCACCATCACATCCAGGCTGTAGATCTGGCGGAACTCGAAGGCCTCGGTATCGGCGGTCCCGGTCATGCCGGAAAGCTTCTCGTAGAGGCGGAAGTAGTTCTGGAACGTGGTCGAGGCCAGCGTCTGGCTCTCGCGCTGAACGGTGACGCCTTCCTTAGCCTCGACCGCCTGGTGCAGCCCCTCGGACCAGCGACGGCCAGGCATGCTGCGCCCAGTGTGCTCATCGACGATCACCACCTGGCCGTCGTCGATGATGTAGTCGACGTCGCGCTGGTAGAGATGCCGCGCACGCAGCGCCGAATGCATGTGCTGAAGCAGGTTGAGGTTCTGGGCGGCGTAGAGGGATTCATCCTCACCGAGCAGCTCTTCGCCGCGCAGCAGCGCTTCCACCTTGTGGTGGCCTTCCTCGGTAATATCGACCTGCTTCTGCTTCTCATCGAGCACGAAGTCGCCATCCGGCGGCACATCATCGTCTTCGCTCTGCTCGCCTCGCACCAGGTCAGTCGACAGGCGGTTGATCACCTTGTAGAGCTCGGTGTTTTCTTCCACCGGGCCGGAGATGATCAGCGGCGTGCGCGCCTCATCGATAAGGATGGAGTCGACCTCATCGACGATGGCGTAGTGAAGCCCGCGCTGAACCTTGTCCTCGAGGGAGAAGGCCATGTTATCGCGCAGGTAGTCGAAGCCGTACTCGTTGTTGGTGCCGTAGGTAATATCGCAGGCATAGGACTGGCGCTTTTCATCGGAATTCTGGCCGGAATAGATCGACCCCACCGTCAAATCCAGGCGTTCGTAGAGCGGACGCATCCACTCGGCGTCACGGCGCGCCAGATAGTCGTTGACCGTGACCACGTGCACGCCCTTGGCGGGCAGCGCATTCAGGTACACGGCAAGGGTGGCCACCAGCGTCTTGCCCTCGCCGGTCTTCATCTCGGCAATACGCCCGGTGTTCAGCGCCAGGCCGCCGATCATCTGCACATCGAAATGGCGCATGCCCATGACGCGTTTGCTGGCCTCACGCACCACGGCGAAGGCCTCGGGCAGCAGCGCGTCGAGTGACTCTCCCGCCGCCAGACGCTCGCGAAACTCACTGGTCTTGGCCCGGAGGCTGGCATCGTCGAGGGCCTCGAACTCCGCCTCCATGGCATTGATCTTGGCAACGACCTTGCCAAAGCGTTTGACCTCGCGGTCGTTCTTGGAGCCGACCACTTTGCGCAATAAATTATTAATCATGAAACGTCCGTTCTCTACCAAGCATCCGAATACGGGCCCGAGCACCTTGGCCAGGCACTGGCGCCCACTATCCGCCCAGCGGGCGGGCATATCAGACGGTTTGGCAAGGGGGGCCGCGACGGGTCAGCACATCATGGGCGGCGGCGGGAACCCGCACCACCTTGCGTGGCAGCGGGCGATTCGGCAACTGAAGGCGCCAGCGACGAAGCGGCCGCCAGCGGCGTTGGCTCGCCTGACGGCGGCTTTCAGCGCGGATGACCGCCGGCGCTAGCCAACAGATATGCACCACCCGCTCGATCAGGCGCACGCCGTCAGCCTGTACCAGGCCCGCCGGCAACAGGCAGCCCACCAGCAAGCCTGCCAGCCACCAGCGCGTGCGACGGCGCGAGGCCGTATCGGCAGGCCGACTTGGGCTAGCGTTAGTAGAGCCGTTCATGCTGTTGGAGGTCTCGCGGGCATGATAGATTGCCGGTTATCGTTTGGCGTCAAAAGTGCAGCCCATGAGTATAAAGGTTAAGCGTTTCCGCGCCCAGCCCGTCACGTCGCTGCTCGGCGGCCGCGGTGAGCTCGGCGGCCTGATGCGCATGGCCGGCCTGATCGACCGGGCCCAGCAGGAACTGCGCGAGCATCTTCCCGAGGAAGTCCGCGAGCACGTGTTCGTGGGCGGTTACCGGGACGGTAAGCTGACCCTGATCACCGATCGCGCGGTCTGGCTCACCTGGCTGCGCTACGAACAACCCCGGCTGTTGGACCTGCTGAGACGTCGGCCAGAATTCGAAGCCGTGCTGGGATTTACGCTCAAGGTCCGCCCGGTCCGCCCTCCCAAGGCCCCGCCGCGTCATAGCCGGCGGCTGTCGACCAGCGCCGCCGGAGAGATCGCCAGCTGCGCCGAAGATACCGAAGACCCACGGCTAAAGCGCGCCCTCGAGCGCCTGGCTTCCCACGCTGACGACCAGGACAAAGGCGCGGACAAGGACAAGGACTAGCCAGCCGGACTGATTTGACCTACGTGGGCTTTCGGCACGACCTTCCGCTCATGACCTTTCGCCACGAGCTATCAACCACGAACTATCAACCTCGCCCTATCACGCTTCGGCATAGCCCGCACAATCCATCCCACACGATCTATCCCAGGCACGCCCCATCCCATACAACCTAGCCCACACAACGTGTCCCGCACGACTCCCAAACGTCACTCACTAGCCCGGTTTGCGAGCGCCGTGTCCTGGGCACCCACAAAAAACGCCGCTTCCCAAACGGGAAACGGCGTCAAGCAATCATGTCATCAGCGGCTATCTTGCCTGCCATGACAACGACTCGGCGAGGGGTATGTGCCCCGAAGTATCAAGCCATGGCCGGAGCCGCGTAGGAGATCGGAGAGGTCTGGTGAGCATCCTCGAAGGTCACCAGCTCCCAAGCGTCAGTCTGAGCCAGCATGGCACGACAAAGCTGGTTGTTGAGCGCATGGCCGGACTTCACACCGCGGAATTCGCCAATCAGGCTGTGACCGAGCTGATAGAGATCGCCGATGGCGTCCAGCACCTTGTGCTTGACGAACTCGTCGTCGTAACGCAGGCCGCCTTCGTTGATGATGCGGTAATCATCAACCACCACCGCGTTGTCCAGGCTGCCGCCCAGCGCCAGGTTCTGGGAGCGCAGGAATTCCAGATCACGCATGAAACCGAAGGTACGGGCCCGGGACACTTCCTTGACGAAGGAGGTGGTGGAGAAGTCCACGACCGCCGTCTGGTTACGCAGCTCCGACACGGGATGATCGAAGTCGATGGAGAAAGAAACCTTGAAACCGTGATGAGGCAGGAAAATGGCTTCCTTATCGCCATCGCGGACCACTACTTCGCGCTTGATGCGAATGAAGGTCTTGGCCGCCGCCTGCTCTTCGATACCTGCTGACTGGATCAGGAACACGAAGGGACCCGCGCTGCCGTCCATGATCGGGACCTCGCCGGCGCTCAGTTCGACAAAGACGTTGTCGATACCCAGGCCTGCAAAGGCAGACATCAAGTGCTCGACCGTCGCTACCTTGACGTCACCCTGAGACAGGGACGTGCACAGCGAAGTGTCGGTCACGAGGTTGGCATTCGCCGGTATCTGCACCTCGGGGGTGAGATCGGTACGAACGAAGATAACGCCGGTATTGACCGGTGCCGGACGCAGGGTCAAACAGACCTTTTCGCCCGAATGTAGACCCACGCCAGTGGCGCGGATGGTGTTCTTGAGAGTACGTTGCTTAATCATGGGCAATCGCCGAGCCGTGATATGTAGTTATCAAACAGTGTTCACTATACCATCGAACGAATGTTTCAACAAAGAAAACTCACCCCGGCGAACCCTATGTCAACAATAGATTGGCTTAATCGGCCTGACGACGCAGAAATGCCGGGATATCCAGGTAGTCATCCATATCCTTGGCCTTGCGCTGATCGGCGCGAGCCTTGGCGGCTTCCTGGTCGGCCGTCTTAGCGGCCTGCTGACGCATCACCGCAGGCTGCTGCTGCAGGGTGCGATAATCGGTGGCCTCAGGACGCGAAGCTGCCGTTTCACGCGGAGCAGAGGCTGTCTTGGGTGCGCGACCATCGAGACCCGCTGCCACCACAGTGACACGCAGCTCGTCGGACATTTCCATGTCGATGGAAGTTCCGACCACGATGGTGGCATCCTGAGAGGCAAACTCCTGAACGGTCGCACCGACGTCATTGAACTCGCCGATGGACAGATCCGGACCTGCCGTGATGTTGACCAGAATGCCGCGGGCACCATGCAGATCGATATCTTCGAGCAGCGGGCTGCGAATCGCCTTTTCTGCGGCCTCTCGCGCACGGTTCTCGCCAGTAGCACCACCCGTGCCCATCATCGCCATGCCCATCTCTGACATCACGGTTCGCACGTCAGCAAAGTCGACGTTGATGATACCGGGGCTGGTGATCAGCTCGGCGATACCCTGGACGGCGCCCAGCAGCACGTCATTGGCGGCGCTGAAAGCGGTCAGCAGGCTGGCGCTCTTGCCAAGCACCGACAGCAGCTTCTCGTTGGGAATGGTGATCAGCGAGTCGACGTGTTCGGAGAGCTCTTTCATGCCCTCCTCGGCTGCGCGCATGCGCTTGGGTCCCTCGAAGGGGAACGGGCGGGTCACCACGGCAACGGTCAGGATGCCAAGCTCCTTGGCCACCTGAGCGACCACCGGTGCACCGCCGGTGCCGGTGCCACCGCCCATGCCGGCGGTGATGAACACCATGTCGGCACCTTGCAGCAACTCGGCGATGCGCTCGCGATCTTCCATCGCTGCCTGGCGACCAACCTCAGGATTGGCACCCGCGCCAAGTCCTTTGGTAATCTCGCTACCCAGTTGGAGGACAGTCTTGGCGGCCACACGCTTGAGGGCCTGAGCATCGGTATTGGCACAGATGAACTCTACGCCCTCGATATTGCTCTCGACCATGTGATTGACGGCATTGCCACCACCGCCACCAACACCGACCACTTTGATGACCGCACTGCTTGAAGGTGCGTTATCAACCAGTTCGAACATATGCCCCGTCTCCTGGACCGCATGCGGTCCGTGTCAGAAATTTCCTTTGAACCAGCCCTTGATTTTCTCTAGGGCCGGCATCGCTTCCTTGAATCCCCGGGAGACGTCCTCCCTTTTCGGCTGCGCCGAAACGACCCGGCCCTGACCCTGCCTAGCATCACGCATGCCGTAATGTAGCAAACCGACTCCTGTCGAATAAATCGGGTTACGCACCACATCGGCGAGCCCTCGAACGTTTTGAGGGCAAGCGATACGCACAGGCATGTGGAAGATCTCTTCGGCAAGCTCCACCACGCCTTCCATGCGTGATGTGCCGCCTGTCAGCACTACCCCAGCAGCGACCAGGTCTTCGAATCCACTGCGGCGCAACTCTTCTCGGACTAGCGTAAACAGTTCCTCGTAGCGTGGCTCGACCACCTCGGCCAGCGCCTGTCGCGACAGGTCTCGTGCGGGGCGGTCGCCGACGCTCGGCACCTTGATCATCTCATCGCTGGCGGCCAACTGGGTCAGCGCGCAGGCATACTTGACCTTGATGTTCTCTGCATACTGGGTCGGCGTACGCAGGGCCATGGCGATGTCATTGGTAACCTGATCACCGGCAATGGGGATGACCGCCGTATGGCGAATCGCCCCCTCGGTGAAGACCGCTATATCGGTCGTTCCGCCGCCGATATCGACCATGCAGACACCGAGTTCCCGCTCATCTTCGGTGAGCACCGCATGGCTTGATGCCAGTTGCTCAAGGATGATCGCATCGACTTCGAGACCGCAGCGCCGCACGCATTTCTCGATGTTCTGCACGGCATTGAGCGCCGCCGTTACCAGATGCACCCGTGCCTCGAGGCGCACACCCGACATCCCCAGCGGCTCGCGAATGCCTTCCTGGGTATCGATGGCAAACTCCTGAGGCAACACGTGCAGCACACGCTGGCCCTCGGATATCGCTCTCGCTCGCGCCGAATCAATCACGCGCTCGATGTCGGAATAGGACACTTCGCGATCCTTGATGGCGACTACGCCATCGGAATTCATCGAACTGATATGACTACCGGCAATGCCGACATAGACCGAATGAATGTCGCAGCCGGCCATCAACTCGGCTTCCTCGACGGCTCGCTGAATCGATTGAACGGTCGATTCGATATTGATCACCACACCCTTCTTCATCCCCCGGGAGGGATGCGACCCGATGCCGGCAATTTCGATGCCGCCATCGTCGCTGGGCTGACCGACGATCGCCACCACCTTGGATGTTCCGATATCCAGCCCGACTACCATATTAGAAGCGTTGGAATGTCCTGCCATGGGTCGGGAATACTCCTAGAAACTGTCCGGATGATCATCCGTGAATCCGCAAAAAAGTTGCATTGAGGCAATTATAGGAACAACTACCCTACTTTCACCACCCCAGCATAAAAACCTGCCACACAATAAGCGGTTTTTTCACGGAAAGAAACACCTTGAACTCCCACCTGGCGGGAGCTGCACCGAAAAAAGGTGTCCGTCCTCATTCAATCTTCACGGCTCGACTGGTGCAGTCTCACCGTGCCAGGCAACCGCCACGCCGTTGGGGTATCGCAGATCGATGTAGCGGATTTGCGACGCCTCGCTTCCCAATTGACGACGCCATGCAGACTCGAGTCGTGCCAGCCGAGCATCCCGATCGCTGCGCCCCAGCATGATCCAGACACCGCTACCGAACTGCATACGCCAGGCCCCTCGAGGCTCAAGGCGCAGCTGACGAATGTCGACGCCCAGCGTCGCGAGCTGTTGCCGCAAACGGTCATAATAAGCCAGTACTTCAGCCCCACTGCCATCCGGCCCAGCCAAGTCGGGCAGCCCCTCTGGGGGGGCCACCGAGCCGAAAGCGAAGGGCTCACCGCGGGAATTGAGCAGTTCATCATCATGCCAGCGTGCCACCGGTTCCTGCTCGAAGAGCTCCAGGGTCAGGGCATCAGGCCACTGACGCGACACCCTCACCTCGTCAAGCCAGCCGATATCACGCACTCGCTGACGCAGGTCGCCGAGATCAAGTGCCAGCCACGACTGCCCTTCAACCAGCGGCGCCAGCTGGTCACGCAAATAGTCGGCGTTGACGTGCTCGAGCTCGCCACGAATCGATACTCGCTCAATGGGGCGGTCCAGCCACAGCCACATCACGCGGCCGCCGGCTACCAGCAGCACGATGAACAGGATCAGGCCCAGCCAGGGCCCTCGGGAGCGCTCCATTACCGGTCAGGTCTCCCGCGCAGCGTTGAGGCTGCTTTCGAGAATGCGCAGCACCAGCGAATCGAAGCCGATGCCAGCATGAGCCGCCGCTTGCGGCACCAGGCTATGATCGGTCATGCCCGGCACGGTGTTGACCTCGAGCAGCCAGAAATGCCCGTCGGCGTCACGCATCACATCGACCCGCCCCCAGCCGTCAGCTCCGATAGCCTCGAAGGCGTGACGGCTCAAGTCGCCAAGCGCCGCTTCGTCTTCAGCACCGAGGCCGCACGGCAGATGATACAGGGTCTCGTTGGAAAGATACTTGGCCTCGTAGTCATAGAAGCCGCTAGGGACTTCAACCCGGATCGCCGGCAGCACGCTGTCGCCAAGCAGCGACACCGTATATTCGGGGCCCCTGACGAAGCGTTCCGCCATCACGGCGGCATCGAAACGCGAGGCGTCACGATACGCGGCCTCGAGGGCTTCGGGGCTCTCGACGATGGTGATACCCAGAGTCGACCCCTCGTGTACCGGCTTGACGATCAGCGGCAGACCCAGCGTTTCGCAGACGGCCCGCCAGTCAGATGCAGCGTCCAGGTTCAGGCTCTCGGGCGTGGGCAGCCCGGCATTGTGCCAGACGGCCTTGGTGCGCTGCTTGTCCATGCCCAGCGCAGAGGCCAGCACGCCGCTGCCGGTAAAGGGAATTTCGAGCAGCGACAGCGCCCCCTGGAGGGTGCCGTCTTCGCCTACGCCCCCGTGCAGGGCGATGAAGACCCGATCCGGTTCCAGCGCCTGCAGGCCCGGCAGGCCGTTTTCGGCCAGGTCATAGCCAATGGCATCGACGCCGCTACGCTTGAGAGAGGCAAGGATCGCACTGCCGCTGATCAGCGACACCTCGCGCTCGGCGGATGCACCACCATAAACGACGACCACCCGGCCAAAGCGCTCGGCGCCCGTTCCTGGGCTCGTCATCATTGCATCATCCGTCATAGCACCACCTTATCGAGCTCGAGGCGTTGTTCGGCGAGCCCCAGCGCGATGCCGCCGACATCGCCGGCGCCCTGGGTGATCAGGATATCGTCGGGGCGCAGAATGCGTTTGAGCAGGTCGGGGAGTTCCGCCTTGTGTTCGACGAACAGCGGATCGACCCGACCGCGCTGGCGAATCGAACCGGCCAGCGTCTTGCCCTCGGCGCCGGGAATCGGCGTCTCGCCTGCGGCATAGACGTCCAGCAACACCAACGTATCGACCCCCGACAGCACCCGCACGAAGTCCTCGTACAGGTCACGGGTACGCGAATAGCGGTGCGGCTGATAGACCATCACCAGTCGCCGCTCGGGCCAGCCGGCACGGATCGCCCGAATCACCATTTCCACTTCGCGGGGATGGTGGCCGTAGTCATCAACCAGCATGACCTCGCCCTCACCGCTCGGCGCCGGAAAGTTGCCATGCACCTGGAAGCGGCGACCGACGCCGGCAAAGCTGGCCAGGCCGCTGAGGATAGCGGCGTCAGAGACACCGGCATCGCAGGCCACGGCAATCGCCGCCAGGGCATTGAGGGCATTGTGTTCACCCGGCATCGCCAGGCGCACCGCCAGCGGCGACTGACCGTCCGGGCGCAGCGCGGTAAAACGCACTTCACCGGCGTCCTGGACGAACTCGGTGATGCGATAGTCGGCGTCTTCGCTGAAGCCGTAGGTGACGAACTGGCGATGCACTTGGCTCAACAGGCCCCGCACGTGCTCGTCGTCGATGCACAGCACGGCCAGGCCGTAGAACGGCAGATTGTGCAGGAACTCGACGAAGGTGCCCTTGAGGCGTTCGAAGTCGCCGCCGTAGGTGCTCATGTGGTCGGCGTCGATGTTGGTGACGATGGACACCATCGGCTGCAAATGCAGGAAAGACGCGTCCGATTCGTCGGCCTCGGCGACCAGATAGTCACCTTCGCCGAGACGCGCATTGGTGCCGGCACTGGTCAGCTTGCCACCAATCACGAAGGTCGGGTCCAGCCCGCCCTCGGCCAGCAGCGTCGAGGTGATACTGGTGGTGGTGGTCTTGCCATGGGTGCCGGCCACGGCGATGCCGTGGCGAAAGCGCATCAGCTCGGCGAGCATCTCGGCGCGGCGCACCACCGGCACGCGGTGCTCCTGGGCCCAGCGGATCTCCGGATTCGAGGGATCGATGGCCGTGGAGACTACCACCACATCGGCCTGCTCGACGTTCTCGGCGGCATGCCCCAGCGCCACGCGAATGCCGCACTGGCGAAGATGGGCAACCACCGGGGATTCCTTCACATCGCTACCGCTGACCTGGTAGCCCTGATTGGCCAGCACCTCGGCGATGCCGCACATGCCGGCGCCACCGATGCCGACAAAATGGATGCGCCGGATGCGCCGCATGCCGGGCCCTCGGACGTCACCGCCAGCCAGCGGGGATTGCTTGCTATCGTTCACTGTCTATCTCCATGCAACCGGCCACCAGGCGATCGACGGCATCCAGCCGAGCGTTGGCTCGGGCGCGGCTCGCCATGGTGGCCAGGGTATCGGGGACCAAGAGCGTCTCGAGCCGCGCGGCGAGCGCGGCCGGCGTGATCTCGGCCTGAGGCATCAGTTCACCGGCGCCGACATCCAGCAGCACCCGGGCATTGGCAGTCTGGTGGTCATCCACCGCATGCGGGAAAGGCACCAGCAGCGCAGGCTTGGCGGCCGCCGCCAGCTCGGCCACGGTCAGGGCGCCTGCACGACATACCACCAGATCGGCCCAGTCATAGGCGGCGGCCATGTCATCAATAAAGGCACTGACCTCGGCGGTCACGTCATGGGCGGCATAGCTCTCGCGGGTCGCCGCGTCCTTGTCGCGCCCGGCCTGATGACGAACCTCGGGTCGTTTTTCCGGTGCGAGCTTGGAAAGCGCCGCCGGCAGATGATCGTTGAGCGCCTTGGCACCCAGAGACCCCCCCACTACCAGCAGGCGAAGCGGACGACTGCGCAGCGTGGCCTCATCCCGGGGCGTCTCGCCCAGGGCGGCGATCTCGGGGCGCACCGGGTTGCCGATCACCTCGGCATGGCCTGAAAAGGCGCCCGGGAAGGCGGCATAGACCCGCCGCGCAAGCCGAGAAAGCACCTTGTTGGTCATGCCGGCCACGGCATTCTGTTCGTGGATCAGCAGCGGACAACGGGTCAGCCAGGCCGCCAGGCCGCCAGGGCCACTGGCAAAACCGCCCATTCCCACCACCAGGTCCGGCTTGAAACGGGCGATCACCCCCCGGGCCTGCCAGATGGCTCGGCTCAGCCGCCAGGGGGCCGAAAGCCATCCCGCCGGCCCGTTGCCGCGCAGGCCGGCAATGTCGATGTGGTGAAGCGTAATATCGGCCTCGGGCACTAGGCGATTCTCGATGCCCCGCGGGCTGCCGAGCCACTCGATGCGCACGCCACGGGCCTCGAGGCCGCGAGCCAGCGACAGCGCCGGGATCACATGCCCGCCGGTGCCGCCGGCCATGATCAGCACCCGCTCAAGTCTTGGTTCGTTCACGCGCGCTCTCCCTGCGGGTCGGTGTCTGGTTAGGCTGGGCCTTGCCCGGCGAGGGCTTGGGAGCCGTCGGGCGAGCCCGACGCACGGCCTGTCGAGTCTCGATATCGACCCTCAGCACCAGCGCCACCATGACGGCGCTGATCACCAGGCTCGAGCCGCCGTAGCTCAGAAGCGGCAGGGTCAGGCCCTTGGTCGGCAGCATGCCGGTACTCACCGCGATGTTAATGAAAGCCTGAGCGCCGATGATAAGAGCAATACCGTAGCTGAGGTAGGCAGCGAACGGCAATTTGGCCAGCTCCGCGCGCCGACCCACCGCCATCGCCCGAATGACCAGCAGGGCAAAGAGCCCGACCACCGTTATGGCGCCTACCAGACCGAGCTCTTCGGCAATGACCGCGAAGACGAAATCGGTATGTGCCTCAGGCAGGTAGAAAAGCTTCTGCACGCTGTTACCCAGCCCCAGACCGAACCAGTGGCCGCGGCCATAGGCAATCAACGCCTGGGTCAACTGATAGCCGCTGGCGAACTGATCCGCCCAGGGGTCTGAGAAACTGGTCAGCCTCGCCATGCGATAGGGTTCGGCGATCGCCAGCAGAAGTCCAAGAGCCGCCAACAGCACCAACAGCAGCAGGAAGCGCCACATCGGCGCCCCTGCCATCAGCAGCATGCCCATCACGCAGCCGGTTATCACCACCACCGAGCCATAGTCGGGCTCGAGAATCAGCAGGAAGGCGACCACCCCCGTCACCAGCAACGGCCGCAGGAAGGCGCCCCAGGTCTTGCGCACCGCCGGCAGGTAACGCTCGAGATAGCCGGCCATGTAAGCGATCATGCACAGCTTGGCGATCTCGGAGGGTTGCAAATTTACGGGTAGGCCGGGAACCGACAGCCAGCGGGTACTGCCGTTGACCTCGCGACCGACGACCAGCACCACCAGCAGCAGGAAGATGGCGACGCCCAGCAGCAGCTGGCCATTGACCCGCCACCAGCCAAGCGGCACCCACAGCACCGCATAGCCGACCGCAATCGCCACCAGCACGAAGAGACCATGGCGAATACTGAAGTAGAAGGGATTGCCGGTAAGTCCTGATGCGACTTCGCTGGAAGCCGAGGTGACCATCACCCAACCCACCAGCATCAGCGCAAGAGCCGACAGCAGCAACCAGCCATCGAAGGGCTGATGCGCGGTGGACAACCGTTCGCGTAGCCCTTTCATGTGCCCTCTCCCAGCGTCTTGAGTACCCAGTCACGAAAGGCGTCCCCGCGAGCCATATAGTTGGGGAACTGATCGAGGCTCGCACAGGCCGGTGAGAGCAGCACCGCATCCCCGGGCCGAGCAATGGCATGCGCCCGCACCAGTGCTGATACCAGATCATCGACCCGGGTTACGGTCACACCCTCTTCCAAGGCCGCGGCCAGACGCTCGGCATCGGCACCGAATACCACCACCTCACGGGCATAACGCGCCAGCGGCGCGGCCAGCGGAGCAAAATCAGCTCCCTTGCCCACGCCGCCGGCCAACAGCACCAGGCGGCCGTCGAGTGTCGGCCCCAGGCCTTCGATGGCGGCCAGAGTGGCGCCGACGTTGGTGCCCTTGGAATCGTTGATCCAGGCGATGTCGTTGACCTTGGCCACCAGCTCGCCACGGTGGGCAAGCCCGGCAAAACGCTCTAGCACCGTCCGCATGGCGGCAAGCGGCAGCCCCAGGCGACGCCCCATGGCCATCGCGGCCAGGGCATTGGCCTGGTTGTGACGCCCGGGCAAGCGCACCGCAGCAGCCGGCATCAACGGGGTGTCGCCGTGCATCAGCCAGGGCACCGTGCCCTGGCCGTCGTCATGCGCCGCAATCCCCCAGTCATCATCGGCTGGCGCCTCGGTAGTGAAACGATCCAGCGCCGGTAGCGGCGAAGTCGGCCAGGTCATGGGGTCATCGGCGTTGACGACGCCATGAGCCGCTCCGCGGAAGATACCGAGCTTGGCGGCACGATAGCCCGCCAGGTCGCCATGGCGATCCAGGTGGTCTTCGCAGAGGTTGAGAAAGGCCACCGTCTCGGCGCCGAGCCAAGGCGTGGTCTCGAGCTGGAAGCTCGACAGCTCCAGCACGTAGAGCTCGGCATCGGGCATCTCTGCCAGCAGCTCCAGCGCCGGCGTTCCCAGGTTGCCGCCCACCGCGACGCGCCGGCCGGCCTCACGGGCCATATCGCCGAGCAGGGTGGTCACGGTGGACTTGGCGTTGGCGCCGGTAATGGCGGCGATGGGGGCGCGGGCCGCGCGCACGAAGAGCGCGATTTCGCCGATCAGCCGCGGCCGGCCTTCGCCGTCGAGGGCCTCCAACGCCGGCAAGCCAGGCGTCCTGGGGTCGACCCCGGGGCTCAGCACCACCTCCTTGGCCGCCGACATGTCTAGCTCGTCAAGCGGCCCACAGTGGATAGCCACACCCGGATGCTCCGCTTGTACGTCCTCGAGACCCGGCGGTAGCGTGCGGGTATCGGCGATCATGAAGGGAGTACCCAGACGCGACAGGTGTCGCGCAATGGCGCGGCCCGAGACGCCGAGCCCCACCACCAGGGTCATCCCCTTGGGGACCACAGCCATCAGCGCACCTTCAGGGTCGCGAGTCCCAGCAGCACCAGCACCACGGTGATGATCCAGAAACGCACGATCACCCGCGGCTCGGGCCAACCCTTGAGCTCGAAGTGGTGGTGCAGCGGCGCCATGCGGAAGATGCGCCGTCCGGTGAGCTTGTAGGAGCCGACCTGCAGAATCACCGACACCGTCTCCATGACGAAGACCCCGCCCATGATGAACAGCACGATTTCCTGGCGCACGATCACCGCCACGACACCAAGGGCAGCGCCAAGCGCCAGTGCACCCACGTCACCCATGAAGACCTGGGCCGGATAGGTGTTGAACCACAGGAAACCGAGGCCGGCACCGGCGATGGTGCCGCAGAACACGGCGAGCTCACCGGCGCCGGGAATCAGCGGGATATGCAGGTAGGTGGCGAAGACGGTGTTGCCGCTGGCGTAGGCAAACACGGAGAGGCCCATGGCCACCAGCACGGTGGGCATGATCGCCAGGCCGTCCAGACCGTCGGTGAGGTTGACGGCATTGGAGCTGCCGACGATCACCAGATAGGTCAGCACCACGAAGAACAGGCCCAGCGGCACCACCACATCCTTGAACAACGGCACGATCAAACTGGTTTCAACCGGGCTTGCCGCCGTCAGATAGAGAAGCACTGCGGCGCCCAGGCCGATCACCGACTGCCAGAAGTACTTCCAGCGGGCCGGCAGACCACGGGGGTTCTTCTCGACCACCTTGCGGAAGTCATCGACCCAGCCGATGGCGCCGAAGCCCAGGGTGACGCCGAGCACGATCCAGACATAGTGGTTGGTCAAATCGCCCCACAGGAGGGTGCTGACGGCCATCGCCATCAGAATCATCGCCCCGCCCATGGTGGGCGTACCGGCCTTGGAAAGGTGTGACTGGGGGCCGTCATCGCGCACGGCCTGACCGATCTGGCGCTCGACCAGACGACGGATCATCATCGGCCCCAGCCAAAGGCAAAGCAGCAGGGCCGTCAAGGTCCCCAGGATCATGCGCAGGGTCAGGTAGCTGAAGACGTTGAAGGCGTTATTGTAGTGCGCCAGTAGCTCGGCGAGAAAAAGCAGCATGGGTCGCGTTCACCTTGATGCATCCAGGCGCAGCTCGGCAATCAGGCGTTCCATGCCGGCGCTGCGCGAGCCCTTGACCAATACGCTGGCCCCGGGCGGAAGATGGTTGTGGGCATGGCGTGCAAGCGCCTGCCAATCGTTGAAATGACACCCGCCTTCACCGAAGGCCTGGCTAGCCGGCTCGGCCGGCGCGCCCAGAGTGCCGAGGAAATCGATCCCTCGTTCCCGCGCATGGCGCCCGACCTCGGCATGCAGCCGATCGGACGCCGCTCCCAGTTCGCCCATGGCCCCCAGCAGACACCAGCGGGGACCAGGTAGCTCGGCCAGCAGGTCTATCGCCGCCTTCACCGCACCGGGGTTGGCATTATACGTATCGTCGAGCAAACGTGAATCACGGATTCCCGGCACCGCCATCAGGCGGCCGGACATCGGCGCCGCTGCCGACAGACCCGCCATCAGCGAGGCCTCATCGAGGCCCATGGCAACAGCGGCCGCAGCGGCGGCCAGGGCGTTGGCCACATTGTGACGGCCAAGCAAGCCAAGCTGCACACGACCCAGCGAGCGTTCGTCGACGAGAAGCGTGAACGCATAGCGACCCTCGCCATCGCAGGCGAGGTCTGCCGCCCGCACACGTGCACCTTCCTCGAAGCCGAAGTCCAGCACCTCGCGGGGCTCGGCCAGGCGCCGCCACAGCGGATAGAAAACATCGTCACGGTTGAGCACTGCGACCCCGCCGGCACCGAGGCCGGCGAGGATTTCGGCTTTGGCCTGGGCGATGCGCCCCATGCCGCCAAACTCGCCGACATGCGCGCCGGTTACGTTGGTAATCACCGCCACCTGAGGGGCGGCCAAGAGTGTTGTCCAGGCGATCTCACCGAGATGATTGGCGCCGAGTTCAAGCACGGCGTGCCGATGCTCGGGGGCGAGGCCCAGCAGGGTCAGCGGTGCGCCGATGTCGTTGTTGAGGTTGCCGCGGGTCGCGAGTCCCTCGCCGCCTGCCGCGAGCAGCGTGGCAAGCAGCTCCTTGACCGTGGTCTTGCCGCTGTTACCGGTGACGGCCACCAAGGGGCCGCCCCAGGCCTGGCGACGGGCCTTGGCCAGCACGCCCAGCGCCAGCCGGGTATCGGCAACCACGAGTTGGGGCAGCGGGTCCTCTACCGGTCGTGAGACTACCGCGGCGAGCGCCCCGGCTTCCCGCGCCTTGGCGAGGTAATCGTGGGCGTCGAAGCGCTCGCCGACCAGCGCCACCAGCACCTGGCCGGGCGCCAGCGCCCGCGTATCGGTGGTGATGCCCGCGACCGGCGATGACGGCTCGACCGGACAGGGCGCGCCCATCAGCTCGGCCAGCTCGCCCAGGGTCTCAAGGCCCGCGCCGCTCATGAACGCGACTCCGGCCCAGCATCCCCGGGCAAGGACGCGAGGTCATCCAGGGCCTGGGTGATCTCCTTGGCATCGGAAAAGTCATGACGCACGCCGCCAATCTCCTGATACGTCTCGTGGCCCTTGCCCGCGACCAGTACCACGTCGTCCGAACCGGCGGCTTCGAGACAGGCCCGAATCGCCGCGCGACGTCCCTCGATGCACCAGGCCACGTCCCGCTGGGCCGGTTCCAGCCCCTCGAGGATCTGGCCTCGAATCGCCGCCGCATCCTCGCCCCGCGGGTTGTCGTCGGTAATCACCAGCCGGTCAGCGTGGGAAGCGGCCGCACGGGCCATCAGCGGTCGCTTGCCGCGATCGCGATCACCGCCGCAGCCGAACAGGCACCACAGTTGGCCGGACTTGCCCAGGTGCGCCCGCAGCGCGGCCAGGGCATTGTCCAGCGCATCCGGCGTATGGGCGTAATCGACCACCACTGACGGCTGGCCAGGCCTGGAGAGCGGCTGCATGCGCCCCGGTACCGGGGCCAGCTGCCCCGCGGCCACGCTGATATCCTCAAGAGATCCCCCGAGGCCGTAGAGTGTGGCCATCGCCAGCAGGACGTTGTCTAAGTTGAAACGTCCCATCAGTGACAGCGCCAGCGCGAACTCCCCATCGGGACTGGCGATCAGTGCTCGCTGGCCGTCGGGGCGCGGCTCCCAATCGAGCACTCTGAAGGTGGTGGCTTCGTCCTCGCCGGTGGCCAGCACCCGGACGCCCTTGGGCAGACCGGCCAACATCAGCCTCGCCAGCGAATCATCGCCATTGACCACGGCCAGCTCGAGCTCGGAGCGCTTGAAGAGCTTCGCCTTGGCGGCGGCATAGTCGGCCATGCCGCTGTGGTAATCAAGATGATCGCGGGTCAGGTTGGTGAACACCGCGGCCTGCACCCTGCAACCCTCGAGGCGCTGCTGATCGAGGGCGTGAGACGACACCTCCATGGCCACGCGGTTAAGGCCCTGGGCGGCCATCTCAGCGAGGCTTTCCTGCAGCGCCAGGGGGCCCGGCGTGGTCAGGCCGCTATCCACCAACGCCCCCGGGCGCCCGCTACCCAGCGTGCCGATCAGTCCGCAGGGACGACCCACGGCCTCACTCAGGGCAGCGATGTAGTGCGTTACCGAACTCTTGCCGTTGGTGCCGGTGACGCCGATCAGCTGCTGGTGCTCCGGCACCTGAAACAGTGCCCGGCCGAGCTCACCTACGCAGTAACTGAGGCCGGTCAGCATCAGCACCCGTGGATCATCGGCTTCCTCATAGGGAGGCGTCTCGGCATCGAAATGGCAAAGCACCAGCGCGGCGCCGGCCTCCAGCGCCTGGGTCAGATAGTCACGGCCATCGACATGCACGCCGGGCAGCGCGATGAAGACATCGCCCGGGGTCACATGCCGGCTGTCCTGGATCAACCGGCGCGGCCCCTCGGGCTGGGCGGGAAGCGCAGCGGTGATGCCGGGCCAGAAGGCCTCGAGGCTGGCGAGGAGTCGCGAGTTGTCAACCTGCATGCGTGTCTCCTGGAATCAAGGGGCGTCGGCGGACGAGAGAGTATCTTGGTCGGGCGGCACATCGAGCAGGCGCAAGGCGTTGCCGACGACGGTCGAGAACACCGGCGCCGCGACCAGGCCGCCATAGTAGTCTCCCCCACGGGGATGGTCGATCATCACGACCGTGACGAGTCGCGGATCGGAGGCCGGGGCGATGCCGACGAAGAGGCCGCGGTAGGCGTCCTCTTCGTAGCCGCCTCCGGACGCCTTGTGCACGGTACCGGTCTTGCCGGCCACCCGGTAGCCAGGCACAACGCCACGGTGCGCGCCGGTGTCAGGCTGCACCACCTGCTCCATCATGCCAAGCAGTTCATCGGCGACCCGCGGCTCAATGACGACAGACCCCTCGGGCGGCTCATCGCGCTTGAGAAGCGAAGGAGGCAAGCGGCGCCCATGGTTGGCAATCGCCGTATAGGCGCTGGCCAACTGCAGGGCCGACACTGACAGGCCGTAGCCGTAGGCCAGGCTGGCACGCTGGCTGTCGGCCAAACGCACCGGGGCCGGCAGGGTGCCGTCGGCTTCCCCCGGGAAGCCCGTGCCCGGCGACTGGCCGAGCCCAAGGCGGCGGTAGGTATCGACCACTGCCGTATCGGGCAGGTCGAGGGCAATGCGGCTCATGCCGATGTTCGAGGACTTCCTGAGAATTCCGCCCAGGGTCAGCTTGCCGTAGTTGCGAAAGTCGCGGATGGTGAAGCGGTTATCCAGACGCATCCAGCCAGGCGACGTATCGACCACGGTATCGGGCGAATAGCGATCGGTCTCGAGGGCCGCGGACATGGCCAGCGGCTTCATCACCGAGCCTGGCTCGAAGACGTCTACGATGGCCTGGTTGCGCAGGCTGCGGGGATCGAGGCCGGCACGGTTGTTGGGGTTGTAGGACGGCTGGTTGGCCATCGCCAGCACTTCGCCGGTGCGAGCATCCATCATCACCAGGGTGCCGCCGTCGGCGTTACGCTCCTGAACGGCCGCCTTGAGCTCCCGGTAGGCCATGTACTGCAGTCGCTGATCCATCGCCAGGACCAGCTCACCGCCGGGGTCGGCCTCCTTGAGCAGGTGCAGATCACGTACCAGGCGGCCCCGACGATCCTTGAGCACCCGGCGCTTGCCCGGCGTCCCTGACAGATAATCGTTATAAGCAAGCTCCAGCCCCTCCTGCCCACGATCGTCGACGTTGGTCACGCCAAGCAGCTGGGCCGAGGCCTCGCCCGACGGATAGTAGCGACGATATTCGAGCTGGCGATAGATGCCCGGCAGGTTGAGATCGAGAATCTCCTGAGCATCGGCGGGCGTCATCTGACGGCGCAGATACATGAACTCACGCTCGGAATAACGGGCGATACGCGCATTCAGGTCATCCAGGTCGACATCCAGGGCTTTCGCCAGCACCAGACGCTGAATGTCGTCCGGCGGCAACTCCTGAGGATTGGCCCAGAGACTGACCACCGGCGTGGAGATCGCCAACGGCTCGCCGTTGCGGTCGGTGATCATGCCCCGATGAGCGCTGATCGATTCGACGCGCAAGGTGCGGGCATCGCCCTGCCCCTGCAAAAAGGAGCGGTCGATAACGTGCAGGTAGGCGATACGCGCGCCGAGCATGCACAGGGCCAGCAGGATCAGCCCCAGCATCAGCCGGTAGCGAAAAGCGCCCAAGGGAGCGCTGGGAGGCGGGCGACGTGGTGTGGCAGCGCGGCGCTGGGTCGTGCTCATGGGCCGATCACCTCAACCCTCTCGATATCGGGTAGGCGCATCTCCAACCGCTCACTGGAAAGTCGCTCGATACGCGCCGGGCTTGACCAGGCACTCTCCTCGAGCAGCAGCTGCCCCCACTCGGTCTGTAGCTGGTTCTGCTCGCGCTCGAGCTGCTGAAGGCGGGCGTATTGCACGCGGGTCAAATGGCTGGTGGTGGTGACTGCCAAGGCACTCACCAAGGCCGCCACAACCAGCAGCAGTACCAGCAGGAGGCGCAGCTTCGGAAGTTGGCTCGCCTCCAGGCCTGGCATCCAGACTCGTCCCTGGCTCATGTCGCTCCTTTTAGCTGCTGCGTCTCGGCTGCTGCCTCTTGGCGGCTAGCGGATTGCGGGGTGCTGGCTATTTCAGCTTGCGCGCCACTCGCATCACGGCACTGCGCGCACGGGGATTCCCCTCGACTTCGGCGGCATTGGCCCGCCGGGCCTTGCCGACGGCTTCAAGGCGGCGATTGAGCTGATCATCGCGGATCGGCATGCCGCGGGGCAAGTGGGTGTCGCCACGCACATGCTCGCGGATGAAGCGCTTGACGCGCCGATCCTCGAGGGAATGAAAGCTGATGACCACCAGATGCCCGCCCGGCGCCAGGGCCTCCAGTGCGGCGTCGAGCGCGGCATCGAGTTGTTCGAGCTCGCCGTTGACATGGATGCGCAATGCCTGGAAGGCACGCGTCGCCGGATGCTTGCCCTTTTCCCAGGCGGGGTGCGCCGTCTTGATGACTTCCGCCAGATCGCCGGTGCGAGTAAAAGGGCGCTCCTGACGGCGCTCGACGATGGCCCGAGCCAGACGCTTGGCGAAGCGCTCTTCGCCATGGGTCTTGAATACCCAGGCGATGTCCTCGACCTTGGCCCGCGAAAGCCAGTCGGCCGCACTCTCGCCGTGATCGGGGTCCATACGCATGTCCAGCGGACCATCGCGCATGAAACTGAAGCCACGCTCCGGGTCGTCGAGCTGGGGAGAGGACACACCCACATCAAGCAGGATGCCGGATAGCCGGCCGTGCAGATCGTGCGCGGTGGCGATCTCACCGAGCCTTGCGAACTCACCCCGCTCGATGGCAAAGCGGGCATCATCGATGCTGGCCGCTTCCGCCAGCGCCTGAGGATCGCGATCAATGGCCAGCAGACGTCCTTCTGGCGCCAGGCGCGAGAGGATCAGGCGGGAGTGCCCGCCGCGTCCGAAGGTGCCGTCGAGATAGGCACCGGCGGGGTCGACGAGCAGGGCATCGACCGCCCCGTCGAGCAGCACGCTTTCATGGAGAAAGGAAGACGGGGCCGCGGCGTTCTCAGGTGAGGTCATGCAGGTCTCGATACGAACATAAACACCGGCCGACCATCTCATGGCCAGCCGGTGATGGGGAATGGAAGGGAGTCGGCCGATAAGCCGGGTTCTGTCGTGGACAGTCATTCCTCTAGGAAAGGCGTCGCCACCTTTCTCAAGCAACCTACCCGAACCCAGCGCGGGCCACGCCAATGGGTTCCTATTTGGTCTTGCTCCGAGTGGGGTTTACCATGCCACGCTCTGTTGCCAGGCGCGCGGTGCGCTCTTACCGCACCCTTTCACCCTTACCGGCCTCCCGAAGGAGACGTAGGCGGTCTACTCTCTGCTGCACTGGCCGTCGGCTCACGCCGCCCAGGCGTTACCTGGCACTCTGCCCTATGGAGCCCGGACTTTCCTCCCCCGATGACCTGCTAGAGGCCCTCAGCGGCGACTGTCTGGCTGACTCCCAGCGGCGAAGAATACCAGCGCAGCCATCCCCCCTCAAGCGATGACTGCATGACCGAGCCACGTCACCCGGCCTCGTCCTTGAGCGCCTGGGCACGGGCGTACCAGGCCTTCTTGGCGCCGCCGAGCAAGCGGGTGGTGATCGCCGCCGCCTGCTTGACGCCCACCCCTTCGGCGAGCAGCGCCTTGAGCAGCGTCTCGGCCTCGACCAGCGCCTCATCGTCGTCCGTCTTGGGCGAGGCGCCGGCCACCATCACCACAAATTCGCCCCGCGCCTGATCCGGGTCCTCCTCCATTCGCGACAGTAGCGAGGTAGCATCGCCATCGAGGAAGGTCTCGAAGGTCTTGGTCAGTTCCCGGGCGAGTACCACTCGCCGCGCGCCGAAACTGCCGGCGATGTCCTCGAGAGTATCGCGAATACGGTGAGGGGATTCGTAGAAGATCAGGGTTTCTTCCCGCTCAACCAGCGCCGAAAGGCGGCCGCGGCGGCCGCTGCCCTTGGCCGGCAAAAAGCCCTGAAAGAGGAAACGGTCGGTAGGCAGCCCCGCCGCAGAGAGTGCCGCGACGAAAGCACAGGCCCCAGGAATCGGCACCACTCGATAGCCGCTGGCACGCAGCTCGCGGACCAGCAAGAAGCCGGGATCACAGATCAGCGGCGTGCCGGCATCGCTGATCAAGGCCACATCCTCGCCGGCGGCAAGCCGCGCCTTGAGCTGCGCGACGCGCCCGCTTTCATTGTGCTCGTGCAGCGAGAGCATTGGCCGCTCAAGGCCCAGATGGCGCAGCAGGCGCGCACTGTGGCGGGTATCCTCGGCGGCAATCACAGCGACATCAGCCAGCACCTGACGGGCCCTGGGCGACAGATCGTCGAGATTCCCAATCGGCGTGGCGACCACGTACAATGCTCCAATATCTGAAACTGTCATTACGATTCCGAAAGCGGGTTATCTAAGGAAGGGATTCATGAACACATCGTCACGCGGCTTGCTGGCTGCGGCGCTGCTTGCACTGATGGTCAGCGGCTGCGCCGCGCCCAGTCTGATGTCGACCGAGCGTTCGCCGGAGGCCTTGCTCAGCCAGGCCGAGCAGCAGGCCCCCGGCCAGGCAGCCGACAGCCGCCTCGAGGCGGCCACCATCCTAGCACGCCGTGGCGAGGCGGCTAAGGCCAAGGAGATCGCTACCCAGCTCGACGACACCGCCCTCAGCGCCGAGCGTCGCCAGGAATGGGCGCTGCTGCTGTCGCGCCTGGGGTTAGAGGCCGAAGACGGCTGGAGCGTGATTCAGGCCACCGACCTGCTTGAAGCCGGCGCGCAATTGGACCAGGACGCCGCCAATAACCTGCGCTACCGCCGCGGCCTGGCGCTGGGCATGCTCGACGAACCGCTGGCCGCGACCCAGGCCATGCTGAAGGCCCAGGCAGCCACCGGCAGCGATGTCCCCAACGACGCTATCTGGAAGCAGCTAAACCGTCTCTCGGCACAGGATCTGATGACACTGCGCAGCAACGCCGATGAGCTGACGCAGGGCTGGCTGTCGCTGCTCGAGCTGCAACGCCAGAGCGGTGGCGATATTGATAAACTGCTCGGCCAACTGTCGAACTGGCGCGACGCCAACCGCAATCATCCGGCTGCCCGCAAGCCGCCCGCCGAGCTGCTGGCCCTGCGCGATCTGCGCGGCACTCGGGTCGAGCGCATCGCCATCCTGCTGCCCGAGTCGGGCCCGCTGGCCTCCGTCGCCGGGCGCATCCGCCGCGGCATCGAGACCCGCCACGAACAGGCCGGCCAACAGGGCGCTTTCACCCCCAAGCTGGATTTCATCGACTCGAGCCAACAGGATCTGAACACCCTGTATGCCGAAGCCACCATGCGTGGCGCCCAGGTCGTGATCGGCCCTCTGGCCAAGAGCAAGGTCGAAGAGCTGGAAAAGCGCCAGCGACTGCCGCTGCCGACACTCGCCCTGAACTACGGCACTGCCGAGCGCAACGCCGCCGAAAACCTCTTCCAATACGGCCTTTCCGTCGAGGATGAGGCACGCCAGGTGGCCATCCGCGCTGCTCGCGACGGCCACCGTCGCGCGGCGGCCATGGTGCCCAACAATGACTGGGGGCGTCGAGTCGGCACAGCCTTCCGTGAGACCTGGGAAGACCAGGGCGGCGACATCGGACACTTGATGCACTACGACCCAGAAGCCCTGGTCAATAACAGCGTCAAGCGTCTGCTCAGCCTGAGTGGACCGGTAGACATGATGTTTCTGCTCGGACTGCCAAGCTACGCTCGCCAGAT
Source organism: Onishia taeanensis (assembly GCF_003268885.1). Lineage (GTDB taxonomy): Bacteria > Pseudomonadota > Gammaproteobacteria > Pseudomonadales > Halomonadaceae > Onishia > Onishia taeanensis_A. Next base: position 333,006 of record NZ_QLSX01000001.1, read on the forward strand.
CCCACCCACGCTCGACTACCAGAAACAGCCGGACCTGCCGGTCTACGCGACATCTCAGGCCTACGAGGGGCGGCCTCAGCCGCGATCCGATAGCGACCTGAACGGCGTGCGTTTCGTCGAGATCCCCTGGCTGATTCCCGATGCAGCCGTTGGCGGCGTCGAGGCACTACCTTTCTATGCAAGCTATCGCACCCTGTCCGCAGAAGCCGACGACCCCGCGCTGCTCAAGCTGATGGCCATGGGCGTCGACGCCTATGAACTCGGCGTGCGTCTCCCCCAGTTCCAGGCCATTAGCGGCAGCGAGCTGTTCGGCGCTACCGGTACCTTGCGCGCCGCCAATGATGGCCGCATCCAGCGTCAGCTGCCTTGGGCGGAGTTCATCGACGGCTTGCCACAGCCGCCCCTGGAAGCCGAAGGCGAACGAATGATCGACACCGATTCAGGCAATCGCCGGCCGGCCGGTCAGACAGACGGCAGAGGCAATACCGGCGCCAGCGATGGCGAGCTTGACAACAGTGGGTTAGGCAATGGTGACCTGAGCAATGGCGAGCTCCGCTGACGCAAGGGCGCGCGGCGCTGCCATCGAGGCCCTGGCCAACGACTGGCTAGCCGCCCGCGGCCTCACCCCGGTCGCCCGTAACCAGCACGCCAAGGGCGGCGAGTTGGACCTGGTGATGCGCGAGGGCGAGACCCTGGTGTTCGTCGAGGTTCGTCATCGTCGCGACAGCCGTCACGGTCACCCGCTGGAGACGGTGACGACCAGCAAGCAGCGTCGCCTAATCAAGGCGGCGCGTTTTTATCTCGCCCGCAACGGGCTATCATGTCCCTGCCGCTTCGATGTGGTCGCCGTCACCGGCAGCGCCCCGGACCTGGAGTTTCTCTGGGTCAAGGGCGCCTTCGAAGCGTTCTGATCGCTACAGGACCAGGAAGCCAAGATGGATTTCCAATCACGAATTCTCGGACACTTCAACGCCAGCATCGACACCAAGACCTACGCCAGTGAAGTGTTACCGCCCTTCATCGAGGTCGCCAGCCAGATGATGGTTCAGTGCCTGGTGAGCGAAGGCAAGATTCTGGCCTGCGGCAACGGCGGCAGCGCCGGTGATAGCCAGCACTTCTCCTCCGAACTGCTCAACCGCTTCGAACGTGAACGCCCGAGTCTGCCGGCTCTGGCACTGACCACCGACACCTCGACCCTGACCTCCATTGCCAACGACTACAGCTACAACGAGGTCTATTCAAAGCAGATTCGCGCCCTCGGACAGCCCGGCGACGTGCTGCTGGCCATCTCCACCAGTGGCAACTCGGCCAACGTGGTCCAGGCCATCCAGGCCGCCCATGACCGGGACATGACCGTGGTCGCCCTGACTGGCCGCGACGGCGGCGACATGGCATCGCTACTGGGTCAGGAGGACTGTGAAATCCGCGTGCCCGCCACATCTACTGCGCGCATTCAGGAAGTACACCTCTTGGTCATCCACTGTCTGTGTGATTTGATCGACGAACAACTCTTCGGCCCAAGCGAGTGATCCCCATGCGTAACGCGATTATCCCCACTCTTGTTCTTGCCCTGACCCTAGGCCTTGGCGGCTGCACCACCATTGCCAACGTGGCCAACGATGGCCCGATTGGCGAGAACTATGGCGAACGCACCCTGGGCAGCAAGGTCGAGGACGAGAGCATCCAGACCAAGGTCAGCGTCAACCTGGGCAAGACCGACGCCCGACTGGCCGATGCCCGCATCAACGTCGACGTCTTCAATGGCGTGGTACTGCTGACCGGCCAGGTGCCGAGCGATGAGCTCAAGAATAAGGCCACCAGCGTCGCCGAACAGGTGCGCAACGTGCGCCAGGTACACAACCAGCTGGCGATTGCCGCCAACCTGCCGATGAGCCAACGCCTGTCCGACGGCTGGCTGTCCACCCGCCTCAAGACTAACCTGGCGACCAACGAGAACATCGACGCGAGCCGCGTCAACATCGTGGTGGAAAACGCAAGCGTCTATCTGATGGGCTTGGTGACCCGCGCCGAAAGCGAGCGCATCGTTTCCGCCGTATCCGCTGCGGGAGGCGTGCAACGGATCGTCAAGGTCTTCGAATACCTCGACTGACCCGCGCTCTGCAGAGCATCATGACGCAAACACAAAACGGCAGGCCCTCGGGCCTGCCGTTTTGTGTTCAAGGGCTTTTTTAATCAAGAGACCTACTTTAGAGACTTACTCAAGAGACCCACTTTAGAGAAAGTCTCCGCCCTCTCAGGGAAAAAGTATCAGCTGAGTCTACTTGATGACGCGCAGCGATGGCCGACCCTTGGGCGGCGTCTTGGGCGCGCCCTCGTCGTCAATGCTGGTTTCGTCTCCAGTATCCTCGACGCTCGACAGTGACGGGCGCTCGTCAGATGCCGTTTCACCACTCTCGGCGTCAGTCTCTTCCGCCTCATGGCCCGGCATGACCGGCTCGTGACCGAACACCATGCCCACGCCGTTTTCACGGGCATAGAGCGCGATCAAGGCATCGATCGGCACCATCACCCGCATTGGCTTGCCGCCAAAGCGAGCGCTGAAGCTGATCGCATCGTTTTCCATGAACAGTTCTTCAACGGCCTGCGGCGCGATATTCAGCACGATCTGACCGTTCTGCACGAACTGTTCCGGCACCTCGACGCCAGGCTGTTTGGCATCGACGACGACATGAGGCGTCTGATCGTTGTCCAGGAGCCATTGATACAGAGCCCTAGCGAGATAGGGGCGACTCGATAGCATCTCGGGCCTCCATTGTCTGTGGTCCGGGCCCTATGGCCCGGTCCGTGGTATATCAGGTACGCATCTCGCGCTCGGCTTCCGACAGCGAGGCCTTGAAGGACTCACGCTCGAAAGTGCGCTCCATATAATTCATCAGCGGCTTGACCTGTTTCTCAGGAAGCTCGATCCCCAGTACCGGCAGTCGCCAAAGAAGCGGTGCCAGGCAGCAATCCACCAGCGAGAATTCCTCGCTCATGAAGAACGGCATATCCTCAAAGATCGGCGAGATGCCGATCAGGCTCTCACGCAGTTCCTTTCGCGCCTTCTCGGCATCCTTCTTGCTGCCCTGCTGGATCTGTTCGATCAGCGGGCACCACTCCCGCTCGATGCGATGCATCCACAGGCGGCTCTGCGCCCGGGCTACCGGATAGACAGGCAGCAGCGGAGGATGCGGAAACCGCTCATCCAGATACTCCATCATCACCTTGGACTCATAGAGCACCAGATCACGATCCAATAGCGTCGGCACGCTATTGTACGGATTGAGATCCGCCAGCTCTTCGGGATGACTGTCTTCCTTGACTTCCAGGATGTCGACGGCAACCCCTTTTTCTGCCAGCACGATTCTCACGCGATGACTGAAGTGATCATCGCTACCGGAGTAGAAGGTCATCGACGACCGCTTGGCCACAACACCCATTTAACATTCCTCGCAACAGTTCGAGCCTGGATGATAACACGTTGACCGCGCTTCCAGGCGCCGAGACCCGCGATACGGGTCATGGAAAATAGACAAGGGCGCATGCCCAACGGCCATGCGCCCCCATGCTACCACTGAGTCGTCTCAGTGGATGTCGCGCCAGTACTCTCGCTTGAGCAGATAGGCGATGACGCCGAAGATAAAGATAAAAATCAACACCTTGGGCCCCAGCGCTTGGGCCTGAAGCTTGGAGGGCTCACCGACGTAGGCCAGGAAGTTGGTCAGATCATAAACCGCCCGATCAAACGCCTCCGGCTCCAGCTTACCCGCCTGGGTCACCTTGAGCACATCGCAGGACTGATACTTGCCCGTCAGCGGGTCAGGCTCATGCCCGGGCACCGGCCGATCAGTCTCGGCACAGACCATCTCCTGCACGCCCTGCAGCGGCTCCAGCGCATTGGGCATACCTACCAGCGGGAACACCGTATTATTCACACCCAGCGGGCGCTCCGGGTCCTTGTAGAAGCTGCGCAGATAGGTATAGATCCAGTCCGTGCCGCGCAGACGCGCCTCGAGGGTCAGGTCCGGCGGCGCGGCGCCGAACCAGGAGGTGGCGTCGCCCTTCTGCATGGCATTGCGCATCTGGTCATTGAATGCCAGGTCCTCGGAAAAGATCAGCTTCTGCTCGACTAGATCCTGAGGGATGCCCAGGTCCTCGGCTGCCCGGGAATAGCGCTGATACTGCAGAGAGTGACAGCCCATGCAGTAGTTGGTAAATAGCTTCATGCCATTCTGCAGCGACGCCCTGTCGGACAGATCCGGGGTCATCTCGTCGAAATGGACTGCCTGACCGCCCGCAGCAAACCCGGTCATCGGCATCAGCGCCACGAGCAAGGCGACGAGCAAGGCAAACATGTGCTTTTTCATTAGCCAGTCACCCTTTCCGGTACGGGCTTGGTGGTCTCCAGCCGCGTGTAGATCGGCATCAGCAGGAAGAAGGCGAAATACACCGCCGTGCAGACCTGAGCCACCAGGGTCCTCCCCGGCGTCGACGGCAGCACGCCAATCACACCGAGCACCACGAAACTGATCGCAAACAGCGCCAGCATGATCTTCGACAGCCAACCCTTGTAGCGCATGGAAAGTACGGGGCTCTTGTCCAGCCAGGGCAGTACGAAGAGGATCGCGATCGCGCTCCCCATGACCATTACCCCCAGGAACTTGGAGTCCAGGCCGAACAGCGAGAAGGTGATGGCGCGCAGCATCGCGTAGAAAGGCGTGAAGTACCAAACCGGCGCGATATGGTTGGGTGTCTTCAACGGGTCGGAGGGCTCGAAATTGGGCTGCTCCAGGAAGTACCCACCCCCTTCCGGGAAATAGAAGATCACCACACAGAACACAAACAGGAATACCGCCACCCCCACCAAATCCTTGACCGTGTAGTAGGGATGGAACGGAATACCGTCCAGTGGCTTGCCGGACTCATCCTTCTTGGCCTTGATGTCGACGCCGTCCGGATTGTTGGAGCCAACCTCGTGGAGCGCCAGTATGTGCAGCACCACCAGACCGAGGATCACGATCGGCAGGGCCACTACATGCAGCGCAAAGAAGCGATTCAGGGTGATCCCGGAGATCAGGAAATCACCGCGAATCCACTGCGTCAGGTCCGCCCCCACCACCGGGATGGCCGAGAAAAGCGAGATAATGACCTGAGCCCCCCAGTAGGACATCTGCCCCCAAGGCAGCAGATACCCCATGAAGGCTTCGGCCATCAGCGCCAGATAGATGGTCATGCCAAAGATCCACACCAGCTCCCGAGGCGCCTTGTAGGAGCCATAGAGCAGCGCGCGGAACATGTGCAGGTAGATCACCACGAAGAATGCCGTGGCCCCGGTGGAGTGCATATAGCGAATCAGCCAGCCGAATTCGACATCTCGCATGATGTACTCAACCGACGCGAAGGCCCCTTCCGCGGAAGGGTTGTAGCTCATGGTCAGCCACACTCCGGTCAGAATCTGGTTGACCAGCACCAGCAGGGCCAGTGAGCCGAAGAAGTACCAAAAATTGAAATTCTTGGGTGCATAGTACTTGGCCAGATGCTCTTCCCACATCTGGGTGGCAGGAAAGCGATCATCGATCCAGCGCATGATGCCGCGTTCTGCCTTGGCGCGATTCGGATTACCCATCAGGCCGCCCCCTTGTCTTCGCCGACAACGATAATGTTGTCATTGTCATAGCGATGCGGTGGCACTTCCAGGTTCAAGGGGGCCGGTACCCCGGTGAACACCCGACCCGCCAGATCGAAGCGCGAGCCATGACAGGGGCAAAAATAGCCACCCGGCCAATCACCGCCTAAATCGGCAGCACCGGGCTCAGGCCTGAAGGTTGGTGAGCAGCCAAGGTGCGTGCAGATGCCCACCAGCACCAGGATCTCGGGCTTGATGGAGCGCAGCTCAGGGTCCACGTAGCTCGGCTGCTGCGGCGCCGAGGACTCGGGGTCCCGCAGGCGGGAAGGATCGATGCTCTTGATCTGTTCGATCATGGTGTCGTCGCGCCGCACTACCCAGACGGGCTTGCCACGCCACGCGACGGTCATCTGCTGGCCGGATTCGAGCTTGGATACATCCGCTTCCACCGGAGCCCCTGCCGCACGCGCCTTGGCACTGGGCTGCCAGGAGGCAACGAAAGGGACCGCGACGCCCACCGCGCCCACCGCCCCAACGACGGTCGTAGCACCGACGAGAAAGCGACGCCGCCCTTTGTTCACGCCCTTATCCGCCATCTTGTCATGCCCCCTATCCAATCACCCGCTGCCTAACCGCGCCAGTCACTGTCGCGACCTACGGATAAGATGATCTTCATGTTAGGAAACCGCCTGAACTAAAACAAGCGAAAGCCTTGCCACATGACGCAGCATAGCTGACTCAAATCATTGAACGGGCATAAAAAAACGCCCGGCCCCCAACGGGGACCGGGCGTTCTGACGCACTCTCGAAACGTTTAACGCTTGGAGAACTGCGGGCTGCGGCGTGCTTTGCGCAGGCCGACTTTCTTACGCTCGACTTCGCGGGCGTCACGAGTGACGTAACCGGCTTCACGCAGCGGCCCGCGGAAGTCTTCGTTGTATTGCATCAGGGCACGAGTGATGCCGTGGCGGATAGCGCCGGCCTGAGCCGAGCCGCCGCCACCCTTGACGGTCACGTAGACGTCGAACTGGTCCAGAGTCTCGGTCAGCTCGAGCGGCTGACGGACGACCATGCGGCCAGTGACGCGACCGAAGAACTCGTTGAGTTCGCGGCTATTGACGGTGATTTTGCCGGTGCCCGGCTTGAGGAAGACGCGTGCGGTGGACGTCTTGCGGCGACCGGTACCGTAATACTGTTGAGTCATGGCAATCTACCCCTTAGATGTTCAGTTCTTGCGGCTGCTGGGCGGCATGCGGATGCTCGGTACCGGCATAGACCTTGAGTTTCGAGTACATGGCGCGACCCAGCGGGCCTTTCGGCAGCATGCCCTTGACGGCAGACTCGATGACGCGCTCGGGAGCGTGATCGATCATCTTCTCGAAGGTCATGGAGCGCAGGCCACCCGGATAACCGGTGTGACGATAGTAGGTCTTGGCCTGTGCCTTGTTGCCGGTGACCGTCACCTTCTCGGCGTTGACCACGACGATGTAATCGCCGGTGTCGACGTGCGGGGTGTATTCCGGCTTGTGCTTGCCACGCAGGCGGCGAGCGATCTCGGTGGCCAGGCGACCGAGAGTCTTGTCCGTAGCGTCGACGACGTACCAGTCGCGCTCGACGGACTGCGGCTTAGCAGAAAACGTCTTCATGGGTTGAATCACCAATTGTCGCATGGGGCAGGACGAAAACGTCTAATGACGCCGCCTACCATCCCTATTTTTCTTGGTTGTCGACCACTTGCCACAGAGGCAAATCGAGCGACAACGTTCGAGCGAGCGCGCAGTGTACATGACTCGTTCGATCAGGTTAAGAGTCCACGCGGGAAATTCACGGCTTATGCGCCAGCGCCAGATACTCGTGGGACTGCATTTCCTGCAGCCTCGAGAGGGTGCGATCGAACTCGAAACCAAGGCTGCCTTCGGTGTAAAGCGACTCGACCGGCACTTCGGCGGACATCAGAAGCTTCACTGCTCGGTCATAGAACTCGTCGACCATATTGATGAAACGCCGCGCCTGGTCGTCGCTACCCCGGCCCATGCGCGGCACGCCGGACACCAGCACGGTATGAAACTCGCGGGCCAGCTCGATGTAATCATTCTGGCTACGAGGACCGTCACACAGCTCGGCGAAGTCGAACCACACCACATCTTCATGCAGGCGGCGCGAACGCAGCAACCGATGATTGATCTCGATACGTTCATCCTGCTCGCCATCGTGCCCGGCGAGCTCGCGAAAGCTGCGCGCGAGCTCGTCGTCGGCGGCCTCATCCAGCGGTGCGTGGAAGATGGCGGCACGCTGCAGGGCGCGCAGCCGATAGTCGACACCCGAGTCGACGTTGACCACCTCGCAATGACGCTCGAGCAAATCGATGGCGGGCAGGAAACGCGCCCGCTGCAGGCCATCCTTGTACAGCTCGGAAGGCACGATATTGGAGGTCGTTACCAGCACCACGCCGTGCTCGAACAGCGACTCGAGCAGGGTCGCAAGAATCATGGCGTCGGTGATGTCCTTGACGAAGAACTCGTCGAAGCAGATCACCCTCGCCTCACGGGCGAACTTGGCGGCGATCAGCTTCAGCGGGTCCTTCTCGCCCTTGTAGTGCTCGAGTTCGTTGTGCACTCGCTGCATGAAGCGGTGAAAATGGGTGCGCATCTTCTCGGAAAACGGCAGCGCCTCGTAGAAGGTATCGACCAGATAGGTCTTGCCCCGACCGACGCCTCCCCAGAAATACAGGCCCATCACCGCCGGCGGCGCTTCGAAGGGCGAGGCGGTCTGCTTGGCGCCGAACAGCCCGGCGACCCGGGACTTGAGTCCCTTTCGCTCATCGGCGGGCGGGCGCGGCGCTCGCTGGGGCGTGGTCAGCAGATCATCATAGAGCCGCTGCAGATGACGAACCGCCTGCTCCTGGGCTTTATCGTAGGCGAATCCCTCGCGTTCAAGGTCGGCCTGGTAGCGAGCCAGGGGCGTGCCCGCTTGAGCGGACGCAGAAGAACCAGCGGAAGTCGTTGTCGCACACATCAGCGTCTTGGCTACCTCGGACGGTGGTGATCGAAAGCGAACATTATACGTATCGAGACGTCGAGCGCACAGGGCAGCCATGATGGCAGCGCCTGCGCATTGACCTGAGTCTCGCTCTCCCTCATATAATGGAGCCAGGGGAGGCGCAGGTCGCGACCTCGATAACGCGCCACCCCCGGCAGTCAAGTACCGGTGCCGGGAAGACAGAACCATAAGGGGAACGACGTGTACGAGAGCAACATCGACTGGATCCTGGCCCTGGCCTGCGGGCTTGCCGGCATCGGCATCGGCGCGCTGGGCTATCACCTGCTCAACGCCAACGTGGCGCGCAATCAGAAGGTCCGCCAACGCCTGGCCGAGACTGAACTCGAGCTTCACCAGGTCAAGGACTCGCTGAACGATCATTTCGTGCGAGCGGCCGACCTGGTGGCCAGCATTCAGCGCCAGAGCCGCGAGCTGGAACAACAGCTGGCGCAGGGGGCCGATCAGCTCGGCCAAGACCAGCAGGTCAAGCGCCGCCTCCATCCGGAGACCGACGCGACGGAGCCTGATGAAACCCTGGACATGCCGCGCGACTATGCCGACGGCGGGCACGGCACTCTCTCCGAGGACTTTGGCCTGCAGCGCGGCGAGGAGCAGAATCCCGCCCAGCCTCCCCGCTACTGATCTCGCTGACGCCTAGCGACACAAGCGAGAGGTTTGCCAAAAACGACGAAAGCGCCGGCCTTGATGGCCGGCGCTTTCGTTTGCGGGGTCGTTTTCAGGGCAGTTTCAGGCCGGATTGTCGATATCCACGAAACGGTGGGTAACACCATGCTCGGCGGCCAACCATTCTCCCATGGCCTGAACGCCGTAGCGCTCGGTGGCATGATGACCCGCCGCCAGATAGCCGATGCCCAGCTCGCGTGCCAGGTGAGTGGTCCGCTCGGAAATCTCGCCCGAGATGAAGACATCCGCGCCTGCCGCATGAGCCGCGGCGATCATGTCCTGAGCGCCGCCGGTGCACCAGGCGATACGCTTGACCGGCCCTTGGTGCCCTTCGATCAGAAGCGGCTCCCGACCGAGCTGCTTGGCGACATGCTTTGCCAAGCCACGCTCGTCGAGGGCCTGGTCATTGTCACCCGAACCGGCCAGCGCCTCGCCGGGGTGGCCCAGCCACAATAGCCCTTCGCCCAGCTCACCATCGGCACAGCCGTCGACGACCAGGCCCAGCCGCTCGGCCAGGCAGGCATTGTTGCCAAGCTCGGGATGAGCATCCAGCGGCAGATGATAGGCCAGCAGGTTGATATCGTTAGCCAGCAAGGCCGCCAGCCGGCGCCGCTTCATGCCGACCACCTCGACCGGCTCGTTCTTCCAGAAGTAGCCGTGATGAACCAGCAGCAGATCCGCCTGCCAGGCAATCGCCTCATCGACCAGCGCCTGACAGGCGGTGACGCCAGTCATCACGCGGGTCACTCGGCTGCGTCCCTCGACCTGCAGGCCATTGATAGTGTAATCCTTGAAGCGCGCCGCCTGCAGACGCTCGTCGCAGGCAGTGACCAGGGCATCGCGAGATATCATTCGGGCCTCCGGGCATCGGTACATGAGCAATGATACAATCCGCCAATTGTACCGGCTGCGTCGGCCCCCAGCGACCGCCACCGATGACAAGGATTCTTCATGCGTCGTTTTCTCCTGCCCCTCGTCTGGCCAACCGTGGCCGGTGTCCTGGTTGCCATCGTGCTGCTGATTGCTTTCCCGAAGCTCAGCGGTCAAGCCCCTTCCGTGTCGCCGCCGGCCGCCAGCCCACAGCCCGTGCAAGAGACTGCGACGCCCCCCGAGGTCAAACGCCCGGCTCCCGAGGTCAAGAATGCCCCGGCATTATCACGAAATGCCGGCCCGGTCAGCTATTCAGAGGCGGTGGAGAGAGCGGCACCTGCCGTGGTCAACATCTACTCTTCGCGCATCGTCGAAAGTGAGCAGCACCCGCTGATGTCGGACCCGTTTTTCCGTCAGTTCTTCGGCAAGGACACGCCCAGCCGCCAGCGCATGCTCTCGAGCCTGGGGTCGGGGGTCATCATCAGCGATGAGGGCTACGTGCTGACCAACCATCATGTCATCAAGGGGGCCGATCAGATCCAGGTGGCGCTGCGCGACGGCCGCGAAACGCTCGCCGAGGTCATCGGCACCGACCCGGAGAGCGACCTGGCCGTGCTGCGCATCGATCTCGAAGATCTTCCGGTCATCGCGCTCTCCGACTCGTCACAGGCAGCCGTGGGCGATGTGGCCCTGGCCATCGGCAACCCCTTCGGGGTCGGCCAGACCGTGACCATGGGCATCGTTAGTGCCACCGGCCGCAGTCACCTAGGCCTGAATGCCTATGAGGATTTCATTCAGACCGACGCGGCGATCAATCCGGGGAACTCCGGCGGCGCCCTGATCAACCCCGAAGGCGCGCTGGTCGGCATCAACACCGCTATCTTCTCCCGCTCCGGCGGCTCCCAGGGCATCGGCTTCGCCATTCCGGCCAACCTGGCCCGGGAAATTCTCAACGAGCTGGTCACTCAGGGCCGGGTGATTCGTGGCTGGCTAGGCATCGAAGCCCAGGAGATGACCCGCGAGCTGGCCGCCTCCTTCGGCCTGGACTCCGTCGTAGGGGTCGTGATCTCGGGCATAGTACCGGATGGCCCAGCCGATGCTGCCGGCCTGCAGCCCGGCGATGTGCTGATCAAGGTCGACGGCCGCACCATCCGCGATGCCCGGGCGGTGATGACCGACATCGCCGCCATCGCTCCTGGCACCAAGCTGCCGCTAAGTCTGGTGCGCAACGGCGAGCGTATAGACGTGACCCTCGAGGTCGGCGAGCGCCCCACCGCCGAGGTCAGCCAACCTCAGTCTCAGCCCTAGCCCCGGCCCTAGACGGTAACCAGGCGTTGTCTGACAGGGAGCTGCCTTATATGAGAGGCAGCGCTTCCAAGCGCGGCCGAACAACAGCATCGGCACGCCTGGATGGACACCTATCTAAAAGAACAGCAGACCTAAAAGAACGTCAGGTCTAAAGGAAAGGCAGGCACTAGACGGATACCAAAAGGCCCCGCCAATGGCAGGGCCTTTTTGCTGTGCAAGCACCGCTGATTCGCCTCAATCCTTGATGCGATACTCGGCAGAGCGCGCATGTGCGGTGAGCGATTCGCCCCGGGCGAGCACCGACGCAGTGCGCCCAAGCATCGAGGCACCGTCCGCCGAACAGTGAATGATCGAGGAACGTTTCTGGAAGTCATAGACCCCGAGCGGCGAGGAGAAGCGCGCGGTACCGGACGTCGGCAGCACGTGATTCGGGCCGGCGCAGTAGTCGCCCAGGGCCTCGGCGGTATAGCGGCCCATGAAGATCGCACCCGCATGGCGAATCTCAGGCAGCAACGCGTCGGGGTCCTCTAGCGAGAGTTCGAGATGCTCAGGCGCGATGCGGTTGATCAGCGCAACAGCCTCGTCGCGGTCGCGACAGGTGATCAGTGCCCCACGCCCGGCCAGAGAATCACGAATGATCGGCGCACGCTCCATGGTCGGCAGCAGGCGCGTCATGGCCTCCTCGACCGCTACCACATGCTCGGCGTCCCAACTGACGAAGATCGCCTGAGCGTCTTCGTCGTGCTCGGCCTGGGAGAAGAGGTCCATGGCCAGCCAATCCGGGTCGGTCGCGCCGTCGGAGATCACCAGAATCTCCGAGGGGCCGGCGATCATGTCGATGCCGACCTGACCAAACACGGCGCGCTTGGCGGTGGCCACATAGATATTGCCAGGCCCCACGATCTTGTCGACTCGCGGCACCGTCTCGGAGCCATAGGCGAGCGCTGCCACGGCCTGGGCGCCGCCCAGGGTAAAGACCCAGTCGACGCCCGCCAGGTGGGCCGCCGCCAACACCAGCTCGTTGAGGATGCCATCCGGGGTGGGCACCACCATCACGATCTCGCGCACGCCGGCGACATGGGCCGGAATCGCGTTCATCAGCACCGATGAAGGATAGGCAGCCTTGCCGCCGGGCACGTAGATGCCTGCGCGGTCCAGCGGCATGACCTGCTGGCCAAGCACGGTGCCGTCATCCTCGGTGTACTGCCAGGAACCCGGCTTCTGGTGTTCGTGATAGACCCGCACGCGCTCGGCAGCTGCCGCCAGCGCCTCACGCTGCTCGGCAGGCAGCCCGTCAAAGGCCTGGCGCAGCCGCGCAGCGCCGATGGTCAGCTCATCCATACTCTGGGCCGACAGGCGATCGAAGCGGTTGGTGTACTCGACAAGCGCCGCATCACCGCGCTCACGCACCCCGCGCAGGATTTCCTCGACCCGCGACTGCACCTCGGCGTCGGACACGCCTTCCCAGGCCAGCAGCGCCTCGAGGCGGGCATCGAAATCGGCATCCTGCGTGGACAAGCGGGAGATCTCGAGGGAAGCGGCAACGGAATCGGTCATGATGCTCTCTACACAGACGATGGAAAAACAGGACAGGCGACCAGCATGTGTCGCCGCAAAGCGGCTGGCAAGCGGCTCGGCCCTATGGCGCCAAGACATTCACGCTATTGCGCCATAAGGACCGGGCTCACCCAACAACCCTCGAGCAATGCCATGAGGTTGCGGGCAAGGGTCACAGGCAGGCTTGCACTGCTACCGACAAGTACAGACAAGTACAGACAAGTACAGAAAGGCTCGTACGTCATGGCCTCGCTGCATTGGTCTCGCTGTCTTGGTCGCACTTCGTTAGCGGCAGTACTTACCCGCAGTACTTACCAGCAGTACTTACCCGCCATATACGGCAGCGACATCTTAGTCGCGCCGACTGGCCACAGCTTCGCGCAGCCGGTTGAGCAAGGGCTTCAGGCGATCATGCTTCATGGTCATCGCGGCCTGGTTGACGACCAACCGGGTGCTGATATCCGCGATTTTCTCGCGGGGCTCCATGCCGTTGGCGCGCAGGGTATTGCCGGTATCGACGATGTCGACGATCTCGTCGGCCAGGTTCATCAGCGGCGCCAGTTCCATCGCTCCGTAGAGCTTGATGACCTCGGCCTGGATACCCTGTTCGGCATAGTAGCGACGCGCCACCGAGACGAACTTGGTGGCCACCCGACGACGGGCGCGGGCCGGCTCGGCACCAGTGATCCCGGCGGTCATCAGCTTGCAGCGCGCGATCTCGAGATCCAGCGGCTCATAGAGCCCCTCGGCGCCATGTTCGAGCAGCACATCCTTGCCGGCGACGCCCAGGTCGGCAGCACCCAGCTGCACATAGGTCGGCACATCGGTCGCGCGAATCACCACCAGCTTGACGTCCGGCAGGTTGGTATCGAACAGCAGCTTGCGGCTCTTGCCCAGGTCTTCGGCGGGCCAGATGCCGGCATCGGCCAGCAGCGGCAGGGTCTCGTCGAGAATACGGCCCTTCGAGAGGGCCAGAATCAGTTGCTTGGACATGATGGGGTTCGCAATTCCGTGGATGACTAGCCGGGCACGCGACGGATCTTGGCGCCCAGCAACTGCAGCTTTTCCTCGATGCATTCATAGCCGCGGTCGATATGATAAATACGATCAACCAGGGTCTCGCCCTTAGCGATCATCGCCGCTACCACCAACGAGGCCGAGGCCCGCAGGTCGGTCGCCATCACCGGCGCACCTGAGAGCTGATCGACGCCGGTGACCACCGCGGTGTTGCCTTCGAGAGCGATCTTGGCGCCCATTCGGTTGAGTTCCTGGACGTGCATGAAGCGGTTCTCGAAGATTGTCTCGACGACCCGCCCGGTGCCTTCGGCCACCGCATTCATGGCCACGAACTGCGCCTGCATGTCGGTAGGAAAGGCCGGATAAGGCGCGGTGCGTACATTGACCGCCTTCGGGCGCTGCCCCTTCATGTCGAGCTCGATCCAGTCCTCACCGGTGGTGACATGGCCACCCGCTTCCTCGAGCTTGGCGAGCACGGCCTCGAGAATATCGGCACGGGTCCGGCGGACCCTGACTCGACCACGGGTCACCGCGGCAGCCACCAGGAAGGTACCGGTCTCGATGCGGTCGGGCATGATGTCGTGATAGCAGCCGTGTAGCTGCTCGACGCCCTCGACGGTGATGGTATCGGTACCGTGACCGCGAATCCGTGCACCCATCTTGATGAGGCACTCGGCGAGATCGGCTATCTCGGGTTCCTTGGCGGCGTTCTCGAGCACCGTAGTGCCCTCGGCAAGCGTGGCGGCCATCAATAGGTTCTCGGTGCCGGTCACGGTCACCACGTCAAAGAAGATCGTCGCACCCTTGAGACGCCCACCCGGCGCCGTGGCACGAATGTAGCCATTCTCGACGTTGATGTCGGCACCCATCGCCTCCAGGCCACGGATATGCAGGTCGACCGGGCGCGAGCCGATGGCACAACCACCCGGCAACGACACGTCGGCTTTACCGAAGCGCGCCAGCAGCGGCCCCAGCACCAGGATCGAGGCGCGCATCTTCTTGACCAGGTCATAAGGCGCATGACACTCGGTCACCTCAGAGGCATCGAGCTGGATGGCCATCTTGTCGCCCATCACCAGATCGACGCCCATGCGCCCAAGCAGTTCGAGAGAGGTCGTGATGTCCTGCAGGTGCGGCAAGTTGCCGAGCGTCACGGGCCCTTGCGCCAGCAACGACGAACACAGGATCGGCAGGGCCGAGTTCTTGGCACCACTGGCCCATACCTCGCCATCGAGGGGGCCATTGCCGGTAATGATCAGCTTATCCATGAAAGTCCGTCACTCAAGCCCCGGCATTTTCGGCGGCGGTCTGCCACTGGGTCGGGGTATAGGTCTTGATGCTGACGGCATGCAGAGCGCCGCTGGCGATTTCTTCGGAGAGCGCACCATAGATCAGCTGCTGTCGTTTGACCGGCGTCAGGCCATTGAAGACCTCGCCCACGGCGACGACCTGAAAGTTGCAGCCTTCACCCTGGATATGAAAGTCGCAGTCGGCAATGCGCGTCTCAAGCAGCGCCTTGACGTCTTGGGGTTGCATGGGGATGCCTCCTTGGAAACACGGGAAGGGTGCGGTGCAGACACGTCACCGCATCACGAGACGAGAAAGGCCACATGGTAATCAAAAGCGCCGTCGATGGCGATGGCAGAAAACACCGGGGCCTTTGACCAGGGCCGGGGCCAACGAATGACCAGGGCCGCGGCCGACGAACTCAGTCGGCCGGAGCAGTCGCGTCGGCATCAGCCTGCGGCAGGAGAGAGTCCAGACCAGCCAGCGCCGTGAGTTTGGCCAGCGCCGGGGAAAGCTGCACCCCCTCTACCTCAATACCGGCACGCTGGGCACTGCGCAGCCACTCGAGCATGACGCTCAGCGCGGCGCTGCTGACCCTGTCGACGCCGCGCAGGTCAAACTGCAGCGCGTCGGTGACGGGCTGGTCGGCGATCCACTTGGCACCAGCGGCGGCCAGCGGGGCGGCGACGTCGAAATCCACGTCGCCGCTGACGGCAAGCTCTCCCTCGGCGACCTCGAGGCTCACATCATGCTCGTCGAACAGACGGGTCATGCGCCCTGGCCTTCGTCGCTGACATCAACATCGGGTGACCATTGGTCGATGGTGGCATCGTAATCACGGCCGTTGTCGCGCATGGCCTGATCGAACTGGTTGCGGAAGGTCAGCCCCAGATTGATGCCATTGACGATCACGTTGACGACCTTCCACTGTCCGTTATCCAGGCGCAAGGAATAGCTGACCGGGTAAACGGTGCCATCGTTGGCGACCACCTCCATGTCGACACTGGCCTGATCGGACTGACGAGAGTCCTGCTGCTGATCAAGCACCCGCACCTCGCGGTAGTCGAAGGTCACCAGGCCCTTGGCATAGGTATCGATCAGGGTCTGGCGGAAGGTGTCGACGAAACGCGAACGCTGAGCGGGGCTTGCGTTGCGGAAATAGCGACCCATGACGCTGGCCCCGATATAGCGAAAGTCGGCCACATCGTTAAGGCTGTCATCGACCAGCGATTCCAGCTCGCTCAGGTTCTCGGAAAAGTAGCCGCGACGGCCCTCGATCTTGCCCATCAGATTGTCGATGCTTTCGCGGATCAGCTGCTCCGGCGTCTCGTCGGGCGCCTTGGATTGGGCCTGAGCCGGCAGCATCGCCAGGCACAGCAACAGGGCCAAAACACAGCGGAATAAAAAGGTCGATTGAGCTCGCATAAGTCGTCTCTCAAGGCAGATCATGATTAATTCGTGGCCATATTGGCCACGAATTGCTGGATCAGTTGCTCCAACACCAGCGCCGACTGGGTATCGCTGATGGTGTCACCGTCGGCCAGGGTATCGGGATCACCGCCCACCGATAGGCCGATATACTGCTCACCCAGCAGTCCAGAGGTGAGAATCGAGGCCGTGGTATCACGGGACAGCTGCCCTTCCAGGCGGCTGTCGAGGGCCAGGGTCACACGGGCGTCATACCACTCGGTATCCAGCTCGATATTCTCCACCCGACCCACGGTAACACCCGCCATGGTGACCCGTGCTCGCGACTTGAGGCCGCCGATATTGGCGAAATTAGCCTGCAGCGTATAAGTGTCCTTACCACCGCCGACGGACAGGCCGCTGACGCTCACTCCCAGGAAGATAACCCCGAGAATCCCGGCCAGCATGAACAGCCCGACCCCAAACTCCATCATCTTGCTGCGCTTCATCCCAGTTCTCCAAACATCAGCGCGGTCAGCACGAAATCCAGTCCCAATACCGCCAGCGAGGAATACACCACCGTTCTTGTGGTAGCGCGTGAAATGCCTTCCGAGGTCGGCACCAGGTCATAGCCCTGGAACACCGCGATCCAGGTCACGACCAGAGCGAACACCAGGCTCTTGAGCATGCCATTGCCGATGTCATCGACGAAGTCGACGCTGGACTGCATGTTGCCCCAGTAAGAGCCTTCATAGACACCGAGCCACTCGACGCCCACCAGATGGCCGCCCCAGATACCAATGACGCTGAAGCCGACGGTCAGCAGCGGCAGCGACACGAAGCCCGCCCAGAGGCGCGGCGCCACCACCCGTTTGAGCGGGTCGACGCCAATCATCTCCATGCTGCTCAGCTGCTCGGTCGCCTTCATCAGGCCGATCTCGGCGGTCAGTGCCGAACCGGCACGCCCGGCAAACAGCAGAGCCGCCACCACCGGCGCCAACTCGCGCAACAGCGACAGTGAAACCATCTGCCCCAGGGCATCCTCGGCCCCGAAATCCACCAGAATGGTAAAGCCCTGCAGGGCCAGCACCATACCGATGAACAGCCCCGACACCAGAATGATGGCCAGCGACAGTACGCCGATAAAGTGCATCTGGCGCAGCCACAGCTTAAAGCCTTCAAGGGAGGGACGCCCCACCAGCGACTGTCCGAGGAACATGCCAGCACGGCCCAGCGCCTCGACCAAATCACAGCCATGGCGCCCCAGGCGGGTTATTCGCGTCATCATCGCATCTCTCCCGCATTCCCCGCATTGAGCATGTCGAGGTAGAAATCGTCGGCTGGATAATGGAACGGCACCGGCCCATCGGGCTCGCCGTGCATGAACTGGCTGACGCGAGGATCCTGATCGACGTTGAGGCTCTCCGGCGTGCCGTGAGCCATCACCTTGCCGTCGGCGATCACATAGACGTAGTCGGCGATCGACAGCGTCTCCTTGATATCATGCGAGACCACCACAGCGGTGAGTCCCAGCGCATCATTGACGCGACGAATCAGTTGCACCAGTACTCCCATGGAAATGGGGTCCTGGCCGACGAAGGGCTCATCATAGAGGATAAGCTCCGGATCCAGCGCCAGCGCCCGCGCCAGTGCTACCCGTCGGGCCATGCCGCCGGACAGTTCAGCGGGCATCAGCTCGCGGGCGCCGCGAAGCCCCACCGCTTCGAGCTTCATCAGCACCACGTCGCGAATCATCGCGTCGGGCAGGTCCGTATGCACGCGCAGCGGAAAGGCCACATTCTCGAAAACGCTCAGGTCCGAGAACAGCGCGCCGCTTTGGAACAACATGCCCATCCGACGGCGCAGCGCGAACAGTTTCTTGCGGGACAGGGCGTGGACATCATGACCGTCGATCGTCACTCGCCCGGCATCCGGCGCCAGTTGGCCACCGATCAGCTTGAGCAGAGTCGTCTTGCCGGAGCCGCTCGGCCCCATGATCGCGGTAATCTTGCCGCGGGGGATGGTGAGATCCACGCCCCGAAAGATATCCCTATCGCCACGTGAGAAGCGCAGCCCTTCGACCACCACCAAGGGCGAATCATTCATGGCGTCCTAACCTCCACCCGAAAATTATCGAACATTGTATATTAACCGCCACGATCACCGCTAGCGCCAAGGGCGCGACCGGCGATGTCACCTTGATTCGCGACGCCCCAACGCGTTTAATTGGCCGCTCTTCCCTGACCGACACGGACCCCTTTTGATGATGCTGCTACCCCTGTCTGCCGTCGCGCTTGGCTTCGTAGGCCTTTTATGGAGTGCCGACCGCTTCGTGGGAGCCGCGGCCGCCACCGCCTACCGCGCCGGCATGAGTACGCTGCTGATCGGCATGACCATCGTCGCGCTGGGCACCTCGGCCCCCGAAATCATCGTCGCCATCATGGCTTCGCTGGACGGCACGCCCGATCTCGCCACCGGCAACGCCCTGGGGTCCAACATCGCCAATATCGGTCTGGTGCTCGGCATTACCGCCTTGATCGTGCCCATTCCGGTGCGCTTCTCGATCGTACGCCGCGAACTCCCCCTGCTGCTCGGCGCCACCGGTCTTGCCGGCTATGCGCTGGCGGATGGCGACCTTGGCCTCTATGACGCCCTGCTGCTCGCCGCCCTGCTGGTATTCAGCCTGTGGTGGCTGTTCCGGGCCGATGGCGGTACTGGCAGTGAAGAAACCCAGGACGGTGAGATTCCCGACATGGCCCTGCCCAAGGCACTGATCTGGCTGGCGGGCACCCTGGTGCTCCTGGTAGCAAGCTCGCGACTGTTGGTGTGGGGCGCCAGCGAGATTGCCAGCGCCTTCGGCGTCAGCGAACTGGTGATCGGCCTGACGGTGGTAGCCATCGGCACCAGCCTGCCGGAACTTGCCGCCTGCGTGGCCAGCGCCCTCAAGCGCCACCACGATATCGCCATCGGCAACGTCATCGGCTCCAACCTCTTCAACATGCTGGCCGTGCTGCCCATGCCCGGCCTGCTGGCGCCGGGCCCGGTCGATGCCCACGCCATCAGCCGCGATTACCCCACCATGCTGCTGCTGACCCTGCTGCTCGGCAGCTGGCTGCTCTGGCAGCGTCGCGGCAGCCTGGGCCGCATCCCCGGCGCCCTGCTGACCTTGATCTATGTCGGCTACCTGGGTCTGCTGATCCAGTCCAGCATGACCGGCGCTTGAGTGAAACCTGACAACGGGCAACAATTTCGTCATGACTGACACCAACGACTCGCCCTACCGGGCCAGCGCCCGCCGCACCCTCAACATCGAGCGCGACGCCATCGAGGCGCTCAACGCCCGCATCGACGCCAACTTCGATCGCGCCTGCGACCTGCTGCTCGGCTGCCAGGGCCGCGTGGTGGTAACCGGCATGGGCAAGTCCGGCCATATCGGCGGCAAAATCGCAGCGACGCTTGCCAGCACCGGCACCCCGGCCTTCTTCGTCCACCCAGGCGAAGCCAGCCACGGCGACCTGGGCATGATTACCCCTGGCGATGTGGTCGTGGCCCTTTCCAATTCCGGCGAAACCGCTGAGGTGACGGCCCTTCTACCGCTGCTCAAGCGCATGGGCGTTCCGCTGATCAGCATGACCGGCCGCCCGGACTCGACCCTGGCCCGCCACGCCGAGGCCCACCTCGACTCAGGCGTGGAGCGCGAAGCCTGCCCGCTGGACCTGGCGCCGACCGCATCGACCACCGCTGCCCTGGTCCTGGGCGACGCCCTGGCGGTAGCGCTTCTCGAGGCCCGCGGCTTCACCGCCGAAGACTTTGCGCTCTCGCATCCCGGCGGCAGCCTGGGCAGAAGACTGCTGCTCACCGTGGGCGATCTCATGCACCAGGGCGAACGCCTGCCTCAGGTACCGCTGGGAAGCCCACTGCGTGATGCGCTGATCGAGATCACCCGTCAGGGGCTCGGCTTCACCTGTGTGATCGACAGCGATGGCCTGCTCGCCGGCGTCTATACCGATGGCGATCTGCGTCGCACCCTCGACCAGCACAGCGACCTGCACGCCCTGAGCGTCGATGAGGTCATGACCTCGCCCGGCAAGCGCACCCGCGCCGACGTGCTTGCAGCCGAAGCCGTGCGTATCATGGAGGGCAGCCGCATCAGCGCCCTCGCCGTCGTCGATGCGCAAGGGCGCCCGATTGGCGCCCTGCACATGCACGACCTGCTGAGAAGCGGCGTCATCTAAGGAGATGTCATGACACCCGATTCCACGCTTGCGCCAGAACTTACCGGTCGCGCCCGTCAGATCCGCCTGCTGGCACTGGACGTGGACGGTATCCTCACCGACGGTCGCCTCTACTTTCAGGCCGACGGCATCGAGATCAAAGCTTTCCACACCCAGGATGGGCACGGCATCAAGCTGCTGCGCCAGGCCGGCATCGAGGTCGCCCTGATCACCGGACGCGAATCGCCGATGGTCACTCAGCGCGCCGCCGCCCTAGGAATAGAACACGTCTTCCAGCACCGCGACGACAAGCTCATCGCCCTGCGCGAACTGACCCAGAGCCTGGGTCTCGAGCTGTCTCAGGCCGCCTACTGCGGCGATGATCTTCAGGATCTGGCCGCTATCCAGGCCGCAGGCCTCGGCATCAGCGTGCCCAACGCGCCCTCCTACGTGCGCCAGACGGCCGACTGGGTCACCGCACGCAGCGGCGGCCACGGCGCCGTACGCGATATCTGCGACACCCTGCTCGACATCCAGGGCCACTGGACCGCGGTGATCGAGTCCTACGCCGCCGGCGCGTCAGGACACGCAACCGTGGCCCCCGGTCGCAGCTGATGGCAATGCGCCTGCCTCGCCCCTCGCCCCGCGTCTGGCTAGCCCTGCTGCTGGTCGCGCTGGGCGGCGTCCTGACATTCATCGAGCAGAGCGATGTGCCCACGCCGGGACCGGTGCCGACGGACAGCGCCGGCGAGCCCGATTTCTATCTCGAGGGCGTGACCCTGACCCGCTTCGATGAAGAAGGCCGGCCTCATCAGCGCCTGGTAACACCGCGACTGGTGCACACCCCGAACAACGACTTGACCCGCGCCGAGACACCCAAGGCTCGCCTGCTCGATAGCGATGGCGACCTGTGGCTGGCGAGCGGCCTGGAAGGTACGCTGGGCGCAGACGGCAACCCGCTGGTGCTGCGCGGCGATGCACACCTCGAGTCCCCCGGAGAAGGCTGGCAGCTGGACACCGACGTTCTGCACGTCGATACCGTCACCAACCACGCCTGGAGCGACGGCGAAGCCCACATCACCCAGCCACCCCAGCGCATGCGGGGTGACAAGCTGGATGTATGGTTCGATGATGACCTGATGCGCCTGACCGGCAACGTTCACGGTTTCCACCCTCCTAAGGAGCAAGCCCCATGATGAGACGCGACCTTACACGCCGGGCTCTTGGCCTGCTGCTACCCGCCCTGCTGAGCCTGGGCGCATTACCGGCACTGGCCCTCGAGGGCGACGCCAGCGCACCCATCGAGATCGTCGCCGACCGCCTGGAACTCGATGACCAGGCGGGGACCGCCGTCTACACCGGCGATGTCGACATGCGCCAGGGCAGCATGAAGCTGACCGGTCAGAAGGTCACCATCAGCCGCACCGATCAGGGCGAAGTGTCCCGCATCGACGCCACCGGCAACCGGGCCTACATCGAACAGAAGCCGAGCCCCGATGCGCCGCTGGCGAAGGGCTGGGGTCGCACCATCATCTATCACACCCTCGAGCGCCGGGTAGAGCTGATCAATCAGGCAGAGCTTCATCGCGGCCAGGACACGTTCACCGGCGCCAAGGTCGACTACTATCTCGATCGTCGCGTGGTCGAAGCCACCAGCAATGGCAATAGCGATGGTGATCAAGACCAGCGCGTGCGCATGACCCTGACACCTCAGCAATAAGGCCCATCATGAAGACCCTGAGCGTTCGCCACCTGGCCAAAAGCTACAAACGCCGCCGTGTGGTCAAGGACATCAGCCTGTCCATCGACCAGGGCCAGATCGTCGGCCTGCTGGGGCCCAACGGCGCAGGCAAGACCACCTCGTTCTACATGATCGTCGGGCTGGTGCGTGCCGATGCCGGCACGGTGCACATCGATGACCTGGACCTGTCCGCAGCCGCCATGCACGAGCGGGCGCAGGCCGGTATCGGTTACCTGCCCCAGGAAGCCTCGATCTTTCGCAAGCTGTCGGTCAAGGACAACATCCTGGCCATTCTCGAGACCCGCCGCGACCTCGACCGTGCCGGTCGCCAGACCCGACTCGAGGAACTGCTGGCCGAGTTTCACATCGACCACATCCGCGACAACACCGGCATGAGCCTGTCCGGTGGCGAGCGCCGCCGAGTCGAGATCGCTCGTGCGCTGGCCACCGAGCCGGCCTTCATCCTGCTCGATGAGCCCTTCGCTGGCGTCGACCCGATCTCGGTATCCGACATCAAGTCGATCATCCGTGCCCTGCGCGCACGCGGCATCGGCGTACTGATCACCGACCACAACGTGCGTGAGACCCTGGATATCTGCGACAGCGCCTACATCGTCGGCGACGGTGAAATCATTGCCGCAGGCGATACCGAGGCCATCCTCGCCAACCAGAAGGTCAGGGACGTCTACCTGGGCGAGGATTTCCGGCTCTAGGCCTCACTGCAGCGCTCTAGATGCCAATCTGGCGCAGGAACCCCACCTCCCCCGACGACACAAAGCCCCTGCCTGACATTCGAAATGCGAATCTTTGCCTGTCAATGGCATGTTTATTGCTAATGATTTGCTCTCAGTGGCTTGCATGGCATCCGGCCAGGGGCTAAGTTATCCATTCCATTTTGCTGACACGCGCCACGCCATGGTCATGAAACCCTCGTTGCAACTCCGCGTCGGCACCCAGCTGACCATGACACCTCAGCTCCAGCAGGCGATCGCGCTGCTGCAACTCTCGACCCTGGATTTGCGCCAGGAGATTCAGCAGGCGCTGGAATCCAACCCCATGCTGGAACTCGATGAGGCCTATGGCGAGCAGGACGTTGCCGAGCCACGTGAGGATGACTGGTCTACCGAGATTCCAAGCGAGTTGTCTACCGACAGCGACTGGTCTGATACCTATCAGGACATGGCGGCCTCAGGAGCCGGCTCAGAGGGCCCCGACCTCGATCGCAATGCCATCGGTGTCAGCCTGCGCGACCATCTCGCCTGGCAACTGGCCATGGCCGACGTCAATGATACCGAACGCCAGATTGCCGAGAGCCTGATCGATGCCGTGGCCCCCAGCGGCTACCTGGAAGGCAGCCTCGACGAATTGACTCAGGGCCTGCGTGCCCAGGGGCTCGACAGCCTCAAGACCAGTGACGTCGAACGGGTCCTGCTGCGCCTGCAGCAGTTCGAGCCCACCGGTATCTTTGCCCGCGACCTGCGCGAGTGCCTGCTACTCCAACTTGGCGCCCTGCCGGCAGACATTCCCCTGCTTCCCCAGGCCAAGCGCCTGATTCGCCAGTTTCTCGAGGCCCTGGCCAGCGATGATCGCAAGCTGCTCAAGCGGCGGTTGCGACTGGACGACGAGCAGCTAGGCCAGGTGATCGCCCTGATCCGCTCACTCGATCCGCGACCCGGCCAGGCGTTCGACAACGACGGCAGCGATTATGTGATTCCCGACCTGATCGCCCGGCACAGCCATGAGGGGTGGCATATCGAGCTCAACCCCGAGGCACTGCCGCGGATGCGCATCCAGCCGGATTATGCCGCACTGATTCGTCGTGCCGACAAGAGCGACGACAACACCTTCATGAAGCAGCATCTGCAGGAGGCTCGCTGGCTGATCAAGAGCTTGTCGAGCCGCAACGACACCCTGCTGCGCGTGGGGCGCGAAATCATGGTTCGCCAACTCGATTTCCTCGATAAGGGCGAAGAGGCCATGAAGCCCCTGATCCTGGCCGACATCGCCGCACAGGTCGAAATGCATGAATCGACGATCTCGCGGGTCACCACGCAGAAATTCATCCATACCCCGCGGGGCGTTTTTGAGCTGAAGTATTTCTTCTCGAGCCAGGTCGGCGGCGAAGGCGGTGACGCGCATTCCAGTACGGCCATTCGCGCGCGGCTAAAGAAGCTGATCGGCAGCGAGCCGCCGCGCAAGCCGCTCTCAGACAGCAAGCTGGTCGATCTGCTGGCCGATAGTGGTATACAGGTAGCCAGGCGTACCGTGGCCAAGTATCGAGAAGCGCTGGGCATCCCACCTTCCAGTGAGCGCAAGCGGCTTTCATGATGCCGTGAAGAACCGCACCTTAACGGCATAACCTGTTGACCTGGCGGTGGAAAAACACCGAAAGTAATCGCGTAGGAAAAGCGCCTTGAGAAGGGGTATGCAGCGCGCCAAAAAGGGTTACAATCGATTGGCCAACCGCAGGATAAGGAGCGTGCCATGCAAGTCAACATCACCGGACATCACGTCGAACTCACCGACGCACTGCGTGACTATGTGAACGAGAAGCTCGCCCGCCTGGAGCGTCATTACGACAACATCACCACGGTTCAGGCCACCCTTTCCATCGAGAAAGAGCGCCAGCAGGCCGCCTGCACCCTGCATGCAGCCGGTGCTGAATTGCATGCCGAAGCCGAAGACACAGATATGTACGCCGCGATTGACGCCCTCGCCGACAAGCTCGACCGTCAGCTTGTCAAGCACAAGGAAAAAACACAGGCGCGCGCCCAAGGCGCCAGCGTTCGCTGACATCATGACGTTGGAATCCATCCTGCCCCCCGAGCGCGCCCTGTTCGGCGTGCCCGGGGGAAGCAAGAAGCGTGTGCTGGAATTCTTCAGCACCTTCATCGCCCAGAATACGCCCAGCCTGGACAGCCAGGAGGTCTTCAGTCGCCTGGTTGGTCGCGAGCGGCTGGGCAGCACGGGCATCGGACATGGCGTTGCCATTCCGCATGCCCGAAACCCGCACTGCAAGTCACCTCTGGCCGGTTTCCTCAAGCTCAGCGAGCCTGTTGACTTCGATGCCATCGACGGCGAGCCCGTTGATCTGGTCTTCGTGCTGCTGGTCCCTGAACAGGCCGATGACGCTCACCTCGCCCTGCTCGGCCAAGTCGCGGCGGTCATGAACGACCCCGAGACGCGCCAGCAGCTGCGTAAGAGCGAGACCCAGCGCCAGCTTTACGAGACCTTGCTGGACGCCATCCGCCGCCACGCAAGCGAAGACCGTTCTGGCTAACAGCCAGACCTGCGCCTTGCGCGACGCACTCACACGCTCACTGATCACCACCGCCCACTGACCCGGCCAGCAGGAGATATGCATGCAGCTCGTGATCATCAGCGGCCGCTCCGGTTCAGGCAAGTCGATTGCCCTGCAGGCCCTGGAAGACCTGGGCTACTACGCGATCGACAACCTACCCGCCATGCTGCTGAGTTCCCTGGTCGACGAGCTGCAGCGCGACGCGACGCGACGCTCTTCCAGCGCCGTCAGCATCGATGCCCGCAACCTTCCGGATGCCCTTGAGCGCTTCCCGAGCCTACTCGCCGATCTTCAGGCCCGCGGCATCCAGTGTCAGGTGGTCTATCTGACCGCCGAATCGAAGATCCTGCTCGAGCGCTATTCGGCCACCCGACGGCGCCACCCGCTGACGCGCGACAGCCAGATGACGCTGGCCGAGGCCATCGACAGCGAAGAGGGCGCTCTCGCCGAGATCCTGGATCTCGCCGACCTGATCATCGACACCTCCCGGCTGTCGGTTCACGAGCTGCGGGGCCGTATCTGCGAGCAGGTTGCCCAGCATCACGACCAGCAGATGACTCTGACGTTCGAATCTTTCGGCTTCAAGGGCGGCGTACCACTGGATGCCGATACCGTGTTCGATGCTCGCTGTCTTCCCAACCCCTACTGGGACCCGCGACTGCGTCAGTCTACCGGCCGCGACCCGGAGATCATCGAGTTTCTCGAGGGGTACGAAGACGTGGACCGGCTAGCCAGCGACATCATCGACTGGCTGACCCGCTGGCTGCCAGCCTACCAGGCCAGTCACCGCAGCTACATGACGGTGGCCATTGGCTGCACCGGAGGCCAACATCGCTCGGTCTATCTCGCCGAGCGGCTGGCCCGCCACTTCGCAACACACCACCCCGGAGTGCGGCTGCGCCACCGTGAACTGGGTATCCACACCGCCATCTCTCAGCCCGACTCTTCAGGACAGCAAGGACGCTGACGGCCATGCCAAGACGTGAGCTCACCCTCGTCAACAAGCGCGGCCTGCATGCGCGTGCAGCGACCAAGCTGGTGCAGTGCTGCCAGGCCTATAAGGCCTGCGTCACCGTGCATCATCAGGGCCGAGACGCCGATGCCGCCAACGTCATGGCGCTGTTGATGCTCGCCGCTCCCTGTGGCAGCGCGTTGGAGATCCATGCCGAGGGCGATGACGCCGAGGCCGTGCTGGCGGCCGTCGAAGCGCTGTTCGAGGCGCGCTTCGACGAGGATGCCTGAGCCGCAGCGGCCAATCTCAGCGCGTGCGCCACCGTTTTTGTTCTGACCGGCAAGACCGCAAAAAGCCACCCCGAAGGGTGGCTTTTGTTTTGGCTAGCTGGGCATTGGAATAGGGCTGACCTCGCCATAGGCCGTACCCTGTTGGCTAACCGCCGGCGATCGTCATCTCGTCGATCAGCCAACTGCCGCTATGCACGCTACCGCGAGTATCGATATCGTCGCCGACCCCGATCAGTCCCGCGAACATCTTCGGCAGGCTGCCGGCAATGGTGAATTCCTCAACCGGATACTGGATGCGGCCATTCTCGACCCAGAAGCCCGCGGCACCGCGCGAGTAGTCTCCGGTCACGCCGTTGACCCCCTGCCCCATCAGCTCGGTGACCAGCACACCGCGATCCATTTTCGCAAGCAGCGCTTCACGGCTCTCGAGCGGCGCTTCTAGACGCAGATTTCGCGCCCCGCCGGCATTACCGGTAGTGGTCATGTTCAACCGCTTGGCGCTGTAAGCCGAGAGCATATAGCTGGCGATGCGCCCCTGGTCGATGAACACATTGTCACGGGTGTAGACGCCGTCATTGTCGAAGGGGCTGCTGGCCATGGCGCCCATTTCCCGGGGCCGCTCAAAGAGGCTGAACCAGTCCGGAAAGAGGCTGTCGCCGAGCCGATCACAAAGGAAAGAGGACTCGCGGTACAGGGCACCACCGGCCAGCGCTCCCATCAGATGGCCGATCAGGCCGCCGGCCAGGCTGGGGTCGAACATCACCGGGAAGCGACCGGTCACCGGGCGCTGGGCCCCCAGGCGCCGCAGGGTGCGCTCAGCGGCCGAGGCACCGATTGCCTCGGCGCTGGCGAGCTTGCGGGGGTCACGTTCGCTGGAGTAGTCATAGTCGCGCTGCATGCCGTTGTCGTCCTCGGCGATCAGCATGCAGGACAGCGAGTGGCGGCTGCCGCGCTGGCTGCCGAGAAAACCGTGGCTATTGGCATAGACACGCACGCCTTCGCCGCTGGAGAGATCCGCACCCTCGGACTTGCTGATCCCTTCCACCGCCCGGCCGGCCGCTTCGCAGGCCAAGGCGCGCTCGATGGCTTCATCGGTGGTCAACGGCCAGGGATGGTGGACATCGAGGTCCGGCAGCTCGCGGGCCATCAGTTCGGCCGGCGCCAGGCCGGCAAAGCCGTCCTCACCGGTGTGGCGCGCGATGGCCATGGCCTGATCCACGGCGGCGCGGATGGAGGCTTCGCCGGCATCCGACGACGATGCCGTGCCCTTGCGTTTGCCCACATAGACGGTCACCGCGATGCCCTGATCACGGGACAGCTCGACGGTTTCCACCTCACCAAGGCGCACGCTGACGCCGATTCCCTGATCGACGCTGGCCCCCACCTCGCAGGCATCGGCCCCCAGGGAGCGCGCCTGGTCGAGCGCGGCCTGGGCCCGGGACTCCAGCAATGCCTGCTGGGCGGCGGCATCGAAAGCCTGAGTCATCTTGGTCTCCTTGTCGCGAGGCTGGCTGGTATACTGCGCCAACCTCCCAATGCTGATGGTAATGGCATGTCAATTGAAACGCCCGCCGACCACGACGGTCGGCAAAGCAAGACCCAGCG
The DNA here is from genome assembly GCF_003268885.1 of Onishia taeanensis. Taxonomy (GTDB): domain Bacteria; phylum Pseudomonadota; class Gammaproteobacteria; order Pseudomonadales; family Halomonadaceae; genus Onishia; species Onishia taeanensis_A. The sequence goes on from NZ_QLSX01000001.1 coordinate 361,904, forward strand.
CAAACAGGAAATGCAGGCCCTGCAGGCGCTGGGCGAGAAGATCATCGCCCTCTCCGACGCATGGCGTGCGCGGCTACCTCTCTCCGATGAGCTGCTGGCGGCTATCGAGGAAACCGCGCGCATCCGCTCCCATGAGGGGCGTCGCCGACATATGCAGTACATCGGCAAGCTGATGCGTCGCGAGGACGTGGCCGGCATCCAGGCGGTCTTCGACGAGTTCGAGCAGGAACAGCTGCGGCGTGATCACGCTTTCCACCGCCTGGAAGGTCTGCGTGACCGGCTGATCGACGATGATGAGGCCCTCGAGCCCTTCATCGTTGACCACCCCGACGTCGACCGACAGGCGCTGCGCCAGCTGATCCGCAACGCACGCCGCGAGCGTGACCAGGAGAAGCCGCCAGCCAGCGCGCGCAAGCTGTTCAAGCTGATTCGCGATACGGCCGGCCTGTAATCACAGGCAGCGCCCTCAACGCACCCCCATCGGCCCGGCAGCGGCGTTGACTTCACCCTCACAATGCCTATGCCGAGCCGCTGGGACGCGAGCTCAGCCGCCTGGTTCACGAATCGGTGCCGCCGACGGTCAGCTCATCGAGCTTCAGGGTTGGCTGACCGACCCCCACCGGCACACCCTGCCCTTCCTTGCCGCAGACGCCGATACCGGTATCGAGCTCAAGGTCATGGCCGATCATCGAGACACGGCCCATGGCTTCGGGGCCGTTGCCGATCAGGGTCGCGCCCTTGACCGGCGCGGTGATCTTGCCGTCCTCGATCAGGTAGGCTTCGCTCGCCGAGAACACGAACTTGCCCGAGGTGATATCCACCTGACCACCGCCGAAGCTGACCGCATAAATGCCCCGCTTGACGCTTTTGAGGATATCCGCGGGATCGTCCTTTCCGGCCAGCATGTAGGTGTTGGTCATGCGCGGCATGGGCATGTGGGCATAGGATTCACGGCGCGCATTGCCGGTGGGCGACATGCCCATCAGGCGTGCATTCAGCTTGTCTTGCATGTAGCCGGTCAGCACACCGTCTTCGATCAGCGGCGTGTACTGACCCGGCGTACCTTCGTCGTCGATGCTCATCGAGCCGCGGCGATCGCTCAGGGTCGCATCGTCGACTACGGTCACGCCGGGGGCGGCGACCCGCTCGCCCATTCGGCCGGCGAACGCCGAGCTGCCCTTGCGGTTGAAGTCGCCTTCGAGGCCGTGTCCCACCGCCTCATGCAGCAGAATGCCGGGCCAGCCCGCGCCCAGCACTACCGGCATCTGGCCGGCCGGGGCGTCGATGGCCTCGAGATTGACCAGCGCCTGTCGCACGGCTTCGGTAGCGAAGCGCTTGGGTGCGCCCTCGTCGCGCAGTCTCGCCATCGGGTAGCGGCCGCCACCACCGGCGCTGCCGCGTTCGCGGCGACCGTCACGCACGGCGATCACGCTGACATTGAGACGCACCAGAGGGCGAATATCCGCGCCCAGGGTGCCGTCACTGGCGCGCACCAGCACCACCTCGTGCACGCCGGTCAGGGAGGCGCTGACCTGGCTGACCGCCGAGTCCGCCGCGCGGGCGACCCGGTCGGCTTCCTTGAGCATCGCGATCTTCTCTTCCGCCGAGAGGCCGGACAGCGGATCGATCCCTGCATAGCGCTGCGAAGCGGCGGTCAATTGCGGGGCGACCTGGGTCAGCCGCGAGCCGCTACGCGCGATGCCGGACGCGGTGCGCCCGGTTTCGCGAAGCGCATCGGCGCTGACCTGGTTGGAATAGGCAAAGCCGGTCTTTTCGCCGGACATGGCGCGCACGCCGACGCCGCCATCGATGTTGTAACTGGCATCCTTGACCTCGCCATCTTCCAGCACCCAGCTCTCGTGCCAGCTGCGTTGAAAGTAGAGATCGGCAAAGTCGACGCCGGGCCCCAGGGCATGACCGAGGCCGGTATCGAGCGCCGCCAGGTCGAGGCCACCTGGGGCCAGCAGGGTGCTGACGGCAGTGTCCAGCATGTCCTGGGAAGAGAGTTCGGAGGACTTGAGCATCATTCGGCACTTTCCAGAGAAATCCGCGGATCGGTCCAAGGACCTTGCACGCGGTAGTGGATTCGGGTCACGCGGTCGATGGCACGACCGAACAGGCGCTGAGCGAGGAAGACGGCCCCGCCGATGACCGGACCACCGGCCACCAGCGCCGCCACCGGCAACGCCTGTGTCACTGGTACTGTGATCGCAAGGCGCTGATCGAGTTCACGTCGCGCCAGGTCAACCTGACCCTCGAGACTGAACTGCGTCGCCGGCGCTTCGATCTGCACGGGACCATGGGTCTCGAGAATCCCACCATACAGCGTCGCACTGCCGTTGACACGATCGAAGGCCGTGCCCTGCCCGGTGACATCGGAGAAATCCAGCCGCAGGCGGCGCAGCAGGTTATCGAAATTGAGCAACCCTATCAGCTTGGCGGAGCCCGACTGCAAGTTGAGGAAGCGGCCATCGAGCAGTTTGACATCGAGACTCCCGCGGGAACGCACCAGCGCAAACTGCCAGGGCGCCCCAGGCCAGGCTAGCTGCGACTCGACGTGAGTCTCGGCATTGCGAATCGGCACGTCCTGGCCAAGTGTGGCCAGCGCCGTGCCCAGGTCACCGCCATCCAGGCGCAGGCGAGAACGCGTCAGGCTCGAGTCGGATCCGGCGGCTTCCCAGATCAGCTCGCCCCGCGCACTCACCTGACCAAGCGTCAGGCCAAGCGGGGCAAGCACAAGCTGAGACGGCGAAGCCTTCCAACTCAGATTCAGGGGCCCCAGGGTGCTGCCAAGCCGCGTCATCTCGGCCACCCGCAACCGGCCGTCAGGCACGGCATCGAGCCAGTCCGGCAGTGGTGTCGGCGCTGGTGCAACGGCGACTTCGTCGAACACCTGGGTGGGGGCCTCTGGGGCCGGCCACAGGCCGTCGAGCGACAGCCGCGAAAGGTCTACATTGATGGGTCTGGCCGCGGATGGACGATAGTCGGCCTCGCCCTTGGCGATGCTGCCATCCAGCGCCATGCGCCAGTTGCCGCCGCCCAGCGCATCGGCGCTCGCCTGCAGGGTTCCCAGGCAGTGGTTGTTCAGCGACAGACAAGGCGTGGACAGGTCAATGGCATCCAGTGAGCCTGCGGCCGTGCCCTGACCGCCGCTCAGGTGCTGCAACGACAGCCCGGTCAGCGCGTCGATCCATGGCGATACCGGCAGTCGGTTGGTCTGCCACTGCACCGACCAGCCAGGGTCTCGCTGCCAGCCAGGCTCGAGCGGCCAGTTCTCAAGCCAAAGCTGTCCCTGAGCCCCCATTGGAGCGTTGCGCCAGCGCATCCGTGCGCGATCGCGCAGGACCATCTCGCCCCGCTCGCGAGCCCGGTCAATGCTAAGCGTCAGCGGCACCGTCTCGCTGGCCGTCTTGCCAAAGGGATCCGGCAGGTTCAACGCGAGCCCCTCGAGGCGACTATCCAGCGTCACGGTCGGCTTCTCGCCATTGACCGGCATGCGTAGCGTGTAGGGGAAATAGCCACTCATCAATGGCGCCAGGTACGGCGTGCCTGCCCATTCCAGCAGGCCGCGGGCCAGGGCCCGACCATTCAGCGTCATCGTCTGGGCATCGCCGTCGAAGCGGGCCAGCAACGGGCCCTCGAAGGCCCGGGCACCAAGCTCGCCGTATAACCCTCCCCGACCATCGCGATAACGATACTCAACATCGCCATTCACGTTGAAGACGTTAAGCCCCACGGGCTCTAGGCCCAGGCGAGGCTCATCAACGCTGGCGTTAACATCCAGCGACAGCGCATCGGGAGCACCGAGATCCATTGCCAAATCGACCTTGCCGGTGACATTGCCCTGGCCGTTCCAGTCTTCCCGGCCGATATCCAGGCCGGGAATCGCCGCGAGAAAGTCCAGCAGCGCCGTGGTGCTGCCCTCGGCCTGACCGGAAACCTCGAGATGCTCACCGTTCAGGCTGACTGCCGCATCCTGAGCCTGTAGGCCGACCAGGCTGGCTTTTTCGACGTCGGCCGACAGCCGCTGATTCTCAAGGCGCAGTTGACCTTTGACACCATTGAGTGCCGGCCAGCCGGGTGCGAATGGCAGGGTGCCATCACGAATATCCAGCGCAAGCGACAGGTCCACGTCTTCGGTGCGAACATCATCGACCAGAGGCAGGTTCAGCGACAGGCTGCCGTCATCGACGAAGCCAGCGACGCCACGCCCCAGCCACTCGGTGAGTTCCGGGGGAAGTGCCTTGACCGGCAACCAGTCAAGTAGATCGCCACTGGAGGCATCGACATCGGCAAAGGCAAGGTCCAGGGCCAGATGACCGGGTTCGGTGCGCCCCACTTCCAGATCGAAGCTGCCTGTCACCGGCGCACCGTGCCATCCGACCGCCAGATCACGGCCGGTGACGCTGACGCCATCGCCCTGGTAGGCCCAACTGACCTTCCCGGAGGCCGACGATAGCGCCATCGGCGCCGCAAAGACATCAGGGAAATTTAGCGAAGCCGGCTCGTCTCCGGTGTCGGCGAAGCGGATATGGCCGGACAGATCCTCTGCCTCGACCCAGGCATCCAGGGGGCCTCCGCCCGGTGCGCCCTGCCAGGTATCGACCGCGACATCATAAAGCTCGCCGAAAGCGCGCCAATGGCCGTCGCGCTGTCCCACCTTGAGGCCGCCCACCTGCCCTCTCGGCGCCAGGCGAGCCAGGACCCGCTGCAGGCCCTCGGGCAAGGGAGCGCGTTCACGCCATGCCGCCAGGGCGGCGAGATCAAACGCGCTGGTGTTAAGCCACCAGCCATCGCCGTCTCCGCTAGCCTGCCAGTGCCTGGGTAAGGGCCGACCGGCGGCGTCAGCCTTGCCTATGGCGACCGTCTCATCGGCGGGCGGCAGGGTGGCGTCTGGCTTTTGACCAGCGCCCTCAACGGCCACATCCTCCAAACCTGGTTCAGAGCCTTGCTCAGAAGCTTGCCCGGAGCCATCTCCAGAACCAAGTGATTCTCCATCAGACGTGACGACGGCGCCAGCAGGCGCGCTGGCGTTCGATACCGTCACATCGGTTTCCGCATCGCCCTGGGTGTTCAACCAGGCCTGCCAGCCGTCGTCTCCCCGCAGCCACTGGCCGGTGACACGAATATCCTGAAGATCCAGCGGCCGCTGCTCGTGACTCAGGCGCAACCTGGGCACATCCACATCCAGGCGCACATCCTCCAAGGCGCCGTGCCGCCAGCGCCCCCACAGCTTGGCCTCACCGCGCGCCTCATCGACCTTCAGTGGCTCATTGCGGCTGAGCACCCCGGCCAGTTCCACCAGGTGATCGAGTTCCATACGCGCCTGCAGGGCGGCATTGAAATCAGCCAGTCCTCCCTGGCCAGGCAATACCTCGAGCACCGCCGTCAGGGTCGCATCGGGATTGTCGGCCACGTGCAGCTGGCCCTCGATATGGGCACGACCGGCATCGCCGGCCATCAGCAGACGGGGCGCATCGAACGCCAGGCGACGATCAAGCCCGTGCAGCACGACGCGCACGTTCTCGACTGCCAAGCGCTGGCGCAGCAGAACCCCGACCCAATAGTCGAGTCTCTCGAGCGTAAAACGGCCATCAGGGATGATTTCCGGCGGCAGCTCAGCGGGCTGCGGCCATTGCCAGCTGCGATCCGGGTTCTGGTAGAGATGCACGGTGACGCCGCGAATGTTGGCATCATCGACCCGGGGCATGCCGAGCAGGCTGGCGACGCCGTCGAGGCGCAGGCGCGCACTGTCGATTTCCAGCAGCGGCCGCGCCGGCTCGGTGCGTGAGACCAGGGTAAGGTTATCGAGGCTCAGCGACGGATCGAGGCCGTGAAAGCCACCGCTAAGCTGCCCCATGTCGAGCTCGGCGTTGAATCGATCCGAGAGCAGGCTCTCGACTTCTGGGCGAAAGCGATCCAGCTCGCCGGCCGCCAGACGCAGTGACAGCAGCAAAACGGCGAGCAAGGCCAACAGGATGGCAACGGTGGTCAATGCCCAGCGCGACAGGAGGCGAAACGGGCTCATGGCACGCCTCCTACATCAGCACGATATCGTACTGTTCCTGAGAATAGTGGGCTTCCACCTGGAAACGTATGGTTTTGCCGATAAACACTTCCAGGTCGGCAACCGAGGCCGACTCCTCGTCGAGCAGGCGATCAACCACCGCCTGGGCGGCCAGCACCATGTAGGTCTCGGCGCTGTAGGCACGGTCTTCGCGCAGTATCTCGCGAAATATCTCGTAACACACCGATTCCGGTGTCTTGAGGGTGCCACGGCCATGGCACACCGGACAGGCTTCGCAGAGAGTCTGCTCGAGGCTCTCGCGGGTGCGCTTGCGTGTCAGCTGCACCAGGCCAAGCTCGGTGACGCCGGTGCACTTGGTCTTGGCATGGTCGCGTTCGAGCGACTTTTCGAGCATGCGCAGCACCTGGCGCTGATGCTCGGTGTCATCCATGTCGATGAAGTCGATGATGATGATCCCGCCGAGGTTTCTGAGCCTTAACTGGCGAGCGATCGCCGTGGCAGCCTCGAGGTTGGTCTTGAAAATCGTCTCCTCGAGGTTGCGATGGCCGACATAGCCGCCGGTGTTGACGTCGATGGTGGTCATCGCCTCGGTGGGATCGATCACCAGATAGCCCCCGGACTTCAACTGCACCTTGCGCCCCAGGGCCTTCTGAATTTCGTCCTCGACGCTGTAGAGATCGAAGATCGGCCGTTCGCCAGGATAGTACTCGATGCGCGATTCGTTACCGGGCATGAACTCGCGGGCGAACTCGACCAGCTTCTGAAAGTTTTCCCGAGAATCGATGCGCACCCGCTCAATCTCGTCGCGCATCACATCGCGCAGGGTGCGGATGAACAGCGGCAAGTCATCGTAGATCACGCTGGGTATACCGGCGGTGTGCTTGCGTTCGCCAACCTTGCGCCACAGCCGCAGCAGGAAGTGCATATCGGCGTAGAGCTCGTCTCGGGTCACGCCTTCGGCGGCGGTGCGAATAATGAAGCCGCCGGTGACCTCGATATCCTGCTCGGCCTGGCAGGACTCGGTCAGCTGACGCAGGCGCTCCCGCTCGCCCTCGTCCTCGATGCGCTGGGAGACGCCGTTGTGGGGCGAGTCCGGCATATAGACCAGATAGCGCGAAGGCACGGAAAGATGAGTGGTAAGCCGTGCGCCTTTCGAGCCAATCGGGTCCTTGGTGGCCTGCACCACCAGCGGCTGGCCCTCCTGGAGCAACTGACTGATCGACACCTGCTCGTCGAGCGGCGTGTTGGGCGCCATGACCTCGTGAGCATGAATAAAGGCGGCGCGATCGATGCCAATGTCGACGAAGGCGGCCTGCATGCCGGGCAGCACCCGCACCACTTTGCCCCGATAGATATTGCCGACGATGCCCCTTCGCCCGCTGCGCTCGATAAAGGCTTCCTGCAGGACGCCGTTCTCGACCACTGCCACGCGCGTTTCCATGGGCGTTAGATTGATCAGTACTTCACCGCTCATGCGGGCTTCCTTAATCATTTGCTCATACGGGTATTATGACACAGCTGCCTGGCCACTCATCCACAGCGCCACGCCCTGGCGCGCAAGCAGTTCGGCGGTTTCATAAAGCGGCAGGCCCACCACGGCGCTATGACTGCCTTCGATATGGGACACGAACACCGCTGCCCGACCCTGAATGCCATAGCCCCCGGCCTTGTCCCGGGGCTCGCCGGTCGCCCAATAGGCGGCCGCCTCAGCGGGACTGATCGCACGCAGGGTGACCCGGGTCGTGACGCAGATATCCAGCAGTCCCTGAGGGCCACTCACCGCCACCCCCGTAAGCACTTCATGGGTGTTGCCAGAGAGCGCCGCCAGCATCTCGAGGGCATGGGCGCGGTCGCGGGGCTTGCCGAGGATTTCGCCGTCGAGCACCACCGCCGTATCCGACCCTAGCACCGGAAGTTCAGAGAGGACTGCACCGGCAAGCGCCTTTTCGCGCGCCAGACGACAGACATAGTCACGGGGAAGCTCTCCCGGCAACGGCGTCTCGTCGATATCGACCGGGCGCACCTCACAGTCAACGTCGATCGACGCCAATAGCTCGAGTCGGCGCGGGGACGCCGAGGCCAGACACAGAATAGCCACGCACTCCTCCTTTGAGTGACAGGCCTCCGTCAGGACACGGCAAAGCGACGGCGCAGGGCCTGCAGCATGGTGAACAGCCAGGGCCACAGAACAGCGCCGATCAATGACGGCAGCAGGAAGGCCAGATGAATGGAAAAGGGACCAAACAGGGTCATCAACCACTGCTCGACCAGTTGCACGATGCCGAGCAGCACGAAGATCAGCACCGCCTGCTGCACCAGCGAATAGGCGCGCATGCGCTGATAGACCAGGGCAACCAGAAAGGCCAAGAGTGACAGCGCCAGGGCATTCAGACCAAGCGGCGAACCCTCGATAAGATCAAGCAGAATGCCCAGCACGAAACCATGAAAGACCCCGATGCGCTGGGGCATCACCATGCACCAGAAGACCAGCATCAGACCCAGCCAATCGGGCCGCCACATCAGCCACTTGTCGGCGAGCGGCATGACCTGCAGGCACAGTGCCAGCAGCAGGGTCGACCACACCAGCAGGTATCCGCGCAGTCCCATGGCAGCCATCAGCGCATCAACTCCTTTGGCAGAGGATCGAGGTCAAAGTCGTCCGTCCAAAGCGAATCCCCGGCGGCGACATCGACATCCGGTGGAAACAGCAGCAGGAAGTGCCTGGCGCGTTGCAGCTTCGCCACCGGCGTGGCCATCACCGTAGCAAAGGGCTTGCCAGGGTCATGCGCCACCTCACTGACACGCGCCACCGGATAGCCGACCGGGAAGCGACCGGCGAGTCCCGAGGACACCAGCAGGTCGCCTTCGCGAATATCAGCGGTGTCGGGCACATGCAGTACGCGCATGGCGTCAAAGCGCCCCGTGCCCTGAATGATGAACCGCAGCCCGTTGCGGTTTACCTGCACCGGCATCGCATGATTGGCATCGGCCACCATCAGCACCCGGCTGGTATAGGCCGAGACCGAGGTGACCTGCCCCACCAGCCCGGAAGCATCCATCACCGGCTGCCCCACATAGACCCCATCGCGACGGCCGCGATCGACGACCATCTGCTGGGTGAAGGGATCTGAATCCAGCGACAGGAGTTCCGCGGTGAGAAAAGGAATATCATCGCGCTGGGTAGCGTTCAGGAGTTCGCGCAACCGCACGTTTTCTGCGGTCAGGCTGGCCATCCGCTGGACACGATGTGACAGGGTCAGCAACTGCTGACGAAGCTGGCGATTCTCATCGACAAGGGCGCGCTGATCAGACATCGCGAGCGAGCCCCATGACAGGACATCACTGGGCAGACTGACCAGCCACTGCACGGGCGCAACCACGGTCGACAGCTGTGCCCGCAAGGCTTCGACCCGCGACAATTGATGTTCGGCAAACATCAACGAAAGCGCCAGCACCGCACACAGCAGCATGCGGTAACCGGGCACTGGCGCGTGCGTGAACAGCGGTTTGATAAGCGTTCCCCCGGGTCACGGTCTAGCGAACTGATCAGTCGCTGGAGAGTAGCTCGAAGGTATGCTGATCGATCATTTCCAGCGCCTTGCCGCCACCACGCGCCACGCAGGTCAGCGGATCTTCGGCGACGATCACCGGCAGGCCGGTTTCCTCGGAAATGAGCTTGTCCAGGTCGCGCAGCAGAGCACCGCCGCCAGTCAGCACCAGGCCGCGCTCGGCGATGTCCGAGGCAAGCTCGGGGGGAGACTGTTCGAGGGCACTCTTCACGGCCGTGACGATGGCCGCCAGCGTTTCCTGCAAGGCATCGAGGGCCTCGTGGGAGTTCAGCGTGAAGCTGCGCGGAATGCCCTCGGCCAGGTTGCGACCGCGCACGTCGATCTCGCGCAGCTCACCGCCCGGGTAGGCGCAACCGATCTCTTCCTTGATGCGCTCGGCAGTCGCCTCACCGATCAGGCTGCCGTAATGACGGCGCACATAGGCGGTGATGGCCTCGTCGAAGCGGTCGCCGCCGACGCGGATGGATTCCGAGTAGACCACGCCGTTGAGCGAGATAATCGCGATTTCGCTGGTACCGCCACCGATATCGACGACCATCGAGCCTTGGGCCTCTTCGACCGGCAGGCCGGCACCGATCGCCGCCGCCATCGGCTCCTCGATCAGGAACACCTCACGGGCGCCAGCGCCCTCGGCAGATTCCTTGATCGCACGGCGCTCGACTTGAGTCGACATGCAAGGCACGCAGACCAGCACCCGCGGACTCGGCGTCAAGAAGGTGCTTTGGTGCACCTTGCGGATAAAGTGCTGAAGCATCTGCTCGGTCACGGTGAAATCGGCGATCACGCCATCCTTCATCGGCCGGATGGCAGTGATATTGCCCGGCGTACGGCCCAGCATGCGCTTGGCATCAATGCCCACAGCAGCCACGGTGCGCATATTGCCCGATTGGCGAATCGCCACCACGGAAGGCTCATCGAGCACGATGCCCCGTCCGCGAACATAGATCAGCGTGTTGGCCGTACCCAAGTCGATCGAGAGATCGCTGGAGAACAGCCCACGTAAACGTTTAAACATGGAAGTCTTTCACCTAGTGCAGACCGGAACCCTGTGCGGACGCAAACGGTACCATCGCCGCTTTAATGCAGCAAGCGACATCGGGGGCGGACGCGAGAGTGGAAGCCCTGCCAGTTGGCCCAGGATATGGTACATTTTGCGGTTATTTACTGCGGCAGACGCCAGCTCGGCGCCGCCGCCACGATCCATGCTCAAGGGATATCCACCATGGCGCTTGAACCGCAAGACGTGCAGCGCGCGGCGCATCTGGCCCGACTGGGCCTTGATGAGACAGACGCCGACCGCTATGTCGACGACCTGACCCGTATTCTCGAGATGGCCGACCAGCTTCAGGCGGTCGACACCGACGGCGTGGCCCCGTTGGCGCACCCGTTGGATGCCACTCAGCGTCTGCGCGCCGACGAGGTCACCGAGACCGACCAGCGCGAGCGCTTCCAACGCAACGCCCCGGCGGTAGAGAACGGCCTCTACCTGGTGCCCCGCGTCGTCGAATGAGCCCTGCTCGCTGCCTGAATGCCTCATCTGGAGCCAAGCCTCAATGCATGACATGACCCTGACCGAGCTTGCCCGCGCCCTCGAGGCCGGCGAGTTCACCAGCCGCCAATTGACCGAATCGTTGCTCGCACGCGTCGAGCGCCTCGACGGCGACCTCAACAGCTTCATCAGCGTGACCGCCGAGCAGGCACTGGCCGCCGCCGATGCCGCCGACGCCGCCCGCGGCCGCGGCGAAGCCGGCCCGCTCACCGGCCTTCCGCTGGCCCTGAAAGACATCTTCTGCACCCAGGATGTACGGACCAGCTGTGGCTCGAAGATGCTCGACAATTTCGTTGCGCCCTATGACGCGCATGTGGTCGAGAAGCTCAAGACCGCCGGCACCGTGAGCCTTGGCAAGACCAACATGGACGAGTTCGCCATGGGCTCCTCCAACGAAAACAGCTACTACGGCCCGGTCAAGAACCCCTGGGATCTCTCAGCCGTGCCCGGTGGCAGCTCCGGTGGCAGTGCCGCCGCCGTGGCTGCAGGCCTGGTACCGGCGGCGCTGGGTACCGACACCGGCGGCTCGATTCGCCAGCCGGCCGCCTTCTGCGGCATTACCGGTCTGAAGCCCACCTATGGGCGCGTCTCCCGCTACGGCATGGTGGCCTACGCCTCGAGCCTCGATCAGGCCGGCCCCATGGCCCGCACCGCCGAGGACTGCGCACTGCTGCTGAGCGCCATCGCCGGGCATGACCTGCGCGACTCCACTAGCGTGGCCCGTGGTGTGCCCGACTATCGCGCCGAGCTTGGCGCGTCGCTGTCCGGCCTCAAGATCGGCCTACCCAAGGAATACTTCGGCGATGGCCTGGACCCGGCGGTTGAGAGCGCCATTCGCGAGGCGGTCAAGGTCTACGAATCCCTCGGCGCTACCGTGCAGGAAGTCAGCCTGCCGCATACCCATCACGCCATCCCAGCCTACTACGTCATCGCCCCGGCCGAGGCGTCCTCGAACCTGTCCCGCTATGACGGCGTGCGCTTCGGTCATCGCTGCGACGCGCCCAAGGATCTCGAGGATCTCTACAAGCGCTCCCGGGCCGAAGGCTTCGGCGACGAGGTCAAGCGCCGCATCCTGATCGGCACTCACACCCTCTCCGAAGGCTTCTTCGACGCCTACTACAAGAAGGCCCAACAGGTTCGCCGCCTGATCCGCCAGGATTTCATGGACGCCTTCGAGGAAGTCGACGTGCTGATGGGCCCGTCGACGCCGACGCCGGCCTTTGACCTGGGCGCCAACAAGGACCCGGTGTCCATGTACCTGCAGGACATCTACACCATTGCCATCAACCTGGCGGGCATTCCCGGCATCAGCGTGCCGGCAGGCGCCGTCAACGGCCGCCCGGTGGGTCTGCAGATCCTCGGCCCGCACTTCGCCGAATCGCAGCTACTCAACGTCGCCCACCAGTTCCAGCAGGTCACCGACTGGCACCAGCAACGCCCGGCCTTCGGCAAGGAGAACGCATGATGCAATGGGAAACCGTGATCGGCCTAGAGGTCCACGTCCAGCTGGCCACCCGCTCGAAGATCTTCTCCGGGGCCTCCACCGCCTTCGGCGCCGAGCCCAACAGCCAGGCCTGCGCCGTTGATCTGGGCCTGCCCGGGGTCCTGCCGGTGCTCAACGAGTCCGCCGTGGCCATGGCGGTGCAGTTCGGGCTCGGCATCGATGCCGAGATTCCCGAGGTCTCGATCTTCGATCGCAAGAACTACTTCTACCCGGACCTGCCCAAGGGCTACCAGACCAGCCAGATGTATCACCCGATCGTCGGGCCGGGCGAGGTCGAGATCACCCTCGATGACGGCGAAACGAAGCGCATCCGCGTTCATCACGCCCACCTTGAGGAAGACGCCGGCAAGTCGCTGCACGAGGACTTCCATGGCATGACCGGGGTCGACCTGAACCGCGCCGGCACACCGCTTCTGGAGATCGTCTCAGAGCCCGACATGCGCTCTGCCAAGGAAGCCGCGGCCTACCTGAAGGCGATCCATTCCATCGTCACCTACCTTGGCATCTCGGATGGCAACATGGCCGAGGGCTCGATGCGCTGCGACGTCAACGTCTCGGTGCGCCCCAAGGGGCAGGAGGCCTTCGGCACCCGCGCCGAGATCAAGAACGTCAACTCCTTCCGCTTCGTCGAGCGCGCCATCGCCTTCGAGGTCGAGCGCCAGGTAGAACTGCTCGAAGACGGCGGCAAGGTCGTACAGGAAACGCGCCTGTACGACCCCGATGCCGACGAGACCCGCAGCATGCGCACCAAGGAGGAGGCCAACGACTACCGTTACTTCCCCTGCCCCGACCTGCTGCCAGTGGTGCTCGATGACGCCTACGTGGACCACCTGCGCACCTCGCTGCCGGAACTGCCCGCAGAGAAACGCGCACGCTTCCAGGGCGAGCTGGGGCTGTCCGCCTACGATGCCGGCGTGCTCTCGGCGACACGCGCCATGGCCGATTTCTTCGAGGGGGTGAAGGACGTCTGCGGCGATGCCAAGCTGGCCGCCAACTGGGTACAGGGCGAATTCGCCGGCCGCCTCAACAAGGAAGGCCTGGAGATCGCCTCGAGCCCGGTATCGGCTACCCAACTCGGCGAGCTAGTGGCCCGGGTCAAGGACGAGACCATCAACGGCAAGGCCGCCAAGCAGGTCTTCGCCGCGCTGTGGGACGGTGAAGGCGACAGCGCCGATGCAATCATCGAGGCCCGCGGCCTCAAGCAGGTCACCGACACCGGCGCCATCGAGGCGATGATCGATCAGGTGATCGCTGACAGCCCGGTGCAGGTCGCCCAGTATCGCGATGCAGAACCGGATAAGCGCGGCAAGATGATCGGCTACTTCGTCGGCCAGGTAATGAAGGCCTCCCGCGGCACCGCGAATCCCCAGCAGGTCAACGGCTTACTCAAGGAAAAGCTCGACGCCCTGTGCTGAACCATCCAAGGCACTGAATGGCAGGCGTGGGAAGTGAATCCCGCGCGCTGCCCGCAACGCAAGACGCCCCCTTTGAAGGGGGCGTCGTCGTATACGGCGGTGTCACTACCATCAGGCCCGGTCAGCCGCTCTTGTGCGCCTCGATCTGCTCTCGCAGGGCTTCCGCTTCGGCGGTCAAGGAGGCATTGGCGTGCATGTCGCCATTGCGGGCGGCTTCCATGGCCTGCTCAAGCTTGCGCTCATAGGCCTTCTGCAGCTTCTTGGTCGGGTCGCTCTTGAAGATCCCAAACATGGCGTCGCTCCTGAAGTAATGTCCCTGCAGACTACGCCAATTTATGTACAATATCGATACAGGTATTGTACATCGCTATGCCTTCCCGCCTCCCCACTCTTCGACCATTCCCCTAGACGATTTGGTGCCCCATGCGCCCCGCTACCCGCCAGACTCTTTAAGAACCGTCATGTGCTGTTAGTGACGAGGGTGCGCCTAAGCCCCACTCTCTCTGTTTCCATCCGTCGCCCGGAACGGCGACGTCCTTCGACCCTCCCCACCCGGCATGGAAGCCCTACGGGCCAGCCAGACTTCCCCTCAAGGGGGCTTGCCATGAAGACACTTACCTACCGGACTCTGGAGGGCGATGAACAGTCATTGCCCCTAGAAGCCATTGACCGCCTGCGCGCCGCCCTTCACGGCAGCGTGATCACCCCGGACGATGCCAGCTATGACATGCTGCGCCAGCTGTGGAATGGCATGCTGGACCGGCACCCTGCACTGATCGCCCGCTGCCTGGGCGCCAATGACGTCGCCCAGGCCATTAACTTCGCCCGCGATCATGCCATGCGGCTCAGCGTGCGGGGAGGTGGCCATCATATCGCCGGCAATGCCATCGCCGAGCAAGGCATGACTATCGACCTTTCGGCGCTGCGCAACGTGCGGGTGGATCCGCGCCGACGGACTGCCCGGGTCGATCCTGGCGCCCTGCTCGGCGATCTCGACCGGGAGACCCAGGCCTTCGGGCTGGCCACACCACTGGGCATCAACGCCACTACCGGGGTCGCTGGCCTCTGCCTGGGCGGGGGATTCGGCTGGCTGACGCGGCGCCACGGCCTGACCGCTGACAATCTACTGAGCGCCGACATTGTCACCGCCGATGGTCAGCGCCACTGGGTCTCGGCCAGCGAGGAGCCCGACCTTTTCTGGGCCATTCGCGGTGGCGGCGGCAACTTCGGCGTAGTGACCTCCTTCGAGTTCCAGCTCCACCCGGTGGGCCCCGACGTTTACGCGGGCCTGGTGGTCTACCCCTTCGATCAGGCCGAGCGGGTGATGCGCGCCTGGCGGGACTTCACCCAGACCGCTCCTGACGAACTCAGCGTCTGGGCAGTGCTCCGCCAGGCCCCACCGCTGCCCTTCCTGCCCGAATCTGCCCATGGCCAACCGGTAGTGGTATTTGCCCTGCTCTATGCCGGTGAGATCGCCGAGGGCGAACGCCTGGCGGCTCCAGTACGTGCCTTCGGCACCCCGCTCGGCGAGCATCTCGGCGCCCAGCCCTACACCGCTTTCCAGTCGGCCTTCGACCCCCTGCTCACCCCGGGCGCACGCAACTATTGGAAGTCCCACGATTTCGCTCGGCTCGATGATGAGGCTCTCGCGGCGCTGATCCGCGCGGCCGAGACACTGCCCGGCCCGGAGTGCGAGATCTTCGCTGCCCAGTTGGGCGGCGCTATGGCCCGGGTTGAGCCCAGCGCCACCGCCTACGCGGGACGCAACGCCACCTATGTCGTGAATGTTCATGGCCGTTGGCAAGCCGCCGAGGACGATGCCCGCTGCCGCGACTGGGCCCGCCAGGCCTTTACGTCCCTGGCGCCCTTCGCCACGGGCGGCGGTTATGTGAACTTCCTCACCGAGGATGAAGGCGACCGGGTGGCGGCGGCCTACGGGATCAACTTTGCCCGCCTACAGGCCATCAAGCAGCAGGTCGACCCCGGCAACCTATTCCGCATGAACCTCAACATCCCTCCGCAAGTCGGCGAGGTGGCAGCCTGACAGGCCAGCGGGAAAGCGGGAAAGCGGGAAAGCGGGAAAGCGCCGAGAACCGTGCGGCAGACTGGAAGGCACAGTGACCGGATAATCATGACGACACGGGCGCCACCAGGCGTCCGGCATGGGAATGGAAACAGGCATGGGAACCGGCATGGAAAATATCGAAGGCCGACAGCATGCCGGCCCCTTCGCATCAGCCCTGAGAGTCACCCTGAGACGTTGCCTGACCAGCCTGCCACTGGGGCTGGCCGTTCTGCATCAACACCCGGTTGCCCTGGGGCGCCTCATCGAGGCGGGCGCTGAAGACCTGACCATCGACCCGGTATTCCACGTCATACCCCAGGTGCTCCTGACGGGTATCGGTGACGGTGTGGCACTCTTGTCGGGTGGTGGTGCTGGTCTGACCGGCCTCGATGCGCCCCTGAACCTCGCGCCCCGCCAGGCCACCGCCCACGGCACCGGCCACAGTGGCGATCTTCTTGCCATTACCACCGCCGACCTGATTGCCGAGCAGGCCGCCGACGATGGCACCCGCGGCGGTGCCGATAATGCGATTGGGGTCGCGGCTGGGCGCCTGCTGGCTGACCACCACGTTCTCGCAGACCTGGCGCGGCGTCTCGACGGTTCGCGTCGCCGCCTCGACCTGCAGGATGTCGGCATAGACCGGCTCAGGCGCTTGGGAATAGCTGCTGACCTGATAGGCCCCCACCGCCAAGCCGCCAAGACCGAGAACTGACAGGGTGCTACCAATCACGATGGACTTGTTCATCACTCGCTCCTCAAACACGACACAGGGGTCGACCACACAGGGGTCGACATGGATAAGAGTCGGCTCGGGGGAATCCAAAAACTGGAATCTCGCCCCCGGGGCACGCGCTGGCGCCAGGCGAGGTGACGGGAAAGGATGAGACGGGGACTCGGGCGACATCCTGCCGCTGACGAGTCGGAGACGGGCGGAGTATAGCGCAGGGATCATAAAGCAGACACGTGAATCACGGCAGCTGTGCGGTGTTTCCACACTTGCCGACGGCCTGTCGCCATCGGCAGACGCAGTGAGACGATGCCCTCAGCCGGCGCCATTCATGCGCCCAAACGAGCAAAGGCCCGGAGCCGTCATGGCGACCCCGGGCCCAGCAGACATGACCCATTGAGGATTAGCGCGCCTGAACTTCTGACCATAGCTGCTGGAAGATCTGCAGCTCGTCGCCTGCAAGGCTCGGGATGAAGCGCAGCCGCTGCATGTCCTCGTCGCTTGGCTGCACCGGCGGCTGGGTCAGCACCGCGTCCAGATACGGCTCAGCAGCCGCATTGGGGCTTGCGTAGTAGTTGTAGTTCGACAGCTGGGCGCCTACCTTCGCTTCGAGCAGGAAGTCGATGAAGGCATGGGCGAGATCGGGGTTTGGCGCCTCGGCGGGAATCATCATGGTATCGACCCACATCTCGGCTCCTTCATCGGGGATCATGAAGGCGGTATTGGCGAAACCCTCGGGATCTTCTTCCTTGAAAGCCAGATAGTCGCCGTTGAAGCTCATCGCCGCATGCACCACGCCGCGGGACAGCTGCTGCAGCGCCGGGGTGCCGTCGGTGAAGCCGCTAAAGGTGTCACGTCCCTTGGTCTCGATCAGAAGCTTCGCCGCCTCCCGCCAGGCATCCAGGCCGGTGCAGTCATAGCCATGGCCGAGATAGGCGCAGGCCCCACCCATGGTCACCTGCCCATCGCCCGCTACCGCGAAGGGGTAATCCGGATTCTCGTCCGCATCAAACAGCAGCGACCAGCTCTTCGGCGCGTCGGGGAAGGTGTCGGTGTTGTAGATGATGCCGGTGGTGCCCCACTGGTAGGGCACGCTGTAGTCGCCGCCCGGGTCATAACCGGGGTCTTGGAAGGTGTCCATGACGTTATCGAGGTGCGAAAGCTTCGTCTTGTCCAGGGGCTGCACCAGGCCGGTCTCGATCAGGCGCGGCACATAGTAGTTGGACGGCACGATCACGTCATACTGGGACACGCCGCCAGCATTGAGCTTGGCAAACATTTCCGGCAAAGAGTTGAAGTAGTTCTGCACCACCTCGACATCGTAGCGCTCCTCGAAGGCATCGATGATCGCCGGGTCCATGTACTCGGTCCAGTTGAACAGATAGAGCTTGTCGTCTGCGGCCTGAGCGCCGCCGGCCAGCATCAGGCCGATGAGTGGCCAGGCCAGGCGGACCGACCGAACGAAGGGACGAGGAAGCGAATGCGGCATGCGTGACTCTCCTGAGTAGCGATGATGTGATGTTAAGCGGGATGAGATCGGCGAAACCGGCAGGGTGCCACGTCAAGGCCTTCCTGGCGACATCACCGTGGGGCCAGGTCACGGCCGCTGGCCCGGAGCGGTCGTGGCAGAGGCTCGCTAGCCACGCCCCGAACGCTGACGGCCTAGCAGCAGGCTGGCCACGGCGACCAGCACTACGGCAGCGATCATCAGCGTCGCAATGGCATTGATCTCCGGCGAGACGCCCTTGCGGATCGCCCCCCAGATATAGATCGGCAGCGTCGCGCTCTCGGGGCCTGCGGTGAAGAAGCTGATCACGAAATCATCCAGCGACAGCGTGAATGACAGAAAGGCCCCTGAGATCAACGCGGGCCTCAGGGTCGGCACCAGAAAATGGCGGGCCCGTTGCCAGGGCGAGGCATAGAGATCCTTGGCCGCTTCGAACAGGCTCGGGTCGAGCCCCACCAGCCGCGAATAGACGATCAGCGCCACGAAGGGAACCTGGAAGGAAACATGGGCGATGACCATGGTGCCAAGCCCCGGTGACAGCCAGCCGGTCAGGCGCTCCACCTGCACGAAAAAGGCCATTTCGGCGATGCCGAAGACGATATCCGGCAGCACCAGGGGCAGATAGATCAGCACCACCAGCCAGCCCAGCCTTCGCCAGCGATGGTGGAACATGCCATAGCCGATCAGGGTGCCGAGCAGCAGTGCAATCAGTGAAGAAACCACCGCCAGCAGCAGGCTATTGCCAAGCGCAGTGAGCAGCGCCTCATTGCCCATCAGCCGGTGATACCAGCGCAGCGAGACGCCGGTAAAGTGGGCGGCACTGTTGGAGGCGTTGAAGGAGTAGAGCACCACCACCGCCAGTGGCAGATAGAGAAACACCAGCGTCAACCACCAGAAGGCGCGCAAGCCTCGATGCAGTCCACGACGGGTCATATCACCACCTCATCGCCACCGCCCAGGCGCCTGCCCAGCCGTCTCATCACATAGAGCCCGGCAAAGGTCGCCAACAGCATCAGGATCGCGCCGGCAGCCCCCAGCGGCCAGTTGGCGCCACCGGCAAACTGCCGCGCCACCAGGTTGCCAAGCAGCATGTGCTTGCCACCGCCCAGCAGCTCAGAGACCACATACATGCCGAAGGCGGGAATCGCCACCAGCACACCGCCGGCCAGCAGCCCCGGCAGGGTCTGGGGAAAAACCGCATGTCGAAAGGTCCACAGCGGCGAGGCATAGAGGTCCTGAGCCGCCTCCACCTGAGAGGTATCGAGCTTCTCGAAGGCGGCATAGAGCGGCAGCACCATGAACGGCAGGAAGTTATAGACAAGCCCTAGGGTCACCGCGACATTGGACGGATAAAGCCCCATGTTGGGCGGTATCAGGCTCAGCGACTCGGCAAGACCCGCCAGGGGCGTGCCAGGCGCCAGCAGGTTCATCCAGCCAAAGGTGCGAATCACCTGATTGGTCCAGGACGGCACCACCAGCGCCAGTAGCATCACCGGCCGCCAGCGCGCATTGGCAGTGCTGATGTGGTAGGCCAGCGGATAGCTGATCGCCACTACCAGCAGGGTCGCGACCAGAGTCTGCGCGAGCGAACGCAGCAGGGTGTAGAGATTAGCCGGGCTCCAGCCCAGGATGCCATAGCCGGCCAGCCGCTCGAAGGCATCCAGCGTCAGCGGCATCTGGGGCTGACCATAGGGCCCGTTGGTCATGAAAGCCACCCCCATCAGGTAGATGCCGGGCAGCACCAGAAAGATCAGCAGCCAGAGCGCCCCCGGTGCCACGGTGAGCAGCAGATGGCGAGTATCGCCAAGGGCCCTGCGCGCGCCGGGAGCGTGCGAAACGCCGGCCCCGCTCATGTGCCCTCCTCGCCAGTCAGCGTCACCAGGTCCTCGGCCGCTACCGATACGCAGACGCGATCCCCTACGCCGGGCAACTGCCGCCCCCGGTTATTGACCATCGCCTGCAGCTCGGCATCGCCCACCGCCAGGCGGTATTCGGCGTGGCTGCCCCGGTACAGGCAGTCGGTGACGCGTGCCGGCAGGCAGTTGGCGCCGGCCTGGTCCGATGGCAGCAAATCCACCGTCTCGGGGCGGATCAGCAGCAGCGAGTCCGCATCCGGGGTCTCTGGTGGCTCGGACGCCGGCGACTCAACCGTCAGCGCCCCCAGGTCGGTGTTGAGCCGCACTCCGTGCCGCGAGTGAATGGGAAAGAGGTTGTCATGGCCCATGAAGCGCGCCACGAAGGCGTTCGCCGGCCGCTCATAGACCTCGCGGGGCGAACCGACCTGCTGGATGCAGCCACCGTCGAGCACGGCGATGCGATCCGACATCACCATGGCTTCCTGCTGATCGTGGGTGACGAAGAGAAAGGTCATGCCCAGGCGCTCCTGGACGCGCTTTAGCTCGACCTGGAGCTGACCGCGAAGCCCGGCATCCAGCGCTGACAGCGGCTCATCGAGCAGCAGCACATCCGGCTCACAGACCAGCGCCCTAGCCAGGGCAATGCGCTGACGCTGGCCGCCAGAGAGCTGGTCCACTCTGCGCTCGATAAGCTCGCCAAGCTGGATGAAGCGGGCAATCTCGGCAACCCGCGACTCCCGCTCGGGCTTGGCCACCCCCTGCATGCGCAGCCCAAAGGCCAGGTTTTCGCGCACCGACAGGTGCGGAAAAAGCGCATAGGACTGGAAGACGGTGTTGACGCTGCGCCGATGAGCCGGCACCTGGGTGATATCGCGCCCGCCAAGGGTCAGGCGGCCGGCGTCCGGCGACTCGAGCCCGGCAAGAATGCGCAATAGCGTCGTCTTGCCGCAGCCCGAGGGTCCGAGCAGGGTGAAGAACTCCCCCTCGCGGATCGTGAGATCGACGCCGTCCAGCGCCACGGAGTCGGGGCCGAAGCGCTTATGCAGGCCCTCGAGGGCGATCGCCGCAGCGCGGCGCGGCGTCGGGCCCTTGTCAGTCAGGCCCTGGCGGGGCGGGGCGCTCGCCGTGCTGGTTTCGCTCATCGCTCTCCTCGTCTTGTCGCATGCCGGCCTTCGCCGACCGGATCATGGCCGGTCGCGCAGTCTATAGAACTGTGCCGCCGGGACCAATAGGGACAGGCGCCTTGCCGCTGTTACGCCATATTTTACTCACGTTGGTGTGAGTAAAGTTGGATTTTTCGTACGTGCCAGCCGCGCCATGCTGTGGACATACCCCACAGCGCCTGACCAGGAGGCTCCATGCTGCATTCCGACGTTGAGACCGACCCCACCAGCACCTCGGCTCCCGATACCCTGTCGTCCGCCTTCTGGATGCCCTATACCGCCAACCGCGATTTCCGCAACCATCCGCGGATGGTGACCGGCGCCGAAGGACGCTACTTCATCGATGCCAAGGGTCGCCGGCTGTTCGACTCCCTCTCCGGCCTGTGGACCTGCGGCGCCGGCCATAACCGCGCCGAGATAAAGGACGCAGTGTCGCACCAGCTGGGCAGCCTCGACTTCGCCCCCGGCTTTCAGGTCGGCCATCCGCTGGCCTTTGCGCTTGCCGACAAGGTCGCCGAGCTGACGCCGGCCGGCCTCGATCACGTATTCTTCACCAACTCGGGCTCCGAGGCCGCCGACACCTCGGTGAAGATGGCCAAGGCCTACTGGCGCCTCAAGGGGCGCCCCGAGAAGACGCGGCTAATCGGTCGCGCCAAGGGCTATCATGGCGTCAACATCGGCGGTACCAGCCTTGGGGGTATCGGCGCCAATCGCAAGCACTACGGTCCGCTTCTCGACGTCAGTCACCTGCCGCACACCCTGCAACAGAGTCTGGCCTTCACCCGCGGCCAGGCTGAGACCGGCTGGGAACTGGCCAACGCCCTGCTCGACCAGATCGCCCTGCACGACGCCTCGACCATCGCCGCGGTGATCGTCGAGCCGATGTCTGGCTCCGGCGGTGTCATCGTACCGCCCAAGGGCTATCTGGAGCGACTGCGGGCGATCTGCGACGCCCATGACATCCTGCTGATTTTCGACGAGGTGATCACTGCCTTCGGCCGCTGCGGCGCACGCACCGGCGCCGAGGCCTTTGGCGTCACGCCAGACATCATGAACGTGGCCAAGCAGCTGACCAACGGCGCGGTGCCGATGGGCGCGGTGATCGCCTCCCACGAGGTCTTCTCGGCCTTCATGGACGGCACCGCACCGGCCCACGCCATCGAGTTCCCCCACGGCTACACCTACAGCGGCCACCCGGTGGCCTGCGCTGCGGGCCTGGCGGCGCTTGCGCTGTTCGAGCGCGAGGACTTCCCGGCCCAGGTGCGCACCATCGCCCCGGCCTTCGAGAACAAGCTGCATGCCCTGCGCGGCAGGCGTCACGTGGTCGACATCCGCAACTATGGCCTGGCCGGCGCCATCCAGCTTGCCCCGAGGGATGGCGACCCGACGATCCGCCCACGGGATGCCCATCTGGCGCTATGGGAAGCGGGCTTCTATGTCCGCTTCGGCGGCGACACCCTGCAGTTCGGCCCTCCGTTCTCGACCACCGAGGACGAGCTCGAGCGGCTCTTCGAGGCCGTGGCGACTACTCTCGACACCCTGGACTGAACGCCCTTTATTCTTTGTGCTCTTTGCCCTCTGCCCTTTCTTCAGGAGCTCTCATGCAACAGATCGCCCACTTCATCAACGGCCAGTCGCAGACCAGCGAAGCCACGCTGCCCGTCACCAACCCGGCTACCGGCCAGGTTATCCGCCAGGTCGCCAAGGCCGATGCCGCCATCGTCGAGCGCGCCATCGCGGCGGCCCGGGAGGCCTTCCCAGCCTGGCGGGACACTCCGCCGGCCAAGCGCGCCCAGGTCATGTACCGCTTCAAGCAGCTGCTCGAGGAGCACGCCGACCGCCTCGTCCAGCTGATCAGCGAGGAGCACGGCAAGACCGTCGAGGACGCCATGGGCGAGCTCCGGCGCGGCATCGAGAACGTCGAGTACGCCTGTGGCGTGCCGGAGCTGCTCAAGGGGGAGTACTCCCATAACGCCGGCCCGGGCATCGATGCCTGGTCAAACTTTCAGCCGCTCGGCGTGGTGGCGGGCATCACGCCCTTCAACTTCCCGGCCATGGTGCCGCTGTGGATGTACCCCATGGCGATTGCCTGCGGCAACACCTTCATCCTCAAGCCCTCGGAGAAGGATCCTTCCTCGGTGCTGGCGATCGCCGAACTGCTCGGCGAGGCAGGGGCCCCGCCGGGGGTGCTCAACGTGCTGCAGGGCGATCGCGTGGCCGTCGAGGGTCTGCTCGATTCCCCCGAGGTCGAGGCGATCTCCTTCGTCGGCTCGACGCCCATCGCCGCGTCCCTGTACGCCCGCGGCTCGGCCGGCGGCAAGCGCGTCCAGGCGCTGGGCGGGGCCAAGAATCATGCTGTGGTGCTGCCGGATGCAGATCTCGACAATGCCGCCAACACGCTGATGGGCGCGGCCTTTGGCAGCGCCGGCGAGCGCTGCATGGCGATCTCGGTGGCCGTATGCGTGGGCGATGACAGCGCCGACCGGCTGATCGAGGCCCTGGTGCCGAAGATCCAGGCCCTGAAGATCGGCCCCGGCACCCAGCGAGGCCTCGACATGGGAGCCCTGGTGACCGCCGAACACCGCGACAAGGTGATGGGCTATCTGGAAATCGGCACCCAGGAAGGAGCCCGCCTGGTTGCGGACGGCCGCAGCCTGACGGTTCCCGGCCATGAAGACGGCTACTTCCTCGGCGGCTGCCTGTTCGACCGGGTGACGCCCGAGATGCGCATCTATCAGGAGGAGATCTTCGGCCCGGTGCTGTGCGTGGTGCGGGTGGAGAGCCTCGATGAGGCCATCGCCCTGATCAACGCCCACGAGTACGGCAACGGCACCTGCCTGTTCACCGCTGACGGCGAGGCGGCCAGGCGCTTCGCCGATCGCATCCAGGTGGGCATGGTCGGCATCAATGTCCCGCTGCCGGTGCCGGTGGCCTACCACAGCTTCGGCGGCTGGAAGCGCTCACTGTTTGGTGACCTGCACGCCTATGGCCCGGACGCAGTGCGCTTCTACACCCGGCGCAAGGCGATCTCCCAGCGCTGGCCGTCAGCCTTCGAAACCACTCACGCCGAGTTTCACTTCCCCTCCGGTAGCTGATATAAGTTGTCAGGACCGGAAACGGCCGGCCCTTCGGGGCCGGCCGTTGTCGTTGAAGCCGCCGCCCCTCAGGACTGGTTGGCCAACTCGTCGAGAAAGGCTTCGAGGACCCGATGGGGGCGCCGGTCGCGGCGGGTGATGGTGACGAAAGGGGTGCTGAAGCGACAGCCTGGCAGGTCGAGTTCCCGAAGCCGCCCGGCGGCGACCCAGTGGGCGGCCAGGTGGTCCGGCAGGTAGCCGAGGTAGGCCCCGGTGAGAATCATAAAGGCCGCGCCCTCGCGATCACTGGCGGTGGCGGTGCCGGTGAGCGGGGCATGGGCCGCCCGCGCCGCTTCCGGCAACGGATAGCCGGGGATCACCGCCTCGAAGCCGGCGAGTTGCTCCGTCGTCAGGTCAGCATCAGGGGCGGCGTAGAGCGGGTGGGTATCGGCGCAATAAAGCCGTGAGGCCTCATCGTAGAGCGGGCGCGCCTCGAGGCTCGCCAGCAGGTTGACCTCGGGCACCACGCCGATATGCAGCCGGGCATCGAGCACTCCCTGAGCGATGCTGTCCGGTGCTTCCATGTGGATATTCACCACCACCTCAGGTCCCTTGGCCTTTAGGGCGGCCAGGGCATGTGTGATACGCATCTGCGGCAGGCTGACCAGGTTATCGGTGATGCCGATATTGAGCTCGCCGCGCAGGGTGCGGTGCAGGCCGTTGACCTCGGTGCGGAAGGTCTCCAGGGAAGCCAGCAGGGTCAGCCCGGCCCGATAGACCTGACGCCCCTCCTCGGTGAGTGCAAAGCCGCCGCGTCCGCGCTGACACAGGCGCAGGCCCAGGCGTTTTTCGAGATCGCTCATGTGCAGGCTGATCGCCGAGCGGGAGATGCCTAGCTCGCCCTCGGCGGCGGTGAAGCCTCCGCACTCGACTACCGCCTTGAACACGCGGATCAGGCGCACCTCGAAGTCGCTGACCCGCCCAAGCGGCGGCGCTACGTGCTCGGCCATGGGTCAGTCCTGACCGCAGCGCTGCCCGCAGACCGGGCAGGCCGGATCGCGGGGCACCCGGAAGCGCCGCCATTCACCGGTGAGGCCATCGAAGGTGGAAAGCCCTTGATGGGCGCTACCGGCACCGCTGAGCAGCTTGACCGCCTCCAAAGCCTGAAAGCTCCCGATCAGCCCGACCAGGGGTGCTACCACGCCGTTCTCGGCGCAGCGCAGCTCCTCGTCATCGACGGGTTCTCCTGGCTTGCTAGGCGGATAGAGGCAGGCATAGCAGGGGCTTTCCGGGTCGCGAGGATCGAAGACCGCAAGCTGTCCACCGAAGCGAATCGCCGCTCCAGAGACCAGCGGCCGCCCTTCCGCCTGGCAGGCGGCGTTGATGGCATAGCGCGAGGCGAAGCGATCGGTGCAGTCGAGCACCAGATCCGCTGCCTGGACGGCGAGTGCCAGCGCCTCGCCGTCGAGGCGCTCGGTGACGGCGGTGATCCGGCAGTCAGGGTTGAGCGCCAGCGCGGCATCGCGAGCCGATTCGGCCTTGAGGCGGCCGATGTCCGCCTGGCCGTGGGCGACCTGGCGCTGCAGATTGGAAAGCTCGACCGCGTCATCGTCGGCCAGCGTCAAGCGGCCGACCCCCGCTGCCGCCAGGTAAAGCGCCACCGGCGAGCCCAGCCCGCCAGCGCCGATCACCAGCGCATGGCTTGCAAGGAGACGCTCCTGGCCTTCGATCTCGATCGGATCGAGCATGATCTGGCGGCTATAGCGCAGCAGCGCCTGGTCGTTCATCGTCACGTGTCTTCTGGGCCTTTTATCTCAGGTCCTGCTTGGTTCCCGGCCGACGTCAATCGGCCTGCGTCAATCGGCCTGCGTCGGCGCTCAGTGCCGAGGGCTAGGTGCTATGAGCCAAGTGCTAGGTGCTAATGCCAAGTATCGATACTAAGTGCTCAGTACTCTTCGAGCTGCTCGACATCCGGGACATGCAGGGTAAATTCTTCCTTAACCTCTTCCATGACCACATAGCTCTTCGACTCCTTGACGCCGGGCAGGGTCAGCACCACCTCGCCAAGCAGCTGGCGGTAGGCCGACATCTCGGGAATCCGGCACTTGAGGATATAGTCGAACTGCCCCGAGACCAGGTGACACTCCTGGACCTGCGGCAGCTTGCGCACGGCACGCCGGAACTCGTCGAACACCGCAGGCGACTGGCTCTCGAGACTGATCTCGACGAACACCAGCAGCTTGGCCTTCAGGGCCCTGGGGTCGAGCACTGCCTTGTAGCCGCGAATGATCCCGGAGCGCTCCAGGCGCTTGACGCGCTCCAGGCACGGCGTGGTGGATAGCCCCACCTGAGCGGCCAGGTCGACATAGGAAATGCGGGCATTGTCCTGGAGGGCACGCAGGATCTTCAGGTCGATACGGTCAAGCGAGCGGGTCTTGGCTTTCATGGTCATCCAGTGTCCAAGCTCGATACGCAGACAACGACTGACGCGTCGCCGCCGGATCGCCTGCGCATCATGGCTTCCATAGTTGTTGGAAGGGGGGATCGACGAAAACCTCAGTGATTGGTCGGGCCACATGAAGGCTTGCCAGAGAGGTTCGTCATTCTCTCCCATGTTTCCCATACAAGTACCATATCCGCTCCAGGCGGTGCGAGTCGCACCACCAACGCTCTTTTAAAGCGAGCCTATGCGGACCAGCGCCCCAGGCTGACCCGATCGCGCGCGCCCAGATCCTGAAGGGTCGTGACGTCCGAATAGCCCGCCTGCTCGAGCGCCTGAAGCACCGCCGCGCCCTGCTCGAGGCCATGCTCGAGCAGCAGCCAAGCCTCCGGCTCGAGGTGAGCACGAGCCTCGCGGGCAAGCCAATAAAGGTCGGCCAGCCCCTCGTCGCCGGCCACCAGCGCCGAGCGTGGTTCGAAACGCACGTCACCCTGCGCGAGATGGGGGTCATCGTCGGCAAGGTACGGCGGGTTGGCTACCACCAGTGAAAAGCGCTCACCCTCAAGCGCTGCGAACCAGTCGCTCTCGAGGAAGCGGACCCGCGACAGCCCCAGATAAGCGGCGTTGTCTGTGGCCAAGGCGACGGCCTGCGGCGACAGGTCGACGCCGGTCACCTGCCAGCCGGGGCGCTCACTGGCGAACGCAAGCGCGATGGCGCCGCTGCCGGTACCGAGGTCCAGTAGCTTGCCGCCTTCGGCGGCGCCACGAGCGAGCGCCGCCTCGACCAGGCATTCGGTATCAGGGCGCGGAATGAGGGTGGCATCAGAGGTCTTGAGAGTCAGCCCCCAGAACTCGCGTTCACCGACCAGGTGAGCCACCGGCCTACCCTGCCCCCTCGCCGCGACGAGAGCCTCGAAGCGCGCGCGCACCAGGGGCTCGGCGTCGCGATCGCCCCAGGTGTAGAGCCAGGCACGGCTGACACCGAGCACGTGGCACAGCAGCACCTCGGCATCCAGCCTTGGGCTCGGCGAAGCTGCTGCCTTGAGACGCTGGGCGGCGCGGGCCAACAGCACGTCGAACCGCATCAGGCGTTCTCCTTTGCGCATCAGGCTTTCTTTTTGACCCATCAGGCTTCCTGCTGCAGGGCAGCGAGCTGCTCGGCCTGATACTCGTGGAGCAGGGGTTCGATGATCTCGCCAAGCTCGCCGGTCATCACCTCGTTAAGCTTGTAGAGCGTCAGGTTGATGCGGTGATCGGTGACTCGCCCCTGAGGAAAGTTATAGGTGCGAATGCGCTCGCTGCGATCCCCGGAGCCGACCAGCGAGCGACGGGTATCGGCCTGCTCGCGCTGCTGACTCTCCTGGGCGCTCTGCTTGAGCCGCGCGGCCAGCAGCGACATGGCCTTGGCGCGGTTCTTGTGCTGACTGCGCTCTTCCTGACACTCGACCACCACGCCGCTGGGCAGGTGAGTGATGCGGATCGCCGAATCGGTGGTGTTGACGTGCTGGCCGCCAGCACCGCTGGAGCGGAAGGTATCGACGCGCAGGTCGTTGGTGTTGATGTCGATATCGCCGACCTGGTCGGCCTCAGGCATCACCGCCACGGTGCAGGCCGAGGTATGAATGCGCCCCTGGGATTCGGTCGCCGGCACCCGCTGCACCCGGTGTGCGCCGGATTCGAACTTGAGCCGGGCATAGACGCCCTCACCCTTGACCCGCGAGATCAGCTCCTTGTAGCCCCCCTGCTCGCCGTGGCTGGCACTGATCACCTCGACCTTCCAGCCGTGCTTTTCGGCGTAGCGGGAATACATGCGGAACAGATCACCGGCAAACAGCGCCGCCTCGTCGCCGCCGGTACCGGCGCGCACCTCCAGATAGATGCTGCGGCCGTCGTCCGGGTCCTTGGGCACCAGCAGCCGCTTGAGCGCCTCCTCGAGCGACGCCAGACGCTCCTGACCTTCGGCCTGCTCGAGCTCGGCCAGCTCGCGCATCTCGGCGTCGCTGTCTTCGAGCAGGGCCTGGGCGGCCTCGACATTGCCCTCGGTGGCGCGGAACTCCTGCCAGGTAGCCACCAACTCCTCGAGTTCGGCATATTCCCGGGAATAGTCGCGGAAGCGCGGCTGGTCGGCGATGACGTCGGGCTCGGCCAGCAGGGCCGAGAGTTCCTCGAAGCGCTCGGCAAAGGTATCCAGGCGCTGACGCAGTGTGGCTTTCATGAAGGGTCCTGTTGTCTGGTGCCGGTCATCGAGGGTCCTGGGGACCGCGCTCGACGTCGAAAAGCAGCGCCTCGGCGGCCTCGATCAGATCCTGGCGTTCGGCCCCGGAGGCCTCGCGCAGACCAAGGGTGGGGGCGTGCATGAGCTTGTTGGTCAGCTGACGAGCCAGGCGTGCAACGACCTTCTCCGGGTCGTCCCCGCGTGTCAGCTGCGCCAGCGCCTGTTCCTCGGACTCGGCGCGCATCTGCTCGCCCTGCTGCCGGTAGCGGCGAATCAAGTCACCGGCGCCGCGCACCCGGCGCTCGTGCTGCCAGCTACCTACGCCGTGCTCGATCAACACTTCAGCCTGATCGGCAGCCACCTGACGATGACGGCGGTTCTCTTCGATAACCTCTTGAAGGTCATCGACGGTATAAAGGAAGACATCATCCAGTTCGCCGACCTGCGGCTCAATGTCACGGGGCACGGCGATATCCACCATGAACACTGGCCGGTGGCGGCGCATCTTGATCGCCCGCTCGACCATGCCCTTGCCGAGAATCGGCAGCGGCGCTGCTGTGGATGAAATGACGATGTCGGCACGAGCCAAGGCATCGGGAATCTCGTTGAGGGAGATCGCCTCGCCGCCGAAGGAGTCCGCCAACTGCGCGGCCCGCTCACGGGTGCGGTTGGCCACGATCAGCGTTCGCACCCCCGCCTCCCGCAGGTGGCGGGCGACCAGCTCGATGGTTTCGCCGGCGCCGATCAACAGCGCCGTGGAGCGCTTGAGGTCATCGAAGATGCGACTGGCCATGCTCACCGCAGCGTAGGCCACCGACACCGGGTTTTCGCCGATGCCCGTCTCGGTGCGCACCTGCTTGGCTATCGCGAAGGTGTGCTGAAACAGCCGTTCGAGCTCGCCGCCCAGCCCCTGGTGGCTGCGCGCCACCTGATAGGCATCCTTGAGCTGGCCAAGGATCTGCGGCTCGCCGAGCACCATGGAGTCCAGCCCCACGGCGACCCGCATCAGGTGACGGGCCGCGTCGCCGTCAAGATAATGGTAGGCCGCAGCCGACAGCTGTTCGACGCTGAGCGCATGAAAGCGACTCAGCCATTCGAGAATCGCCGCCTCACCATCGCGCTCGATCACGCAATAGAGTTCGGTGCGA
The DNA here is from genome assembly GCF_003268885.1 of Onishia taeanensis. Taxonomy (GTDB): domain Bacteria; phylum Pseudomonadota; class Gammaproteobacteria; order Pseudomonadales; family Halomonadaceae; genus Onishia; species Onishia taeanensis_A. The sequence goes on from NZ_QLSX01000001.1 coordinate 392,164, forward strand.
TTGCAGGTCGACAGCAGCGCGGCCTCATGCACCTCGGTCAGAGCGCATAGCTCGGTCAGAGCCGCTTCCAGCTGCGCCGGGGTAAAGGCGACTTGCTCGCGCACCTCGACCGCTGCTGTCTTATGATTGATGCCAAGGGCCAAAAGCGTCATGCAATCAGAGTCTTCGCTCAAGGGGGTGGGTGCGAATCACGGCGCACGCCACGAGGCGCAGCGCGACAGCAGGGTAGCCTGTCTAACACCTATATTTACGCCTGGGGAGTGGTCGCCGGATCGTCCGAAGACAGCAATTCTATCACAGCCCACCCATGGGACACGCCCCCATGGCTTTGCCCTTGCCCGGCAAGCCGTTATGCTGAACGCTGATTCCCTTGACGAGACGATCATGCGCGCACGCCTGCTCAAGACGGCCCTCATCACGGCGACCCTCGCGCTGCTTACGGCCTGCCAGGGCATGCCGATGACCCACGATGCCAACGATCCCGGCATCGACGACCCCATGCGGGGAGCGCCGCCGGTCACTCAGGGCCTGGATGCCCAGGGCCTGGAAACCCTGCTGGTGGCAGAGCTGGCCGGTCGTCGCGGCCAGTATGAACGCGCCGCGCAGGGGTATCTTGACGCCGCCGAGCGCTATGACTCCGCAGCGCTGAGCGAGCGCGCCACCCTAGCGGCCCGTTTCAGCCAGCAGCCCGAGCTGTTCGAGACAGCCGCCCGCCGCTGGCATCAGCGCGCCCCCGACGCAGAGGCCCCGCTGCGCCTGCTGGCGAGCCTTGCCCAGCAGCGCGGTGACTGGCAAACCGCTCTGGAATCACGGCTGACACTGGTTGCACAAGGCGAGCCGGGGGAGCTTGCAAGCTTCGCCGAACAGGCGCTGACTCAGGGTGCTGACCCACAGCCACTGGCGATTCGTCTACGCCGCCACCTGCTGGTGGCCGATGGCGATACCCCCTACGCTTACGACGCCGTGCTGGCTACCGCCCTGCTCGAAGCCGCCGGTGGCGAAGCCGAGCGGGCCGACGCACGGCTTGCCGACCTGGCCCGCACTCATCCCGAGCTTCCCGCCCTGTGGCTCACCCGCGCACGCATTTCCATGCAGCGAGGTAACCCGACTGCTGCGCGTCGCGCCGCCCAGCGCGGCCTGGAGACCTCTCCCGACGATACTCGCTTCCTGCTGCTGCTGGCCCGAAGCGAGCTGGCGCTGGGTCGAGTCGACGCCGCGGAGCGCCAGACCGATCGCCTACTGGCTCAGCAGGATGAGCATCCTGAACTGCGCCTGGGGCTGGCCCGCCTGTTCCTCGAAGCCAACCAACCTGCTCCAGCCCGCCGCCTGCTGCTGCCGCTGATCGACGACGACGCCACGCCTCCGGCGGCCTTCCTGCTGCTGGGCAGCATCGCCGAGCAGCAGGGCGAGGTCGACAATGCCCTGCTCTATTACCGCCAGGTGCCAGAGGGCGATCAGTTTCTCAGTGCCCGCCTGCAGGCGGCGCGCATGTTGATCGATGCGGATCGCCTGGCCGATGCCCTGGATTTCCTGCGACTCGAGCGGCTGCGCCATGACGATCAGGCCGCCAATATCGCCTCCCTAGAGGTCGAGCTGCTTGATCAGGAGGGTGAGCGCGCCGCCGCCGATGAGGTGCTCGCCGAGGCCCGCGACCACCACCCCGACGACAACGGCCTGCTATATATGCAGGCGATGCGCAAATTCAACACCGGCGACCTGGACGGCATGGAAGCCGATCTGCGCGAGCTGATCAAGCGCCGGCCCGACAACGCCATGGCCTTGAATGCGCTGGGCTTTACCCTGGCCGATATGACCACGCGCTTCGATGAAGCCTATGAGTTGATCGAGCGGGCCCATCGCCTGGCGCCCGACAATCCGGCCATCCTCGACAGTCTTGGCTGGGTCCTGCACAAGCAGGGGGAGAATGCCCGCGCCCTGCCCTATCTCGAGCAGGCCTACGCAATGATGCCGGATCAGGAAATTGCCGCCCATCTCGCCGAGGTGCTCTGGTCCCTTGAGCGCACCGCCGATGCTCGTCGCCTGGTCGAACGTGGCCTGTCACGCTTCGAGGACCGCCCCAAGCTTGATGAGCTGATACAGCGTATCCCCGCCCTGGCGCCCTGAGGGCGCCGTCGAAAGGATCGCCCCTTACCCCTGGCCGACACCCGAAACCGAGAGAGCCCGATGACCCGACGCTTCGTCCTTTTGATCGCCCTGGTCCTACTGGCCGGCTGTGCCACCCGTGGACCTGTCACCAGCGGCAGCGCCGAGCGCGGCCCCTGGCAGGATCAGGTCGCCCGCGTACAAGCCCTGACCAGTTGGACACTGGCCGGCAAGGTGGGGCTGCATACCGCCGATGAAAGCACTAGCGCCAACCTGGACTGGCGTCAGACGCCCAACTATTACCGGCTGCTGATCAGCGGGCCCTTCGGTGCCGGCCGCAGCACCCTCGAGGGCACCGCCCAGAAGGTGACGCTGACCACCAGTGAAGGCCGCGTGAGCGCCGCAAGCGCCGAGGCGCTGCTCGACCAGGAACTGGGCTGGTCACTGCCGGTGTCATCGCTGGATCACTGGGTCCGCGGTCTGCCCGCCCCGGGCGATGCCTTTGAACGCGATACCGACGCCCTGGGCTACCCCACCCAACTGACCCAGGCCGGCTGGACCATCGACTACTCGGGCTGGATGCCGGCCAATGGGCTATGGCTGCCACGCCGCCTGAATATGCAGCGCACCGGCATCGAGGCCACCCTGATCATCAACGCCTGGCAGCCGGAGGCCAAGGGTGACTGAGACCAGAACATCAGACGCTGCCGTTAAACCTTCTCAGAACACAATCAGCTTGCCAGCACCCGCCAAGCTCAACCGCATGCTGCATATCACCGGGCGCCGCGCCGACGGCTATCATGAGCTGCAGACCCTGTTCCAGTTTCTGGATGTCGGCGACACCCTGCACTTCACTCCCCGAAACGATGACGCTATCCGTCTGACGCCGGCTCTCGCCGGCGTGGCCGCCGAGGATAACCTGGTGGTGCGCGCCGCCCGCCTGCTGCAAGCCGAGACCGGCTGTCGCCGCGGTGTCGATATTCACTTGGTCAAGCGCCTGCCAATGGGGGGAGGTCTTGGCGGCGGCAGCTCCAACGCCGCCACCACCCTGCTCGCCCTGAATCGACTCTGGGCGCTCGGTCTCGACGAGGAGCGTCTGGCCACGCTGGGGCTGAGCCTTGGCGCCGATGTTCCCGTCTTCGTGCGTGGTCACGCCGCCTGGGCCGAAGGCGTCGGCGAACGCCTGACGCCGGTCACCCTGGACACCCCTCACTTCGTGGTGATTCACCCCGGCGTATCGGTCGCGACGGCGCGGGTCTTCCAGGCGCCTGAATTGACACGCGACACTGCGGCCATTAGACTTTCGCGCGCAATTGAGGGGGGCGCGTCGTGCTGGAGAAACGACTGCGAGACCACGGTTCGCAGGCTTTATCCGCAGGTCGACGAAGCCATCAGCTGGTTGGCCCAGCGGGCGCCGACCATGCTGACCGGCACTGGCGCTTGCCTGTTCGGAAGTTTGACGAACGTCGAAGAGGCCGCTAGCATAGCGCGCCAAGTCGACCCACGCTGGCACGCCTTCACGGCGCAAGGCATGAACGTCTCCCCTCTGCACAAGGCTCTGGGGTGAGGCAATCTGCCTAGATTGCCCGCACGACGGCTCTTGTTCCCAGGCATTTCTCCCGGGAAAGAGTGTAAGCAGAGTCGACAGGCAAGGTTACTGGGGTATAGCCAAGTGGTAAGGCACCGGTTTCTGGTACCGGCATTCGCAGGTTCGAGTCCTGCTACCCCAGCCATTCCCTCCCGAGTCGACCGCCCGTCAACATCCCTCATAGAGATTCCCAAGACTCCAAAGGTGGCTGCGCGTGTCTAAATTGATGGTTTTCGCCGGGAACGCCAATCCCGAACTTGCCCGCAAGATTGCCGAAGGACTCGACAATCGCCTAGGCCACGCCACGGTAGGCCAGTTCAGCGACGGCGAAATCGCGGTCGAAATCAACGAGAACGTCCGCGGCAAGGACGTTTTCGTACTGCAGTCCACCTGCGCGCCCACCAACGACAACATCATGGAACTGGTCCTGATGATTGATGCGTTGCGTCGCGCCTCTGCCGCCCGCATCACGGCGGTGGTTCCCTACTTCGGCTACGCACGCCAGGACCGCCGCGTCCGCTCGGCCCGCGTGCCCATCTCCGCCAAGATCGTCGCCGACATGATGGTCAAGGCCGGCGTTGACCGGGTGATGACCATGGATCTGCACGCCGATCAGATTCAGGGCTTCTTCGATGTGCCCGTCGACAACGTCTACGGCTCACCGATCCTGCTCGACGATATCGAGCGCCAGAATTACGAAGACCTGGTCGTGGTCTCCCCGGACGTGGGCGGCGTGGTTCGCGCCCGGGCTATCGCCAAGCAGCTCAATGCTGATCTCGCCATCATCGACAAGCGTCGCCCCCAGGCCAACCAGGCTCAGGTAATGCATATCATCGGCGAGATCGAAAACCGCACCTGCGTGGTGGTGGACGACATGATCGATACCGCCGGCACCCTGTGCAAGGCCGGTGAGGCGCTCAAGGCGCACGGCGCACGCCGCGTGGTGGCCTACGCCACTCACCCGATCCTGTCCGGTCCGGCCGTCGACAACATCACCGGCTCGGTGCTCGACGAGGTCGTGGTGGCCGACACCATCCCGCTGTCCGAATCAGCACGCCGGAGCGGCAAGATCCGCCAGCTGTCGGTGGCCGGTCTGATCGCCGAGGCGATCCGCCGCGTCAGCAACGAAGAATCCGTCAGCGCGATGTTCCACTGACGTCCCGACAAGGGACAAACGGAACACCGCGCAGGATACGCGCGCCGTCAGGCGCTCTTGGAAACGTCAACGCTTGGTCGCGGGCTTGGCGTTCTCCTCATCAAACCACTGAGGTTTCATTCAATGTCCGATTTCAATCTTAATGCCAGCGTTCGCCACGACCTGGGGAAAGGTGCGAGCCGCCGCCTGCGTCGTGCGGACCTCGCCATCCCGGCGATCATCTACGGCGGTGAGACGGCTCCCAAGTCTATCGCCATCGACAAGGCCCCGTTCTACAAGGCCATCGAAGATGAGTCCTTCTTCTCCTCCGTGATCACACTGGACGTGGAAGGTCAGAAGGAGCAGGTCGTGGTTCGTGACCTGCAGCGTCACCCCTTCAAGCCGCTGGTGACTCACGCCGACTTCCTGCGCGTCGACGCTACCCACGAGCTGACCCTGCATGTTCCGCTGCACGTGGTGGGTGAAGACACCAGCCAGGCGATCAAGGACGAGGACGGCGAGCTGCACGTGCTGGCTTCCGACGTCGAGATCAGCTGCCTGCCGAAGGATCTCCCCGAGTATCTGGAAGTGGATATCAGCAACCTCGAGCTGGGCACCACCCTGCACCTGTCCGACCTTGTCGTCCCGGCGGGCGTGACCCTGGTTGCACTGACCCACGGCGAAGATCACGACAACGCCGTACTGAGCGTGACCAAGGCCAAGGTTCGGGCCGAGGAAAGCGAAGAAGGCGAAGAAGCCGACGCACCGGCAGCGAAGCCGGCTGAAGACGAAGGCGAAACCGAGTAATCGGCGGCGCCTGCGGGCATGCCGGCTAGCCGTCATGCCCGTGCTGTCTTCTGAAAATCAAGCGCTTCGGCGCTTGATTTTTTTTGCCTGTCACAAGCCCTACCTGTAGCCCCTCGAACACACGCCCCCGAACACGCGAGGACACCGGCATGAGTCAGCTGAAAGCGATTATCGGCCTTGGCAACCCGGGTGCCGACTACGATGCCACCCGGCACAATGCCGGCGCCTGGCTGATAGAGTCCCTGGCACGCGATCATCACGTCGCCCTGCGCCCAGAGCGCAAGTTCCTGGGTCTCTATTCGAAGATCACTCTGGCCGGCCAGGACCTGCACCTCTTGTACCCACAGACCTTCATGAACAAGAGCGGCGGCTCCGTGTCCGCCCTGGCCAAGTTCTTCAAGCTTGCCCCCGAAGAGCTGCTGGTCGCCCACGACGAGCTCGATATCGCCCCCGGCACTGCCCGCTATAAGCAAGGCGGTGGACACGGCGGCCATAACGGTCTGCGCGACATCATCGCCTCGCTGGGCAACGCCAAGGACTTCCACCGGCTGCGCATCGGCATCGGCCACCCCGGTGACGCCCGCCAGGTCGTCAACTATGTGCTGGGTCGTCCCGGCAAGGCAGAACGCACCGCCATCGACGCCTCCATCGACGAGATCGAACGCACTCTGCCGGATGCCGTCAGCGGTGACTGGGCGCGAGCCATGAACCGGCTGCACAGCTTCAAGGGGTGACGACACAACCGCTACTCGCGCGCTGAGGCTTGCCTGGCCGAACCGTTGCCCGCCAGTTTTTCGCTGGGCACGGCGCTGCTAGAGAAGGTCTGCCGTGTGGCGTAGAATGCCCGCCATCGTTTTTCCACCGAATTCCAGGAACACACCATGGGTTTCAACTGCGGTATCGTCGGCCTGCCCAACGTCGGCAAGTCCACCCTCTTCAATGCCCTGACCAAGTCGGGCATCGACGCCGAAAACTTCCCCTTCTGCACCATCGAGCCCAACGTCGGCATCGTGCCGATGCCGGACCCGCGCCTCGACAAGCTGGCTGAGATCGTCAAGCCCCAGAAGGTGCTGCCCACCACCATGGAGTTCGTCGATATCGCGGGCCTCGTCGCCGGTGCTTCCAAGGGTGAGGGCCTGGGCAACAAGTTCCTGGCCAACATCCGCGAAACCGACGCCATCGCTCACGTGGTGCGCTGCTTCGATAACGACAACGTCATCCACGTCGCCAACCAGGTCGACCCCGAGGCGGACATCGAGATCATTAACATGGAGCTGGCGCTTGCCGATCTCGATACCGTCGAGCGCGCCATCCAGCGCCTGGTGCGGGTCGCCAAGGGCGGCGACAAGGACGCCATCGCCACCAAGGCGATCCTTGAGCGCATCCAGCCTCACCTGGCCGAGGGCCAGCCGCTGCGCAGCTTCGGCCTCGATGCTGACGAGCAGCAGCAGCTTAAGAGCTTTGGTTTCCTGACTCTGAAGCCGACCATGTACATCGCCAACGTCAACGACGATGGCTTCGAGAACAACCCCTATCTCGACAAGGTGCGCGAGATCGCCAGCGCCGAGGGCGCTATGGTGGTGCCGGTCTGCAACCAGATCGAGGCCGAGATTGCCGAACTCGAAGACGAAGAACGCGCCATGTTCCTCGACGAGCTGGGGATGGACGAGCCCGGCCTTGATCGCGTGATTCGTGCCGGCTATGAACTGCTGGGACTGCAGACCTACTTCACCGCCGGGGTCAAGGAAGTGCGCGCCTGGACCGTCAAGGTCGGCGCCACCGCCCCGGAAGGCGCTGGCGTGATCCACACCGACTTCCAGAAAGGCTTCATTCGCGCCGAAGTGGTCGGCTACGACGATTTCGTGTCACTGGGAGGCGAGCAGGGTGCCAAGGATGCCGGCAAGTGGCGCCTGGAAGGCAAGGAGTACATCCTCAAAGACGGCGACGTGGTGCACTTCCGCTTCAACGTCTAAGCCCTGAGCGCCGAAGACCTGATCGGCATGCCCCGGCGCAGAGGTTTTGACTCAAAGCGATGAAAAAAGCCGATGTATCATGCTCTTATGGTTGACGAATCACAGCCTCTTGAGTAACATTCATCGCCGTTGGCTACATAGCTCAGCTGGTTAGAGCACATCACTCATAATGATGGGGTCCCCTGTTCGAATCAGGGTGTAGCCACCAGAACTCGTAAAAACGCCCGAACGGCTAGCCGTTCGGGCGTTTTTTTTGACCCGTTCAGGCATACGTGACATCAATAGAGCTCAGCCCGACATGCCCGCCTGCTCCAGGCTTGGGCTGGCGCGCGAGTCGATTCAAAGGATTGTGACGATGTGGATTCCGCTGGCCTTCGTGCTGCTCTTCTCGACCGGTTTCATCTGTGCCCGACTGGGCACCATGGATGCAGAGCCCTTTACCCTACTCTTGGTGCGCAGCCTGCTGGTGCTCCCGGTACTGGGCGCCATCCTGTGGGTACGCCGGCTGCCAAGCCAATGGGGCAGCCGTGCACAGCGAGGCTGCCAAATGGGCGTGGGCATGCTGCTGCACGGCGCCTACCTGGGCGGCGTCTTCGCCGCGGTCAAGGCCGGGCTACCCGCCGGGCTCACGGCACTGCTGGTCAGCCTGCACCCACTGGCCACGGCGGCCCTGTCGTTGCCGCTGCTCGGGGTGCGCCTGGGCCCCAGGCAATGGAGCGGCCTTGCATTGGGCGCGCTGGGCGCCAGCTTGGTGCTGGGAGGCGGGTTGGAGGTATCTCAAGGATGGCCATTGATTGGCCTGACCTGGTGCTTGGTCGCACTGGTCGGCATCTCCAGCGCCACCCTATGGCAGAAGCGACTGAGCGGCGGCATGGGAATGGTCGAGGGGTTGATCTTTCAGTATCTGGGGGCGGCGCTGGTATTCAGCATCGCCGCCACTTGGGTCGGCAGTTTCACCTTTGACCCCACCCCTCGCCTGCTGCTGACACTTGCCTGGCTGGTCGGGGCGATCTCGGTGGGTGCCATCTGGCTACTGATGATGATGATCGCCCGCGGCGAAGCGCACCAGGTCGCCCGCACCTTCTTCCTCGTCCCGCCCTGCGCGGCGGTAATGGCCTGGCTGCTGTTCGACGAGCAGTGGACGGCCCCCATGATAATCGGCGCTGCCCTGGTGGTGGCGGGGCTGGCCCTCGACCGTCCGGGGACTAATCAAGCCAGTGCTGCCCGAGCCGGCGCGGCTCAGCCCCGCACCACCCAACCCGAGCCAGCTCAAGACGATGCCCCCGCCTCCGAGCAAGCAGGCAAAGAGAATGCCCGGCCCCGCACTCGCACTGACTAAGGCCGGGACCGGGGCCGGGACCGGGGCCGGGCGACCCAGATCGCGATCACACGAGCTCAGCGCGATTCAGATAAGCGGTCAGCACCCGAATCAACCGCTCGGCGTCCTCGCTGCCGGCGGTCTCGCGGATTGAATGCATGCCCCACTGGGCGACGCCCACGTCAAGCGTCGGCACACCGAGTTCGGTGGCGGTGATCGGCCCGATGGTACTGCCACACCCCATGTCGGCGCGGGTGACGAAGGTCTGCACCGGCACCTCGGCCTCTCGGCACAGGTCATGAAACAGCGCCGAGGTGGCGCTGTTGGTCGCATAGCGCTGGCTGGCGTTGACCTTGATCACCGGGCCGCCGTTAATAGCCGGGCCATGGCCGGCATCGTGCTTGTCCTTGAAATTCGGATGCAGCGCATGGGCATTGTCGCAGGAGATCATTCTGGATGCCTGGATCAGGCGAATAAAGCCCTCGTCGCCGGCCTCGCCAAGCTGAGCATTGACGCGACGCAACACATCACCGAGGAAGGGCCCCTGGGCACCGGAAGCGCTGGCGCTACCGACCTCTTCATGGTCGTTGGCCACCAGCAATGCGCCCTGCTCACCGTTGCAATCAAGCAATGCTTCCATGCCGATGAAACAGGACAGCAGGTTATCAAGGCGAGCACTGGCGATAAGCTCGCCTCGAGCGCCCACTCGCGCCGGGGGCTGGGTGTCGTAGAGCGCCAGTTCGAAGTCCAGCGGCTCGGCGTCCTGAATGCCGTGCTGCGCGTCAAGCCAGCCCCTCAGCAGGTCGTTGAAGTCATCGCTGTCTCCGCCTTGCAACAAAACCGCCGCCATCTCGGTCTGAGGGTTGATGGAACGGTTGCTGTTGGCCTCACGATCGAGATGAATCGCCAGACTCGGCACCGTTGCCACCGGCCAGTCGACGTTGAGCAGCACGCCTTCGATGCGCCCATCGGGGCGGCGCAAGTGGACGCGGCCGGCAAGCCCCAGATCGCGATCGAACCAGGGTGCCAGCAGCGCCCCGCCATAGACCTGCACGCCGAGCTGCAGCCAGCCGGCGCTGCGCTGAGCGGCATGGGGCTTCAAATGCAGCCCCGGGCTATCGGTGTGGGCCCCGATCATGCGCAGCGCATCGAGTCGACCCTTAGGCAGCTGCACCGCAATAATCGAAGCGTCGTTGCGGGTCACGTAGATCCGCTCACCGGCAGCGAGCGTCCAGGGTTGTGTCTCATCCAGGCGACGATAGCCGGCAGCTTCTAGGCGTTCAGCCATGTTGGCAACCGCGTGCCAGGGCGTTGGCGAGTGCTCGAGAAAGTCGAGCAGGCGATCCACGGGGGAGGCGTGATGCATGTTCATCCTCTTGGAGGGTCTGTGTCTGGCGACACAGGCTGCTACAATGCCCTCTCGGCTGTCGAGAGGCGGGTGACGAGCCAGGCTCAGCTAGGGACGAAGTGTACATGAAACCGGGAGTGCTTCATTGATGAGACGGATTGCAGCCATTTGGCGGATAGGCGCCATCACCCTGATGCTGATGACGCTGAGCGCCATGGCGATGGCCCAGCCGCACCCCAGCGAGGCGCAGCAGCAGGTGGCGCCAGAAATCGCCGACTCTCTTCGCTACGGCCACTACGCGGATGTCAGCCTGACCGACAGCTGGTCGCAGCGTGTCTTCCAGCGCTACCTGGATATTCTCGACCCGCAGCGAGCCTACCTGCTCAAGCGCGACGTCAATGAATTCCGCGACAGTCTAAGCGATCGCATCGACGACGTGCTTTACGACGGCGACCTGGAGCCTGCCTTCGCACTCTACGAGCGCTATCAGGAACGCCTCGAGGCACGTCTCGAGTGGATCCTGGCCAAGCTCGATGACGGCCTCGACTACCGCTACGATACCGACCAGCGGCTGGCACTGGATCGCAAGGATGCGCCCTGGGCCGAGAAACAAGACGCCCTCGACCAACTGTGGAACAAGCGCCTCAAGAACTCGGCCCTGACCATGATGCTCAGCGGTCAGGAAGAAGCCGAGGTAGAAAAAACGCTGCGTGATCGCTTTGAAGGCCAGCTGAACCGCATACGCCAGACCAATTCCGAAGATATCTTCGGCCTGTTCATGGCGTCCGTTACCGGCACCATCGACCCCCATACCGAATACCTGTCACCGCGTCAGGGCGAATCCTTCGATATCCAGATGCGTCTGTCCCTCGAGGGTATCGGCGCCCTTTTGCAGGCCGATGGCGAATACGTCAAGGTCTCGAGCCTGGTGGCGGGTGGCCCCGCCGAGAAGGCCGGCGTGCTCCAGCCCGCCGACCGCATCGTCGCCGTCGGCCAGGGCGATGACGGCGAGATGACTAACGTGGTCGGCATGCGCCTCGATGACGTGGTTGATCTGATTCGCGGCCCCAAGGGGTCCAAGGTGCTGCTGGACGTGGTGCCCGCCCAGTCGGTGGACACGACACGCTCGCATATCGTCGAAATCGTGCGTGACACCGTCAACCTTGAGGACCAGGCGGCGAGCAGCGAGGTCATCGAGGTCAAACGCGAAGACGGTACTCACCGCATCGGTGTGATCGACGTTCCCACCTTCTACGTCGACTTCGACGCCTGGCAGGCCGGCGAAGAAGATTACCGCAGCACCACCCGCGACGTGGCCAAGGAGATTCGTTCCCTCAAGGCACAGAACGTCGAGGGTATCGTACTCGACCTGCGCGATAACGGTGGCGGCGCCCTGCAGGAAGCCAATTCACTGATCGGCCTGTTCATCGACCGTGGTCCCACCGTGCAGGTACGCGACGCCAGCGGTCGCATCAGCCTGTATGGCGACACCGACAGTGGCGTTCTCTATGACGGCCCGCTGACGGTGCTGGTCAACCGCCTGTCGGCCTCCGCATCTGAGATCCTGGCCGGTGCCATTCAGGACTATGGCCGTGGCCTGATAGTGGGCAGCCGGACCTTCGGCAAGGGCACCGTGCAGACCCTCAATGAACTCAGCCACGGCGAGGTCAAGCTGACGCGAGCCAAGTTCTATCGTATCTCCGGGGAAAGCACCCAGCACCGCGGCGTCGAGCCCGATATTACGTTCCCGAGCCTGATCGATCCGGAAGTGATCGGTGAGAGCAGCCTCGACAACGCCCTGCCCTGGGACACCGTGCGTGCAGTACAGTACCGCCTCTACGGGACTCCGTGGCGTCATTTTGAAGCCCTGGCCGCGTCACATCGCGAGCGCATCGCCACGCACCCCAACTTCGTCTATCTGGAAAAACAGGCCGAGCTTTCCCGCCAGCTGCGCGATCAGCTCACCAGTGTCAGCCTGAATCGCGAGCAGCGTCAGCGCGAAATGCAGGCCCAGGAAGCCGAGCAGCTGTCGCTTGAGAATCAGCGCCGTCGCGCGCTGGGACTCGAGGAGCTCGAAGACTGGAGCGACGCGCGTGGCGCCGCCGATGAATCAGCGTCTGCTGAGCCATTGAACAGCGGGGAGCCCGCCCCCATCGACCGGGCCCAGCTCATCGAGAGTGCCGAGATCCTGCTCGACTACGCGCATCTAAGCGAGGACGACAGCAAGGATGGGCGCCAGCTCAGCAGCATGGAGTAACCTCTCCCTTAACGAAGGGCGCACCCAGCGGGGGCGCCCTTTTTCATCACTCTCCCTCAACGCTCGCCCTTCCCGCTTCTTTCTGCCCTCACAGCTTCCCTGTCGCATTGCCCAGAGTCCGGGGGCAGCCCCTTCCTGTCTATTCAGACTGCGCAGAGCACTCACTAGAACTCAATGTGACGCCAGGCCTCACCTCACCCGTGTCCCCGCACTGGGCCTAGAGAGACTCAATCATCAACCGACGGTTCTTTCAGGGCATGTAGCAGCGGGAAGACAAGGGGTAACTGACAGCCCTGACCATCAGGGGGCCTCGATAAGCGACACCCGACTCCTGCGCTTGCGGGGATCATCGCGCAGCCGTAACGGATGTCAGAAGGGATAACGCTAGGGACAGGGGGGAGCTTGCAGTGGGTCGCCGAAACAGGCATCAGCTATCGGGAGCCATTCGCGCCCTGAGACGACTCACGGCCTGGCTGTGCAGCTGGCAGACACGGGATTCGGTCACGCCGAGCACTGCACCGATTTCCTTGAGGTTCAGTTCTTCCTGATAGTAGAGCGCCATCAGCTGCTTTTCTCGCTCCGGCAAGGCACTGATGGCCTCTACCAGCTGTTCGCGCTGCTGGCTATCGACCAGTGCCGCAAAAGGAGACTGCGGCCCGCCTGCTCCGGCCTGGGGTTCGCCGCTTTCGGCTACCAGCTCCTCGAACGGCAACAGGTGGCCGTTATTGGTATCGCTCAACAGCTGGCGGTAGACATCCATCGGCATGTCGAGATCGGCGGCAATTTCCCGCTCCTCCGGCGGCCTGCCTAACTGCTGTTCGAGACGACGCACGCTGGCATCCACGCTGCGGGCATTGCGCCTTACGCTGCGTGGCATCCAGTCCCGGGTTCTCAGCTCGTCGATCATGGCGCCGCGAATGCGCTGGCTGGCGAAGGTGGTAAAGCTGGCACCCGCCTTGGCGTCAAAGCGTCCGAGGGCGTCCAGCAACCCCACCATACCCGCCTGAATCAGATCATCCAGCTCGACCGCTGCCGGTAGCTTGACCTGCAGCGTCAGTGCCTGACGCCGGACCACGGGCAGGTACTGCTCGAGCATTGCATTTTGATCGATCTTGCCCTGTGCCGTGTACATCCTGTTGCCTCAAGGACCGACATGGAGCCGGAAAGCGTGGTTAGGACGACACTCCGTAAAACCGGAGTTCGATGCACTCTATTATTCAGCCTGTGCCGCTTGGCAGAAGGGTGAAATAGCCCCTAATGATGGCGGTTATTTCGCTGATGAAGCGCCTGGGCCTCGATAATTGACGATGACCTGCAGACTTTCGACCTTGACTGCTCGACGCTGGCCGTTCGGTAGCAGAAAGCGAAAATGCACCGCACGTCCAGCCTGCCAGGACATGGGGGCGGAACGCCGCCCCCGGGACGAGGTTAATGACAGGCATTCGCTGCCCTGACATAGCCATGCACGGAGCGCCTGGCCGGGCGGCAAGCGAAACCGCCAGCTGACCTCGCTGACCTGTCGTCCTGCCAGTCGTGAAGAGTGAGGCGGCGAGAAAGCCTCAGAACTTGCCACTCGCCCCGGCACCGCCACGGTCACCGAAGGGGCATTGGCCACCCAACTGCCGGCGGCCAGACACGCTGGCACCATTCCCAGCATCATCGCGACGCAGACTAAACGGATTGCCCAGTACCGGCTCATGGCGCCAGCACCAGAAGGTCGATATCGAAAGCCTCGCGGGCCGCTTGCTGCAGATTGTTGAGCAAACCGCGCCGCGAGGCCACCGGCGGATGCAGTGCCAGCATGCGCCGAGGCCCGCCGCCACGCCGGACGGCCTGCATCAAATTGAAGGCCTGACGAAAACCGTCGCCGTCGGTATCGACCCACAAAGCCCAGCGCTTCTCCTGGTTAGCAAGTTGGGCCAGTCGCGGGCTGTGGGCGTCGCAGGCCACGACCTGCCAGGCCGCCGGATCACCGACCCAGCGCTGCCCCCGGCGTGACCAGCTGACCAATGCCGCCTGTGCACGCTCGACGCCATCGACTTTGGGAAGCCCCAGCACCATCAGCGGAATGGTAGGAATAGGTTCTGGCTCAGGCGCCGGTTCCGGCCCGGGTTTCGATTCCGGCTCCGGCTCGGGCTCTGACGCCTGGGCCGAGCCGACCATGTCCGGGGCATCCGGTCCGCGGTCGGCGTCATCAGCCGGTGGCTGATCATCTGAGCGCACGGCCTCCTCCGGCACTTCATCGCCAGAGGCTTCTCGTTCCTGAGCCCAGCGGCGCAGGCCGGCTGCCTGATCACTCATACTCAACGCCCTGCCTGTTCACTGAAGTGGCGAATCGCTTCGCGGGCATCCAGTACCTGTATCAATCCCTCCAACAGGCTCTTGGCGCGACGTGGCCGACGACCCGCCTGCAGTCGCAACAGGTGCGCACGCACGTCCATGGCCCAATCATCTTCGGCATGCTCGAGATGCAGCGCCAAGGCGGCAATGCCCGTCGCCATGAACACCCTTAACTCGCTGTCGATGGCAAGCGGCCCATGCCCGGCGAGCTGCCGTGATGCCTGGCGAGCAAGTGTCGGCAGCTCATCGTTGTAAAGCTGCTTGAGCAATGCCTCTCGGCCAGACTCGATCGACCACCAGGCTGGCGACAAGGCGTAACGACGGGTCAGCATCATGCCGCTATCACGCCCGCGCACCTCAGCGAACCAGGCACACAAGGCATCGCCGCTGGCTTCACCTGCCCCGTAACTGAGGACGTCAAGCCGGCTCAGCATGACCTTGGCCGCCTGGCCACGAGAGCGAATCAGCGCAGGTTCGATGGCCTGTGCCTCATCGGCAAGCCCGGCAAGGGGCAGACGCTCGCCGCGATACAGCACGCGGCTGTTGCCCTGTGCCTGGCTCAACCAACCGCTGCTACGCGCTTGAAGCCAAGCTCTTGCCCGGGCATCGGGCAGCCGGGGCAGCAAATGAGCGCTCACTCCCAATGTCGTCTCGGCCCACTCCATGCGCGCGCATTGACCCGCCATCAGCCGGTGCTCGGGGAACGGCTGTACCGCCGGGCGCCCCTCGTCATCGACGGCCAGATGAGGTAACACCCAGTCCTCACCCTGAAGCGTCGATGACCGCGCCCACAAAAGCGTAGACACCGACGCTGGCACCCGCTCATGAAGGGGCGCCAGGCGCTCTGAATGCAGGCTCGGCGGCAGTGAGCTGATCGCCCAAGCATCGGCAAGGGTGGCGAAACCGGGCACCTGGGCATGCAGCATTTCCCAGATACTGCCAAGCGCCCTGCCCTGGCCAAGCAGCGCCGGTGCACCTCGACTGGCACTGGCATGAGAATCATCGGCCTGGGCGTCGGCGAAGGGTGAAGGGACGCCTGCCTCCAGCGCCTCTCGGATCAGCGCCTGCGCATCAGCCAGTCCCAGATCTTCGGGCACCCGCTGGCCGTGAGACACGAAGTGCAGGGTCAATCCATGGCGGATAAGAGTATCCAGAGCGCCGCCCAGTCTAGCGGCCTCGTCCTGCTTGGTGAGGATGGCATCCTCAAGGCGTCCGCCAACGGCGCGGGCAGACTGTAAGTAAGTGGTCACCACCTCATCGATCGTCTCGCCCTGGCTGGCGGCATTGAGCAGCAACACCAAGCGTACGGCACGACTGTCGCCGCGCAGGTGAGCGATCTGTTCAAGCAGCCGGCGATCACGCTGGCTCATGCCCACGGTATCGACGATGACCAGGTGCTTGTCGACCAGTTGCGGCAAGAGACTTTCCAGGGGACGATCGGCTTCGAGCGCGTGCATCTCGATGCCCATCAGGTCAGCGTAGATACGCAACTGGTCCTGGGCGCCGATGCGGTAGGCGTCGGTAGTGACCAGAACCGCCTGCTCAGGGCCGTGGCGCATCACATAGCGGGCGGCGAGCTTGGCCGTCGTGGTGGTCTTGCCGACACCGGTTGGACCCACCAGGGCAATCACCCCACCCTGGTCGAGCAGCGCCTCGGGCTCCGATGCGACAGCAAGCCGGGCCACCAATTGACGTTGCAGCCACGCCCGCTGGTTCTCGAGGGAGGTGCCGGCAAGTTCCGAAGGCAGGGCCGCCAGTAACTCAGCGACCAACTCATGACCGAAGCCCGATGCCAGCAAGCGGCGGCGCAGATCAGACGCGGGTCCGGGCCCGGCGCGGTCTTGCTGGCCGAGCATTTCGCGCATTTCCTGCATTTCACCCAGCAGTTGCTGGCTAAGGGCAGCGAAGTCCTGCGGCGTTGAGACACTCGCCGCAGGGCGAGTCGGGGGGGCCTCGACGGCTGGCTGTGCTCTCTGCGCCATCAGTCCGGAAGAGGCGCGATGAGCGGCTCGCCAGTCAAGACCGCCGTTACTTCCAGCGGTGGCCGCCGGTCGCGAGGCAGGCGGTGCCTCACGGGCAGCCGGTTCTGATGTCGCCATGGCGTCACCTGTATCGTCGGCCATCGCCAGGATCTCGACGCCGTCTTCGACCGGGCGATTAGCGAGGATAAGTGCGTCATCACCCAGCAGCGCACGCACCTGGCGCATAGCCTCGCGGCTGTTCGCCCCCAGGAAGCGTTTCACGCTCATCGATCACCTCCCACCATGCTGGTGATCCTGAGCGTGCGGTCGTCGGGTATTTCGGCCTGAGACATCACCACCAGGTGGCGCAGGCGCCGGCGCAGAAAGCGCGACAGCAGCGCACGCAGGCTGTGCTGGACCACCAACACCGGGGGCTCACCGCTCTGATCCTGACGCTCCAGTGCCTTGGAGGCTTGATCCATCAGGGTTTCGGCGAGTCCGGGTTCGAGCGCCCCACCACTGTTCATGGCCTGCATCAGCACCTGCTCAAGTTTGGCATCCAGGCCGATCACATGCAGATCGCCCTGGACCGGAAACCATTGCTGAGTGATCGCACGTCCCAGGGCGACCCGCACCATGGCCGTAAGATCGCTGACATCTACCTGGCCACCGCCATGTTCGGCCAGAGTATCGAGAATGGTGCGCATATCGCGAATCGACACATCTTCCTCGAGCAATTGCTGAAGCAGCCGCTGCAATTGTGTGAGGTTGACGATCTTCGGCACCACATCTTCGACCAGGGTCTTGTCTTCCTCGCCCAGCTTGTCGAGTAGCTGTTGAACCTCTTGTCGACCCAACATCTCGCCGGCATGCTGATGCAGCAAGTGGTTGAGATGCGTGGCGACGACGGTGCCGGCATCGACCACGGTGTAACCGTATACCTGGGCGTGTTCGCGCTGCGCGGCCTCGATCCACACAGCGGGCAGCCCAAAGGCGGGATCCTCGGTCCGAGTGCCTTCGAGCTGACCCGAGACCTGGCCTGGGTCGATGGCCAGCCACTTGCCGGGATAGGCTTCGGCTTGACCGATCTCTACCCCCTTGAGGGTAATCACATAGGTGTTGGCCCCCAGCTCGAGATTGTCGCGGATATGCACGACGGGCGGCAGGAAGCCCACCTCCTGAGCATATTTCTTGCGTACGCTCTTGATGCGGCCTAGCAGCTCGCCCTGCTGGCGGTGGTCAACCAGAGGAATCAGCCGGTGTCCCACCTCGAGGCCCAGAGTGTCGACCAGCTGGACATCGTCCCAGCTTGCTTCAGGTGCTTCCTGAGCGGGGGGAGGCGCGGTTTTGACCGCTTCCTCGGTCACGCGGTTTTGTTCGTTGCGCTGCAGCCACCAGGCCAGGCTTCCGAGCAGCACGGTAAAAGTCAGGAACACCAGGTTGGGCATGCCCGGCACCAGCCCCAGCATCCCCATGACGCCAGCGGCCAGCCACAACACCTGAGGGTTGATGAATAGCTGACTGATCATCTGCTGGCCGACATCTTGATCGGTAGTGACCCTAGAGACGGTCACGCCAGCAGCGGTGGAGATCACCAGCGCAGGGATCTGTGCGACCAAGCCGTCACCGATGGTCAGCAGAGTATAGGTCTTGGCGGCAGTGCCGAAGTCCAGGTCATGCTGCATCATGCCGATCAACAGCCCACCGATGATGTTGACCACCATGATGACAAGCCCCGCCATGGCGTCACCACGCACGAACTTGCTGGCACCGTCCATGGAACCGTAGAAGTCGGCCTCCTGAGACACATCGGAGCGACGTTGGCGGGCTTCGTCCTCACCAATCAGGCCGGCATTGAGGTCGGCATCGATCGCCATCTGCTTGCCGGGCATGGCGTCGAGCATGAAGCGAGCCCCCACTTCGGCGATACGCCCAGCGCCCTTGGTGATGACCATGAAGTTGATGATGACCAGGATCAGGAACACCACCAAGCCAACAGCGAAGTTGCCGCCGACCAAAAACTGACCAAACGCCTCGATGACCTTGCCTGCCGAGTCGCCGCCCTGGTGGCCTTCCATCAGCACCACACGCGTCGAGGCCACATTCAATGACAGGCGCAACAGAGTGGTGAACAGCAGCACTGCCGGAAAGGCTGCAAAGTCGAGCGGCTTCTGGGTGAACATGCTGACCAATAGCACCATCACCGCCAAGGCGATGTTAAAGGTGAAAAACAGGTCCAGCGCGAAGGGAGGCAGCGGCAGGATCATCATCGACAGGATCATGATGATCAGCAACGGGCCTGCCAGCAGCTTCATCCGCATGTCACCCAACAGATCCATGCGGCCCAGATAGTTAGTCAGCGCTCTCATCGAGGCTCCTTGGTGATTTCATCGCTCGGGGCGTCAGGCTAGGACCCATCATCCAACTCGCTGGGGACCGGCAGATCATGAGGTGTCTCTGGTATCTCACCGCCATCCACGCGCACGCTCTTGAGGCGCATAGACCAGGCCAGGACCTCGGCCACGGCCGTATAAAGCGCCATGGGCACCTCTCCATCGAGATCGACATGGCCATGCAGGGCTCGCGCCAGCGGTGGGGCTTCGAGCATCGGGACACCATGTTCTTCACCCAGCTCACGAATCCGTTTGGCCACCTCATCGGCGCCCTTGGCCACCACCCGCGGCGCAGCCATCTTGCTCTGGTCGTAGCTAAGTGCCACGGCGTAGTGTGTCGGGTTGGTCACGATAACGTCGGCTTCTGGCACCTTGCTCATCATGCGGTTGCGAGCCATGGCCTGTTGCTGAGAGCGAATGCGCCCTTTGACTTGAGGGTCACCCTCGGACTCCTTGTGCTCCCGCTTGACCTCGTCCTTACTCATGCGCAACTTCTTGGCATGACTCCAGAGCTGGAAAGGGACGTCGATGAGAACCGGCACAATCAAGGTCAGTATCATCAAGCCACAGGCCGTCGCAGCAAGGCTCATGGCATTGGCCAGGGCTTGCTTGACGGGCTGATTCATTAGCGACATGAACTCGCCAAGATGAGTCACCAGAAACCAGGCCCCCACCCCTCCTACCAGGACCGCCTTGGCGATTGCCTTGGCCAGTTCCGCCAGTGCTTGAGTCGAGAAAAGCCGCTTCAGCCCCTTGAGGGGGTTCATCTTGGAGAGCTGAGGCTGCAGCGACTTGGCTGATATCAGCCATCCACCCAGCAAGGCCGGCGCGACCAGAGCCACGCACACCAGTAAGAAGAATAACGGCATCAGCGTGAACAAGGCGTTTTGCCCAAGCGTCCAGGCATGGGTGAGCATGGGCATCACTTCGAACGCCTGTCGACGCTCGAACAGAAACGACTGCTCCATAACCGTGCCAAGCTCGTTGTACAAGGTGTTGCCCATCGACCACAAACCAATGACACCGGCCAACAGGAGCAAGAAGGTCGCCAGTTCGCGCGAACGAGCTACCTGACCGTCTTCACGCGCCTTCTGTTCTCGTCGTGGTGTGGCATCTTCTGTCTTTTCGTCATCACTGCTTTCATCGGCCATAAGCCATAACCAGCGGGCACTTCCAGAGAGGGCAATTCGATGCTGATCATTGTCGAGAAAGCGAGGAAGGGGCGATGCGTCAAATAGCGCGACGTATTAGGCCTTATTCGGGCGCATGCGCCGTATCAGCAAGCCGGGGGAAGCTTAAGCGGTAGGAAAGAAAATAGACAAACACAGCACGGGAGGCATGAAGCTCCGCCGAACATGACGATGTCCGGCGGGGCTCAAGGTTTAGAAACCCAGTTCATCCAGGAGGTCATCGACCTGGTCCTGACTACTCACTACATCCGGCGCCTCTGACTTGACTTGAGGGCCATTCAGCAGTGAGGCCTCACGCTTGGCGTCGGCCTCCCACTGCCCTTCGGCGCGACGCTTCATCTCGTCGCGACCCTGTTCGGCGGGCACGCTGTCGAGCAGCACCTGTACCAGCTGATGCTCGATCTCACGGATGACATCCATCATCTTCTTGATCACTTGGCCCGTCAGATCCTGAAAGTCCTGGGCCATCATGATTTCCATCAACTCCTTCTGCGTCCCTTGAGTCTTCTCGGGCACCTCCGCTAGATAGCTGCGCGTATCAATGACCAGCTCGCGAGCTTCATCCAGTTCTTTCGGTGCGTCGAACCACTCAGCCCAGCGCTTGTCGAGCGACGAGGCGCGGGACTCGAGATCATCCTGCAGCGGCTGAGCCCGATCGATGGCATTGAGTGCTCGGTCCGCCGCCTGTTCGGTCATCGAGGCCACGTAGTTCAGACGATCCCTCGCATCAGGAATCGCCTCGGCCGCCTTCTCGATTTCCTGGTCAAGCCCGAGCTCGCGCATGTTCTCACGCAGCATGCGCGTCAGCTGCCCAATGCGCTTCACCAGGTCTTCGCTGCCACCGCCGGGGGTAGACGCCTGTTGAGCATTTTCGCTCATGATCGTTTCTCCTGCCGAGGGCAAGCCCCTCGTCGTGATTACATGCCGAGCTTTTCGAAGATCTTGTTCAGCTTCTCATCGAGCGTCGCGGCGGTGAACGGCTTGACCACATAGCCATTGGCGCCTGCTTGAGCGGCGGCAATGATGTTTTCCTTCTTGGCTTCAGCGGTCACCATTAGCACCGGCAACTCTTTCAGGCTATCGTCGCTACGGATCTGCTTGAGCATCTCCAGACCATCGAGGTTGGGCATGTTCCAATCCGATACCACAAATTCAAAGCCGCCCTGCTTGAGCTTGTTCAGACCGTCCTGACCATCCTCGGCCTCTTCCACATTCGTGAACCCCAGCTCCTTGAGCAGGCTGCGCACGATACGCCGCATGGTGGGAAAATCATCCACCACCAGAATTTTCATATCCTTATTGGCCATTTCAACCTCTTGCGTCATGTCGTCGTTATCAAGACCGGCGAAGGTGCCGGCCCGTTATCAGAATTCTTCCCAGTCGTCTTCCGTCGTGGCCTTGTCACGGGTTGCCGGCACCTGGTGCGCGGCCGCCGAGCGAGTCAGCCCAGAGCGACGTTCTTCCGTACGACCAGGCGGTAGGGAGGCACTCTCAGCGGGCAATGCCTGAGGGACGCCGCCCGCCAGGCGGAAGACCGCCACCGCCTGCTCGAGACGGCTGGCCTGCTCCTCGAGAGAGGTCGCCGCCGCCGCCTGCTGCACCAGCGACGCATTCTGCTGCGTCACCTGATCCATCTGGCCAACCGCTTGTGTGACCTGCTCGATGCCATCGCTCTGTTCCTGCGAAGCAGCCGAGATTTCATCCATGATGTCGGTCACACGCTTAACGGCATCCACCACCTCTTGCATGGTTTGCCCTGCCTGCTCGACCAGGGTGGAGCCTTGTTTGACCTGGCCCACGGAGTCATCAATCAGGGTCTTGATTTCCTTGGCTGCCGAAGCGCTACGTCCCGCCAAATTGCGAACTTCCCCCGCCACCACGGCAAAGCCTCGACCCTGCTCACCAGCCCTTGCGGCCTCGACCGAGGCATTAAGCGCCAGGATATTGGTCTGGAAGGCAATCGAATCGATGACGCCAGTGATATCGGCAATTTTCTGAGAGCTTTGCGAAATACCATGCATGGTGGTAATTACGCGATCAACCACCTCGCCCCCCTTACCCGCCGTGCTCGACGCTTCGAGCGCAAGACCGCTGGCCTGACGCGCGTTGTCGGCATTCTGCTTAACAGTGGTGGTCAGCTCTTCCATGCTGGAAGCGGTCTGCTGAAGCGAAGCCGCCTGTTCTTCGGTGCGCGATGACAGGTCGGCGTTGCCGCTGGCGATCTCGCGCGTACCCACATGAATCGAGCTGCTGCTCTCACGGACCGTACCCACCGTCTTGGAAGGCCCCTGCTGCATATCGCGCATGGCGGCGAACAGCTTACCAATCTCGTTTCGGGTGGTGGCGCGGATGTCTTCGGTGAGATCCGCCTTGGCGATACGCTCAAGAGTGACCACCGCAGAGTTCAGCGGCTGGATGACGATGCTGCGCAGTGCCACATAGATCAGCACGAGAATAGCGGCCGTAATCAGCAAGGCAGCAAGACCGATACGCTCATATAGCGTCGTGCTGTGCTCATAGTCTGCCATCAGATTATCGCCACGCTCACCGGCATAGCGCACGAAGTCCGTTATCCCTTTATCGGCGGCTTCGTTTAGGCCGGTCAAGCGCTCCTGCAGGCTCCGGTACCGGTCGAGATCACCTGCCAGCAAGGCCTCAGACTGTTGGCGCACAGCACCCAAGTAGTTGCCAAAGTCCTCACTGATGCGCTCGGTAAGTGCCTTGCCTCGAGACTTGCTGGGGACAGCAGAGAAATTATCGAAACGGTCTTCGGCACGATCGATCTGATCGCCGATTTGCGCGAGTCTCTGATCTTGGTTCTCTCTGTCTTGCACCAGCTTCGCATACGCGACCGCGATATCGACTCGCGCACCGCTCAACAAGGCATCTGCACGGTTGATTTCGTTGAGCTGCGAGACATTGATGCGATCCATGGTCACCAGGGTCTCGTTTGCCATTCTGGCGACCCTTCCTCCAAGGCTCGAGACCAGAAGAATGAGCAAGGCAAACAACACCAGAACGGACGCCATCGCGTTTTTGATACTGATATTGCGAAAGAAGGACATCATGCCGTCAATTCCTGTGTAGGTGTTTGGGGCTTGCTGTGCGAATCAAACACGCTGCGCACGGCCTGCTGCTGCCACCAGTTTCAGCAAACGTGGGGCGATAGCATCGAGAGGCAGCACTTCGTCGGCGGCCCCCAAGGCGATGGCTTCACGCGGCATACCGAATACAACGCAACTGTCCTCGTCCTGAGCCACTGTTGCGGAGCCGGCATTGCGCATGGTCAATAAACCAGCAGCACCATCCTTACCCATGCCAGTCAGCAGCACGCCTATGGCATTACGTCCGGCCTGCTGAGCTGCGGATTCGAAGAGCACATCTACCGACGGGCGGTGACGATTGACCGGAGGACCGCTATCGAGACGCACCACATAGTTGGCACCGCTCCGCGCTAACTTGAGGTGCTGATCGCCCGGAGCTATATAGGCATGGCCCGGCAAAACGCGCTCCCCGTCATGGGCTTCCTTGACGCGAATCTGGCAAAGCTTGTCTAAACGCTCGGCAAAAGATCGAGTGAAGCCGCCCGGCATGTGCTGGGTAATCAGGATCGCAGGGGCATTGGAAGGCAAAGGCTCAAGCACATTGCGAATGGCTTCGGTGCCGCCCGTTGAAGCCCCAATGATCAACAGCTTCTCACTCGACACCAATGGTGCCTTGAGCGTCTGCGGAGCCGGACGGTCCTTTTGGCGCACTTGCCGAGGACGAGAACGCGCCGCGGCACGAATTTTTTCGGCGATCAACTCGCCATAGTCCATCATGCCGCTGCGAATGCCCATGGAGGGTTTGGCCAGAAAGTCCAGCGCGCCAAGCTCAAGAGCACGCAAGGTCACTTCTGACCCCGCCTGAGTCAGCGACGAGACCATCAGCACCGGCATGGGGCGCAGGCGCATCAGGCGCTCGAGAAAGTCCAGGCCGTCCATGCGTGGCATTTCCACGTCCAGGGTCAGTACATCTGGGTTGTGCTGCTTGATCAGATCTCGTGCCACTAACGGATCTGGTGCTACAGCCACCACTTCCATGTCAGGCTGGCTATTGATGATTTCGCTGAGCAGGTCGCGTATCAACGCCGAATCATCGACGCAAAGCACCTTGATCCTGGCTGAGCTCAAGGCAAATCTCCTTTATTAAGTGCCGGCTGCCGCGACGAACGCGTCACTAGCCGGCATCTTTCATGTTATCGGCTGCCGTGAAGCCAGCTTTAGCAGCCCAATGCACCGGCAGACCACATCAGCTCACAACAGCCAGTGCATCAGGCACGAGGTGACAGGGTATAAACGGTCTGGCCACGCAGCCGGAATGCATCGCTGATATAGGAAAAGTTCTCAGAATGCCCGGCGAACAGCAGGCCATCAGGCTTCAACAGCGGGGCAAACCGCTGGAGAATCTTCGCCTGCGTCGACTTGTCGAAGTAGATCATCACGTTGCGGCAGAAGATGGCATCGAAGGGGCCTTCGATAGGCCACCTAGGGGCAAGCAGGTTCAATGACTTGAACTCGACCATCGATGCAACTTCAGGCCGTACCCGGGCAAAACCGGCCCGCTGACCACTGCCCTTCTGAAAGAAACGCTTGATTCGCCCCTGCTCGAGCTTGGCGACCTGGTCCATGGCATAGATGCCGTCCCTTGCTCGGTTGAGCGCATCGGAGTCGATGTCGGTGGCCACCACCTGGCACTGGTCGGCCCGTGCACCCAAGGCTTCGCGCAGCGTCATGGCAATCGAATAAGGCTCTTCACCCGTTGATGCCGCAGCACTCCAGACACGCACGGTATCCCGCCGCTCGGCCACATGCTGGGAAAGCAGGGGAAAGTGGTGCGCCTCGCGAAAGAATGCCGTCAGGTTGGTGGTCAAGGCGTTGGTGAAGGCTTCCCATTCGCGAGCCTCTGGTTGCCGCTCGAGGCGGGCCAGATAATCACTGAAGTGAGTAAGGCCATGATGACGCAACCGCTTGGCAAGACGGCTATAAACCATCTCGCGCTTGTGCTCAGCGAGCACGATACCCGCTCGCTGATAGATGAGTTCACGGATGCGAGTGAAATCCTTCTCGGTTAACACTAGATCCCGCTCGGCCATGGAGGTCGACCAACCTCCATGGCCGGCCGCCTCATGGGGTACGTGACTGTTCAAAACGCCTCCCAGTCATCGTTGGCATTCGCCAGCTGACGATTCTGTTTCAACGCCTGATTTGAGCTACGCGAAGGTTGCTGGCTTGAGGACGAGGATGACCGCTCGCCACGACCTGAGGACTGCCCAAGCGCCGGCATCTCGCTTACCTTATTCGGTAGCCGCTGGACTGTTTCCGCACCAACGCCGTGCAGCCGGAAAGCGGCAATGGCCGTACTCAGAATCAGGGTCTGGTGTTCAAGCTGTGAGGCGGCACGTGCCGAGGATTGCACCCGAGTGGCATTCTGCTGAGTCACCTCGTCCATCTGCGCGATCGCCTGATTGATCTGAGTAATACCGCTGCTCTGTTCCTCTGAGGCAGCGGTAATCTCGCTCATGATGTCATTGACACGCGTCGCTGCTGACACCACTTCACCGATGGCTTCTTCTGCTGATTTGACCAGGCCGGCGCCACTGTCGATTTCCTTGGCCGAGCCAGAGATCAGGCCGCGAATCTCCTTGGACGCCGAACTGCTGCGACCGGCCAGGCTACGAACCTCTTCGGCGACCACGGCAAAGCCACGACCGTGTTCGCCAGCGCGCGCCGCCTCTACTGAAGCGTTGAGTGCCAGAATATTGGTCTGGAAGGCAATCGAATCGATGACGTCGATAATCTCGGTCATCTTGCGCGAGCTTGCCGTAATGCGCTCCATGGTCTCGACGACCTGATTCATCAGCTCACCGGCATTGCCCACCTGGGTGGCATTCTCCACCGCGAGGGTGCTGGCCTGACGCGCATTGTCGGCGTTCTGCCTAACCGTGGCAGTCATTTCTTCCATGCTGGAGGCAGTTTGTTGCAAAGAAGCGGCCTGCTGCTCAGTGCGCGATGACAGGTCTTCGTTGCCCTGCGCGATATCGCGAGCCGCTGGCTCGACCACCGTCACGCTGCCGTTGACGTCATCAATGATCGTGCCGAGGCTCTTGCGCATCGTATTCAGAGCAACAATCAGCCGACCGGCCTCATCATCGCGGTGCGCCGGCATGTTGGCGGCGAGATTGCCCGCGGCGATCTGCTGAGTGAACTGCATCGATTCACGCAGCGGCTTGACCAGGGCCCGAATAGTCAGCATACCCAGCAGACCAAGCAGCAGCAGCCCGACAGCCAGCAACGCCCCCAGAATGAAGATCATCTGCTGCTGATCGGCCTCAGCCAGCTCGGCTATGCTGGCAGCATGTGCCTGCTTGTCGGCCACCAGGTCATTGATGGTATTGGAGAGCTCGTCTCCCTTGGGGCGCAACACCTCGTTGAAGGCGACATAGGCCTTGTAAAAATCACCCGAGTCGAGCGTTTCTACCGCGGCATTCAGCCCCTCATCGATATAGACATCGAGACCGTCGGCGAATGTCTGCTCTGTGGCCGAGAGGTTGGCACTATCACCGACGAAATCGCCCCAGGCACCTTCGAGTTTTGTCACCAGTTCACCGATCGTCACCTTGAGACTGGCCACATCGGCAGACATCGGGTTACTGACAGGTCCATCGAGCCGGTCACGCCCCTGGGTCATCAGCTGTTCAATACGCTGTAATCGCGCCACGTCTTCCAGGCCGTCCTGATTGATCTCATTGAGTCGCTCGCCGGCAACGTTGAGACTAAAAAGCCCCAGGCCACCGCTGGCCACCAGCAGTAATGCCGAAACACCAACCATGGTCGTCAAGCGCGAGCGCATACTGCGCAGATTGATTTGCCGGAGCCGACTCAGCACGCCTCGACGACGCAATCGGCCGCGATCGAGTGTCAGGTGCTTGCCCCGCCCCTCGCGGATCAGCGCATAACTTCGCTCCGCTTCCTCGATAGCCTCGCGTTCCGCCTTAACCCTTAGTGAGGCATAGCCAACGAGCTCACCGTCCTCAATGATCGGAGTGACACTGGCATGAACCCAGTAATGATCCCCATCCTTACGGCGGTTCTTGACCAGCCCTGCCCAGCTCTCCCCTGCCTTGAGGGTCTCCCACATGTTGGCGAAGGCTTCCACCGGCATGTCGGGATGGCGCACCAAGTTGTGCGGCGACCCTAGCAACTCTTCCTGGGAGAAGCCGCTGATCTTGATGAAAGCCGGGTTGGCATAGGTGATGCGTCCCTTGGTATCCGTTCTCGAGATCAGGAAGTCATCTTCTTTCAGCTCTACTTCCCGCTGCGTGACAGGTTGGTTATTGCGCATCTCTTCCCCCTTGCATTGGACCCTGCAGGGTCCTGACAGACTTGGTTGTTATATTCAGATTCAACGAGTTGAAGCGGTACCAGGCAGTTCTCATCGCCTAGAATGACGACCAGTCGTCGTCAGGCAACGCCGAGGACCTGGACGTCCGATTCGGTTGCTGACCAGGCTTGCCGATGAGCTGAGGCATCCAGCGTGCGAGCTCGGCGTCATCGTCGTGCCGATGATTCCGTGTCGCATGGTCGGTGCTAAAAGCAGGTGCCGATTCGCTTGCCTGGCTGCCAAGACGGAAGGTCGCAACGGCCGTTCGCAGCTGCTCGGCCTCTCGCTCCAGCTCGCTGGCGGCATTGGCTGCCTGCTCGACCAGCACCGCGTTCTGCTGCGTCACCTGATCCATCTGAGTCACTGCCTGGTTAACCTGACCGATGCCATTACTCTGCTCTTGGGAGGCAGCAGCAATTTCATCCATGATGTCGCTGACGCGCTGAACGGCGGATACGATCGCCTCCATGGTCTGGCCCGCGCGATCCACGAGCGCCGTCCCTTCTGTTACGCGGGCCACCGAGGCTTCGATCAGGCTGCGAATCTCCTTTGACGCCCCGCTACTGCGGCCGGCTAAGTTGCGCACTTCCTCAGCAACGACGGCAAAGCCGCGGCCATGCTCGCCAGCCCGCGCCGCCTCGACCGATGCATTGAGAGCCAGGATATTGGTCTGAAAGGCGATCGAGTCGATCACCTTGATGATCTCGCTGACCTGATGTGAGCTGTCATTGATGCCGCGCATGGTGCCCACCACCTCGCTTACCACCTCACCGCCGCGACGCGCGGTCTGGGAAGCCTCAACAGCCAACTGACTGGCCTGGCGAGCATTATCGGCATTCTGGCTAACCGTAGAGGTCAACTCTTCCATGCTCGAGGCCGTTTCCTGCAGAGAAGCGGCCTGCTGCTCGGTCCGAGATGACAGGTCGGTGTTGCCCAGCGAAATTTCCTGCGAATGGCGGTGTATGGTCTGGCCACCTTGGCGAACTTTGCCGACGGTAAGCCCAATACTTTGCTGCATGTGATCCATCGCCGCGAAAAGACGACCAATCTCGTTATTTCCTCGCTGCTCGACGGCCCCCGATAAATCCCCCTTGGCCATGCGCTCGAAATGCCCGACCGCCCGTTCCAGCGGACGGATAACGTTCACCGTTACACCCCACAGCACCAAGGCAATGGTGATGAACGTCACGCCTAATACGAGAAAGATGCCGCCCTCGACCAATGGGGCTTTATCGGCCTCCGATCCCAGGTCACTAACGGCATAGAACCCAAGCGCACTGAGCACGAGAATCAGGCTGGAGAACATCACCAACACCAGCCCCCAGCTCATCCGCACCGTCATATTGTCAATTAACTTCATGAACCCCTCTTCCCTTCAATGGCGTCATACCGCTCTCACGCCGTCCTTAATTGAGCGTCGCCACCGCCCCCGTAGGCCGGCAGCCACAACCCTCGCCGTGTCGTCAGGGCGAAATGATGGGGCGGTTGTTGTAGTTATTATCTTGCTAATATTATTTTTCTAACAATTCGCTCATGAATAAACTCGTCACATGTCGAACGTACTATCTAAACTAAAGGGATTATCGGCCGGAGGCGGGCAGGTCTTTAGGCAGGAAGCGCAAGGCGCGAAAAAAAATGCAACAAAACAGCATCGCCCGACAGTGGCCGGGCGATGAAAGTGACAATATCAGGCAACATCAGGCGTCGATGGTATCCACCAGCGCCATTTCCTCACTGGTCAACAGCTTGTCGATATCGACCAATACCAGCATGCGATCTTCGAGGCTGCCAAGACCGCTCAAATAATCGGAAGACAAGGAAACCCCAAACTCCGGAGCCGGCTTGATCTGCTCAGGCGTCAGCGTCATCACGTCGGAGACCCCATCCACAACGATACCGACGATCCGCTCGCCTACATTGACAACGATCACCACCGTCTGGCCGCCGTACTCGACATTTTCCAGGTGGAACTTGATGCGCAGATCAACGATCGGAACGATCACACCGCGCAGGTTGGTCACCCCTTTGATGAAGTCCGGCGCATTGGCAATGCGCGTGACATTCTCATAGCCGCGAATCTCCTGCACCTTGAGAATATCGATGGCATATTCTTCATCACCCAGTGAAAACACCAGGAACTCACGGCTATGTGCCTCTGTAGCAGCAGCACTGGCGGCATTCAGGTCTGTCATTATACTTCTACCTCCTTGGCAGGCGTGGTCTGGCGACGGGCGCTCTGCGCCTCTCTCTTGGTACGGCTCAGGCGATGCAGGTCAGTGACATCTAGGATCAAGGCCACGCTGCCATCGCCGAGTATGGTGGCCGCGGACACGCCGGGCACCTTGCGATAATTGGTTTCCAGGTTCTTGACCACCACTTGCTGCTGGCCGATCAAGTCATCCACCAGCAACGCATAACGGCGACCTTCGCCCTGCACGATCACGGCAATGCAATCGGTCGGCTCGGTCTCGGCTTCGGACACGTCTAGGGCCTGATGAACGGCGACAACCGGTAGGTACTCATCTCGCACCTTCATCACCACGTCATCACCGGCCATGGCATAAATGTCTTCCTTGCGCGGCTGAAGTGACTCCAGCACCGTACCGAGGGGAAGAATAAACATCTCCTTCCCGACTTTGATGGACATGCCATCAAGGATTGCCAGGGTGAGCGGCAACACGATGCGGGTTGTGGTGCCCTGCCCCTGACGAGACTGAATCTCGACATGACCACCCATAGCCTGGATGTTGCGCTTGACCACATCCATGCCGACACCGCGCCCCGAGACATCACTGACCTGATCAGCGGTAGAAAAACCGGGCGCGAAGATCAGCTGCCAGACATCGTCATCACTCATGTTCTCAGCGGTGGGAACGCCGTTGGCCTCAGCCTTGGCCAGCAACTTCTCTCGATTCAGGCCAGCGCCATCGTCTTTAACCTCAATCAGGATATTACCGCCCTGATGTTGTGCAGAGAGAGTCAGACGTCCGGTACGAGACTTGCCTGCCGCCTCGCGCTTATCCGGAGACTCGATGCCGTGATCAAGGCTATTACGGACCAGGTGCGTTAGCGGGTCGATAATGCGCTCGGTGAGGCTCTTGTCGAGCTCAGTGGACTCACCCTCAGTGACCAGCTCCACATTCTTGTCGAGCTTGGCGGCGAGGTCTCGCACCAGCCGCGGGAAGCGACTGAAGACATAGTCCATCGGCACCATACGGATCGACATGACGGCCTCTTGCAGGTCACGCGCATTGCGCTGCAGAAGACTCATGCCATTGACCAATGAACCAGCCTGAGTCGCATCCATTTCACTGACGGTCTGATCCAGCATCGACTGGGTAATGATCAGCTCACCGACCAGGTTGATGATCTGATCGACCTTGTTGACCGGCACGCGAATCGAAGACTCACCCCCACTCGCGGCCTTGGCTTTGGCCTTGGCTTTATCCTGCGCTTTGGCGGCAGGCTTACCGGACTCCGCCTTGGCCGGTTGCTCAGGCGTCTTTTCCGGTGGTTTTGCTGTCACCTCACCTTGTTGCTGACCACCTTTTTCAGACTCTTCCTCTGACTTAGCCGAGCCTGACGTAGGCTCGGCTTCTGAAACGCCGGCCGCTGGGTCGCCAGCCGCTGGGTCGCCAGCCGCCGGGGCGCCGGCCGCAACTATTTCGAGCTGCTCGGGCTCGACGATGAAGCACATCACCATTTCGATATCATCGACGCTGGTCGAGGTCTCCAGCAGCACCTCGTAGCGACTGCTGTCACCGCGACGCTCGATGATTTCACCAAAGTTGGCCAGCTCCTCGACCAGCAGCTCCCGATCCTTGTCGGCGATACCCAGCAACGCGATATTCAGCCGACCCTCTGCACTGCCATCGCTTGCGCCAGACGACTCGCTCTCAGGCTGGGGATTCCGCTCAGGCTCAGCTTTGGCTGCTGGTGCAGCTCCCGGCGCATCATGACCGACCTTCTTGCCCATCTCATCAAGAGCAAGTTGTTTTAAGGTCTGACAGATGCGCTCGAAGGCTTCAGGGTCGGGTTCATCACCCTGTCGATAGGCATCAAGTTGATCGTGCAGCATATCCTTGGCTTCCAAAAAGGTGTCGACGATATCTCTGCGTAGCACCAGCTCGCCGTGACGCGTGTAATCGAGCAGGTTCTCGAGCAGATGGGTAGTGTGCTGCAAGACATCGAAGCCGAAAGTGCCGGCACCACCCTTTATTGAATGCGCCGCTCGAAAGATCGCATTTAGCTGTTCTGGATCGGGCTCGTCGACATCCAGCTCAAGCAGATGCCTCTCCATATCACCGAGCAGCTCTTCGGCTTCTTCAAAGAATGTTTCGTAAAATTCACTGATATCCATGTTCGTCCCCGAACTGATCATATAACCGGCCGACAGGAGTCATTGAGCGCCTACCGGCTGGCTCACGCCCTCTAGGAATTCGTCAATCGGCAAGGAATTTCCCTGCTCATTCTTTATGGGCGGCTGCCCTACCCTTTCGCCTCGAGCGCCTTGATTTCGGATGTGATCGGCCACTTGCTGATACAACACCACTAGCGCAATACGACGATTAATCGCATCACCGGGCTCGCTATCCGGAATCGGCACTTGGTCGCCCATACCTGCGACTCTCAGCAGCCGGTCAGGCTCAAGCCCTCCAGCGACCAACTCTCGGCGCGAAGCATTGGCGCGGTCGCTAGAGAGCTCCCAATTGCTGTAGCCCTGCAGCCCACCCAGATACGGCACGTTATCGGTATGGCCACTGATACTGATCGGATTTGGCACTTCATTGAGGAGAGGCGCCAGCGTCCGAAGCAAACGGCGCATGTAAGGGGCGACCTGATCGCTCCCCAGTTCAAACATTGGGCGTTTGTCAGTATCGACCAACTGGATGCGCAAGCCCTCGCGCGTCATGTCAAAGCGAAGCTGGTTGCGCAATTCACGCAATACAGGGTCGGCCTGAATGGCGTTTTCCACGCTGCGGCGCAGATCCTTGAAGCGCTGCTGCATTTCGCTTGGCCGATGATCAATGCGCCGATCAATGCGCTCACGCTCACCTTCGGTAGTGGTCGGGTCGGGGCCACCACCAGGGATGACATTGCGAGTATTGGCTTGCTTTTCGCCACCCGCGATAGCTGTCAGTAATGGCGTACTAAAATACTCGGCCACGCCCTGACGCTGCTCTCGACTCGCTGAAGAGAGGATCCACAGGACCAAAAAAAGCGCCATCAAAGCCGTCATGAAATCGGCCAGGGCAATTTTCCAGCTACCACCATGGTGACCATGAACGACTTTCTTGCGCCGGATGATAATGGGGGGGCCCTGCGAACTCATGCGCCTCCCGTTCCAGCAGCGGCCTTGGCGGATCGCACATGCTCTTCAAGCTCGGCAAAGCCGGGACGTTCGTCGCTGTGCAGCGCTTTGCGGCCAAATTCCACGGCAAGTTGCGGCGCATAGCCATTGAGACTGGCAAGCAGCGTCACGCGAATGCACTGCAGCATCTTGACGCCTTCCTGAACCTGACGGTCAATGCGGCTCGACAGTGGATTGAAGAAGCCATAGCCAAGCAAGATACCGAGAAAAGTCCCCACCAGGGCATGAGCAATCATCACCCCCATCTGCTCGGGTCCGGCATCCGCGGAGCTCAGTGCTTTCACCACCCCCATGACCGCCGCCACGATACCGAATGCCGGAAGGCCATCACCGACCTTTGCCAAGGCATCAGCAGGGATGTGTGCCTCGTGCTCGAAGGCTTCAATCTCATGAAGCATCAGCTCATCCAGCTGATGGGGATCCATGCCGCCACTGACCATCAGGCGTAAATAGTCAGTGATAAAATTCATGATCATGGGATCATTGACGACCCGCGGATGCTCGGTGAACAGCGGGCTATCCTCAGGCGCATCGATATCTCGCTCGATACCCAGCATTCCTTCGCGACGGACCTTGCTCAGCAGCTTGTACAACACTGCCATGACTTCCATATAGGTCTGCTTGTCATACTTGGCCGTACGCTTGAGCTTGGAAAAGCTCTTGATCGTCGCCTTCATTGCCTTGCCGTTGTTGGCGGCAATAAACGCGCCAAAGGCGCCGCCACAGATCATCAGGATCTCGGTCGGCTGATACAAAGGGCCCAACTTGCCGCCGGCCAGCGCAAAGCCGCCGAATACCGATAGCGTTACGATAATAAATCCAAGAGGTATAAACACAAGCTACGTCCTTCACTGCGGCGAATAGCGTCTTATATGTCTATCGGCAAGGTGTCGGCGGCCTTGAGGCCCAGAAGCGAAAAAAGGTCGGCCAGGGAGCGACCCAACGAAAAAGCCCTGGCGGTCGGGCCAGGGCTTAAGCAGGGAGGCAATGTCCTACACCAAGCTTTTACTCACGACATGCGCGATGCTGCGGCACGATGCTCAGGTGTGGCCAAGCTGGAGGTGGGCGCTGCGTCTTTCCCCTTGGCCATACGCTTGCGAGTCTTACCTGCCCTTGAGGGCGGCTGACAGATCCCGCACACAAACTCCTGAGTCGGCGTATGCGCATGAGCCACGTATTGACCACGGCACGATGTGCAGGTAGCCAGCTCCAGCAGCTCACTCTCGAAGAAGCGCACCAACGTCCAAGCACGCGTCAGGCCCAGAACCGGCTCGGCGCCGTCCAGGCCGACTTGCTCGAGGTAAAGCCGAAAGGCCTTGACAAAGGCCTCCATACGATCACATTCACAATCTTCTAGCAGGCGGTAGTAGTAATTATAAAAAAGCGACGAGTGAATATTAGGAAGCCATGTAATAAACCAGTCCGTGGAAAATGGCAGCATCCCCTTGGGAGGCGACATGCCGCGCACCTCCTTATAAAGCCTGATTAACCGACCGCGACTGAGGTCAGTTTCGGTTTCCAGTACCTGCAGCCGGGCACCAAGCTCAATCAACTCAACAGCCATCTGGATCTGCTGCATCTCCATCACTAGGCTCTTTTCACTCATGCCATGCCTCCCGTTGAATGGCATGTCGAAGTGGATGGAGCCTGTGACAGGATCATTGACGCATGCGTATGAATAAGGCCATGTTCGCGCCTCTGCCGAACCAGAGCCTGCAATTGAGTAGCGTCACCCAAGCTTAACTGGCAAAGCAATTGGTTAGTGCGTGAGAGCTGCCCCAGCTGCCGCGCCGAGAGTGAGGTTAGAAGGTCCGCCATCTCTCCATCGACCTTGAGCCGAAACATGGCCGTGGCCCGATCGTCGGCTAGTAGGCGCTGCGCCAATAGCAAATACGACAGATTCAAATCCTGGATTTCATCCAGGAGCTGCTCATTAACCATTCCTGACCCCTGCGAAGGCATGCAATTATCAAACGATCAGTCCTTGTCTGACTAGATGTGTCAGCTTTTTTTATGGGACTGTCTGATCTATCTTTTGCTCATTGTTAGTTTTTTAGCATTACATTTTCAACCGTACGCAAGCGAACCTTTGCTGACGGGTTACAAACAGGTAACGGGGGAAAAGCGGGGGTAAAAGGCCGTAAATTGCGAAACCTGCCCCATGCAGGCGATGAAAAAATGCCAGCTGCGGGCAATGCAAATTTCCTTAATACACATTTTTTTTCTTTTCTTTACATGAAAAGAAATTAGTTTGCTCATTACTGGCCAAGCTTCCGGAAGGCTGGAAGAACATAAGGATCATAATCATTAACAACATGACGCGATCCCCCCATGCATCAATCGGATTGGGGCGCCAGGTCACGCACCCAGACCAGTAATTCAGCAATAACCTGGTAGAGTTCTGGCGGGATCTTTTCATCAAGGTCGAGCTGCATCAGCATGTTGACCAATGCAGGCGCATCGTGGACAAAAATATCGTTTTCCCTGGCCGCTTCGATGATGCGATCCGCCATGTCGCCGTAGCCCTTGGCAACGACATGCGGCGCCCGTTCACCTTGATGGTAGGCTAACGCCACCGCTTGGCGCCGCTCGCCCCGAGAGTTAGCGCTCACACCGAGTCTCCTTTGCCTTGCCGCTCGACCATATGCAAGCCTACGGCCTCAAAGCCACAGGCCTGCAAACGCGAGCGCAAGTCAGCCTCACCAGTATGCAGCCGGGCCAGAACCTCCTGATTCTCGGCAGACAACGTAATATCCAGCTGCTTGGGAGCAAAACGCAGCATCACATCCAGACTCCCCAGTCCCGCCACCTGCAGCGACATTTGCGTCTGCCACGCCCCCTGATCGGCTTCTTCGTCAGCCTCATCGGATGTTGATTGCTCGCCACCGCGCTGTCCTCCCTGCGGCATCTGTACGACGAGCGCCATAAACACCCCCGACCAGACATCCCCTTCCCAGCGCAACACCGGCGACGGAGTCGCGAGCATTTCCAGTTGATGACGCACCACGTTCTGCTGTGCGTCATCAAGGCCATCTACACTCGCCGAGGCATGATGTGAACGCTCCGCACCAGCGGCAGGCAGGGGTATTTCTGCACGCTCAGCGCCACCAACTTGTTGGTAAGCCTGATGCGTCGGGCTTCCGCCAGCAGGGTTAGGACTAACGCCTGACGTCTGCGCCATTGAAGAAGCATTAGACCCAAGAGATGCTCCGGCTCCTGCGTGGGCTACTGAACTGGCGGAGCCGCCCGTCGCAACAGGCACTGAACCGCCTCCCCCACGTTGAGCGCTGGCCTCTGGGCCAGCCATCGGCACGGAGCCCACAAGAATGCTCGCCCAGGCGGAACCCGACAGAGACGCGGGCGCAGGCAATGGCATTGACATCGGCGACGGCGCCGACGTAACTGGCGTCAACTGTTGAAAGAGGTTGGCGCTATTAGCGCGGCTCATCTGAGGTTCGAGCGCCAGTTGCTGTCGAGGCAGCTCGCCACGGTACCACTTGGCCAAATGTGATTCGTAAAAAAGCCCACTTGTCTCGATGCTCTGCTGTAGACGGGAGGCGACTTGAGTCGATGGCGCCGTACTCGCCTCGGCTGGCAGCAAGGGGCCCTGTACGCGCAGCGTGGAGGGTGGCGCCGGAAAACGCTCGAGCACGCTGGCGATGGTTTGCGCCGATGCGCTGAAGTGCGTTTGGGTGGAAGGCTGAGCACCGGGCCGGGATAGATCGGAAGGAGAGACCCCCTGCCCCTGGGAACGGCCAACTAACGGCGATGGAACCGTTCCCTGTCTAGGGTCTAGCCGAGAGTCACTGCGCAGTGCTTGAACGGCATCGCTCGGGCTCGAAGGCTGCACCGGAGCATTGAGCTCCCGCGGCACGGGCACATCGACCCGCTTCCCCAATACCTGATGGAGCAGGGTATCGATCAAAGGCGTTATGCCACTCAAGCATCACCCTTCTTGAATCGCGAAGGACCGCCAAGCACCTGAGACCCCGCCGCGCCTCCATATGCGCTATCAACCGAACGCTTACGCCGGCTGGCATCCAGCAGTGCGCCAAGCTCGTCGCGCCGCTTGTTTAGGCGACGGCGAATTTCCAAGTCATCTTCGAGAATACGCTCGAGCAATTTCGCTTTGCGCTCGCGCTGCACGATATCCAATGTTTTATCGGCCTCGATTCTCGATAGCCGTTCGACTTCGATGACGTAGTCAGCCTCTTCCTCAAGCAGGCGGCTCCAGTCTTCCTCGCAGGCAAAGGCGAGCATTCGGCTAGAGCGCTCCAACAGCGCCTCATAACCGGAAATAATATCGTCATGGGCACCATTGCCTTCTTCGAACCGCCGCTCAGTCATGTCACACCCCGTCAGACCGGCCACCGATCTCGCGCCAGGCAGAACCGATATTTTCGAGAAGTGCCGAGGCCTCATCAAGACGTTCGAGGTCATTACGTAGATTAGCTTCCATTAGCAGGCGAGCCACGTAGTCGTAAAGCGACCACAGCCGCTCAGCAATTTCCCCGCCCTTTTCCGCATCGAGTGCGGCCTGCAGGCCGTTATTGACAATATCTAACGCCTTGGAAATAGCGAGGCCCTTCTCCGGCACATTGCCATCCTGCATATGGATGCGTGCCTTACGAATCGATGCCTGCGCACCGTCAAACAGCATGGCAATGAGCTGATGCGGTGTAGCCGACATGACGCCGCTCTCAACGCCGACGCGAGCGTAGGCCTTGGCTCCCTTGCTGTAAGCGGCGGCTCCTCTCATGGCACTCATGGTCCTTTCCTCGTATTCAGCATAATTGGTGACTGACGCTTCTGGTGCTGTTCAGGCAGTTAGTTTCTACCCAGCTGAGCGTTCATATTGTCGAACTGTTGAGTCAAGTAGCTACTCGTCGAGTTCATATTGGCGATCATGCTGTCCAGTTGAGCGAACTGTTCACGATAGCGAGCAATCGTATCGTTGATATTTTCCTCAGTGCGCGTGTAGCGTTCACCCAAGCGTTCGATGCTATCTTCAAGGCCCTGCGTCGAGTTGGCGATCAAGCCACCTTCTTCCAACATGCGCCCCAGCACGCCATCGACCTGACCAGCCAAGCCTCCTGCCTCATCGGTACCGGTGAAAAAATCACTGAGGGCGGCCAGGTCATTGTCGACTGCATCTCCTAGCTTTTCTTCATCGAGCTCGAGCGTCCCATCGACCTGAAGACTAATGCCGACATCCGAAAGCACCTGGAACGTGCCATCCCCGGCACTGCCGCCCAAGGCATTACGAAGTTGAGACTCGACACTACGCAGCGTGCTATCGCCCAGCAGCTCACCCGCGTCACCGGTTTCTGCATTGAAGCTGGTCAGATCCGCCATCTTCTCCTGCAGCTTGTTGTAGCTGTCGACGAAGCCTTTAACCGCAGACTTCACAGCACCGCTGTCACGCTCGACGCCAAGGGTCGCGCTACCCGTCTCGGCAATGGAGAGCGTCACGCCCTGCACCGCCCCTTCGACGGTATTGGACTGGCTGGAGATAGAGATACCATTGACGCTCAATGCGGCATCAACTGCTTCAACAGTTTGCGTCATGGTGTCGGGATCGGTGCCGTTATAACTTAGCAGTCCGCCAAGTTCACTTGCCGTCCCGCCATCATCAAAGCTGACGCTCATCTGCGACTCGGTACCCGTTGCTTCAGATGTCAGCACCAGGCGATAGGGGTTGGCCGCATCACCATCATTGACGATTGAGGCCTGTACGCCGGCACCGGAGGCATTGATACTGTCTCGCACATCTTCAAGTGAGCTATCGGCAGCGATATCAATAGTCGTGCCATCATCGCTGCCTACACTCAAGGTTAGCGTTCCGGCGGAATCCAATTCTCGAGTTTTATCATCCACACCATCAGCGGCAAGGCTCTGGGCCCTAGCAAGCTGAGTCACCTCAATATCGTATCTGCCGGGCGCAGCGTCGCTGCCCCCTGCTGCCGTCACGGCATCGCCAGTTACCTCGCTGGTCACGCCCTGAAAGAACTCGGCCTCATTTAGCTTAGCGGCAGCATCTTGAAACTGGGTCAGCGCACTCTCAAGCTGACCATAAGCAGAAATCTGCGACTGGTAGCTCTGCTGTTGCTGCGTGATGGGCGCGAGCTTTTCACGCTCAGCGCTTTTGAGCTGATCAAGCAGCCCATTGAGATCGAGTCCCGAGCCGATACCCAGGGATGAAATCGTCGCCATGCCGGTGCCTCCTGTTGCGAGCCATTCTGCCAAGTAGAGCGCCACCGCGAGGGGCCGAATAGCTTCTTAAATTGCCGTTATTTCACCTATCGGCGCCCAGCATCAGAACTTGAGGAACACATTACGCAATCTGCCCTTGGTCATTGAGACCGCCACCGCACCCTCAAGCAGTCCGTGTTCAAGAATCGCTTGCCGGCACGACAACCCTCTCGGTTGGCTTGCCAAGCTGGGCCAACGCCCTTCCCTCCAGCATGGCACCCAGCGTCTTCGGCTCAGGCGCAGCGATATGCTCGGTCAGCAGAACGCGGGAAGGCTGCCCCTGCGCATCCACCCGCAACACCCAGGCCAACTCACCACCGGCATAGCGCACCAGGGTACCGATAGGAGCGATGCCAAAGTGACGGACATAGCGCTGAACCCAGCGCTGATCGAACAGTTGCGGCTGTTCCAGCAGGTGTTTATAGATGGCATCGATAGCCCAGGCAGGACGGTCAGGGCGCTCACGCCCCATCGCATCGACGACGTCCACCACCGCCATTAGCCGCGCAAGCTCGTGCAGCTGTTCACCTTTTAATCCACGCGGGTAGCCAGAGCCGTCCAGGCGCTCGTTGGCACCGCCAACCACCGCCTGAGTGACCGCACGAGACAACCAGTTACATTGCGCAAGACTGCGCATGACACTCTCTACATGAACCTGAAGCTCGCGGTACTGAGCCTGATCCAGTGACGTTGCCTGACGTACGTTCTCCGGCAATAGCGCCTTGCCCAAGTCGTGCACCATGGCACAGGCCAACAAGGCCTTGCGCAGGTCCCGGGGCATGGAGTGCTGACCGGCGATATCCGCCAGCCGAACGGCCACGGCCAACCCATGCTGAACCAACACCGATTCACGCTGCATGCAGACAAGTGCAAAAAGCACCGCCTCCCGGTCTTCATCCAACAATGCCAATAGCCGATCGGCATGGCGTGACAACTGAATGGCATCCAGGTGGCGACCTTGCTTCAGCGCAAAGAGCTGGTTATCCAGGTAGGCGGCAAGGCGTGACAGCCTTCGCGCCATGGGCGTGGCAAATTCACGATGATGCACTGCCGATTGAACGGGCTTCTGCTCACTCGCCTGAAACAACGGGGAAGGTTCCTTTGTCGGCTTCCCTTCACTGGCACTTTCTCTGGCACGCCGGGCCGCTTCACGCTCGATCTCACGCACGAAGAACCAGAGCTGCCTTTCTTGCTCGGGGCTGCATCCGATGAACTCAAAGCCCGCCAACATGACTTGGCGATCATGGTCCGAGTGATCGTGACGCAAGGCCCCATTGACCTCCAACTGACTGCCATTGGGAAAGATCAGCTTGAGCCGTATTGTCGATGATGCAGAGGCCAGCACAGACCCCGTTCCCAACGGCAGAACCACCAGCGCACCTTCAAGCGAAAGATTCTTGAGCATCCCCTGCAAAGGCTCATGGCCTTGTGAATGCCCCAGCAGCACGGTGGTGTCCATGCTCATGGTCAACTCGGCACGGAAATTGTCACGACGCTGCAACACCTCCAACTGCTCAGGGTAAGGCGCCTCGCATAACAGACGACCCTCGAGCTCGTAGGCCTGCGAGATGTTCAGCACCGGCGTACGCACCAGCTTGGATCGCGCCTGGCCCAGCAACCGGAAGCCAAGCCCACGCTTCAGGTCCCCCGCCACCTCACGAATGGCGCTAATATCCAATACCAGCGATTCATCCGCGCGAACCTCCATCAACAAGACGGGCAGCGGCTGGCTCACTGGCTTATCAAGCATCAGCGAAGCGCCACCCGGCTCGCTCAAGACATCCAGCAACCCTTGAATATCACGCGCACTGTTTACCGGCTCGTAGTCGCTAGCAGCTTCTGCCATCCCATCCTCGTCTCTTCGATTGTACTGCCCACGCAGCGGCCGCTGTGCGGGCAGGAACGTCCATGTTTTTTGCCATCGGCTTGATATAACAAATCTTTAAGGCTGCTAAAGACCGGCTAACGGCGCTCACCGGCCCGCGCCCGTTATGCTCGTCAGCGACTCGAACCGCCCCTCAGTGGAAAAGCTCAGACGGAAATAGCCCTCTACGCCGTGCTTGCCAACTACCCTGCTCAAGGCACTAGCGGGAAATGCCACCCGGCGCCCATCCAAAGCC
The DNA here is from genome assembly GCF_003268885.1 of Onishia taeanensis. Lineage (GTDB taxonomy): Bacteria > Pseudomonadota > Gammaproteobacteria > Pseudomonadales > Halomonadaceae > Onishia > Onishia taeanensis_A. The sequence goes on from NZ_QLSX01000001.1 coordinate 433,742, forward strand.
TGGGCATATACCTGCTGCACCTGCCCCTCGTAGTAATCCAGGCATTGCTTACGGCTTAGACTCAGCCAGATATCGACACTCGGCACCACGCACTCCTTGTTTATGCTAATTCACTGCCCACGCTCTTGGCTTGCGATGGCCGCGCCATGAGGAAATACTGTGAAGTGGACCCCATTCACTGGACCACCTGACAGGCGAGCTAAGCTCTGACCGGGTTGTCATCAGGCGTCAGGCCGCCTGGATCAGTGGTTGATCGAAGTACACCTCATCGGGTGTTGCATCGTCCAGGCCCTGATGGGGCCGCTCCTTGTTGAACCAAGTGAAGTAACGCTTCAGCTCCTCACGCAGGTGAGCGCCATCTTCGAAGGCCTTCAGGTAGACGCACTCGTACTTCACGCTGCGCCAGAGTCGCTCCACGAAGATGTTGTCCTGGTAACAGCCCTTGCCATCCATGCTGATCCGAACGTCATGGGCCTCCAGCACCTCGGTGAAGGCCTGGCTGGTGAACTGGCAGCCTTGATCGGAGTTGAAGATCTCGGGCGGCCCGTGGCGTGCCAGGGCATCCTCCAGGGCGTCGATGCAGAAGTCCGCATCCAGGGTGTTCGATACTCGCCAGGCCAGCACACGACGGCTGCACCAGTCCATGATGGCCACCAGGTACATGAACCCGCGTGCCAGGGGGATATAGGTCACATCGGTCGCCCACACCTGGTTGGGGCGGTCGATGACACGCCCCCGCAGCAGGTAGGGATAGATCCGATGCCCCTCCCGGGGGCGACTGGTGCACGGCTTGGGATACACCGCTTGTAGCCCCATCTGGCGCATCAGTCGCTGGACACGCTTGCGGTTCACCGGGTGGCCCAGACGGTTGAGATGAACCGTCATCCGCCGAGAACCATAGACCGGCGTGCGCAGGTGTTCCTCGTCGATCAGGCGCATCAGTTCCAGATCGTAGACCCGCAGGGCCTTGCGCCGGTAGTACACCGAGGAGCGACTGATGCCGAGCAACTGGCACTGGCGTCGGAGGCTGATGTCGGGCGCCTGCGGCTCGACCCGTGCCAGGCGCTGGGCCCGGCTCAACGATCGAGCCTGCGTGATAAAAAATCGCGTTCCACCGTCAGCTTGCCGATCTCACGGTAGAGCGTGTCGATCTCCTCCTGGGTCTTCTGGGCCGCCTTGCCGTCGCCCTTGCCCTCGAAGATCCCGGTGGCGTTGTCCAGCAACTCGCGCTTCCACTGGCTCACCATAGTCGGATGGATCTCGAAGCGGGCAGCGATTTCCGACGTGGTCTCATCGCCCTTGAGGGCGGCGAGGGCCACCTTGGCCTTGAAGTCGGCGCTGTATTGCCTGCGTTTCCTGCTCATGATCAGGTTCTCCTGTCGGCATGATCAGAGCTTAGCGCCTGGTCCGAATTTCGAGGTCCACTTCACTGATGAAGCTACTTTACCGGCTAAGCGTCGTTAGCACCGTACCTCAATCACAGGTGGTGCCATGCAGCAGCGCGAAATGGGCGACGTACGCGGGACTTCCAGCCACGCTCATAATGAAAACGAAAGCGAAAACCAAAACGAACCCCGGCAGCCCGGCCTCTTCGCTGCCGCAAGCACCACTCTTCCCCCCTCGGCCTGACCCTCAATCAAAGGCTGAATCAAAAAATCTGCATCAAGCCCTAAAGCTTTCTCGGCACCTTCCGATAACTAAGGTAACGGCCAACGGCGCCGTTGTGGCAGGCCCGGCGTGACTCGCTCAGCCGACAACGCGGCCGGCCAATGGAGCCCTCAAAAACAGGAAGGACATCATTATGTCAATGGGAATCAACACCAACATCACCTCGATGATCGGTCAGCAAAACCTGAACGAGTCTAAGAGCGCCCTGACTACCTCCATGGAGCGCCTGTCCTCCGGCCTGCGTATCAACAGCGCCAAGGACGACGCCGCCGGCCAGGCCATCGCCAACCGCATGTCCAGCCAGATCACCGGTCTGAGCCAGGCACAGCGTAACGCCAACGACGGTATCTCCGTTGCCCAGACCGCTGAAGGCGCCCTAAACCAGGTCAACGATAACCTGCAGCGAGTTCGTGAGCTGACCGTTCAGGCCCAGAATGGCACCAACTCTTCTGAAGACTTGACATCAATCCAAGATGAAATCAATCAGCGCCTGAATGAGATTGATCGTATTTCAGAGCAAACAGACTTTAACGGCACAAAAGTTTTATCTGAAACAAGAGATCTCAATATTCAGGTTGGTGCTAATGATAGCGAGCAGATTGCCGTTAGCCTAGAAAAAATTGACAAGGCATCTTTGAGCCTTGGTGGGTTTACTGTCGAAGAAAATGCTGTGCGCGCCGGTGATGCCATCGCAACAATAGATGATGGCTCAGGTACTAATGAAGTAGCCGTTGACCTGTCTCAAGCAGCTTCTGATCTAAGTGGTGCTTTGGGTGCTTCTGTATTGGAAAGCGATCTGACTCTTCGCCAAACTCAAGACGCTAGCGGCAACCCAGAAGCCGGCAGTTATGTCATTGAGTTTCAAGGAGAAAGCTATGCAGCTTATCAAAATAATACAACAACCGGTGATAACGAAAACGAGTTTGGTGTAGCGGTAGTCGATGACGGTAGTGGCTCTAATGATGTAGCTGTAAAAGTCGGCGTTAATGATGCAGACGCAACAGTCGGTTACGTACAAAACAGTGATGGCGACTTGGTTGAAGTTACCGACGCATTTGCTGATGACGGCGGTAACGATAACTTTGCGAGTGTTGCTGCAGACATCACTACTGGCGAAACTGCATTTAATGGCGCAGCCACAGCCGACCCCTTAGCAGCGCTGGATAGCGCCCTGAGTACCGTTGATAGCCTGCGCTCTGACCTTGGTGCGGTACAGAACCGTTTTGAGTCTGCGATCACCAACCTGCAGACTAACGAAACCAACCTGTCTGCTGCTCGTTCACGCATCGAAGACGCCGACTACGCAACAGAGGTGGCTGACATGACCAAGAACCAGATCTTGCAACAGGCCGGTACCTCCGTGCTGGCCCAGGCCAATCAGCTGCCGCAGTCTGTGCTGTCTCTGCTGGGTTAAACCGGCCCTTAGCAACATCATGCATGACAACGAACAGGCCTCCATTGGAGGCCTGTTTTTTTCGGGACGAATTGAGTAAGGCCAGATTAATGACGCAGACAAACGACGCTATTCCGGCACGGGAGATCATGGACGATATCATGCCCAAGCTGGCGTCCATTCAGAGCTTCGTCGATCACAGGCTATCGGCAAGCATCCAGCGTCAAGACAACGTCAATGAGCGCAAGCGAGAGGAAAACCTGAAAGCAGAGCTTGAAATGGAGCTCACCATCATCCGCATGAATATCGATAACCTCATCAAGCGGCATGAACCGACCCTCTCTCGCTTGGGCGTTAGCCGCCAGTCCTGTGGACCAGATATTGACATCGATAAGCACGAAGCGGCCGCCATCGAACACTTGAAGCGACTGTATCAGCGCATTCGCACGCTATACGCCGATTCATGACGCCTTGATGTCATCCAAATAAATGGAAAGCCCATGCCAGATGCAAAACAGGAAGCCGTATCCGCCCCCATGCGGGAGAGCGATTATCAGCGAGTGATTGATGAGCTAGAAAAGCTTATCCAGGGCACCAAGCAGCTAATCGAACGCTTCGACAGCACCGGCATGGATGAAGAGATGCAGGAAGACTACGACAAACTGCTGACCATTTATGATCAGGCCATAAAGGATCAGGCCCACTACACTCAGGCGATGCTGAAAGAGTAAGCCTTGCATATCTTTCTAAGGGCTACGCTTGGGCGCAAACGTAACGCTCAGCACCTCTTTCCCCTCAGTGACCCGCCCTTCCGTCTCCACCCCTGTCTCTACCCCTCTACTCTTCTCCCTCACCTAGTATCCTCTTGCCGCCACAACGCTACACAAAAGCGAAAGCCTACAAGTGTACGATCACTTCGACCCGCCGATTCGCCGAACGCCCTTCTTGCGACTCGTTGCTTGCCAAGGGCTGGGTATCGCCATAGCCGATCACTCACAGCCGCGCACCTTCGACACCGGCTGCCTGTAGCTGGCGAAGAATGGCGGTAGCACGAGCCGCGTACTTTTGACCTGCTCTAAACACAGGGCAACGATCAACAAGGAAAGGCCCCAAAATTAGCTCAGTAATATCAAAAAAAAGCTTAAGTCACTCACCTGACTGCCGATAACCGTTACACAGTGATAACTGAATCGACCTAGAAGCAAGGAAGCAAGATGGTATCGATACGTACCAACCTTATGGCACTGACTGGCCAGCAACACCAAGCTCAGTCGCAGAGCAACCTGAGCACCGCCCTGGAGCGCTTATCTTCGGGTTTACGCATCAACGGTGCCAAGGATGATGCGGCAGGGCAAGGAATTGCTAACCGGATGCAATCTAATATCAATGCCCATTCCACCATCGCCCGCGGTATGAACGATGGCATCAGCTTGATGCAGACAGCAGAAGGCGGGCTGAATAGTATCAATGAGATGCTGCAGCGCGGGCGAGAACTGGCTGTAAAAGCGGCAACGAGCACGCTATCAGACAGTGACAGACTAGCAATCCAAAATGAGTTAATTCAGATACGCGAACAGATTGACTATACGTCAAAAAATACTGAAGCATTTGATAAAACACCTTTAGCCCCTTTGCCACCAGAGACGCCTGCTGATCAGCTGGGTAATGTTCAAAGTATCCGCAATATAGACCCAAAGCTTGGAGAAAGGCAGGCTTCTGGTGAAGTGCCTTTAGGGTTCGTGCCAACTGACGTGCAAAAATTTGAAATTGAAACATGGGATATTGGAAACAATGATGATATTCAGGTTTTTACCCGCAGTGGTAAGCACCTAGTAGGCACACCGTTAGGTGCTGGTTCTACATGGGAAACTCGTTATATCGACACAGAGACTGAGTTAGAGAATAAGTTGTTCACGCCTGAAAATGGTTTTCCTGATGATGCGAGCTACGACGATAGCGATTTATTTGATGGCTCTGAATTTTTCAACATCACAACTCCCCGTGAGATGTCACATAATGGCATGAAATTTACTTATAGTGGTGATGGTAATGCATCAGATAGTAACTCTTACGAAACGCTTGCCATAGAAAACGTTACGGAACCTCTTTTTGTAGTGGTGACAGGAGGAGGAGAGTTTGTGATTGAAGAGTTTAAATGGGAGGATTCGCCACCACTTGAACCTATACCTACGAGTGAACCTGTGGATGTTGTGACCAGTGCAAGTTTTGGCGATAGTGCCAAAAAGGTCACCATTGAACCTTCACCTTCTGATAGCGAAACACTGGGTATTGCAAGTATTGACCTGAGCCAGCAAGAGAGTGCTAGTGATGCTTTGGCACTTTTTGATCAGGCCATCCAGACAGTTGACGGCTACCGTAGCCAGTACGGTGCCTTGACCAATCGTTTTGAAGGCGCAATCGAGAATCATCGTCAGCAGGAGATTACCACATCAGCGGCTCAATCAAGAATTCAGGATGCGGACTACGCAGTGGAAGTCGCCAACATGACCAAGGCGCAAATTCTTCAGCAGGCTGGCACTTCCGTACTGGCTCAGGCCAACCAGATTCCGCAGTCTGTGCTGTCTCTGCTGGGTTAAACGATCAACTAGCCACGTCTAGTATGACAATGAACAAGCTACCACATGGAGTTCATGTTTTTAAGAGCTCCCCGAATGGCGCCAGTTATCGTCCCTACTCCGGTACGCGTCTGGTAGGCGATTTCTGCCCAAACTGGCGTCTCTACAAAGCTTTGTGGATCACACTCTGACGATCAGCATTAGACAGCGAGACAACACTGGGCGAAGTGGGCAGGAAGAAAGTCTCAATGATGAACTGGAGTTACCCCAGCCCACCTGCAACAGCCTACAAATGCACGATCACTTCCACGCGCCGGTTGGCCGAACGCCCTTCTGGTGTATCGTTGCCTTCCAGCGGCCGGGTATCGCCATAGCCGATCGCTCTTAGCCGTTTAGCGTCTACCCCGGCCGCCTGCAGCTGGCGAAGTATCGCCGTAGCACGGGCTGAAGATAGCTCCCAGTTGGACGGAAAACGCTCGGTGGCGATGTCGCGGCTGTCGGTATGGCCCTCCACCGACACGGTGCCGTCGTAGCGCTGAATGATACTTACCAGCCGATTGACGACATCCTCCCCAATCTCGGTCAGGTCCGCCGCGGCCGATTCAAAGACCAGCCGGTCCTGAATGCGCAGATTAATGCCTTCCGAAACACTGGAGACTTCCACGCCTTCCAGGCTTGGCAACACCTTGGCATCGGCGAGCTGCGAATCAATGGCATCGCTAAGGTCTCTCGCGGACGCTACCGCCTCAGGCGATAAGCGGACCGTGTTGGCGGGTGCAGCCGGGGTGACGACGACTTTCATATCACCGAGCGCCGCTAGATCAAGGCGCTGATCGAGCATCACCGAGGGCGGAGGAGCAAACCCTTTTGCAACGCCATACGACGGAAGAAGTGCCAGGGCACCAGAGGGGTCAATCTGCCTGACCGGAGTCGGCAGATGTTCTGCCAGAGCCAAGGGCTCGCGAGTCGTGACCTGTGTCTCGGACTGAGAGGCAGCCATTCCGTCCACCGCGGGCTGCTGCCAGGCCTGGATGGCACCGGCTAACATCAGCGCGCCCTCGGTCTGGACGCGCGGCGCGTCACCTGGAAGGAAGGTGGGCGATCCGTTGCCAATACCTAGCGCCACGACAATAGCTCCAGAAGAGACTTGTTCGGCTAAGGGTCCATCCGACAGCTGCTCATTTGGCTCGTCGGCGCTGTTTGCGGCGGCGACCGCCAATAGCAGGGCAAACAGGGCAACCAGCAGCGTCATGACATCGATGTAGCTGAGCATCCAGACACCGCTGGTGTCCTCGGGGCCGGCGTCGTCGAGAATATCGTGCTTGCCAGTTCGCCCCTGTTTTACCTCACGCATTGTGGCGGGCCTTTCTCATCATCTTGGGCAACCGTCGGCGTGGTTTTCCGCTGGTTACCTGACCACCCGAGGCGCTATCGGATTCTTCACTCAACTCATCACGAAGCTCGTCGCGATGGTTGGCCATTAACGACTTGAGCGTTTCTTCAATGAACGACGGCAAACGCCGGCGCGACATTAACGATACGCCTTCGAGAATCATGTTCATGGCGATCAGGCGCTCTTCCGTGCGACGCTCGAGCTTCACGGCGATCGGCTTGAAAACCAGGTTGGCCAACACGATGCCGTAAAAGGTCGTCAGCAGTGCTACGGCCATGCGCTCACCGATAACGCCAATCTGTGCGGCATCCATCCCCTCCAGCATATTGACCAGCCCGACCAGGGTGCCAATCATGCCGAAGGCCGGCGCATAAAGCGCCATGGTGCGAAAGATCTGTGCTTCGGCTCGCTCGCGGGCTTTTAGGCGGGCGATCCGCCAGCTCAGCAAGTCAATGATTTCTTCTTCCCGGGTATTGTCGATCACCAACTGAATACCGGTGCGCATGAAAGGGTTGCGTAAGCTGTCCAGCCTTTTCTCTACCCCTCGTACATCGCCAGAAAACCATAGCTTTGCCAGCCCCACCAGCTCTTGAAGGTCTTCTTCGACGCGGCTGTTCTCGCGACGGAATACCAGCCCAACCAGCCGCACGACCCGCACCACCTCACGCAGGGGATAACTAATAAAAGTGGCGGCCAGCGTGCCGGTCAGCACGATGGCAAGCCCTGGTAGGTTGATGAAGCTCGAGGGTGCCTGCGCACTCAGCAGTAGCACACTTGCCAGCATCATCAAGCTGGCTGCAATACCAATCAGTGTGGAGGGGTTCATGATCTGGATATCCGCCTGGGTCGCTGATAAGGAAAAGGAAAACCGGGAGAGCGTGGCATGGCTGGCAGCGTACTTGCCCTACAGGTGCCCGCCTGGGCTCGCTAAAGTTTCTGCATGGGCCGTCGATAACTGTCGTTGAGTAAAAAAACAACCTCAGTACCTGAAGGGCTCACCAGCATGACATCACCGATCAATGAATCAGGCACTCTGCATGCAATGCCGGCGCTCCAAGAGCTCACGCCACGACAACGCATCGACAGCGCTCTTGCGCAATTGCCACCAGCCGGCGAATCCGCCGCTGATGGGCGTGGTGCCTCAACGGCAAGTTCGTCTGCCGTCACCGGCTCGCCAGGTGCAGGCGAACTCGTTGCGCCTATCCAGCGTATCAACGAGGTCATGCGCAGTTATGGGATCGAGTTTTCGCTCGATGAACATCCGTCTCGTGTGGTTACGCGAATCGTCGATCGCGTCAGCGGTGACGTCATTCGCCAGATCCCATCAGAAGAAGTGCTGCGAATCGCGAAGCAGCTTGACGAGCTTCAAGGCCGCCTGATCAGCTTCGAAGCTTGAGTAGGCTATATAAGCCCCAAGCGTCAACTTCCTGGTTCTGGCTTCTGGATGCTGCGACCAAAGGGCTTGCTGGCCCTCGGCATGGCAAGCAAGGCCTGCGATGCTGGAATGGCCAAAGCCCCCAGCCAGTCAGGAAATAGCCCGTCAGGAATTAGCCCGTCAGGAATGTTCGCTGCAAGACGGGCATCTACGCCTACAACGTCAAACCTCGGGTCTACCGCACGTAATGCCAGCAGGCCTTACTAGACCTGCATATTCATCACGTCCTTATAGGCGGTAACGAGGCGGTTGCGAACCTGCACGCCCATTTCGAACGCCACACTGGCTTTCTGCATGTCGACCATCACGTCATTCAAAGCAACATCGCTGTCCCCTGACAGGAAGGCGGTGCGCTGGCCGGCCGCCGTCTGCTGCATCTCGTTGATGCGCTGCAGCGATGAGCTGAGCTCATCGGCAAAGCCCCCCTGCCCTACCGATGTGGACACGGACTGCCCCTTGAGCTGCTCGCCGCTGGCCTGAGCGGAAAGGCTCTGCATCTGCTGGAGCGCCGACTGAATCGAAGGAGAACTCATGGGCTTAGCCTCATCGTGGGAGTAGTGGGTGAAGCCTAGCAGGAACTCTTGGCACCCCATTCAGCCAATTGGCGACAAAACCGCAGGCTTTTCTGACCTTTGTCGTTGCCGCAGCTAAGGATAATAGCGTTCATCACAGTACTAACCAAAACGGCACTGACCCACTTGCGCTGGCAGACACGGTCCTGATGGAAGCAGTACCGACGGAAACAGTACTGATTAGACGTAGCACTGCCCGAACTAGTACCGCCCGACTCGGGACGGACACCCGCGATGAACGGATGTTGACATGTCTTCTGCCCACACCTTTGAGCACATCACGACACGCACTGCCGATCGCTGCCGGAGGCTTTCATGAGCAACGGGGCCACGGCCACCGATTCTGCACGCCAGGGCAATGCGTCCTCTGCCAGCGCACAGCGCGGGGCGGCACAACCAGCTTTCGATCGAATCAAGGATCAATTGAAGCGCAACCCCATGTTGCCATTGCTGATTGCACTGGCGGCGGTGATTGCGATAGTGATCGCCCTGCTGATGTGGGCTCAATCACCGGACTACCGGGTGCTTTATAGCAATTTGAGCGAAGCAGACGGTGGCCGCATCATCAACGAACTCGACAGCCGCCAGGTGCCCTATCAGTTTGCTGCTGGGGGCAGTGCCTTGCTGGTGCCGAGCGACAAAGTCAACACGTTGCGCCTCCAACTGGCCGAGCAAGGGCTTCCCCAGGGCGGCAATGTCGGCTTCGAGATCATGGACGACCAGGCCTTCGGCATCAGTCAATTTGCCGAACAGGTCAATTTCCAGCGCGGGTTGGAAGGCGAACTCGCAAGCTCAATGGAAGCCCTAGGCCCCGTGTCCAAGGCCCGCATCCATTTAGCAATGGCCCAACCTTCGGTATTCGTTCGCGAAGAAAAACCCGCCAAAGCGTCCGTCGTTTTGACCCTGCAACCCGGCAGAGTCTTGGGTGAGGGGCAGATCAACGCCATCACTCACATGGTGTCCAGCAGCGTTCCTGATCTGGCTTTAGAGAATGTGACCGTTGTCGATCAGAACGGTCGCCTGCTTTCACAACCGGACGGGGCCAGTAGCGGCCTCAACGGTACACAGCTGGATTACGTCGCCGAGGTAGAAAACTCTTACCAGCGACGCATAGAAAACATTCTCAAGCCCATTCTGGGCGACCAGAACATCCATGCTCAGGTGACCGCGCAGGTCGATTTCTCACGTCGAGAGGAAACGGCTGAACGCTACGGCCCCAACCAGGACCCCAATCAAGCCGCCATCAGAAGTGCACAGGTCAGTGGCACCTATTCGGGTGGTAATGAGCTAGCTCAAGGGGTGCCTGGGGCACTCACCAATACGCCACCGGGCGCCGCCGCCTCGCCGATCGATCAGGCCAACGCGGATGCCGGTGCTGGCGGAAACGATGGCGCCAACGGCAATGGTGAGGACGATGGCGGCGAACCGCCAAGTCGCTTGAGTCAAGACAACGTCATCAATTACGAAGTCGATCGTAACGTTACCCATATCCAGTATCAGCGCGGTGATATCGAACGCCTGACCGCCGCGGTCGTGGTCAACTACCGCGAGCAGATGAATGACGAAGGCCAGATGGAAATGGTCGCGCTGGACGATGCCGAGATCGCCCAAATAGAGCGCCTGGTGCGACAAGCCATCGGTTTCTCGCAAGGCCGTGGCGATGCGATCGAAATCGTCAACAGCCCGTTCACTGGCCAGGATGACAACACGGTCGAACTGGCGTGGTGGCAACAGTCTGACGTCCAGCAAATGGCCTTCAAGCTGGGACGCTACCTGCTGGTGGGTCTTGCCATCCTGCTGCTGTATCTCTTGATACTGCGCCCGCTGATCAAGCGCTATACCGAGCAGCCAAGCCTGCCTGGTGCCGGCCAGGTGTCTAGCTCCGGCCAAACCATCAGCACCTCGGTCGGCCAGGACGGTGATGAAAGTAATGCCAACAGTGTCGCAGGCGATGAAGGCCCGGCGGAGACCTATACAGCGCCCAGACGACCGCGCAAGTCCGCGACCTACGAGCAAAACCTTCAAGATCTTCGTGAGATGGCGCAGGAAGATCCCCGCATGGTCGCGATGATCGCACGCAGCTGGATGAACAAAGATGAGTAAAGACGCGAGCAAGCTCAGTGGCGCCCGTAAAAGCGCCATCCTGATGTTGTCACTGGATGAAGACAGTGCCGCCGAGGTCTTCAAGTTTTATTCGGCGCAAGAGGTCCAGAACATCAGTCAGCAGATGGCTGAACTCGGCCAGATCTCACATGAAGATATGCGTGTGGTACTCAATGAGTTCCGTCGGGAGATCGACGAATACGCCTCTATCAACGTCAACTCCAGCGATCATATCCGCTCCGTCCTGACCAAGGCACTGGGCAGCGAGCGCGCAACGAGCCTGATCGAGGATGTACTCGAATCCAAGGGCGCGACCTCTGGCATAGATGCACTGAACCTGATGGAAGCCTCGGTCGTGTGCGAAATGATTCGCGACGAACATCCGCAGATCATTGCCACCATCCTTGTGCATCTGGAGCGCAACCAGGCCGCCGATATTCTGGAGCTGCTCGATGACAAATTGCGTAATGATGTGGTCCTGCGCATCGCCACTTTCAGCGGCGTGCAGCCGGCAGCACTGCAGGAACTGACCGAAGTACTTGGCAACATGCTGGACGGTCAGAACCTCAAGCGCAGCAAGATGGGCGGCGTAAGAACGGCGGCCGAGATCCTCAACCTGATGAACTCCAGCCAGGAAGAGACCGTTATCGAAACCGTACGAGCTCACAGCGAAGACCTTGCTCAGCGCATCATCGACGAAATGTTCCTGTTCGAGAACCTGGAAGATATCGACGACCGCGGCATTCAGATGCTGCTCAAGGAGATCGAGACCAACTCCCTGGTGGTGGCACTGAAGGGGGCGCCAGACACCCTGATGGAGAAATTCATGCGCAACATGTCGCAGCGAGCTGCCCAGCTGCTGCGTGAAGACATGGAAGCGCGTGGCCCGATTCGCCTGTCCCAGGTAGAAGCCGAACAGAAGTCCATTCTGCAAGTCGTCAGGCGCCTCGCCGATAGCGGCGAAGTGGTACTGAGCGGAGGAGACGACAGCTATGTCTGATCCTGACGGCCGCTGGAATGACCAATGGCGCCCCTGGCAAATGGACGAGCTCAAGGAACGTGCACGCAGCGCTCCTGCTGCACGTCCTGCCGACCTGGAGCGCCAAGCCAGAATCCGGCGTCGCGCTCAGGAGCATCAGGCGGCTCTTGAGGCCGAACGGCAACGGATACACGACGAAGCACGCGATAAAGGCTACCAGGATGGCTTCGAAGCAGGGCGCAAGGAAGGACACGAAGAGGGGCTGAAACAAGGCCGCGCGAAAGGCGAAGAAGAGTTGCGCCAGAAGACGCAAGACACCATTGCCCCTCTGCAGCCCCTGGCCGCTCGCTTCGGCGAAGCCATTGCCCAACTCGATGACGAAATCGCCGATGCGTTGGTCAACTTGGCCATTGCGACGGGACGTCAACTTGCGGGGGATGCCTTGAAGGCCAGTCCCGAGCAGATTCTGGACATTGTGCGTGAACTGATTCATGTCGAGCCGGCGCTGTCCGGTAAGCCAAGACTCTGGTTGCATCCAGAGGATATGACCATCGTGGAAGAGCAGCTTGGCCACGAGATCGAAAGTGCAGGCTGGCAGCTACAACCGGACGACCAGCTCAGCCGTGGTGGATGTAGGGTCACGAGCCAGAGCGGCGAACTGGATGCCAGTTGGGAATCGCGCTTCGAGGCCATCTCTGACCAGGTACGCCACCGGTTACCTGCTCACTCAGCAGTCTCTCAAGAGCAAGAGCAAGAGCAAGAGCAAGACCAGGAGACCGAAGCATGAATGCCGCCGAGCGCGCGACCACACACCAGACCCACTGGCGAGAAACCCTCGACCGGGTCATGGCGCGCGTTGAAGCATTGCCTAGCTACCGGGCCAGCGGCCGGATCACTCGTGCGACGGGGCTGGTGCTCGAAGCCGTAGGGCTTCGGGTGCCGCTGGGAAGCGCCTGTCGCATCGAGCTGAGTGCGGACAGCACCCATGCCAAGGCGCGCTACGCCGAAGCCGAGGTAGTGGGTTTTTCCGGCGAAAAACTGTTCCTGATGCCTCTCGCCGAGATCAGCGGCCTGACGCCAGGTGCCCGCGTCCTTCCTCTCGGCGATGGCGGAGCACAAACTGCCCGGCGTTTCCCGTTGGGGGCATCCTTGCTCGGACGAGTCGTCGATGGCAACGGCAAGCCTCTAGACGGTGCAAGATCATTACAGGACGCTCCCCATGCACCACTGGCCACGCCGCCACTGAACCCGCTGGCACGTGCGCCGATAGAGAAACAGATCGATGTCGGCATCCGCGCCATCAATGCGCTATTAAGCGTTGGCCGCGGTCAGCGTATGGGGCTTTTTGCCGGCTCTGGCGTCGGCAAGTCGGTGCTGCTTGGGATGATGGCCCGTTACACCAAGGCCGACGTGATTGTCGTGGGGCTGATTGGCGAACGTGGCCGAGAGGTACAAGATTTCATCGACAACATCCTCGGTGAAGAAGGGCGCAAGCGGTCCGTGGTCGTGGCGGCGCCTGCCGACACTTCTCCTCTGCAACGTCTGCAGGGTGCCTCCTATGCCACTCGCCTTGCAGAAGGCTTTCGCGATGAAGGCAAGAATGTGCTGCTGATCATGGACTCGCTGACACGCTATGCCATGGCACAGCGTGAAATTGCCTTGGCGATCGGTGAGCCCCCCGCGACCAAAGGCTATCCCGCTTCGGTGTTCGCCAAACTGCCCGGGCTGGTCGAGCGTGCAGGCAATGGCGAAAAGGGTGGCGGATCGATCACTGCCTTTTATACGGTCTTGACCGAAGGCGATGATCAACAAGACCCTATCGCCGATTCGGCGCGTGCCATCTTGGATGGCCATATCGTGCTGTCACGCGCGCTAGCCGAATCAGGCCACTACCCCGCTATCGACATCGAAGCATCGATCAGTCGCGCGATGGGGGCCATCACGGATCATGCACAGCAGCAGCAGGCACGGCTTTTCAAGCAGCATTTTTCACGCTATCAGCGCAACCGCGACCTGATCAGCGTTGGCGCTTATAGCCCCGGTCATGACCCACAGCTTGATCAGGCCGTTCAGCTATTCCCACACCTGGAACACTTCCTGCAGCAGCAAATTGAAGAACGTACCGACGTGGCAGAAGCCAAGCAGTCCTTATCGGCTATCGTTGGAGGTGGAAGATGAGTGCATCCTTACCGCTCGATACCCTGACAGAGCTGGCCAGAGAGGCTCGAGATGCAGCCGGCCAGACGCTGGCCAACGAACGACGCTCCCAGCAGCAGGCTGCGACACAATTGGACACCCTGCGACGCTACCGGCTTGAGTACGCCACTCGTCTGCAGAATGCCATGCATAACGGCATAGACCCGGCGACGCTGCACAACTATCAGCAGTTCCTGGCCTCCCTCGATGCCGCCGTAGACCGAGCTCGCGCGGCGCTCGAGGATCACTCGCAACGTGTCGAAGGCTGTCAGCAGCATTGGCGGGAAGAGCAGAAGCGCTTGACGTCCTACGATACCTTGGCGAATCGCCGCCAGGAAAAGGCGCGGCGTCTAGAGCAACGCCAGGAACAACGCCACAACGATGAAATGAGCAGCAATAGCCTGTTGCGTCGCACACCCGATGATCGGGGCCTCTAGGAGATTACATGGATATCATGGACGTAATGTCAGCCCCTTCATCCTCGAGCAAAGCCACTGGGCGGCAGGCCAACGGGGCACAGCAAGGCACCACTCAGGACTTTGGGGCGCTGCTGTCTCAACGCCAGACCCGCGCCGACGGCAAACAGGACGCTTCCTCGCCTCAGGCCTTGCCGGCATCGCAAGACACATCGCTAGCGCGCCTTAAGCAAGCGGTTGCGGCGCTGAGTCCAGAGCAGCTAAGTGCCTTGAAAGACCAACTTCAGCAATCCCCTGCTCAGGATGCCCTCAGCGCTTCACAACGAGAGGCACTGGCCGCCCTTCTCGATGGTGAGCCTCTGGGCGAGAAAGCTGCCCAAGACCTGAGCAAGGTCCTGTCAGCACTTGAGTCATTGCCAAACAACGGCCAGCAGAGCCCGACTTCAGACCCGGATAGCTCTCAGACCTGGGTGAGTGACGTCGACACGGATGGAACCGACCCATCCGTAGCGAGCGGCATCGCACCTGATGCGACGCCAATCACCGACATCAAGGATGGCCCCCTGGGCCTGTCCGTGATTGCCGCGCGAATGAATCTCATCGACCAGGCTGGCAGTTCCAGTAATGGCAACAAATTAGCGCTGGCAGGCCAAGCCGCGGCGAATGGTGACGGCCGCCGAGATCAGACGACTCTCAGTCAGCCTGCACTCAATGCAGCAGATTGGCTCAACCGTAATGCGATGGCCCAGGCAGTCGGTGATTCCGCCGCGACCGCTGCCAACCGTCAAAGCATGCCAGGAATCGTCACCTCGGATAGCGCGGCAGCCGCCCTGATGGCAGATGGCGCCGATGCTCGCAGCGCCGCCTTCACGCCTTCATCCGCTAGCTCGGATATGCTGGCGGCGCTTTCATCTGGAGACCGTCTTAGCGGCATGGCCGGTGCAGGGGCCAACTCGGCATCCGTCAGCACATCTGCCCAGGCCCAGGTCGGCAGCGGGGCCTTGACCGCCCCGGTCGCCAGTCAGCAATGGCAGCAGCAACTGGGCCAGCAACTGCTTGGCATGACCCAGCGCGGTGACCAGCAGATGGAGTTAAAGCTTCACCCTGCCGACCTAGGCCCCCTGTCCGTCAGTCTCAAAGTCGCGGAACATGGTGGTGCCCAAGCCCAGTTCCTGTCGGCTCACGCCCAGGTTCGCAACGCCCTTGAGCAAGCCATTCCTCAACTGAGAGAAGCACTGGCACAGCAGGGCATCACCCTTGGCGACACCTCGGTAGGACACCAGGCATCCGGCCAGCATTCCCAGGAACAGGGCCTTGCGGGTCGTCAGTCACAGGGAACTGGCATCATCGGTGAAAATGATGAAGGTGGGGTGGACCCGCGCTCAATGCTGAGCCCATCAGCCACCAGCCTGATAGATGGGCGCGTGGATCTGTATGCCTGACTGGCACTGACGGAAACATTCTCCTCCGTCACCTGTTCCACATCGTCTCGTCTTCTCCAGCTGGTAAATGAGTGACCAGTGACAAAATCGTGAGTTGAGTGCTTTACGGTGGCCTATTCGCGCCACCGTTTTATCTCTTTAGCCCGCATACTCCCTAGCCAAAGGGCATCAACTACGACAATGGCGGAATAAATGGCAAAATCTTCGACCTCTTCAGGGAAAAAATGGCTTCTGGTCGTGTTGCTGATGGTTCTTGTGTCATCCGCGACGGCAGCTGGTGTCTACCTTCTGATGGATACGGGTAGCCAGGCACAAGCCGCCGAAAATGCCGAACCTGAGCCCGTGACGGCTCCCGACCCCATTTTCGTCAAAATTGATCCCTTCACTGTCAACATCAGTGGCGACGACTACGGCAACCGTTTCCTGTATATAGGCCTGACTCTGCAGGTCGACGACGAGACAACACGCGACCTGCTAGTGAACCACATGCCTCAGGTACGCAGTCGAATGCTGATGCTATTTGCCGATCAAAGCGTCGAGGAGTTGACCTCTCCAGACGGGAAAACCCGTCTTTCGGATCAAGTCATGAGCCTGTTCGATACCCCCTTGACCGAGCCACAACCCGAGCTGGCGATCAGTGATGTGCTGTTCACCGATTTTATTGTGCAATAACTCATAGTGCCCAAGCGCCATGTCTCAAGATGATCTGCTATCGCAGGAAGAAATCGACGCCCTGCTCAAGGGCGTAAGCGGCGAAGAGGACAGTTCCTCTGACGCCGCTGGCAATGAATCGCGGGTAAAACCCTTCGACCCGGCCAACCAGCACCGGGTGATCCGTGAGCGCTTGCATGCCCTGGATATCATCAACGAACGCTTTGCGCGGCACTTCCGCATGAGCCTCTTCAACCTGATCAGACGCAGTGCCGACATTACTGTCGACTCCGTGCGCTACCAGAGCTACAGCGATTTCACGCGCAACGTACCCGTCCCGACCAACATCAACATGATCACCATGAAGCCATTGCGCGGCTCGGCGTTGGTGGTGTTTCCACCCAGTCTGGTGTTCATGGTCGTGGACAACCTGTTCGGCGGTGACGGTCGCTTCGTGACCAAATCCGAGGGGCGTGAGTTCACCAACACCGAACAGCGCATCATTCAGCGGATTCTCAACCTGGCCATTGAAGCCTATCAGGAGGCTTGGCGATCAGTATATCCGCTTGAAATCAGCTATATGCGCTCCGAGATTCAGGCGAAGTTTGCCAATATCACCAACTCTCCTAACGAGATCGTGGTCAACACCACTTTTCATCTTGAGGTGGGTAATCTGGCGAGTGACTTCCAGATTTGTATGCCCTATTCGATGATCGAACCGCTCAGGGATATTCTGACTAATCCGCAAAACGATAGCTTCGGTAGCGGTGACAAGACTTGGACCAAGCGGATGGCAGGTGAGATCCGCCACTCCGAAGTCGAGTTGGTTGCCGAATTTGTCGATATCCCCGCCCGCATTTCTCGCGTAATGAGCCTGCAAGTTGGCGATGTGCTGCCAATCGAGCTTCCCCAGACCGTGGGCGCCAGCGTCGATGGTGTTCCGGTCATGGAGTGCGAGTACGGCAGTCAGAAGGAACAACGAGCTCTGCGTGTGCTGCGCATGATCGATCACGCCTCAATGTCCGGCAACACCCCGGATACCTTCATCAAGGGATCCGAGACATCCAAGGAAAGTAACGATGAGTGACCCGAACAAACCCGATCAGAACTCTATCCCCGATGATTGGGCCGACGCCATGGCCGAGCAAGAAGATGCCACTGCTTCGGGTAACGAACAGTCGGCCGAAGATGATCCATGGGCAGCCGCACTCGCAGAACAGGGCGATGCCGAGGCGAGTGACCAGGGTGATGCCAAAGGTCGTGAAGTGGGAGAAGAAGCAGGCGAAAGTAAAGAGGCGACCTCGGCAGGTAGCCAAGTCTTTCGCCAGCTAGGTGATGGAGCCGACAGTGGTACGGCTCGCGATCTTGATATGATCATGGACATCCCGGTCAAACTGAGCGTGGAGCTTGGCCGCACCAAGATCACCATCAAACAGTTGCTCGAGCTTGCGCAGGGCTCCGTGATCGAACTGGATGGTCTCGCCGGCGAACCGATGGATATCCTGATCAACGGTTACCTGATCGCTCAGGGCGAGGTCGTGGTAGTCGACGACAAATATGGTATTCGTATCACGGAGATCATCACGCCTTCGGAGCGGGTACAGAAACTGAATCGATGAGTCTGTCAGCCTCCACCACCGGCTCCGCTGCCGATATGTCGTCGGCTGGGATCGATACCCTTGCCACCGGCAGCGATAGCCTGATCGGGCTCGCGGTTATCGGTAAGGTAGGGCTGGTCCTAGCCCTTATGATCGGTGTAATCCTGCTTGGAAGCCGCCTGATACGCCGGATAGGTCCCCGCAGTTTGCGTGCCGGCCAACGTATCAAGGTGGTCAGCTCGGCGGCCGTCGGTCAGCGTGAGCGTGTGGTCGTCGTCGAGGTTGAAGGCACTTGGTTGGTGCTGGGCGTCGGCGGAGGTCAGGTCAACAAACTGCATGAGCTCACAGCCCCAGCGCTTTCTGATCCTTCTTCATCTCCCTCCTCGGCATCTGAAGATAGCGGTAAAGGGTTCGCCGAACGCTTTGCCACTGCCTTGCGACACAATACCGGCACCATGCTGAAGAACCACCGAGAAAACGGACGGGAAGACTCATGAGCCCACTTTCCGGTTCCAGATTACCCGCCTATGTCTTGACCCTCGGCCTAGTGATCATAGCGCTCGTGGCGATCCTGCTACCCGAGACGGCCTGGGCACAATCGCTTCCCGGCATTGTATCGCGCCCTACTGGGGACGGCGGGCAACAGTGGTCCATCAAGCTGCAGACACTGCTGCTTCTCAGCAGCATGGCCTTTCTGCCGGCCGCCTTGCTGATGATGACCTGCTTCACGCGTATCATTATCGTCCTCGGCCTGTTGCGAACCGCCATGGGCACCCAATCTGCCCCGCCCAACCAAGTATTGCTCGGCCTTGCCCTTTTTCTGACATTCTTCGTCATGTCGCCGGTGCTCAACGATATTTATCAGACCGCTTGGGTACCCATGGCTAATGATGACATCGCCTTTCCTCGCTTCTTTGAGCTGGCAAGTCAGCCGTTGCGTGAATTCATGATGGGTCAGACCCGCGAGCCTGACCTGGCTCTCTTTGCACGCCTGGCCGACATAGGCCCCATGCAAGGCCCCGAAGACGTGCCTATGCGCGTATTGTTGCCGTCTTTCGTCACCAGTGAATTAAAAACTGCCTTCCAGATTGGCTTCACGCTGTTCATCCCCTTCCTCATCATCGACTTGGTCATCGCCAGCGTGCTGATGGCACTGGGCATGATGATGGTGCCCCCTGCGACAATTTCACTGCCCTTCAAGCTGATGCTGTTCGTTCTGGTCGATGGCTGGCAGCTGTTAATGGGCTCACTAGCGCAGAGCTTTTATTTATGACACCGGCATCAACATCATCGCACCAGGCAAACAGCGCGGGCGATGCGTCTGATGTTTTAACGTCTAAGTTGTAAGGAGCAACGCCCATGAGCCCAGAGATGGTAATGAGCATGGCCTATCAGGGTATGCGCGTGACGCTGTTCATGGCCGCCCCACTGCTGCTGACGGCACTGCTGATTGGTCTGCTGGTCAGTCTCTTTCAAGCCGCCACGCAGATTAACGAAATGACGCTTTCCTTTATCCCAAAGATACTCGGGGTATTTGGCATGCTGGTACTGCTTGGCCCCTGGCTGCTCAAGCTGATTATAGGTTTCACTCGTGAGCTGATTCAAAATATCCCCCTCATGGTCAGCTAGGGCCATGCTCGAGATTACCTTTGATCAACTACATGGCTGGCTAGTCGCCTTCTTGTGGCCTTTCATGCGCCTGTCCGCCTTCGTGATGGCATCACCGCTCTGGGGACATTCCAGCGTCCCCCGTCAGGTAAAAATTGGCCTTACTGCTTTAATCTGTGTGGCCATCACCCCCACCCTTCCCCCCATGCCCAACGCGCCTATCATGTCGTGGGCAGGGCTTGGCATTATCATCGAGCAGGTAGTGATCGGTGCCGCAATGGGCGTGGTCATGCACGTCATCTTTGCCACCGTTCAGGCAGCTGGCGACTTCATTGCACTACAAATGGGGCTAGGCTTCGCCACCTTTTTCTCTCCGGATACCGGCACTAACACCATGATCCTGGCCCGGATACTCTACATGATCACGTTACTTATGTTTCTGGCCATGAACGGCCATTTGGTTGCCCTGGAGATCCTGGTCAATAGCTTTAGTATCTTGCCCATAGGCTCGGGTGTGAATCTTGATGCCTTCGAACTGCTGGCACGCTTCGGTAACACTATCTTCGTATTAGGCTTACAGCTGGCTTTACCTGTCGTCTCAGCCCTACTGATCATCAACCTCTCACTTGGCATTCTCAACCGCTCGGCGCCCCAGCTAACCGTCTTCTCGATCGGTTTTCCCATGTCACTCACAGCCGGCGTTTTCCTGCTGATGGTGCTAATGACCGATCTGGATCGCTATCTGGAGCACTTGTTTGCGATAGGGCTTGGCTTCATGCGTAACCTGCTGACGGCCATGACGCCTCTTGGTTAGCTCCAGCGAAGGTAGCCGTCTTGAGAGCCATATCAACGAAAAAGCCCCCTACCGGCTTCTATCTTCCGGGGGGGCTTTTTTGGTAAGTAACCTTGTCATCAGAAGCGTTGAGGTAAGAGGCGTTCTGATAACGATCATCTGATCAGGGAGCGTTGTGTTATGACCTCACTGACATGGCTAGTGACATGTCACCACCTACTCCATTTCTCATGCCACTATCCATTCATGCTTGTAGATAGCCGAAATAACCGTCAGATCTGATCAAAGAGTGACATGCCCTGAATATCGGCAAAAGATTTTTGGGCTGCCTGTAAGCCCACCTGGCGCAGGCTGTACTCGGAGATCGCCTCCACATAGTCCAGATCGACCAGATCCGAGCGCGTTTGTTCGTAACTCAGCGTACGGTTACTGCTGACCTGATCCACCACATCCAACTCATTAAGGCGAGCACCTACAGACGCGCGCACAGTGAGCACATTATCCAGGCTGTTATCCAGCTCACGCATCGAGGTGGAAAGCGTATTCTCAAGATCAGCCTGGCGGCCTGGGTCGCCATCAACCGGCGTCTTCATCACATCAATGGCCGACTTGAGCGTAGCAAAGACATCCTGATTGGCGGCGGAACCATCAGCAGGGTTCACATTGATACTATCTCCTCCCGCTGCGTCCGGCGTGCCCTCAAGAGTAATCGACAAGCCTCCGCCGCCGAGTTCAATGCTTTTCCCGCTGGTGTAACTTTCAACAGGCCCCGTTGTAGTGGTGCCATCAGGCTCGGTAGTAACGACCTGATAGTTACTGTCATCCAGGAAGTTGATCTGATAAGCGTTATCCCCGTATCCAGGAGCAGAGGCATCGAGACGATTCGGTCCGGAGAAGGTGACGCTGCCATCGCCTGCTGAATCGCGTGCTGCAGTGGCCACATAGCCGGCACCACTGGGGACACTGTTAAAAATGGCATCGCCACTATCAGATACGGGCATGAGCCGTGATGAGTCGATGCGCTCCTCACGGTTGAAGCTGTCACCGATATAGGCCACGTCGCCGCTATCATTCTGCACGAAAGGCGGAGCGTCATCCTGATAGCCACCGAACAGGTAAGACCCGTTGCCATCGGTGGCATTTGCCTGGCCGAGCATGGTGTTATAGATGCCTTCTAGCTCACTGGCCACAGATTGCCTGTCGGCATCGCTCAGTGTGCCGTTAGCTGCCTGCACCAGCAGTGTTTTGGCACTACTGATCGCCTGGCTAGCACTGTTGAGCACACTCTCTTCTTGTGAAAGGGAATTACGGGCGCTGACACGAGAATCAGTATGTTGCTCGGTAATCGATATTGATTGGGAGACACCAACTGCCTGTGAGGCCGCCTGAGGGTCATCCGAAGGATTAACCACCCGGCGGCCACTTGCAATCTGCTGGCCGACGTCAGTGAACTGACTCTGTTGTCGGTTCAGGCTGCTGACACTCTGCTCAAACATTGTCACGGTACTGATACGCATGATTCGAAACTCCTATGATCAGGTCCGCAGGCCGAGAATGGTATCGAACACGGTGGAAGCGGTCTGAATGACCTTGGAATTGGCCTGATAATACTGCTGGTAACGAATCAAGTTGGCCGCTTCTTCATCGAGGTTAACCCCGGATTCCGACTGCTGGACACCGCGCAACTGTTCGGTGAGGCCACTCTGAGCATCGAGATTAACCTGCACGATATTCGTGCGATTCCCCACATCACTGACCATCGACGCATAGGACTCATTCAACGTCGCAGAACCAGCAACCAACTCACTTCCCTGCAAGTCCTGTAGTGCAATCGCATTGCGATTGTCGCCAGTACCGGCACCATTCAGGCCCAGGCTCAGTGTCTGTCCATCCGCCAGATTACCGAGGATCAATGTCACACCATCAACGGTTATCTCGTCACCAGACTGCACGTTGAAGTTCTGAGACGGGCCGGTGTCAGGGTTGGCAACGATATCGAAGTTGCCGCCACCAGCGTCGCTGATGCTAAGTGACCAGGGAGCATTGCCCGAAGCAAGAGAGTTACCGGGGTCGCCCTTAATGGACTCGACGGCCTCTGTATCACCGCTCAATATGCTACCCGCCGCAATCTTGTCGAGATCGCTGATTTCTGTCTGCATGTCACGGCCCGCGCGGCGAACCGGCTGCACTTCGAAACGATCTCCCTGCTGCAAAGACCCGCCGTCGAAGGTAATGACCACGCCCCCAAACGTCAGCTCATCGCTGCCGTTAAAAGTAAAATCACTGCCCGCTGCAAGTTCCTCACCCGAATCTCTACGGGTGATGGTGAAGTCGCCAGCCGCCGTCGGAGTGGCATTCTCGACTCGAATTTCGTAGTCGGTAGCAAGCAGGTTGGCGGTGTCACCAAACGTCGTAGAAGCGACATCGGCAGTACCGTCATTGTCGGAATGCGCATAGGCACGGGGTGAGCCGACGCTGAAGAAAGCCTCGCCGACATTGCCATCGAGATCGATACCAGCCGCATGCTGCTCATTGAAACCAGAGACCAGTGATACCGCGAGCTGGCCGATCTGGTTCTGGGTCTTGTCCAGAGTTTCGCTGCGAAAGTTCATCAGACCACCGAGACTGCCACCCGTAATGCGATCTTCATTGAGCTCCACCATGTTACCGCCGGAATCCTTGTATCCCACCACGGTGCGCTGGGGGTCGGCACTAGAGCTGATCGCCTCAAGTTGGTAGTTGTTGGTACCGGCAACCAAAGGTTGACCGTTAGACAGCGTCACATTGTAAGTGCTGCCGTCCTGAATATTGAGCTTGATATTCAGTCGCTCACTCAGATCGTTCACCAGCTTATCCCGCTGGTTGAGCAAGCTGTTTGGCGCCTCACCGTTCTTGGCTTCGGCCAGGACGATCTCACGGTTAAGTGAAGAAAGCTGCTTAGTGGTGTTATTGATCTGCGTGACTTCATCACCGATTTTGGCATTGATGCCGGTTTGCATGTCCTGGAGATAAGAATCGAAGGATCGCACCTGAGCGCTCAACGTATCGGCCGACCCCAGCACGCCCTGCCGGGCGGCAGGGTCTGAAGGTGAGCCGGACAGATCGCTCATTGCCGAGAAGAAATCCTGCATCAGCGGTGAGAGCCCCGCCTCGTCGTCGGCCAGCAGGTTGTCGATCTGACTGACTTGAGTCTGGTAGGACTCCAAGGCCGTAGAGGTGCTGGTCGCATCATTGAGCTGATCGG
Organism: Onishia taeanensis; assembly: GCF_003268885.1. Taxonomy (GTDB): domain Bacteria; phylum Pseudomonadota; class Gammaproteobacteria; order Pseudomonadales; family Halomonadaceae; genus Onishia; species Onishia taeanensis_A. Next base: position 457,809 of record NZ_QLSX01000001.1, read on the forward strand.
CAACGTAGCGATCGAACTGGCGCTGGATATCGCTAACCTGGACGCCACCTGCGGTATTACCCTCGTTGAGGATCGTCAGCTCTCGGTTGTAGCCCGGTGTGTAGACATTGCTGATGTTGTTACTGGTAGTATTCAGGGCATTCTGGGCGGCGTTCAGGCCGCTGAGGCCGATAGAAAACATGCTCATGACGGGGATCCTTTACATCAATAACCAATATATCGGCCGGGGGCCCAGAGACTTGATGGTGGTGCAGGGCAATCGTGCTAGCGTTCACTACCTGAGTTTTCTGCCAGGCTGCGCTGACCCGCAGGCGTCAGCGGACCCAGCGTATCCATGATGGCAATCAATTTATCGGCATAGCGGGGGTCAGTGGCGTAACCGCCTGCCTGCAGGGCTTGGGCAGCCTGCCCAGCATCCGGAGCGGTCAACACACCGGCATAGCGTGGGTTGTCACCGATCAGCCGGGCATAGTCGGTGAAGGCCGCCTCGTAAGAGTCATAGACCCGGAAGTTATCGGTGATCGCCACCCGCTTGCCATCGATCACCTCATGGGTCCGCACGTCAGTCGTCTCACCCTGCCAATCGCTGCCAGCCTTGATGCCAAAGAGGTTGTGGCTGTTGCCGCCGTCTTGAGTAGTAATCGAGTAGCGCCCCCAGCCGGTTTCCAGGGCAGCCTGGGACAGTATCAGTTCGGCAGGCACGCCGGTCGTCCGACTCGCCCTCTGTGCGGGCTCCTCGAGTAGAGTCCTGAAGTTCTCGACATGCTCAAGGCGAGAAGCCTCACGAGTCGACTCCTGCTCATAACTGCCAGCCATCTGGTCGGCGGGTTCTGCGGTATCACCCGGCAACCTGGCGTCCAATGCATCCAGGAAGTTCTGGGGTGCTACGGCACGGCCCGAGTCCTGCACCTTCTCCGCGTCTTGCGCTTCTGAACGGGCGAGCTGTTGCAGCGGCTCGCCGCGGGGAATGCCCGAAATCAGGCTATCACTGCGGGTATCAACGGTACGCCGGGCGCCACCGAGCTGTTCCTCCAGCATCTCGGCCAGACCAAAGCCCTGACCGGAAAGGTGCTGCGACCATTGCTGATCGAGCAGGGAGGTAAACATTTCGGTTTGCTTGCTGTTTAGAAGATCACTCTTGGGGATCGCATCGCGCATGCTGGTCATCATCTTCTGCAGGAACAGGGCCTCGAACTGCTTGGCCGCCGCCTGCCTACCGGCATCCTCGTCCACGCGCGCCGTGTTCTTCAGGCGCTGCAGCCCTTGCATATCAAGGGCAAACTGACCACTCATGTCCTGAATCGTCATTAGATAATCTCCAACTCGGCGCGCAGAGAACCGGCAGCCTTGAGGGCCTGGAGAATGGACATCAGATCCTGGGGTGACGCCCCAAGCGCATTGAGTGCATCCACGACCTCGGTCAGATCGGCACCCTCAACCTCTCGCAGATAGGCCTCCTGCTGCTGAATCCCGATATTGGTATTCGGCACGACGGCTGTCTGGCCGCCCTGACTCAAGGCATTGGGCTGACTGACCTGGAAGTCGGTATCGATGATGATCGACAGACTGCCATGAGCCACCGCCGCATGCCGCAGCGTTACGCGACTGTTCATGACCACCGACCCCGTGCGCGCATTAAGGACCACTTTGGCGGCCGCTTCACGCGGGGTGATGTCCACGTTCTCTACCCGCGCCATGAAGCCGACCCGCGCATTGTCGTTTAAGGGACCCTGCAGCTGAATGACGCGGCCATTGAGCGCAGAGGCCACCGGGCGTCCAAACTCCATGTTGATCGCCGTCACGGCGCGCTGGGCCGTGCCGAAATCCGTCTCTTTGAGCAACAGTTCCAGCATTCCCCCCTGGCGGCCAAGTTCGAGCGGCACCTGGCGTTCGACCAGCGCGCCCCCCGGAATGCGCCCACTGGCCTGCTGATTGATCTGGACACTGCTGCCACCGGCCTGGGCACCGACGCCAGAAACCAGCAAGTTACCCTGCGCCATGGCGTAGGTCTGTCCATCGGTGCCCTTTAGAGGGGTCATCAACAGAGTTCCGCCGCGCAGGCTTTGCGCGTTACCCACTGAGGACACCACGATGTCGAGCTCTTGGCCCTGGCGTGCGAAGGCCGGCAGTTTGGCCGTGACCATCACGGCCGCCACGTTGCGCAGCTGGAGGTTAGTACCCTGAGGCACCGTAATCCCCAACTGAGACAACATGTTGGTCAGGCTCTGACTGGTGAAAGGCGCCTGGGTGGTCTGGTCGCCAGTGCCATCAAGCCCAACGGCCAAACCGTAACCGACGAGAGCGTTATCACGCACACCGGCAAAATCAGACAGCTCACGCAGCTGCTCGGCACGTGCAGACAGCGCCCAAACCAGCAGCAGGGCAAGCAACAGGCCTTGCCGAAGAACACAAAACTCTCGAGAAACGAAAAATGCACGCATCATTCAGGCCTTGCCAAGGAAGTCGGATAACACCTAGAACGGCGAAATATTGAGGAAAATACGCTGCAGCCAACCCATGTGCTGCGCCTCGTTGATATAGCCGTCGCCCACATACTCGATACGCGCATCGGCGACCTGAGTCGAAGGCACGGTATTTTGTCCGGTAATAGTGCGAGGGTTCACCACGCCGGAGAAGCGTATGAACTCGGTCCCCTGGTTGATGGCGATCTGTTTCTCGCCCCTCACCCGAAGGTTACCGTTGGACATCACATCCAATACCGAGACGGTAATGGTGCCGGTAAACGTATTGTTGGCCTCGGACCCACCGCCGCCGGTGAAGTCGCTATTTCCGGAAAGGTCGAACCCATATTCGGCCAACTTATCGAGCGCATCGGGTGCGTTATCGATGGTCAGTCCAGCAGAGCCGGAACGATCTGCATTACTTTGCGAGTTCTTGCTGGCACTGACTTCTTCATCGAGCACGATCGTCAGAATGTCACCGATCGCTCTAGGCCTACGATCTTCAAAAAGCGGCTGATAAGCGTAGCCAGCGTTTGTTTGATAGATGGAGCCGTTGGGCTCGGGCGGCCGCGGTTCGGCGATGTTGATCTGTTCCTGCTCGCCCACTACCGATGCTCGCGGCAGCTGTGCACAACCAGAGACCAGCAAGCACAGCACCACCACCAAAGCCCAGAGTCGGACCGGCATACACCCCTTGAAAATCATGACCGCCCCTTGGTTACAGCTGTGCCAGCCGGCTCAGCATTTCATCGGACGTCTTGACTGCCTTGCTGTTGATCTCATAGGCCCGCTGGGTCTGGATCATGCTGACCATTTCTTCAACGACATTGACGTTGGAGGTTTCCACATAGCCCTGATAAATCGTGCCCAGGCCATTGGCACCGGGGATATTCTCGTTACGAGGGCCAGAGGATGCGGTCTCAAGGTATTGGTTTTCCCCGATGCTCTCGAGACCGGCCGGATTAACGAAGCTGGACAGAGTCAGCTGACCAATTTCACGATTGCCTGCTACACCCGGCTCGGTAACGGAGACGATACCGTCCTGACCGATGCTGACCGAAAGCGCGTTGTCCGGTATGACAATCGCCGGCTGAACGGGATAACCGCTCGAAGTCACCATCTGGCCGTTGGCATCGAGCTGAAAACTGCCATCGCGGGTATAAGCCGTAGTGCCATCGGGGCGCAGTACGTTGAAAAAGCCGTTGCCGTTGATGGCCAGGTCGCGGGAGTTCTCAGTTTGCTCCATTCCCCCTTGGCTATGCAGTCGCTCGTTGGCAACCGGACGCACACCGCTACCTACCTGCAGCCCCGAAGGCAAAGAGTTCTGGGCATCGTTCTGCGCGCCCGGCTGACGCAGGTTCTGGTACATAAGGTCTTCGAACACGGCACGGGATTTCTTGAAACCGTTGGTACTGACGTTGGCCAGATTGTTCGAGATGACGTCCATCTGGACCTGTTGAGACTCGAGCCCCGTCTTGGCGGTCCACAATGATCGAATCATGATGTTCTCTCCTTAAACAGTTCGCCTGAAGTTAAGCCGCTATCAACTGAGCGACAGCAGGCTCGTGGCACGCTGAGCATTCTCGTCGGCGCTGGTGATGACCTTCATCTGCATTTCGAAGCGCCGCGCCGTATCGATCATCGACACCATCGATTCGATCGCACTGACGTTACTGCCTTCCAACGCACCGGACGCGATGCGGACATCCTCGTCACGCCCCAGCACTTGCGGCTGACCGTTAGGCTCAGAACGAAAGAGGCCATCTTCGCCACGGGTCAAGCCGGCATCACCGGGGGTAACGAGCTTCAAGCGCCCAACATTGACGATGGCATCAGGGTTTTGACCGGCGCCAATCGCACTGATGGTGCCATCCCCCCCCACGGCAAGCTTGGCTTCCAGCGGCACAGCGATGGGCCCGCCATCACCCAGCACGGGATTTCCACCACTGGTCAGTACGCCGTTACCGTCTATCTGCAAGTCGCCCCGGCGGGTATAGGCTTCATTGCCGCCGGCATCCTGAACGGCAAGCCAGCCATCGCCCCGCATCGCCACGTCTAGGTCACGTCCGGTAGCGTTGACAGGGCCTGGACTGAAGTCCGACCCCGGCGTGCTGGCTGCCACCGAGGTTCGCGTATCCAGAACACCATCACCCTGAACCGGCACCGCCCGCATGGCGTGAAGCTGCGCACGAAACCCCGATGTCGAAGCGTTGGCCAAGTTATTGCTGACCACGGTCTGCTGCTGAAGACTCTGGCTGGCACCGCTCATGGCGGTGTATAGCATGCGATCCATTATCGGCTCACCCTCACCCGTTAACGCAGGTTAACAGCGCTCTGCAGAATCTCGTCCTGGACCTTGATGGTCTGGGAGTTGGCCTGATAGGCCCGCTGCGCGACGATCATGTCAACCAGTTCTGAGGCCATGTCGACGTTGGAGGTCTCGACCGCACCGGCAGTAACACTGCCCAGCACGCCGGTACCCGGCTGCCCGACCAACTCACCGCCAGACGCAGCGGTCTCGGTCCAGGCGTTGTCACCGGCTGACTTCAGGCCTTCCGGATTACGGAAGTTTGCCAGGGCAATCTGCCCCGCGGCCTGGGACTGCTCGTTGGAGAAATTACGCACGATGCTGCCATCGTCTTCGATCTGGATGCCCACCAGCGTACCGGCCGTATACCCATTCTGTGTCAGCTGGTCATTGGTCGAGTCTTTGGAAAACTGCGAGGTGCCGGCGAGATTGAACTGTGCATTAATAGCTGCAGGCGCTCCGCCCAACTGAGCCTGAGTAAAAGTTAAACCAGTATCATTATCCCCAGCCGCCCCATCTACACCAATCAATGCGCCACTGGAATCGAATTCAAGCGTGAACTGGTTGTCGTCTGTACCCGGTGTCGTATTGTCACCTGGGGTCGTAGAGTCATTGATGCGGCCATCGAGAGCGACATTGGCCTGCCAGGTGTTTTCTGGGACTACAGGAGGGCCAACTGGATCGGCTTCCAGTTTTCTGTAATACACCGTCACATTGCGTGAATTACCCAGCGAGTCGAAGGTCGTGAAGCTGTTGGAATAGTGATACTGGATGTCCTGGGTGCCGCCATCATTATCGACTGTCGCTGTCTCCAGCTGGTCGGGATCGCTCGCAACGATGCCAGCATCGAGATTGTAGACGGCATTGATCTGAGTGGTCGACTGAGCCGGCATACCGGCCGCCGGCACTCGCAGCACTTCGGGCTGGCCGCCGGCCACCACATCCGAGAAGGGATCGTTGGGATCCGAGAGCCCGTAACCCATAAGCTGTGCGCCCTGGGCATTCACCAGGTAGCCATCGGCGTCCATGGTCAGCTGGCCGTTGCGCGAATAGACCGTTTCGCCATTCTGCTGCATACGGAAAAAGCCTTCGCCGCTGATGGCCAAGTCCAGCTCACGACTGGTGCTTTCAATATTGCCGTCGCTGAAATCCTGCCGCACATCCGAAACCTGTGTACCAAGGCCAACATCGGCATTGGCGAAGACATCAGCAAACAGAGTGGTGGACGACTTGAAGCCCACGGTTTGTGAGTTGGCAATGTTATTGCCCAAGGTATTCAGGTTGGCCTTGGCCGCATTCAGGCCACTCAGCGCTTGTGAAAAGCCCATGGTTCATTTCCTTTATAGCGATGTGAAGATGCGATGCGAGAGACGGGTACTTTTTCTAAACCAGTTTCCGAACCGGATAGACGGAGCCTGGGCTGGCTTGACCTGACTAAGCCTCAACCCGGGTGATTTCACAGGATCTGCTTGACGTCATTCAGGCCGATCTGTCCATAGACGGCGCCGAGGTCCAGCAGAACACCTCCGTTTTCCTGAGGCGTCACCGCCCCCACCTGTGCATAGTTAAGAGCCTGGGAACCGATGGGCTTTTCATCGCGTGTCGCCTGTAAGGACACGTTATAGGCACCGTCAGGCGCCGCCTCACCCAAGGACAGCTCGCCATCCCAGGAAATATTCGATACGCCGGCCTTGGCGCTACCCGCGTCATACTGGTCGACGACCTGACCGGAACCATTGGTAATGGTCACGCGCACGTTATCGGCGGGCTGATCAAGCTCAATGCCAATGGGCGTGGTGGTCACCTTTCCATCCACCTGACTGGTCAGCACCTTGTTGCCCGGCACCATCACGCCAGAGCCGACCAAGCCGGCTGCTTCAAGCGCCCTGCCCTGGTCGATCTGATCTGTGATGGAAGAGAGTGTGGTGTTGAGTTTCTCGATGCCGCTGACGGTATTGATCTGCGCCAGCTGCGAGGTCATCTCAGCATTCTCCATGGGGTTCATGGGATCCTGATTTTTCAGCTGAGTTACCAGCAATGTCATGAACCGATCGTTGAGATCGTCAGATTCACGATTAGCGGCTGCCTTGCCGGCTTGCCCGACGGTGCCGTTGACACTATTCAGGACATTCGAATCGATGCTAGTAGCCATGTAATCAGCTCTCTCCCAGGGTCAGCGTTTTGGTCATCAGCTGTTTGCTGGTATTCATTACTTCGACATTCGCCTGGTAGGAACGTGACGCCGAGATCATGTTGACCATCTCGTTGGTAGGATCCACGTTGGGCATGGTCACGTAGCCATCATCATCCGCAAGCGGGTGCTCAGGGCGATATTCCATGCGCATCGGCGAAGGGTCATCCACGACGCCGGAGACACGCACACCACCGACCTCAGAGCCCCCCTGCTGCTGGGCTTCAAACCAGACTTGCTTGGCTCTGTAAGCCTCACCGTCGGGACCTGCCACGCTATCCGCATTGGCGAGATTGCTGGCGGTCACGTTCATCCGCTGCGCCTGCGCGCTCATGGCGGAGGCGGATATATCAAAGATTGAGAACATCGACATGCTACGCTCACTCCTAGGGCTCGGGGCAGCCATCAGTCAGATGGTCATTCCGATTGCATGGATGACTTGAGGCCCCGGATACTGCTGTTCAGCATCGACAGGGAGGCTTGATAGCGGACAGCGTTATCAGCGAACTCCGCCCGCTCACGATCCATATCGACCGTATTACCATCGAGGCTTGGCTGGGCCGGCACTCGATACATCAGGTCATGCACCTTGCTGCCCGAAGAGCCGTGACCTTCAATGTGACCCGCAGAGGTGGTGGACAGAGCGAGACCGCTCTGACTCGCGCCACCACCCTCCATCGCCCGCGACAGCTCCTGCGAAAAATCAAAGTCGCGGGCCTTGTAATTAGGCGTATCGGCGTTGGCAATGTTGCTGGTCAAGACCTCATGCCGCTGTTGGCGAAGGTTGAGGACTTCCTGCTGGAAGTTCAGCGCCGACCCAAGCTTATCGATCATTTGTGCACCCACAATCGCGAAATGGGGAAATGTTGAGAGTGAAGAATAGCGATGCCCCCGTCATCTCAAAGGACCAAACAGACCCGCATTTCGCACCCAATTCCGTTATTGACCTGACCGGCAGCCGAGTAGAATTGGCTCAGATCAGATATCCAGCCCCCTTGAGTCAGTGATTGCCATGCCCCAAACGCCCTGCAAGCCTGCCTCTCGATCTCGCATCGCGAGCGAATCTCACAAGAGAGGCCTGCGCTTCGCCCTGTCGCTATGTCTCATGATGTGGATAGCGATAACAGCGGCACCTGCGCTCGCGCAGAATCAAGCGCTAAACCAGGACCAAGTATTAGTAGAAGCCGTAAAACGCTTTCTGCTGGATCAAGCACCTGAGGACGCCGAAGAGATCAGGGTCGAGGTGTTTCCGCCTTCTGCACAATTCGCTGCCTGTTCATCACCACGCCCCTTCTTCCCCAATAGAAACCAGCGCCAATGGGGTCGCGTCTCGGTAGGCGTCGAGTGCTCTGGCTCTCAGGATCGCTACCTTCAGGCAGAGGTGGAAGGCACCGGCAGCTATGTCACGGCTGCCGAACGCATCGAGACCGGCACGGTCATCGATCAAGGCATGCTGACCATGCGCAAGGGAAACCTGGGCCGCCTGCCATCCGGCACGATTCGCCATGCGGATGAGGCAATTGGCATGCTGACCAGGCGCACGATCACCTCGGGCTCGACCCTGCGAGAGTACCAACTCCGCAGCGTTCCACTGGTCGAACAACGCCAGACCGTTTCGGTAGAGGCTAAAGGCAGCGGGTTCCGCGTCTCGCGGGAAGGCGAGGCACTGGAGGATGGGGGCATGGGGGATGAGGTTAGAATTCGCCTCTCACGTCGTGAGATCATTACCGGCAAAGTGATTGGGTCCGGTCGCGTCGCCGTCGATTTCTAAAGGCATTATTCGTTACCGACAAAAAAGCCCTCTATCATTAAAGATACCGCCCACCTGGCCGATACCATGGGCAAGCACCACTGACGAGGCCGCTCCCTTGAAAATCGACAGCTCACAGTCTCTGACCCGCCTACAGCAGACGGATCAGACCACGACAGGCAAGCCCGCTCCCGCCGGCAACGCACAGGCATCGGCAACGCCGACCTCTGCATCCATCGCCCACCTGAGCCAGGGCAGCCAGAATGTCAGCGGAGACATCGACACCGCACGGGTCGAAGAACTCCGCCTTGCCATCAGCGAAGGCCGCATGGAAATCGACGCCGACAAGATCGCCGACGGCCTCATCGCTAGCGTCCAGGATATCCTCAACGGTGAGTCTTCATGAGTTTGAGAGAATCTCTCGAACGCCAGCGGCAGCGCATCGCTTCACTGGAAGCACTCTTGAACAATGAGCGACAGGCATTGTTCGAAGGCCGTGTCGACGGTGAGTTGCTCAATCGCATTGCCGCCGACAAGCAGGAAATGCTGACCCAGATTGAGCGCTTCGAGACCCAGCGCAACCAGGTACAGCAACGCCTTGGCTATGGCGCGGGCCTTGAAGGCGCCTCCAGGGCTGCCGCTGATGCAGACTGCCTTTCCGTCTGGCAAGCATTGCTGGAAGACGCTCAACGCACGGCACGTCTCAATGCCATCAACGGCGGCATGATTCGCCAGCGCCTCGAGCAAAATCAGCGCATGCTCAATGCGCTGCGCGAGGCAGCAGGCAATAGCTTATATGGCCCCAATGGCCAGTCTGAACCCCGCCGCAGCCTGGTGTCCTCACGCGCCTAACGCCCTATTCTTCCCGCTTTCCCCCTCCTTGACTACCACACCCCAAGTGATGGCCGCCTCGCCTCGACGCCATACAACGATGCTCCATGCGCGATTGTTATAACGCACTATACTCATGTAGTGAGCTCTACTAAGCAGACACGACACCTTGTTGCTGTTGCTGTTGCTGTTGCTGAAATAGCCACTCATGGACCGAGTGCGACCGCCAGAAGCCAGGGAGGCCCACCATGCCCGACTGCCCGCGCATCCTTAATCGACTGATGCATTTGCTCTGCCTACTGTGGCTGGCCACATCACCCTCAATGGCAGACGACTGTCCAGACTGGTCACGCCCTGCAGCCAAAAGCGCTATCGACACCCTTGGGAAACGCCTTGCTGAATGGAGCGACGCCTATTACCGCGACGGGGAACGCCTGGTCGATGATGCCACCTATGATCAGGCTCAACGGCACTACCGTCAGTGGCAAACCTGCTTCGATATTCAAACACCCGAGACCTCAACCGCTCCCGCAGCAGACTCAACCCTTCGGCACCCCTACCCCCTGACGGGGCTCAATAAGCTCGACGACCTGGCCGCGCTTCATGATTGGATGGCACAGCGCCGAGAACGGGCACTATGGGTTCAACCCAAGGTCGATGGCGTCGCCGTCACCCTGGTTTATGAGGCCGGCGAGCTCACGCGAGTGATTAGCCGTGGCAATAACGTCAGGGGGCAGGATTGGCGCAACAAGGCCCAGGCCATTGCTGGTATTCCCAAGCAGCTGCCTGCACCGACACCGGCTCGCGCAACCCTGCAAGGCGAGCTCTATCTACGCCTCAAGGATCACATCCAGGCCGACTCAGGCAGCGCCGGCGCCCGCAGCGCCATTGCCGGACTCATGGCAAGGAATACACTGAGCACTGATGCAGGTGCTGAGATAGGCCTCTTCGTGTGGGGCTGGCCGGATGGCCCCAGAGACATCGAAACACGGCTAAGCCGACTCGCCGACTGGGGCTTCACCGACAGCGCGCGCTTCAGCAAAGCTGTTGACTCGGCGCAGGCAGTCGCCAAAGCCAGGCAGCGCTGGTATCGCGAGCCGGCCCCCTTTGCCACCGACGGCGTGGTGATTCGTCAATCGCACCGCCTGGCCCAAACAACACCTACTCGTAAAGGAGCCACCACACCACCCGACTGGGCCATCGCCTGGAAACACCCCTCACGCAGCGCTCACGCCCTGGTTACAGGCATCGATTTCACCATCGGTCGCACGGGGCGAATCACTCCCCTTCTCGAACTGCAACCCGTCGAGCTGGACGACCGTGAAATCAGTCGCGTCAGTCTTGGCTCACTAGACCGCTGGCAGGAGGCAGACGTACGTCCCGGCGACCAGGTCATCATTCAGCTGGCCGGCGGTATCATTCCCCAATTCGAGCAGATGCTGGTTCGCATACAGCCACGCCCCGCCGTGTCGCCTCCAGACCCAGCCACCTATGACGACCTGAGTTGCCTGCGGCTCAGCGACGGTTGTCGTGAGCAGTTTCTCGCCAGGCTAACTTGGCTATCCGGGGATCAAGGGCTCGACATGGCAGGCATTGGCGAGGGCAGTTGGGCAACGCTTATCGACGCCGGCCTGGTGCAAGGCCTCAGCGACTGGCAGACCATCGAGGAGGGGCAGCTACGCGAACTTCCAGGGGTCGGCGAGGCGCGCGCCGCTCAGTGGCTTGATGCCTTTCATCCAGCAGGTGGCTGGCGGCTGAGCACCTGGCTCAAGGCGCTAGGTATGCCTCCCGCCGCGGACGACAGCCTGACGCCAGTCACGGACCTGCAAGCCCTTCAGGCACGATCGATAAAGGACTGGACAACTTTCGATGGCATAGGCCCCGTGACCGCGCAAGAACTCCGCGCCTTCTTCCAGCATCCGGAGATTCGGCGCCTGCTAACAACGAGCCTCAACCGTTCATAGCAAATGCTCATAACACCAGCTTATAACAGCCGTTTGGCCGAGGCTCTGGGGGCACAAACGCAGACTAAAACCACTGGCATTAACCAGCACGCTTGGCGGCGCACCCGCGCAAAGGAATACAGCAAGTACAGCAAAGGAACGCAACAAGACCTGCACCAACGACCGGAAACGGTCGGCACATAGGATCTATTTCGGGCAGGAGCTAAAGCTCGAAAAGCAAGAAAGGCTAACTAAGTGAGAACGAGCCCACAGAGAACAAGCTAAGAGAACAAGAAGGAATATCCAAAACCGCGCAAACAATAGCAGAAATGGCTCCCCGAACAGGACTCGAACCTGTGACCCAATGATTAACAGTCATTTGCTCTACCAACTGAGCTATCGGGGAA
>NZ_QLSX01000001.1:469840-590658 GCF_003268885.1 Onishia taeanensis
TGGCTCCCCGAACAGGACTCGAACCTGTGACCCAATGATTAACAGTCATTTGCTCTACCAACTGAGCTATCGGGGAATGACCGGAACACGCGACGTAGTATAAGGATTGGCAGCGCAAGGTCAAGGCCGGTCTGTAAATTCGCACCATAACCTATGGCGAATCAATTACCTGACGCCACAAACAAGCCGGAATCAGTGATGAACCTGATTGAGACCCCACAAACAAAACAGGCCCACACCATGGGTGTGGGCCTGCTGTCTTGATTCTTGGTGGCTACGCCCTGATTCGAACAGGGGACCCCATCATTATGAGTGATGTGCTCTAACCAGCTGAGCTACGTAGCCACACCGCTACCGAAGGCTTAGCGCTCGGCAACGGGGGCGTATTATGCATACCCCCGTTACGCTTGGCAAGCCTAAAGATGAGAGCGGGCCGGTTTAAATATCCAGCGCCTGCTTCACCGCGGCCAGACCGGGCTCACCGTCGACGGTGGTAACGCCCTCGAGCCAGCCATCAAGGACTGCCGGATTGGCCTGCAGGTAGGCGCGTGCAGCCTCGCGCGGCTTTTCCCCGTCATCCATGATGGTGCCCATCAGCTGGTTTTCCATCTCAAGGGTAAAGGTCAGGTTGTTGAGAAGCGTCCCGACATTGCCGCATTCCTGCGCATAGTTGGCGCGGGTATTGGTATAAACGGTTGCACCACCCAGGTTGGGGCCGAAGTAGTCATCGGCGCCTTCAAGGTAGGCAATATCGAAGTTGGTGTTCATCGGGTGCGGTTCCCAGCCCAGGAACACCATCCAGTCTTCGCGGCTGGAGCGCGACTTCAGCTCAGCCAGCATGCCCGCTTCACTGGAATCGATCAGCTCCCAGTCACCCAGGCCAAAGGCTTCGTCATCGATCATGTCCTGGATCAACATGTTGCCGTCGTTGCCGGCTTCGATGCCGTAGATCTCGCTATCGAACTGTTCGGCATGATCGGCCAGATCCGCCACACTGGTAACGCCAGCGTCGTAGACATACTGCGGCACCGCCAGGGTGTACTTGGCACCCTCGAGGTTGGCGTTCAGACGATCCACCGAGCCCTGCTCGACGTAGGGGTCACTGATCGACGCCATTGACGGCATCCAATTGCCCAGGAACACATCAAAGTCGCCGTTTTTCATGCCGGAGTAGGCGATCGGCACTGAGACCGTATCAACCCGGGTATCGTATCCCAGTGCATCGAGCACCTCGGAGGTCAGGGCGGTCGTCGCGGTGATGTCGGTCCAGCCAACCTCAGCGAAACGCACGTTCTGGCAGGATTCCGGTGCAGCCGCCTGGCTCTGTGTCGCCGCCAGGGTCAGCGCGCCGGCGCTCAGGGCCATCAGGGACATCTTGAGAGTCGGGATCGTCTTGGACATAGGGATCGAACCTCTTATTGGTCTAAAAAAAAGGAATGACTGAGCGACGAAGCAGGGACGTGCGCGACATCGCCTGCTACATGGCCAGACACCCCCGGATCATAGGCCGAGTTGGCCGACATCTTTTTATTGATTGAACGTTCAATAAAAAAGATGCATACTTAACACCATAGAGCATTTGCCCTCCCCTGCCCACCCGGTATGCGGCGGGGCCAAACAGAAGAGGAGTCACCACGGTGCCGAAAGTTGGAATGGAACCCATCCGCCGCCGTCAGCTGATTCAGGCCACCATGGAGGCCATTGACGAAGCCGGCCTGGCCGATGCCACAGTGGTACGCATCGCCCGCCTGGCAGGTGTCTCGGCAGGCATCATCAGCCACTATTTCGGCGGCAAGGATGGGCTGCTGGAAGCCACCATGCGCCAGATCCTGAAAGACCTGGGGGATGCGGTTCATCAGCGCCGCCAGGGGCTTCCCAAACATGCCCCGCGAGCGCACATGCGCGCCATCATTGACGGCAACTTCGACCGCAGCCAGGTCAGCCAGTCGGTGATGAAGACCTGGCTGGCCTTTTGGGCCAGTAGCATGCACCGCACCTCTCTGCATCGACTGCAGCATGTCAACGATAGACGGCTATATTCCAATCTCTGCCATCAGTTCAGGCAGTGCCTGCCAAAGCAGCAGGCCCGTGAGGCCGCTGGCGGGCTGGCCGCCATGATCGATGGCCTCTGGCTGCGCGGCGCTCTGGCGCCCGAAGGCCTCGATGTAGATCGTGCCCGCAAGCTTGCCTACGACTACCTGGACGAGAAACTTGCCCACGGCGCAGAGCACAGTTCGCTGCGCAGGGCCTAACGCACATTCTAAGGAGGTTCTCATGACGACACTTCCCACTCAGCAACTCTATATCAACGGAAAGCTGACCGACGCCACCTCCGGCGAGACCTTCACCGTCACCAACCCGGTCGATGGCTCGCTGCTCGCCACTATCCAGCAAGCCTCTCAGGCCGACGTGGATGCTGCCGTGGCCGCCGCCCGCGAAGGGCAGAAGATCTGGGGTGCCATGAGCGGCATGGAGCGCTCGCGCATCATGCTCAAGGCCGTGGCGCTCTTGAGAGAGCGTAACGACGAGCTGGCCGAACTCGAGACACGCAACACCGGCAAGCCGATCAGCGAAACCGCAGCGGTCGATATCGTCACCGGTGCCGACGCCCTCGAGTACTTTGCCGGCCTGGCACCCGCCATCGAAGGCACGCAGATCCCGCTGCGCGAAGATTCTTTCGTCTACACCCGTCGCGAACCGCTGGGCGTGATCGGCTCGATCGGCGCCTGGAACTACCCGATCCAGATCGCTTGCTGGAAGGCCGCTCCGGCGCTGGCCGCCGGCAACGCCGTGGTCTTCAAGCCCAGCGAAGTGACGCCGCTGACCACCATGAAACTTGCCGAGATCTTTACCGAAGCCGGCCTACCCGCTGGTGTCTTCAACGTGGTGCAGGGCGATGGCCGCGTCGGCCAGATGCTGACCGCCCACCAGGGCATCGACAAGGTGTCCTTTACCGGTGAAGTCGCTACCGGCAAGAAAGTCATGTCCGCCTCGGCAAGCTCGAGCCTCAAGGACGTGACCATGGAACTCGGCGGCAAGTCCCCGCTGATCGTCTTCGAAGACGCCGACCTTGATCGCGCTGCCGATGCGGCGATGATGGCCAACTTCTATTCCAGCGGCCAGATCTGCACCAACGGCACTCGGGTGTTCGTGCATGCAAGCATCAAGGAAGCGTTCGAAGCCAAGCTCATCGAGCGCGTTGCCCGCATCAAGGCTGGCGACCCGATGGACCCGGCGGTCAACTTCGGCCCGCTGGTCAGCTTCGAACATCAGGAGAAAGTCCTGTCCTACATCGCACTGGGCAAGGAAGAAGGCGCTCGCGTGCTGATCGGCGGCGAAGCCTGGGACCAGGGCGACGCCAATGGAGTCGAGTGGGCGAAAGGCGCCTGGGCGGCCCCGACCGTGTTCACCGATTGCACCGACGAGATGCGCATCGTGCGTGAGGAAATCTTCGGCCCGGTGATGTCCGTGCTGGCCTTCGACGATGAGGACGAAGTGATCCGCCGCGCCAACGATACCGAGTACGGCTTGGCCGCAGGCGTCTTCACCGAGAACCTGAACCGTGCGCACCGCAGCATCCATCGCCTTGAGGCTGGCATCTGCTGGATCAACACCTGGGGTGACTCCCCCGCCGAGATGCCGGTGGGCGGCTACAAGCAGTCCGGCGTAGGCCGTGAGAACGGCATTTCGACCCTGGATCACTACACCCAGATCAAGTCCGTGCAGATCGAGATGGCTCCCTTCGAATCGGTGTTCTGATACGCCTCTGACGTAATCCCGGAAACGGCACCACTACCGCCTGCCATGCCCCGATGGGGCATGGCACGGCATCTTGCGTCTCATCACCGTGACGCCTCCGTTTGCGCACATCACCCAAGCGTTACGTTCACCACCCCCATTCACTGAATCAGGAGGGCTTGTCGATGACACAGCCTCAAGAGTTCGATTACATCATCGTTGGCGCTGGCTCAGCCGGCAATGTGCTCGCCACCCGACTGACCGAGGACGCTGACGTCTCGGTGCTGCTGCTCGAAGCCGGTGGCAAGGATCATCGCTTCGACTTCCGCACTCAGATGCCGGCGGCTCTCGCTTACCCGCTTCAGGGTAAGCGCTACAACTGGGCCTTTGAGACCGACCCCGAGCCGCACATGGACAACCGTCGCATGGAATGCGGTCGTGGCAAGGGCCTCGGCGGCTCCTCACTGATCAACGGCATGTGCTACATCCGCGGCAACGCCCTTGACTATGATAACTGGGCCAAGGGTGCCGGCCTCCAGGACTGGACCTACGCCGACTGCCTGCCTTACTTCCGCAAGGCCGAGACCCGTGATATCGGCCCCAACGACTACCACGGCGGTGACGGCCCGGTCGCAGTGGCCACCCCGAAGAAAGGCAATAATCCGCTCTATCACGCCTTCATCGATGCCGGTGTCGAGGCCGGCTATCCGCGTACCGAGGACGTCAACGGCTACCAGCAGGAAGGCTTCGGCCCGATGGACCGTTTCGTAACCCCCAAGGGGCGTCGAGCTTCCACCGCCCGCGGTTACCTGGACACCGCCAAACAGCGTTCCAACCTGACCATCGTCACCCGGGCCACCACCGATCGTATTCTCTTCGAGGGCAAGCGTGCGGTGGGCGTCAGCTACCAGCACAAGGACCAGACCATTGAGGTTCGCGCCCACCGCGAGGTTCTGGTGTGCTCCGGTGCCATCGCATCGCCGCAGCTGCTGCAGCGCTCCGGCGTCGGCAATGCCGAACTGCTCAAGCAGTTCGATATCCCCGTGGTTCATGACCTCAAGGGCGTGGGCGAAAACCTCCAGGACCATCTGGAGATGTACATCCAGTACGAGTGCAAGAAGCCGATCTCCCTGTACCCGGCGCTGAAGTGGTACAACCAGCCGAAGATCGGCCTGGAGTGGATGCTCAACGGCACCGGCATTGGCGCCAGCAACCAGTTCGAGGCGGCCGGCTTCATCCGTTCAAGCGATGACGAGAAGTGGCCGAACCTGCAGTACCACTTCCTGCCTATTGCCATCAACTATAACGGCACCAGCGCCATTCAGGCCCACGGTTTCCAGGCGCATGTCGGCTCAATGCGTTCGGAAAGCCGCGGTCGCGTGCAGTTGACCTCTCGCGACCCCAAAGCCGCGCCGAGCATCCTGTTCAACTACATGTCCACCGACAAGGACTGGCAGGAGTTCCGTGACGCCATCCGCCTGACTCGCGAGATCATCGCCCAGCCTGCCATGGACGAGTTCCGTGGTCGCGAGCTAGCCCCGGGCCCGGACGTGCAGTCTGATACCGAGCTTGACGCCTTCGTGCGCGAACATGCCGAGACCGCCTACCACCCCTGCGGCACCTGCCGCATGGGCGAGGGCGAGGACGCCGTGGTCGATGGCGCCGGCCGCGTGCATGGCCTCAAGGGTCTGCGAGTGGTAGACGCTTCGCTGTTCCCGCTGATCCCCACCGGCAACCTCAACGCGCCGACGATCATGCTGGCCGAGAAGATGGCCGACAAGATCCGTGGTCGTGCGCCCCTGGCTCGCTCAGAAGCACCCTACTACGTCGCTGAAGATACACCGGCCCAGGCAGCGCCCAAATATCGCCTGAAATAACGCAAAAGCGCTACCCCTCAAGCTGATCGTCTTGCATACGACTACGAGCCCCGGAAGGTAACACCTGACGGGGCTTTGACATTTTCTCCATTTTAACCAGTTTCCACCTCACTTCCCGCCACAAAGCATGCTGCCAAGGGCATCATATCTTCGCAGCACCCTAGATCTAGACCTGATTAGTTTACTAATACTTTCCGCATTATATTTATCGCATTTTCTTGGATTAGAAAAACCACATCACCTGGAAATTGACGCTTCAATAAGCGAGTGCCAGTATGAGTCCGAGCGTAAACAAAAGTAACAGATCGTAAGCGCTTACCACATCGTCGACCCAATGGATGGAATTACGACGATATCTCATCGATTTACAGCAAGGGTGATAATAATGAAGAAACTTCTCCTCTCCGCAAGCATTATGGCCATCATGTCCACTCCAGTCCTGGCGGATAGCAACGAAGTCTATATGGACCAACTGGGCAGTTATAACCAGTTCAGCTCCGACCAAAGCGGAGACGGAAATACCATCGGCTCTTCCAGTAATGCGGCTACTCAGAAAGGCCATAGCAACTACGCAGATCTGGATCAAGATGGAACTCGTAACGGTATCGACCGCTTCCTTCAGAAGGGTAATTATAACCGGGCAGACATCGATCAAGTTGGCTATGGCAACGACTCAAACACTTACCAATATGGCGACGGCAACGAAACAAATGTCGCCCAATATATTTATGACAACGAATCCGACACCGTCCAAGTTGGTGATGGAAACATGATCGATGCCATTCAGTTCGGCATTCAAAACGATATTGATGCAGAACAACGCGGCAACGGCAATACGATCAGTGCCAGTCAGATTGGCGCTAAAAATGATCTTGATGCAGAACAACGTGGCAGCGGAAACATGCTGACTTCATCACAGTTTGGTACCTACAACCGTATCACCTCACACCAGCACGGTAATAACAACCTGGCCCAGCTGAGCCAGCAAGGCCACGCAAACCACGCAAATGTGGTTCAGCACTAATCAAGCGAAGCAACGTTTAAGCGCTTCCGGGCATCCAGTGGGATGCCCGGGTTTGTCTCAAGGGGCAATAAATGATGAATCCCGGCAAAGAATGGAACATCAAGAGCGCGGGGATAATACCAACGGCGCTTATCGCTGGCCTCATCACTCTCGGCATGGTTCCCACCGTCATGGCTCAGCAAGTCTTTACACAGCTCAATTGTAGAGTCGTCATCGAGCGTGACGGCGAAACCGTAAGGGCAACAAGCGTCATCGAGGCTAACAAGCCAACCCGTGCCGACTATGTCCTTAGGGCACTAAAAATTGATGCCGCCGGCTCCGGAACAAGTGAACAATCCGGTTCCATTTCACTGCTACCCGGTGAGTCCGCTACTACTGCACAGACAATTCACCGACTGGCTAAAACAGGTTGGCTCGAATTTCATTTACGCGTCACTGAGCGGTTGACAGGGACCTCATGTGAGGCCAAGGAAATCGTTAGCCCAATGTAGCATCAGGCAATAGAGCCACCTGCTAACGTATCAACTAAAAAGGTAAATGCCATGCAATCAATACTCTCCTATTATCTCACTGCACTGGTATTTACCTTTTTACCAGCACTTGCATCAGCAAGCGACAGCAGCGCTTTCATTACCCAAGTGACAACAAGTGATGCACCGGCACAGGACAATGATCGTCAAGTCGCTAATTTTTCAACACCTGGAACTGGCCAGCTCGACTCCTTGAACATTGACCGTTTAGCGTTATCGAAAGTATCAGAACAAAACACGCATGGTACTCTTTCTATCGCTAATCAGCAGGGAAGAGATAATCGTCTTTCAGTCGTCGCCATGGGAAGGGCAAATATCACCCTTCAGCAGCAGCAAGGAGTAGGCAACACCTCGGACATAGCGCTTGCAGGGCAACGCAATGCCATTTCCGTTGATCAACGTGGCAATTACCTAGATTCAGATATTCAGGTGGTAGGAAGTAATAAAGTCATCTTCCACTTTCAGCGAGGCACCGGTCAGAGTGGCCAGCAACAGCCGCTACTTTATACGGGTAACCAGCGAGAAGCACAGGTCATCCTCGACACCCCAAAAGGGCGCCTGACAAAGTCACTAGCCAACTGACAATCATCCTGAGAGGGATATACATAAATGAAGAATACCACACCATTCGCGATCTCAGTCCTTACTATGATAGCGGCCACCACTCTGTTTTCTCCCATTAGTGCTTCCGCAGGTGATCTTACTTATCGTCCCATCAATCCTTCGTTTGGCGGCGACCCCTTCAATAGCTCTCATCTACTTCAAATGGCTGACATACAAAATCAGTACAAGGATGATGGCAGTAATCTTGACTCACTTTTCGCGGAGGAAACGGCTGCGGATCAGTTTGTGTCTTCAATGCAAAACACCATGATTTCCGGCGCATCTTCACAGCTAAAAGCAGCAATCTTTGACGATGGTGCTCCACCTTCCGGCACCTTCAGATTGAATGGCGCCACGGTGACATATGAAACAGTCAATAATCGTGTTTATGTAAAAGTGTCGGATGGCATCACCACCAATTCCTTTGACATTCCTAAGCCCAATACTAACTAATCATCATTCTCGCGCAGGGAATATCATGAAAACGCTAACTCAAGCCCTATGCATACTGGCAAGCATTATACTGTCCGGGTGTGTATCGACCCCTGGCCCGATGTCAGAGCCCGCATCCTACGTCAGTGAAACCAGCACCTCTTCACTGCTCAAGAACCTGCCAGCGGCGGCCAGGCCAGTCGACATTGCGGTGTATGAATTTTCTGACCTTACGGGACAATACAAACCTAATGAAGGCTTTGCGGAATACTCCCGTGCAGTGACGCAAGGCGCCGATGCCATCCTTGTCGATGTGCTCGCCGATGCCGGGCAGGGCCAGTGGTTTAATGTTGTCGAACGACGGGGACTCCCCAACCTGCTACGCGAGCGCCAGGTCATACAAGCCACTCGCCAGCAGTTCAATGGCCAGGCGGCTGCTCCCTTGCCTCCTCTGACCTTCGCTGGCGTTATTATCGAGGGTGGCATTATTGCCTATGAAACCAATTTATCGACTGGCGGTGCGGGCGCACGATACCTGGGCATAGGGGTCAACTCCGAATACCGCACCGACCTGGTCACCATCAACCTACGCTTGGTGAGCGTGCAGACGGGGCGCATCCTCAACAGCATTACCACCACCAAGAAGATTTACTCTGTTCTGGTTCAGGGGTCGGTCTTCAAGTACATCGCGGCCGATGAAATCCTCGAACTCGAAGCCGGATATACCCGAAACGATCCACCGCAACTTGCCGTACGTGAGGCCATCGAACTGGCGGTCTATACCGCCATCATTGAGGGAGCAGAGCGTGACACCTGGGGGTTCGCGGATACTCAGCAGGGACGAGATGCCATCGACACCTTCCAACAGCGTGTGGCCGGGTTGCCGCCCTCCTCCCATGATCAGGCTTCACAGGATATCTAGGCGCTGCTACTCACTTGATCTCGCCACCCATGAACGTACAAAGCAGGTGGTTCTGTCTGACTTCAAACAAAAAGCCCCGCATCTGCGGGGCTTTTTGGTACTTCGGCACGAACACCTCACCAGATATCGCCTGTCGCCTCAGGGGCTGGTCGCCGGCCGACCAATGGGCTAGGCTACAAGAATTCAAACGCTCGTTAGAATGCTGTCACTTATCGTAACGGAGCTTCCCCCATGATCCACCTCCTACTGATCGTTCTGGCCCTGGCGGGCCTCATCGCAGTAATGCGGCGCGAAGCCGGGGCCTTCGCGGCCCTTGGCGTACTCGCCGTGCTTGGCGTCGCTGGGCTCGTTCTCGGCTCACCTCTGCTTGGCCTGGTGCTTCTCATCTCAGCCGCTGGCGTGGCGGTATGCGGCCTGCCGGTGCTGCGCCGCCGCTGGCTGTCGCCGCGACTCTTCGCCATGTTCAAGCGGGTCGCCCCCAAAGTATCGGCCACCGAGCGTACGGCCCTTGAGGCTGGCAGCGTCGGCTGGGACGGCGAGCTGTTTTCCGGCAAGCCGGACTGGCAGACCCTGCTGGATACCACCGACGACGGCCTGACAGACAAGGAGCAGGCCTTCCTCGATCATCAGTGCTCGGTGGCGGCCGGCATGTGCAACGCCTGGGACATCGCGCGAGAACGCGCCGACCTGCCTCCGGAGCTTTGGGCCTATCTGAAGCAGGAAGGCTTCTTCGGCATGATCATCCCAGAGGCTTACGGCGGCCTGGGCTTCTCAGCCAAGGCACAGTCGCTCGTGTTACAGAAGCTTGCGGTCAACGAGACCCTGATGGTCACCGTGGGCGTGCCCAACTCACTGGGACCGGGCGAGCTGCTGCTCAAATACGGCACAGACGCCCAGAAGGATCACTACCTGCCGCGCCTCGCCGACGGCCGCGAGATTCCCTGCTTTGGGCTCACCGGCCCGCGGGCCGGCTCAGATGCCACCGCGTTGCCGGACACCGGCGTAGTCTGCAAACAGGTCGTCGACGGCAAGGAAGTGCTGGGCCTCAGGCTCAACTTCGAGAAGCGCTGGATCACGCTTGCACCCATTGCCACTGTGGTCGGACTGGCGTTTCGCATGTTCGACCCGGATCACCTGCTGGGTGATGACGAGGACCTGGGCATCACCTGCGCGCTGATTCCCCGCGACACCGACGGCATGGAGATCGGCCGCCGCCATCACCCCATCGGCAGCCCCTTCATGAATGGCCCGATCAAGGGCAAGGATGTGTTCGTGCCGCTGGACACCATCATCGGGGGCTCGGAAATGGCCGGCCAAGGCTGGCGGATGCTGGTCGAGTGCCTGTCGGTGGGGCGCTGCATCACCCTGCCCTCCGGCGCCACCGGCACCGCGCGCTACGCGCTGGGCTGGAGCGGCGGCTTTGCCCGCATTCGTCGCCAGTTCAACGTCCCAGTGGCGGAAATGGAAGGCATTCAGGAACCGCTGGCCCGCATCGCTTCGATGGCCTATATCGCTCAGGCCACGGTGCGCCAGACCGCCAACATGATCGACCACGGCCACAAGCCGGCGGTACCCTCGGCGATCCTCAAGAGCCAGCTCACCGAGTTCCAGCGCAGCCTGCTCGGCGACGCCATGGACATCCACGGCGGCAAGGCGGTCACGCTTGGACCGAGCAACTATATTGGCATCGGCTACTCTGCCAACCCGGTGGCGATCACCGTGGAAGGCGCCAACATCATGACCCGCAACCTGATGATTTTCGGCCAGGGGGCGATTCGCTGTCATCCCTATGTGCTCGAGGAACTGGCCGCCAAGGACGCCGACGACCTCAAGGCCTTCGACCAGGCCTTCTTCGCCCATACCGGCCTGATCCTGGGTAACGCCGCTCGTGCCCTGACCCAGGGGCTTGGCATCGGCCGCCCGGCGGAGCCCTTCGATGCCGTCGCCGCGCCTTATGCTCAGGATATTGCCAGGCTCTCGGCGGGCTTCGGCCTCGCCGCAGATGCGGCAATGGCGAGCCTCGGCGCCAGCCTCAAGCTGCGCGAGATGCTCTCGGCAAGGCTTGGCGATGTCCTGTCGAACCTCTATCTGGCCTCGATGGTGCTCAAGTCCTGGCACGAAGGCGATAAGGTCGAAGGCGAGGACGAACTCTTGCACTACAGCTGTCGCTTCCTGCTGCAGCGCGCCGAACAGGCCTTCGTCGAGTTGTTCGACAACCTGCCGAACCGCGCTCTGGCCCGGGTACTTAAGCCCATCGTGATGCCGCTGGGGCGGCGTTGGGCACGCCCGGCCGATACGCTGACTCGCGGTATCGCCAAGAACGTCTCACAAGACTCGGCGCTGCGCACCATGCTGCTCGCCCATACCTGGGATACTCAGGAAAAAGGCCAGCAGGACAACCCCCTGGCCCGCTACAACGCCTTGCTTGTTGAGCAGGAGCGTGCTGAGCCGATTTATCGCACCCTCAACAAGGCCTACGCCAAGGGCGAGTTGCCTTCTGACGCGCTACACCCCGAACAGCGCATCGAAGCGGCCCTGGCCGCCGGCCTGATCAGCGACGATGACGCCCACTTTATGCGTCTGCATGAAGCCGAGGTGCTTGCGATGCTCAGCGTCGACGACTTCGCCTTCGACGCTTTTGCCAGCGCCAAGGAAAACGTCACCTGGCATAACGCGGCCTAAGGCCGCTCCATCCACCCTGACCACCTGACGGTCAGACCCCATCGCCCCGCTCAGGATTTCCTCTGAGCGGGGCGATTTCATTGGCTGTCATACCATCATCATCATTCGCACATGAAACTGTCAGACGACTGTCATGGAGCCAGGATATGTTGTCGCCTATGTTCGAATGATCATCAAAAACGCCGGAGCGTATTTCATTCGAGCATCGCCTCGCCATCGCCGACCGCGGTCTGCGCCATGGCGCTACCGACTTCCAAGGAGCTCGACATGCGTTATCTGCCCGCCTGCCTCTCGCATCGTTCCCCCTCTAGCCCCTCTCCCCGCCGGCTGCTCGGCCTGGTCGTAGCTACCGCGCTGACCACCACCTCCGCCAGTGCCATGGCTGCCACCGAAATCGAATGGTGGCATGCCATGGGCGGCACCCTTGGCAACAAGGTCAATGAGATCGCCGACGACTTCAATCAAAGCCAGAGTGATTACGTGATCAAGCCGGTGTTCAAGGGCAACTACACCGAGACCATGACCTCCGCCATCGCCGCCTTCCGCGCCGGTAAGGGCCCGGATATCGTACAAATCTTCGAAGTCGGCACCGCGACCATGATGGGTGCCAAGGGTGCGATCGTGCCGGTGCATCAGCTGATGGCCGACTACGCCCCCGAGCAAGGTGCCGCCTTCGATCCCGACGCCTACCTGTCGGCGGTCACCGGCTACTACACCGACCGCGATGGCCAGATGCTGTCACTGCCCTTCAACTCCTCCACGCCGGTCACCTATTTCAACAAGGACGTACTGGCCAAGGCCGGCGTCGATAGCGTGCCGACCACCTGGCAGGAAATGGATGACGCCCTCAAGAAGGTCGTCGACTCAGGCGCCGCCGAGTGCGGCCTTACCACCACCTGGCCGTCCTGGGTAATGCTTGAGAACTATTCGGCGCGCAACGACATCCCCTTCGCCAGCAAAGCCAATGGCTTCGCGGGCGTGGATGCTCGCCTTGAGTTCAACCAGACCGCCGTGGTCGACCAGATACAGCGCCTTGATGACTGGCAGGCCGACAACCGCTTCGTCTATGGCGGCCGTTACGATGACGCCGCGCCCAAGTTCTACTCCGGCGAGTGCGCCATGATGATGGGCTCCTCGGCGAGCTACGCCGGCGTCAAGGAAAGCGCCAAGGGCTTCGAATTCGGCGTCGCCCCGCTGCCCTACGATGCCGATGTCATCGACACCCCGCAGAACTCCATTATCGGTGGCGCCTCACTGTGGGTGCTGACCGGCCAGGAGGACGATGAATACCGCGGCGTGGCCAAGTTCTTCCAGTACCTGTCGAGCCCCGAGGTCCAGGCCGACTGGCACCAGTTCACCGGCTACCTGCCGATCACCACGGCAGCCGCCGAACTGACCCGCGAGCAGGGCTTCTACGCCGAGCACCCGGGCACCGACGTTGCCATCACCCAGATGACCTCCGCCACCCCCACCGAGAACTCGAAGGGGCTGAGACTGGGCAACATGGTGCAGATCCGTGACGTGATCAACGAGGAACTCGAGCAGATCTTCTCGGGTGACAAGAGCGCCCAGCAGGGGCTCGATGAGGCCGTCGAGCGCGGCAACGCCCTGCTAGAAAAGTTCGCCCGCCGTCAGGGCTGAACTAAGCCTAGCCGTCCTGCCGCCGGATGACGTCCGGCGGCAGTGCCTGGTCCAACCAGGCAGATGTCATCAAGCCCTTTTACGTTTGGCCATGCCGATCAAGGTCCATGGCCTCAGCACCGTCAGACATCCCGCAAGGGAGTTGCCCGCCTATTATCGGCATGCTCCACAGAGGCGACTGCCGGTGTGTCACGCACTACCGAGAGATCCCGCATGGCACATTTCCAACGTCACCCCGTGACGCCCTGGCTGCTGATGTCGCCACAGCTCGCCATCATCGCCGTGTTCTTCTTCTGGCCGGCCTTCCAGGCCGTCAGCCAGGCTTTCTATATCGAGGATGCCTTCGGGCTTTCCCGTGAATTCGCCGGCCTCAGCAATTTCCTCGCCGTGTTCGGCGACCCCGAATATCTCTCCACTCTCGGGACGACACTGGTGTTCTCGAGCGCAGTGGCCATCGGCGCCATGGCCATCGCCCTGGGGCTTGCCGTGCTCGCCGACCGGGTGATCAAGGGCGCCAGTGCCTACAAGACGCTGCTGATCTGGCCCTATGCGGTCGCCCCGGCCGTCGCCGGTGTGCTGTGGCTTTTCCTGTTCGATCCCACCCTGGGGCTGATGCCGGCCGTGCTCAAGACGCTGGGCATCGACTGGAACCATCAACTCAACGGCGGCCAGGCCATGGCACTGGTGGTGATGGCCTCGATATGGAAGCAGATGAGCTACAACTTCGTGTTCTTCCTCGCCGGCCTGCAGGCGATTCCCAAGAGCCTCCTCGAGGCCGCGGCCATGGACCGCGCCGGGCCGGTGCGACGCTTCTGGACCATCACATTTCCGCTGCTGTCACCGACCAGCTTTTTCCTGATGGTGATGAACGTGGTCTACGCCTTCTTCGAGACCTTCGGCACCATCGATGCCACCACCTCCGGCGGCCCTGGGGGCTCCACCCGGACCCTGGTCTACAAGGTCTACCAGGATGGCTTCATCGGCCAGGACCTCGGGTCGAGCGCTGCCCAGTCGGTGGTACTGATGGTAATCGTCGGCGTCCTGACGCTGATCCAGTTCAAGTATGTCGAGAAGAAGGTGCAGTACTGATGCGTTACAACCGTCCCGGACTGAACATCGCCAGCCATGCGTTGCTGATCGTCGGCTGCGCCCTGTTCTTCCTGCCCGTATGGATGGCCTTCACCGCCAGCACGCACGAGATGGGGGACCTCTATTCGAGCGTCGCCCCGTTATGGGTCGGTGATGCCGGGCTCTCCAACTATGCGCATCTGCTCGACAATCCGGTGTCGAGCCTTGGCGCCAACGTGACCACGCTGCTGTTCAATTCGATGGTGATGGCGCTCGGCATCGCCCTTGGCAAGATCGCCATCTCAGTACTGGCCGCCTATGCCATCGTGTTCTTCGAGTTCCGCTTCCGGAAACTCTGCTTCTGGATGATCTTCATCACCCTGATGCTGCCGGTGGAGGTGCGCATCCTGCCCACCTTCAAAGTAGTGGCCGACCTGAACCTGCTGGACAGCTATGCAGGCCTGATTCTGCCGCTGATCGCCAGCGCCACCGCCACCTTCCTGCTGCGCCAGTTCTACCTGACGATTCCCGCCGAGCTGGTGGAGGCCGCCCGCATCGACGGCGCCGGACCGTGGCGCTTTTTGCGTGACATTCTGCTGCCGCTGTCAAAGACCAATCTCGTCGCGTTGTTCGTGATCATGTTCATCTACGGCTGGAACCAGTACCTGTGGCCGCTGCTGATCACCACCGACGCCGACTACCTGACCATCGTGGTCAGCCTCAAGCGCATGCTGACCACCGGCGACGGCCTGGTGCCCTGGCAGGACGTCACCGCCGCGACCCTGCTGGCGATGGGGCCACCGATCCTGGTGATCCTGGTCATGCAGCGCTTCTTCATCAAGGGCCTGGTCGACACCGAGAAATAGTCGCCCCGATGCCCTGGCCGCCCGCTCCAGCGCGGCACCCACGAACCCCGTCATCTGGAAAAATCTTCGTCATGGCAACCCTCACCCTGACCCAGCTGAAAAAGCACTATCCCAACGGCTTTCAGGCGCTACACGGCATCGATCTCGCCTTCAACGACGGCGAGCTGGTGGTGATCGTCGGCCCGTCGGGCTGCGGCAAGTCGACCCTGCTGCGCACCCTGGCCGGGTTGGAAGACATCTCCAGCGGCGATCTCGAGATCAATGGACGGCGCGTCAACGATCTGGAGCCGGCAGAACGCGACATCGCCATGGTGTTCCAGAACTACGCTCTCTATCCGCACATGAGCGTGTTCAACAACATGGCCTACGGACTCAAGAACCGTGGCACCCCCAAGGACGAGATCCGCCGCCGGGTGGCAGAGACCGCCGAGCTGCTCGACCTCAGCACCCTGCTCGACCGCCGCCCAAAGCAGCTCTCCGGTGGCCAGCGCCAGCGGGTCGCCATGGGCCGGGCCATCGTCCGAGAACCACAGGTCTTCCTGTTCGACGAGCCGCTCTCTAACCTCGACGCCAAACTGCGCGTGCAGATGCGTCTGGAGATCCGCCGCCTCCAGAAGCGCCTCAAGGTCACCTCGGTCTATGTGACCCACGACCAGACAGAGGCCATGACCCTGGCCGACCGGCTGGTGGTCATGAACGGCGGTCGCGTCGAGCAGTGCGGGACGCCGATGGAACTCTACGACCGCCCGGCCACCACCTTCGTGGCCGGCTTCATCGGCTCTCCGGCGATGAACTTTCTGACCGCCCAGCCCAAGGACGGCGATCTGATGCTGCCCTCTGGCGCCCGCCTCTCCCATGAGAAAGCGCGCTCGCTGGCAAGCGACGCTCCCCTGACCCTGGGCATCCGCCCCGAGCACCTGGTCCCGCTGGAAGCCGGACAACGCATGCCCGCCGGCACCGCCGAGCTCGAGGCCCGCGTCGAGCTGGTCGAACCGCTGGGGGCCGACACCCTCGCCTATTGCCGTCTCGAGGGTCAGGAGGCCCCGCTGGTGGTGCGTCTGGATGGCGAGCATGCCGTTGCCGATGACGACCGCCTGCGCCTGGCCATCACCGCCGACCGGGCGCACCTCTTCGACGGCGACGGTCAGCGTCTGTCCTGAACCGGAACTTGAACGAAACCTAAGTCAGAGCTTGAGCCACCACATGAACATGACCTCGCCACCTGTCGCCTCCAAGAGCCCTCTCGACCTGCCGCAAGCCATCGCCCATCGCGGCCTGTCGAATGCCGCTCCCGAAAACACTCTGGCGGCGATCCGCGCCGCCCATGCCGCCGGCATCACCTGGGTCGAGGTGGATGTGCAGTTGCTAGGCGATGGCACGCCGGTGCTGTGGCACGACGCCACCGTCGAACGCTGCTCCGACGGCCTGGGGCCCCTCACCGCCCTGACACTTGATGAGGCCCGCCGCCTGGACGTCGGCCGCTGGTTCGAATATCGATTCAGCGGCGAGCGCATGGCGACACTGGAAGAAGCCCTGGTACTGCTTGACGAGTTCGAGATGGGTCTCAACCTCGAGCTCAAGCTAAGTCCCGGCCAGGCGGCAGGCCCTCTCATCGAGGCGGCGCTGCCGCCCGCCATCGCCACCCTGCACCCCGAACGCCTGCTGGTATCCTCCTTCAGCCCAGAGGCACTCAGACTGGCCCGGGAGCGCCATCCCGCGCTTGCCCTGGGCATCCTATATGACGCCATTCCCCCAGAGTGGCAGGCGCTGGCCAACGAGCTCTCGGCCGCCAGCCTGCATGCCGACTGGCGCAAGCTGACCCCAGAGCGCGCCGCCGAGGTAATCGCCAGCCGCCGTCATCTGCTCTGCTATACCCCCAACGATGCCACGAGTTTCGCCTCGCGCTGGGCCTGGGGCATCAGTGCCGTAATCAGCGATACGCCGACATCGTTCTATGCAGCGCTCAATGATGCGCCGACGATGGACGAGCCCGGGCAAGACAGCGACCATCATGCTGTCAATCATTCCCATGAAGAGGCACAGCCATGACGGCGACAGCCGCCGAGAACCTGACCGAGCGCCAGGCGCGCATCCTCGAGCGCTTGAGCCAGGCGCAGCGGCTTGATGTGGAGCCCCTGGCGGAGGACTTCGGTGTCACGCCCCAGACCATCCGCCGCGATCTCAGCGTGCTTTGCGAACGTGGCCTGGCACGGCGTCGCCATGGCGGCATCGAGCGCCCGGCGGGCGGCCATAACCTGGGCCTCGACGAACGCTTCGGCCTGGCCCCCGGCGCCAAGCGCGCCATCGCCGCACGAGTGGTCGAGGAGATTCCCGACGGCGTCTCTCTTGCGCTGGGCATCGGCAGCAGCGTGGTGGCGGTCGCCGAATCGCTGATCGTGCGGCGCGATCTTCGTGTTATCACCAACAACCTGCAGGTGGCCCAGGTACTGGCCAACCATCCGAGCGCCGACGTTCAGCTCGCCGAAGGGCATCTTCGGCCACGCGACCTGGACGTGGTGGGCAGCGCCACCGTGGCCTTCTTCGCCCGCCACCATGTGGATATCGCCGTGCTCGGCTGCGGTGGCCTGGATGCCATGGGCCTGCTCGATTTCGACCCCGAAGAAGCCGCCGTCAGCCGGGCCCTGCTCGCCCATGCCCGCCAGCGGGTACTGGCCGCGGATGCCAGCAAGTGGGGGCGCGCCGCCATGTGTCGTATCGCCCCCCTGGCTGACATCGACCGCCTGGTCACCGATCACCTGCCGGCGTCTGCCGAATATCGGGACGCCCTGGCCGCTGCCCCGCTAACCTGTGATACCGCCCTTTGAGGATGCACCCGACCGCCATGCAAGCCTTCACCGACTGCCCCGCCGACACCCTTGCCGGTATCCGTTACCTGCTCACCGACATCGACGACACCCTGACCGAAGACGGCCGCCTGGCCGCCAGCACCCTGGCAGCGCTGGAGCACCTGACAGATGCCGGCATCCAGGTGATTCCGGTCACCGGCGGCTGTGCCGGCTGGTGCGATCATATTGCCCGCAGCTGGCCCGTGGCCGCGGTGATCGGCGAGAACGGCGCCTTCGCCTTCCGCCGCGACGGCAAGCGCCTGTTGACCACCTGGTGGGACGACGCCGAGCGGCTGCGCGCCCAGCAGCGGGAGGTGCTGGCCGTCACAGAGCGCCTGCTCGCCGCCCACCCGCAGGCCGCCCTGGCTCAGGACCAGCCCTACCGCCTGGCCGATGTCGCCGTCGATCATGCTCAGGCCGTGGGTCCCCTGGCGCCGGAAACCATCGACGCCCTGTTGCATGGTTTCCAGGCCGCCGACATTCAGGCACGCGCCAGCTCGATCCATATCAATGCCTGGCAGAGCGACTTCGACAAGGCCCGCATGGCGAACCGGTTACTGGCCGAGACTTTCGGGCTCAGCGAGGCAGACCAACAGCGCGAGGTCATGTACATCGGCGATGCCCCCAATGATGCCCCCATGTTCGCCACCTTCGCCCATACGGTGGGGGTCGCCAACCTGCTGCCCCACCGCGAGCGGCTCAATCACGAACCGGCCTGGCTGACCGAGCGCTCCCATGGCCGAGGGGTCGCGGATATCGTCAGCACCCTGCTAGCGTCACGCGAGCCGACAACCCGCCCTATAGCGGCCAGACCCATAGAATCAGGGGAATCGCAGTGACGATCACCACCAGCGACAGCGGCAGGCCAAGCTTCCAGTAGTCGCTGAACCGATAACCGCCAGGCCCCATCACCAGGGTGTTGGACTGGTGGCCGATGGGGGTCAGGAAGGCGCAGGAGGCACTCACCGCCACCACCATCAGGAAGGGATCCAGCGACACACCGAAGCCCTTGGCGAGGCTGGCGGCAATGGGCGCCATCAGCAGGGCCGCTGCGGCGTTGTTGATGACATTGGAGAGCAGCATGCTCAGGGCGAAGAGGCCCGTCAGGGTCGCCACCACTGGCCAGTCGCGACCCATCGCCAACATCTGGTCGGCGATCAGCGCGGCGCCGCCGCTGGTGTCCAGGGCCTGCCCCACCGGCAGCATCGCCCCCAGCAGCACGATCACCGGCCCATCGATGGCCTGGTAGGCCTCGCGTAATGGCAGCACCCCTGCGAGCAAGGAAGCCAGCGCCGCCGTCGACAGCGCCACCGCTGCGGGCATCCAGTCGAGCAGCATGGCGACGATGGCCAGTGCGAAGATCGCCAGCGACAGCACCAGCAGTCGCGGCTGGCCGAGGGTCAGATTGCGACTGGCCAGAGGCAGGCAACCGAGAATCGCCAGGCTCTCGCCAAGCCCGCCCTCATCGCCCTGCAACAGCAGCACGTCGCCGGCGCGAAAGCGGATATCGCGCAGGCGCTGCTTGAGGCGCGCGCCGTCCCGGGCCACCGCCACCAGGTGCAAGCCATGCTGGTTGAGCAGTCGCAGCTGCACCACGGTGCGATGGATCATCATCGAGTCGTTGCGCACCACCGCCTCGACCAGCTGCAGGCCCTCGGGGTCCAGTCGACGTGGCGGTTTTTGCTCTCCATCGGCATCGGCATCGGCTACACCGGCCTCCGCCCCGTCGCCGGCATCCTCACTAGCGGCGACGTTTGCCGATACCTCTTTACCCGATACCTCTTTACTCGAAGCGTCACTACCATCATCGCCAGCCTCATCGGCAGTTCCATCGGGCTCGGCACCAAGCCGCAGGCCGGCCTTATCCTCGAGCAGCTTCATCTCGTCGGGGCCAGCCTCGATCAAAAGGATATCACCCACCTCGAGCTTTCCCATGAAGGCATGGCCGGCGCGACGTGTCTCGTCGCGAACCACCGCCAACACCGGCACCGGCTCTTCAAGCGCTGCCTGCAGCTCACGCAGGCTCCAACCCAAGGCCTTGCTGTCTTCATCAACCCGCATCTCGATCAGGTAGTGGGCGGTATCGAAGAGTTCGTCCGCGGAGGCTTGGCCCTCTCGGCGCGGGGTTAGCCGCCACCCCAGCAACACGATGAAGAAAAGCCCCGCCAACGCCACGCCCACACCGACCGGAGAGAAGGCGAACATACCGAAGGCCTCGCCGGTCTGGGCGGCGCGGTAGCTGGAGATGATGATGTTGGGTGGGGTACCAATCAGGGTGGTGAGGCCTCCGAGCAGCGAGCCGAAGGCCAGCGGCATCAGTAGCAGCGACGGCGAGCGAGCATGCTCACGGGCCATGCGCATCGCCACCGGCAGCATCAGGGCCAGGGCACCAACATTATTCATCAACGCTGAGAGCACCAGCACCGTGCCGGTGAGCACCAGCACCTGCCATACCAGCTGCTCGCCGACTTTCAGCGTCTGCTCGGCGATCACATCAACAAGCCCAGACCGCTCGAAGCCTCGGCTCAGCACCAGCACCGCCGCCACGGTGATCACCGCCGGATGACCAAAGCCCAGGAAGGCCTCACTGGCCGGCACCAGGCCAGTCAGGGTCGTCGCCAGCAGGGCCGACAACGCCACCAGATCATAGCGGAAGCGCCCCCAGGCGAAGGCCGCCAGGGTCAGGCCAAGAATCAGGAATATCTGGGTGCTGTCGGTCATGCATCTCACCTCCCTGTGGCAGCACCCCGAGCGCAGGTACCCCGTTAAGCACACCAGCAAGCGGCCGAAAACGCCAGCTCAAACGACGACGCCCGCCATATCGATGGCGGGCGTCGTCGTGTCAGCCGGTCCGTTTTCCTGTCAGCGGGTCATCAGCAAGTCAGGGCACCAGAATGGTCGAGCCGGTGGTATGACGGCCGGCCAGGGCCTGCTGTGCCTTGGCCGCGTCGGCCAGCGCGAATCGCTGGGCGATATCGACCTTGATCTTGCCGCTTTCCAGCATCGCGAACAGCTCCTCGCTCATGGCCTCCAGCCGCTCGCGGGTATCGGCATAGCCGTTGAGGCTCGGGCGGGTGACGAACAGCGACCCCTTCTGATTGAGGATGCCGATGTTGACGCCTTCCACCGGACCCGAGGCGTTGCCGAAGCTGACCATCAAGCCGCGCTTCTTGAGGCAATCAAGCGACATCTCCCAGGTGTCCTTGCCCACCGAGTCGTAGACCACATCGCACATCGCACCATTGGTAAGTTCGCGGACGCGTTCGACCACATTCTCTTGGGTATAATCGATAGTGGCCCAGGCGCCGTTTTTCTCGGCAAGCGCGGCCTTCTCCGGGGAGCTGACGGTACCGATCAACCGAACGCCCAGGGCCTTGGCCCACTGGCAGGCGATCGAGCCGACGCCGCCGGCGGCGGCATGGAAGAGGATGGTCTCGCCGCCCTGGAGCGGATAGGTCTGGCGCAGCAGGTACTGGACCGTGAGGCCCTTGAGCATCGAAGCCGCGGCGGTCTCGACGTCTACGCCCCCAGGCAGGCTGACGACCTTTTCGGCGGGCAGCGTATGAAGCTCACCATAGGCGCCCAGGGGCCCTTGGGCATAAGCCACCCGGTCACCAACCTTGAGGTGTGTCACTCCTTCGCCGACGGCATCGACCACGCCAGCCCCCTCGGTACCCAGGCCCGAGGGCAGCCCCGGCACCGGGTAAAGCCCGGTGCGCACATAGATATCGATGAAGTTGAGACCTACCGCCTGATTGCGAACCCGGACCTCTCCCGGCGCGGGATCTGCGGGGGTGAAGTCGACGAATTCGAGAACCTCGGGGCCGCCGGTGCTGGCGAGCTGAATGCGCTTGGCCATGAAAAACCTTCCTTGTGCTGGAGTATGCATGAACAGAGTAAGGGAACTGCGTCTATCCAAGCGCCCTCAGCCGAGGGGGTCAAGCCCGCCATTGGCAGCAACCGCCGGCACTGGGGCGGCTGCCACCTTGCCTGTCATAACAAGAGGGCATGACAAGAAGGCGTAACAGATGGCGGCTTACAGCGTGGCCGGAAAGGACTCCAGCCCGCGTACGAAACGTGACTTGTAGCCCTCGAAGACCTCCTTGTCCTGCTTGAAGGAGGCCACCACCGAGCCTTCATCGAAGGCGAGCGTGCGCGTCATGTCATCAAGCCCCTCGGCCGGATGCTGGGCGCCGAGCCCGATGCGCCGCCCCTGCTCGCCGTCAAACCAGCGCGTGATGCCGGCTTCGCGGAACATGGCTTCCTGCTTGGGATCGGTCGCCACCACTTTCAGCGGCGCCTTGAGAGCGAGTTCCTGCACCAGGCGCTGGACGGGGTTCGCCACGCTGCCCTCCTCGAGGGCGGTGAGCAGCGACACTTCCATGCCCTGGCCCGCCTCATCCAGCACCAACAGCGCCAAGGCCGCCGGCCGCGACTGATTGTCGACCAGCGCAAAAATGCGCGCGGCCTCCTGTTTGACCAGCACGCCCAGAGTGCCGGCAAAGGTCGCAAGCGGCGCCAATCCTGCCTGGTGACCGTAGACCTCGGCACACAACCGAGCGAGGCAGGCCTCGCGCTGCTGGACGTTCTTGACGTGCACGACTCTCATCGACTTACCTCTATCGCAGCGCCCGCGGACGCGGGCCTTCGTGTAAAAAAGCCGCAGCCTAGCACAGTCAGACGTCGCTGGCCCCGTCCCGCACTTTTGCACCTGGATGAAGGGCTAACCGAATCATCGGCACTGCGCCGCGCGACCCATATCGTTTAGTCTGAAAGCCGCCCCTTCACGCTCAGGAGCCACCGTCATGTCGGCCTCTTCCATCGACGCGTCAGAGACTTCGCCACTCTCTTCTCCAGTCTCTTCGCCACGTTCCTCGGCGGTCTCGTCATCCCCGACACAGGCGCCACCGCGGCTGATCGCCCATCGCGGCCTTTCAGCGAGCGCACCAGAAAACACCCTTGCCGCGGTGCGCGCCGCTCATGAGGCAGGCAGTGCCTGGGTAGAGCTCGACGTCCAGCTGCTCGCCGATGGGACTCCGGTCATCTGGCATGACGCGTCTGTCAACCGCTGCTCGAATGGCCGCGGCCGGCTGGCGAAACTCTGCCTTGCCGAGGCTCGGCGGCTAGACGTAGGCGCATGGTTTGACGCGGCCTTTGCCGGCGAGCGCATGGCGACCCTCGACGAGATGCTCGCGCTGATCAAAACGCTTGGCATGGGCCTCAATCTGGAACTCAAGCTCGCCCGTGGCCACGACCCGGCGGCGCTGGCCGAGGCGGTGGTGCCCAAGGCGATGGCGATGCTGCCCGCCGCGCGACTGATCGTATCGTCCTTCTCGGGCCCGTCCCTCAACGCCGCCCGGGCCCTCGAGCCAGACCCCGCGCGACTCAGACTCGGCCGGCTCTACGACAAGATACCCAAGGGCTGGGAGGCAGATGCCATCAGGCTCGAGGCGTTCAGCGTGCACAGCGACTGGACACGCCTCACCGAGTCTCGAGCTCGAGCGATCAAGGCCGCCGGCTATCGGCTGATCTGCTATACCGCCAACGACCCGCTGACCTTCGCCCCGCTTTGGCAGTGGGGCGTCGATGCGGCGATCAGTGACGATCCGCGGCGCTTCGCCGGCCGGCTGCCCGATGATGTCTAGCTGTCTAGCTGCCTAATTGAAGCGCGACCTGGCTGGATTTGGCTCAACCATCGTCAAGAATTGATCTGAATCAAGCCACGGCGACATCGGCATCAAGACCGCTGGCCAGGCGCCGATGAAGGTTCATGACTTCCCCCGAATCGGAGATGTGCATGAACCCGTCGACGCTGATCGGCATACTGGCAAGCATCGGCCTGCTCGGCACCGTATTGCTGTTTACCGCCGAATCGCCCCAGAGTTTCATCAACCTGCCGGGGCTCGCCATCGTCGTCACCGGCACACTGGCCGCCACCTTCATCAGCTATCCGCTCAGGGAAGTGTTGCGCGTGGTGCGCCTGGTAGGCCTGGTCTTTCGTCGCGAGAACACCTACGTTCACGGCGACATTCAGGAGCTCGTGGCGATCTCGCGGCTGTGGTTCAAGGGCGATGTGCGTGCCGTGGAGCAGTCCCTGGACAAGGCCAGTAATCCCTTCCTGCGCACCGGCGTACAGCTGGTGATCGCCAATACCAAGGAAGAGGAGATTCTCGAGCTGCTGCGCTGGCGCATCGCCCGCCTCAAGGCCAGAGAGTTCGCCGAGGCACAGATATTTCGCACCATGGCCACCTATGCTCCCGCCTTCGGCATGATCGGTACCCTGGTCGGCCTGGTGAACATGCTCGAGGTCATGGAGGCCGGCGATATCGGAGTGATCGGGCCACGCATGGCGATTGCCCTGCTGACCACCTTCTACGGCATTCTGCTGGCCAACCTGGTCTTCAAGCCCATCGCCGTGAAACTCGAAAGGCGCACCGAGGAACGGCTGATCGCGATGAACATGGTGCTCGAAGGCATCTCGCTGATCTGCCGGCGCCGGCTGCCTTCCTTCATCGAGGAGACCCTCAACTCCTTCATGGCCAACTACCGCGACGAAATCCGTGATGTGCCGCCAGGGATCGACGTCACGAGCACGAGCCCGGACACTCGGGGCCCCGAAGGCCAAGAGGCTCGACAGGATGGCTGATTCCGATGACGCCCTACTACCAGGCGCCGGCCAGGCCAGCAGAGACAGCGACGGCGAGAACTGGCTGACCAGCTACCTGGACGTGCTGACCCTGCTGATCACGCTTTTCGTGCTGCTGATCTCGATGAGCGGCGGCGAAGTAGGCGATTCCACGTCGTCCCAGGCAACGGCCACCCCCAGCTTTACCCCATTGGCCAAGGTAGGCGAGCGCCAGGCGGGGATACTGCCGCGCCAGGGCGATGGCGTGAACGCCGCCTTCGACGACCTGGCCGTAGACGGCGTGGTGGTAGCCCGCCACGCCCAGGGCACGATGCTGCGCATCGCCGATCATCTACTATTCGACAGCGCCAGCGCCGCGCTCACGCCCGGCGGCGAGGCCACGCTGGCCCAATTGACCGACAAGCTGGACGCCTTTCCAGGACGCATCTCTGTCGAGGGGCACTCCGATAACCGGCCCATTACCACGTCGCGCTATCCCTCCAACTGGGAGCTATCCAGTGCGCGGGCCAGCGCCGTGCTGCGATTCCTGACCGAGCAAGGTATCGACGCCACACGCCTGCGTGCCATCGGCTATGCCGACACCAAGCCGCTGTCTTCCAACGACGACGCCCAAGGCCGGGCTAGTAACCGCAGAGTGGAACTGGTGCTGCACAACGACTGACGCCTCAGGCATCGGCCGGCATCAGTGCTGGCATCCGTGCTGGCCAAGCAGCTCGAGCACCTGCGCCATATCGAGCTGTTCCTCCAGCGCATCGGCGAGGCGGTCAAGCTCGCGCTCGCGATGGGCCGCATAGTCCACCGCCGCGGCCCCTTTATCCTCGAGACCCAGCCGGCTAAGCAGCGCGGTGCAAGCGCTCGCTTCGTCGAAGAGGCCGTGCAGGTAGGTGCCGAGCACCTGGCCGTCCGCGCTGACCGCCCCGTCCGGGCGACCCTCGAGGTGCATCAACGGCCTCTCCAGCGCCAGCCCCTCGCTGACGCCGTTATGGATTTCGTACCCACTCACCGCTACGCCTTCGCCAGCCGGGGTGTCTAAGACAGTGGCTGAGACAGTGCCGGTGAGAGTGCTAGCGTGAGTGCCAACCAGAGGCCCGACAAGCGTGCCCCGCACGTTGCGCAGCTGCTTGCCCGCCACCATACGGGTGCGCATGGGTAGTAGCCCGAGCCCTGGCGTAACGCCGGGCGGGCCTTCCTGGCCCTCGGGATCGTCGATGGCGTCCCCCAGCATCTGGAAACCCCCACAGATGCCGAGCACCTTGCCGCCATAGCGAAGGTGGCGATGAATCGCCGCCTCCCAGCCCTGAGCGCGCAGCCAGGCAAGATCGCATGCCGTCGCCTTGCTGCCCGGCAGCAGGATTACATCGGCCGGCGGAATCGGCTGGCCCTCGCTGACCAGGCTCAAGGACACCCGTGGATGCAGGCGCAGCGGATCGAGGTCGGTGTGATTGCTGATGCGCGGCAGCATCGGCACCACGATATGCAGCTCGGGTTGATCCGACTCCCGGCCGGTGAGACCAACGCCATCTTCGGCGTCGAGCAGCAGGCCATCGAGGTGGCGCAGGACGCCGAGCACCGGCTTGCTGGCATACGTCGTCAGCCAGTCGAGGCCGGATTCGAGCAGGGCGATATCGCCGCGAAAGCGATTGATGATGAAGCCTTTGGTGCGGGCCCGCTCGGTCTCGGAGAGAAGCGCCAGGGTTCCTACCAGTTGGGCGAAGACGCCACCCCGATCGATGTCACCGACCAGCAGCACCGGGCAGTCGATGGCCTCGGCGAAGCCCATGTTGGCGATATCGCCCTCGCGCAGGTTGACCTCGGCGGGGCTGCCCGCCCCCTCGGCGATAATCACCTCGAAGCGGCTCGACAGTCGCTCCCAGGCCGCCAACACCGAAGCGCGGGCCTGGCGCTTGAAGGCGTGGTAATCGAGCGCGCCCATGTGACCATAGACCTGACCGTCGAGAATCACCTGGGCGCCCTGATCGGTCTCGGGCTTGAGCAGTACCGGGTTCATGTCGCAGTGAGGGGCAATGCCAGCGGCACAGGCCTGCAGGGCCGTGGAGCGGCCGATCTCGCCACCCTCCGGCGTCACGGCGCTGTTCAGCGCCATGTTCTGAGGCTTGAAGGGCGCCACCGACACGCCGCGGCGAGCAAGCGCTCGGCACAGTCCCGCCACCACCGTGCTCTTGCCGGCGTCCGAGGTGGTGCCCTGGATCATCAGGGTCGGCATGGCAGTATCCTCATGAGTGGGGTGGCAAGGCGTCGATAGCAGCGACCAGCGCCTCATCCGCCGGCGGCGTTTGCCAGCCGTTACCGTGCACCCGCTCGGCCAGCGGCAGGCGCTGACGCCAGCCGGCGCGGGCCAGTTCGGGGCTGTCCAGAAACTCATCGACATAGCCCAGGCACAGGTAGGCGAGAGGATAGACATGCTCCGGCAGGCCCAGCACCTCGGCAAGCTCCTCTTGGTCGAGGATGCTGACCCAGCCTACGCCGATGCCCTCGGCCCGGGCCGCCAGCCACAGGTTCTGGACCGCCAGGCAGGTGCTGAACAGGTCCATCTCGACGATGCTCTGGCGCCCCAGTACGTGCTCGCCGCCACGGCTGCGGTTGCAGGTGATGCACAGGTTCATCGGGCTCTCGAGAATGCCTTCCAGCTTGAGGCGACGATACAGCGCGCCGCGCTCGCCGGTGTGGGCCTCGGCCGCCTTGGCGTTCTCGCGCTCGAAGATGGCGTGTACGCCGCTTCGCACCGCGCGGTCGTCGATCATCAGGAAGTCCCAGGGCTGCATGAAGCCCACCGAGGGCGCATGATGAGCGGCCTCGAGCAGCCGCGCCAACACCTCGGGCGGAATCGGGTCCGGGCGGAACTGGGCGCGCACGTCGCGGCGCTCGAAGATGGCGCGGTAAAGGCCGGCTCGCTCAGCCTCACTGAAGGCATGTCTGTCGCCGCTCATTAGAGTTCTATACCTTTCTGAGCCTTGATGCCCTGATCCTTGAAGGCGTGCTTGATCACTTTCATCTCGGTCACGGTGTCGGCCAGCTCGATCAATGGCTCCGGTGCATGACGCCCGGTGACCACGACGTGTTGCATGGCCGGGCGCGCCTGCAGATCGTCGAGCACGCTATCGAGGTCCAGGTAGCCATGGCGCAGGGCGATATTGAGTTCGTCGAGCAGCACCAGTCCGTAGCGTTCGTCGACAAGCATGCGTCGAGCCTGATCCCAGGCGGCTTCGGCGGCGCGAATGTCGCGCTCGCGGCTCTGGGTATCCCAGGTATAGCCTTCGCCCATGACGTGATAATCCACACCGGGCAGGTCACGAAAGAAGGCCTCCTCGCCGGTGCTGAAGCCCCCCTTGATGAACTGCACCACGCCAACCTTCATGCCGTGGCCGAGTGCGCGGGCGGCCATGCCGAAGCCTGAACTGCTCTTGCCCTTGCCGGGGCCGGTGAGCACCAGCAGTACGCCCTGCTCCTTGTCGGCGGCGGCGATGCGCTCATCCATGATGCGCTGCTTGGCAGCCATTCGCTGAGCATGACGCTCGGGGTTGATATGCTTCATCGGAGTCTCCATCGAGAAAAATTCGAGAACGCCCTTCAGCTAGGCGTTCGTGACAATAACGGCGTCCGTGCCAGTCAATAGGTGTCCGTGATCCAGCCGTGACGTACGCGCAGCTCGGCGCGACGCTTGACGATGGCCGACATCGACCCGGCGCCCCTGGCGAACCGCTTCTGGCATACTCTTTCCGGCGGCGAGTGTCAGCGGGTGCATATCGACCGCACCCTGGCTCAGCAGCCTATAGCCCTGCTGGTCGCCACGGGCCGGCCCCGTAAGCTGCTGACAACCGACCGGCCGCGGCATACCTTCGGCAGGTACGCCGGAGCCCTCGCGGCGCCATGTGCCCCGGCCGGCTGATTCACACAGGGCGTCACCACGACATCTTCATCAGGAGCCCCGTCATGCTCGACAAGAAAGCCAGCCGGCAGATGGAGCGCCGGTTGACCCAGGCACTGACCAAAGCCTGCGAGACCGCCAAGCCACTGCTGCCGGGCTTCGCCTGGCTGACCCACCTGGTGGACTACCACCGCTTCCCCGAGAGCCTCAGGGTCGTCTGGGTGTTCGAGACCCAGACCGACATGACCCACGCCCTCAAGGGCCACGGCCGCCGCCAGATGGCTGAGCTCACCGAGGCCGCCCTCTTCGAGGTGGGGGCCGACATCGCCGACATCGATGCCCACCTGGATGTCGACTGCGAGGAAGAATGCCGGCGCGTGCACGGCGGCGACTGGGAGCGCCGGTTGGCGACCCGGGGGCGTCACTGACATGGCCAAGGGCATCGAAAGTCCCTGCGTCGCGATCTGCCAGCTGAAGAGCGGGCTGTGTGTCGGCTGCGGGCGCACCATGGAGGAGATCACCCACTGGCGCGCGATGAAGCGGCAGGAGCGGATGAAGACCAACCAGCGGGCAGCGCAACGTCTCAAGAAACTCGATAAGCACTGAGCGCTCTCGCCTCAACGCCTGGGCACGAAGACGGGCGCGCCGTCCACCATGGCGGTGGTCAACGCCTGACCGTAGAGCCCTTCAAGCGCTGCCGGCACCAACATGCTGCTCGCCTCGCCCCAGCAGGCCTCACCGTCGGGGTAGAGCAGCAGCAGGTGGCTGCACCAGCGAGCCGCCAGGTTGAGGTCATGCAGACACATCACCACGCCGCAGCCACGATCGGCCTGTTCGGCCAGCAGTTCCATGACCGCCACCTGGTGGTGCAGATCGAGGTGGTTGGTCGGCTCGTCGGCAAGCCAGAAACGCGGCGCCTGGGTCAGTAGTGTGGCGAGGCTGACGCGCTGACGCTCACCGCCGGAGAGGGTGGAGAGCTCTCGCTCGGCCAGGTGCGTCAAATCCAGCCGCTCGAGTGCCGCCTCGGCACGAGCGATATCCTCCGCCCCTTCCTGCTGCCATGGGGCGATGAAGGGATGGCGGCCAATCAACGCCGTCTCGCGGACGGTGGCCGGAAAATCGTCGTGGTGTGCCTGGAAGACGATGCCCAACCGGCGCGCCAGTGCCCGTCGCTTGAGGCGTGACAAGGGCGTTCCGCCAAGACGCACCTCGCCTGAGCGTGGTGCCCGCAGCCCGGCCAGGGTGTGCATCAGCGTCGTCTTGCCGGCGCCATTGGGGCCCAGCACGCCCCAGCGCTCGCCGGGAGCGATCCTCAGATACAGCGGCCTTCCCCCGGTACGTCCAGGGACATCGATGACCAGATCACGGGCTTCGAGTGTCTCTATCAGCGGTGCCGAGTTAGCCATAAGCGGTTCCGAGATAGCCATCAGCGGCTCCGAGAGAGCAGGTAGAGAAAGCTCGGCACCCCGAGCAGCGCCGTGATCACGCCTACCGGTAGCTGCTGGGGGGCGATCAGGGTCCGCGCCAGGGTGTCGGCCAGAGTCAAGAGCGTGCCTCCGGCCAGCAGGCTTGCCGGCAGAATCAGCCGCTGATCGTTGCCGAGCCTCAACCGCAGCATATGGGGCACCATCAGGCCAACGAAGCCCACGCTGCCGGCGGTGGTGACCGCCACCGCAGTGAGCAGGCTGGCTAACAGGTAAAGGGTCCACTCCAACGGACGGACCGCCACGCCCAGGGCCCCAGCCTGAAGGCTGCCGCGAGCCAGTACGTTGAGGGTTCTCCCCAGGGGCGTCACCACCAGAAGGCTGATCACGGCCACGCTCAACACCGGCCAGGGGCTGCCGGCATAGGCCATGTCGCCCATCAGCCAGTAGAGCATGCCG
The DNA here is from genome assembly GCF_003268885.1 of Onishia taeanensis. Lineage (GTDB taxonomy): Bacteria > Pseudomonadota > Gammaproteobacteria > Pseudomonadales > Halomonadaceae > Onishia > Onishia taeanensis_A. Next base: position 500,485 of record NZ_QLSX01000001.1, read on the forward strand.
GGAAGCTGCTCCACGGGGCTCACTGCCAGCAGAAAACTGATCAAGGCGCCCCAGCCCGCCGCCATTACCACCCCGGTGAGCAGCAGGCGGGTCGGCGTCCAACTGCCGGTGCCATGAGCCAGGCCGAAGACGATCAGGGTCGAGGCCAGGGCACCGATAAAGGCCGCACCGGAGACCAGCACCAGGCTCCATCCGGCGAGCATTGCCAGCAGTGCCGCCACCGAGGCCCCGCCGGAAAGCCCCAGCACATAGGGGTCGGCCAGCGGGTTGCGCAGCAGTATCTGCATCAGGGCGCCGGCCAGGGCCAGCAAGGCACCGGTGCCGAAGGCCGCGAGCGCCCGAGGCAGCCTAAGCTCCAGCACCAGCGTCTGATGCAGAGCATCGCCGCCGCCCAACAGCACCGCCACCAGTTCATCGGGGGCAATACCGACACTGCCCAGTGCCAGGGCTATCGCCAGCGCCAGCAGCGCGGCCAGCGCCAGCCAGGCCAAGGGCCGCAGCCGCCGCGCGCGGCGCACCACATGAGCACTAGCGTCGGCCACGAGCGATCTCCAGACGTTGACAGAGCGCCCGAGTGCCGTCTAGCAACCGCGGCGTAGCGCGCTGAACCAGGTCCGGGTCGACGAAGAAGAGGTTGTCCCGCTGCACCGCCGTCAGCCGGGGAAAATCACGCCAGGCCTCGAGCCAGGTGGAGTCGGGGTTGCCCATGCCGCCGGTGATAATCGCTTCCGGATCACGAGCCAGCACCGACTCGACGCCGATCCGCGGCGCCAGGGCGGAGGCATCGGCAAAGAGGTTGACACCACCACACAGCTCAAGCGAGCGGCTGATCCAGTGCTCGCCATTGATGGTCATCAGCGGCTGCTCCCAGACCTGATAGAAAACCGGCACCGGGGCAACGTCGGCATAACGCTCACGCAGCGTCGACACCTCTGCGCGCAGTGACGCCGCCGCGGATGCGGCGACCCCTGAGGTACCTGCCAAGGTGCCGAAGCGCTCGAGGGTCTGGGCGATGCCGGCAAAGTCTTCCACGTCGGAAAAGTAGACCGGCAGGCCGAGTCGCGACAGCCGGTCGACCTGCTCACGGGGATTGCCGCCCTGCCATGCCACCACCAGGTCGGGGTCGAGGGCCAGCAGGGCCTCGAGGTCAAGACGGTCGTAACCGCCCACTTGAGGAAGCGTTCTGGCAGCGGCCGGGTAGTCACTGAAATTGACCACGCCGACCACCCGCTCACCGGCGCCAGCGGCAAAGAGCAGTTCGGTGACGCTGGGTGAAAGCGCGACGATACGCTGAGCCGGCGCCTCCAGACAGATGTCATGCCCGGCGTCGTCGCGGGCGCAGACCTTTGCCCAGGCAATGCCGGGCAGGCAAGCCCCCAGCCCTATGGCCAGAATCAGGGGCAGGCTCAGAGTCAGGGGCAGGGCCGCCATCGGGGCCGCGCGGGCGCTCTTGCGCATCACTCGCCGAACCGCACGCTAAGGAAGGCCGCACGGCCGGGATTCAGGTAATCCCAGCCACCCTGGAACGCCGAGGCACGCGCCGTTGCGTACTCCTTGTCGAGCACGTTCTCAAGCGTCATCTGGGCCGACCAGAGGGGTGCAAACTGCCAGCCGGCGCGCAGATTGACCAGGCCGAAGCCCGGCAGGCGCTCTTCATTGTCGACATCGTTGTAGCGATGATTCTGGGCGATGAAGGAGCCGCCAAGCGTCCAGTCGCCGAGGGCACGGTCGGCATCCAGGCGCAGACTGCGTGACGCCCGACGCACCAGCCTGTTACCGGTGTCCTGGTCCTCGGGGTCGGTGTAGGTCAGGGCGGCGCGCAGCGTCCAGTCACGCACGTCGGCGCCGGTGGCCAGTTCCACACCGCGAATGCGGGCATGATTGACGTTGAAGGGCGCAAAGCGGCCATTGCGCGAGGTATTCGCGATCATGTCATCGATCTCGGTCCGATAGACCGACAGATCCCAGAAGCCTTTGCCAAACTGGCCACGCAGGCCAAGTTCGGCTGTCCTGGAACGCTCGGGATCCAGGTCGTCATTGCCAAAGCCCGGGAAGTAGAGCTCATTGAAGGTCGGCGCACGAAAGGCCGTGCCATAGCTGGCCCGCAGGGTATGCACGCGATCCAGGGCGTAGCTCATGCCCAGATGGCCGGTAACTTCTTCACCGAAGGCTTCGTTGTCATCAAACCTAACCCCGGCCTGCAGGCTCAGGGGAGAAAAGTCCAGCAGGGCCTGAGCAAAAAGGGCCGCGTTGTCGCGGCTGTCCTCGCTGTAGTCTGAACTGCTATCTATCTTGTCCTGACTGTATTCGGCGCCGGCGATCAGATCATGGGGCCCAAGCATCAGGGTGTTTTCCCAGCGAGCGCTGTGGGTCACGGTATCGAAGTGGGTAAGACTACCGTTGGCATCGTCATCGCTCTCGTCGCGGGCCTCGCTGAGGGTGACGCGGCTCGTCCAGCGTTCGGTCACCGGAAGCTCGCCGTAGAGGCCGGCCACCTGCTGCACATAATCGGTGTTACCACCGACGTATTCGCTGTTGCCCCGGGCACGCAGCCCCAGCAGGCCAACCTCACCGCCATTATCGAAGCCCTGAGACAGCCGCACGAAGCCGGTGGTGTTGTCGTAGCCCTTGTCGCCATCTCCTCGCTTTATCTCGGTGCCATCGGTGCTTAGATGGCTGGCAGAGAAGGCATAGCGGGTGTCATCGGCACGCCCTGTCAGACTGGCCCCATAGCGCTCGGTGCCAAACGAACCGCCGCCAGCGGTGATGCTGGGATGCGGCCCTTCGTCCTTTCCCTCGCGGGTGAACAGCTGGACCACGCCGCCCACGGCATCAGCGCCATAGAGGCTGCCGCGCGGTCCGCGGACCACCTCGACCCGCTCGAACATCCGTGGCTCGAGGAGCTGCCAGGCCGGGCTACCCGCGGTGGCCGAGCGCAGCCGAATGCCGTCGATCAGTAGCAGCGTGGATTCGCCGCCGGCGCCGCGAATATTGACGTTGCTGGTCTTGCCATAGCCACCGTTGGAGGTGACATCCACCCCGGGCTGGGCGCGCAGAATATCGGTAATGTCCTTGGGGTCCTGGCGGCGCAGCTCGGCTTCGTCGATCACCGTGACCGAGGCAAGGCTCTGGTCGGCGGTGCGCGGCGCGAGGGTCGCGGTCACTACCATGGGATTGAGCATCTGCTCGCTAGCGGCAGTGTCGGACGCGACGGGAGCAGCCGTGGAAGAAACGGCCTCGGAGGACGTCGTATCGGAAGCGGCGCTGGCAAACGGCGCCACGCCAAGACACAGGGCGGCCAGGCCCCGACGGCGGGAGAGTTGTGTCATCATAATGGTATATCCCAGGGCCGCACGCACCCGTGCGGCAAGAACCCTTGAAGGGCCGGGAAACGAAGGGGAAGACAGGTCAGTCAGCGATGAGGACAACGCGAGCCCTGCCCATGGTTCGCCCTCCGCGTCCTGGCATGCGCTCACAGGCCGGTATCCGGACTGACGAACGAAGGGCCTGGCACTACTAAAAGACAGGCACCTTCCGGACCGCCGCCTTCCCATGCCGCAAGGGCACAGTGGCTTACCATTGAAGGTAGTGGCGGACCTCGATTCGATCACCGTTGCGGGGGCAGCGTCGGAATGGCTGATTGCATCACCGACTTCCCGTTTAAACCCGGCCCGTCTGCGCGGTCCTGGGTCACCTGAGAGTAAACGTAAGCTAGCAACCGCGGATAGGCGAGTCAACGCGCTCCCCCGGCGAGCGCCGTTTAAGGCATCGAGCCAGCCCGTGGCGCACGTACCAGACGGCGTCGGCACGGGAGGCCGCATCCTGACTCAACCAACCGGCCAGATCACGCAGTCGGCGGTCCTCGGGCGCCAATGGCACGATGCCACGCCCCATCTCCGGCAGAATCAACACCATCTGCCCGCCGGTGTGCCCCTCGGCCTCGATCATTGCCTGAAGGGTATCGACCAAACGCTGGCGCAGCCGGTCATCATCGCGCTCGTCAGCCAACGCCCGTGCAAGCCAGTCTGCCCAGCCGGTAATCACGAGCACTCGCCCTGAGACGAGCCGGTCACGCCAGTCGGAGAGCGCATCGTCCGCCTTCAGCCACAAGGCGCCAGGAAAGCGCGCGGTTACGATGTCGCCTTTGCCGGCGCAGGCACCACCGATGAAGAGCTGCATGACCAGCCGTCCTCCTTGGTCGTAAAGGTGAAACAGCGCCCCTGGGCCTGGCCGACCACCCCGTCCCAGAAATCGGCCGCCTCGAGGCGGCGACGCAGTTCGCGGATAGTGCCGCCATGGCTTACCGCCAGCACGCGACGGTGCTGGCACTGGCGTGCCTCGGCGAGCACATCATCCAGCCAGGCCGATAGCCGCGCCCAGAGATCATCCGCCGATTCGCCACCGGGCGTGGCCAACAGGCCCTGGCTGTCGACCCAGGCCCGATAGTCGGGATCGTCCTTGAGCGCGGCCCAGGTTTGCCCTTCGTAGTCGCCGAAATTCAGCTCGCGCAGCCGGGCATCAAAACGCGGCGTATCAGGATGGCCTTCACGCACATGCGCAAGCGTTTGACGACAGCGCGTCAGATCACTGCAGTAGACGGCATCGAAATCGACACCTGCCAGGTGATCGCGCAGCCGATCCAGATCTGGCTCAGCGTCAGGCAGCAACAGCGGAATATCGCGGTGGCCCTGGTAGCGGCGCTCTTGGTTCCAACTGGTCAGACCGTGACGAACGACCACCAGCTCCAGGCGATCATCAGCAACCATAATTCTCCTCCCTCGATGGCGGCGCCAACGATGTCGCCGTTGATGCCGCCGAAAGCCCGGCGTACCGCCAGGCCGTAGATGATGATGAATATCGCAAGGCCCATCAGCAGCCAGACCATGCTTGGCATGATGACCACTACGGCCAGCGGCAGCAGCGCCGCCAGGGCGAGATCCCAAAAGCCGAGACTCTGCTGCCAGGCGTGTGCCAGGCCCTCGGGCCTTGCCGCCGTCACCCAGACCAGCAGGCCGACGCCGCCCAGCCGGCCAAGAGCAGCGACGGGCACCAGCCACCAGGGGCTGGCTCCCGCCTCGAGCAGGGCCCATAGCAGCACGGCCTTCCAGGCCAAGTGAAACACCAGCGCCAGCACGGCGAAGCTGCCCACCTGGGAATCCTTCATGATCGCCCAGCGCCGCTCCAGCGGCGCATTGCTGCCCAGGGCATCGGCCAGGTCCATCAGGCCATCCAGATGCAGGCCACCAGAGAGCGCCACCCAGAGACTCAGCAGCATGAGGGCCAGCATCGGGGTGGGCAGCAGCGGCTGCAGTAGCACACCGATTCCACCTACCAGGGCGCCGAGTAGCGCCCCCACCAGCGGATAGGCCCTCGCCGCCCAGCGCCGGGTGCCCGGCGTCCACGGGCAGGCCACGGGCACCGGGACTCGGGTCAGAAACTGGATCGCCAGCAGTGCGCCGAAGATAGCGTCCTTCATGATGTTTCTCCCTTGCCGTCATCGGGGTGTTGGCCATCGACCGCGTCATTGCCATCGATCGAGCCCTTCCAGTCGACCGGGCAACCGGCCACCACTTCGATCACCCGGTCAGCCTGATGGGCCAGGTCTCGGTGCAGGCGCTGCAGGAATACCAGGTAGCGCCAGACCAGCTCATCTCGCGGCGGCAGATCTTCGTTGAGGTCGTTGGAGACCACCACCAGCGTGATCTCGCGGCGGCGGGCCGTCTCGACCCACTGGCGAAGCATCCTGCACCCAGCCTCCTCCTCGAGGCCGGCCTCGAACATGACCTGGCTGGCCCAGAGCGTCAGGCAGTCGAGCAGGACGCTAGCCCCAACCGGCACGCGATCGAGTGCACCGGCTATGTCCAGTGGCGCTTCCCGGGTCAGCCAGCCCTCGCCGCGCTCGCGACGATGCCGCGCAACTCTTGTCGCCATCTCGTCGTCGCTGACCCGGGCCGTGGCCAGGTAAACCAGGCCGCCGGGCGCAGGCGAGCGCCAAGCTCGGGCCAGTGCCTCGGCCACTGCACTCTTGCCGGAACGCGCGCCACCCGAGACGAAGGCGATCATGCGCGCCTCCAGGCGGCCAGCGCCTCGAGCAAAACGGCGTTGTCCGCGCTGTCGCGCAGCGCCAGGCGCAGCCAGCGGCCATCGAGGCCGGGGAAGTTATGGGTATGCCGGGAAAGCAGGCCCCGGCGCAGCAGGAAGGCGAACAGCGCCTCTGCCTCGGCGGCGTCTCCGCAGTCCAGCAGCATGAAGTTGGCCTGAGTGGCCGGCACCGCATAGCCCAGCGCGCGCACCGCCTCGGGCATGCCAGGGCGTACATCGGCAAGCCAGGTACGGGTGCGGGAAAGATAGTCGGCGTCGGCCAACAGCGGTGCCACCAGCCCCAGCGCCAGGGCGTTGACGCTCCAGGGCATCTGCAGGTCACGGGCACGTCGCACCAGCGATGGCGACGCGAGCAGGTAGCCCAGCCGCAGGCCCGGCAGATCATAGAGTTTGGTCAGCGAGCGCAGCAGCACGAGGTTTGGCGCAGAGGCCAGCAATGGCGTGAGCGCGCCCTCATCACTGAAGTCGATAAAGGCCTCATCGACCACCACGGTGGTGCCCGTCTCAAAGCCCCGGGCCAGCAGGCGCTCAATGGTCTCAAACGGCAACAGAGTGCCGGTGGGGTTGTTGGGGCGACACAGAAAGAGCACCGAGGCAGGTGCTCTCGCCCCCTCTCCGGTTCTCTCTTCAGTTCTCTCTTCAGTTCTCTCTTCAGTTCTCTCTTCGGTTCTCTCAACAGCACTTTCAACAGCGCCCTCCATGGCCCGCTCGGCCGCATCGACGTCGAGCTCGAACGCCTCGCCTCGCAGCGCAAGCGACTCGACCGAAAGGCCATAGTGGGCGCAGGCGAGGCGGTACTCGCTGAAGGTGGGCTCGACCACCAGTGCCCGGCCACCGGCGTGCAGGGCCGCCGCCAGATAGATGGCTTCGGCGCCGCCGTTGGTCACCAGCACCTGCTCGGGCGTCAGCCCTTGCTGGGCGGCAATGGCCTGGGCAGGCGCATCGTCATCCGGGTTTGGGTAGACCGCCAACCGATCGGCGGCGCCTGTCAGCCAGTCGCTCAGCCAGGCCGGGGGCCCCAACGGGTTGAGGTTGGCGCTGAAGTCGATCAGCGGATAGTCAGACGGCAGGCCGAAACGCGCCAGCAAGGCCGCCCGGCGACCACCGTGAGCGGGCCAGTTGGCGATCCATGACGTCATATCAGCCACTCCCGCATCAGCACCAGGGGCGCCGCCAGCAGCAGGAAGACCAGCCACCCGCCGTGCATGTAGCCAATCGCCCGCTCGACATGGCCTGCGGTAAGGGCCTCATGGGGCGTGCCCAGGGTGGCCCGCGGCGAGGGACGCCCGGCGTAGTGATTGAGGCCGCCAAGCCGCACCCCCATGAGGTTGGCGACCATGGCCTCCGGCCAGCCCGCATTGGGACTGGGGTGGCTCGGTGCCTCGCGGCGAGTGCTGGCGATGGCCCCGCGCCAACGGCTGCCGGGTATGACCAAGGCGGCTAACCAGAGAGTCAGCGCCGTGAGCCTTGCCGGCAGCCAGTTCGCCACATCATCTAGCCGCGCCGAGGCGTTACCGAAATCTGTAAAGCGCGGACTGCGGTAGCCGACCATGGAATCCAGGGTGTTGGTGGCCTTGTAGGCCAGCGCCAGCGGCGCACCGCCCAGCAACGCCCAGAACAGCGGCGCGGTGATGCCATCCACGGTGTTCTCGGCCACGGTTTCAACCGTACCCCGGGCCAGTTCGCTCTCGTCGAGGTCGGCCGTGTCACGGCCAACGATCATGGAAAGGGCTTTTCGGGCTGCCGCCATATCACCCTGTGCCAGCGGCACGGCCACCGCCCGGGCGGCCTCGGCGAGCCCTCGAGCCGCCAGCGTCGTGGCCAGAAGAACAAGCTCCATGGCCGCTGACAGCCAGGGGCTGATCCAGGCGAGAACGGCGAGGACGCTCCAGGCGAGCGCCCAGGTGCCTCCCACCACCAGCGCCGCCAGCCACTGGCCACGCCGCCGGCGATCGGCAGAAGGTCCGTGATTCCAGGCCCGCTCGAGCCAAGCGATTACCCGACCGATGCCCACCACCGGATGCGGCAACCAGCGCGGGTCACCCAGCAACAAGTCGAGCATCACTGCGGCAGCGATCATGGCCAGCAGCGACAGGGACAGGGGCTCGAACGCCGGAAGTGCCAGACTCATCGCCTGCCCTCCTCCGCCATGGCCAAGGAGGCCTGGATGGCCTGGAACGCGGCTGCTCCGATGGCCCGCCCGAGCAGCGTGCCCGAGCCTGCATAAGGCGTCGCCACCCCGCACTGGGTGGCGGCGATGGCCAGGCAATCGGTGGAGGTGCCGGTGGCCGGCGTGCCTGCGACCGGATCCCGGACGCCCCACACGGCCAGGGCCCGCACCTTGGCCTCACTGGCCGACTGAACGGCATTGACCAGGGCACCATCGTCGAGATGGCCGTCGATGAACACCAGCGTATTGATGGTGCCGGCAACCAGGCGCGGGTCGTCCCGCACCGGAGCGGTGATATCCACGGCATTACCGACCCCCGCGGTGACCGCGACCAGCACCCGGCGCTCGCCGGCGTGGACCTCCTCGAGCGCCAAATGGGCCAGGGGCACCGCGGTCATCATCGCCACGCAGTTCTCGGCCTCAAGGCCACGTGCGGACAGCCAGCCCAACAGGTCGGCACGGGGCGCCTGGCCGGCATAGTCCTTGTCGACGTGAAAGTTGCAGAAGTCCCGCGACCAGCCGAGTCCCGGCCCGACCAGAGCACTGCTCAGGGTGCGCAGGGGCGTCTCATGACGGAAGTGCACGCAGCCGGCATCGACAGCAAGCGCGAGGCCGCCTCCCACATCCAGCCACGACCCGGGCGAGCGGCACGAGGCCGCCATCGGCTCAGCGGGCCTCACGGTTATCGACGCCGGCATCGGCAAAGGTCGCCATCTCCGAGAGCATCGCGGTCGCCGCCTCGAGCAACGGGAAGGCCAGGGCAGCGCCGCTGCCCTCCCCCAGTCGCAGGGAAAAATCCAGCAGGGGGGCGGCGTCCAGCGCCGCCAGGGCCCGATCATGGCCGGGCTCATGGGAGCGATGGCCAAATATCAGATAGGGGCGCAGTGATGGCTCGAGGCGGCAGGCGGTAAGCGCGGCGACGGTGGCAATAAAGCCATCGACGAGAATCGGCAGGCGGCTTGCGGCGGCGCCGAGGTAGGCCCCCACCATGGCGGCGACCTCGAGCCCGCCCAGGCGGGCCAGTACGTCCATGGGATCGTCGGGATCGGCCGCCCGAGCGACCAGAGCCGCCTCGATGACGGCCTGCTTCCTGGCCAGGGCATCGCCGGCCACACCAGTGCCCGGCCCCACCAGCTCGGCTACCGGCACACCGGTCAGGGCGGCCAGCATGGCCGTGCTGGCGGTGGTATTGGCGATGCCCATTTCGCCGACGATCAGGCAGCGACAGCCGGCCTTCGCGGCGCGCTCGGCGGCACGCCGGCCAACCGCAATGGCCGTCCGGGCCTCGTGCTGGGTCATGGCGTTCTCACGCGCCATGTTGCGCGTCCCCGGACGCACCTTGTCATGCACGATCCCCGGGCCCGACACGTCACTCGCCACCCCGACATCGACCACCTCGAGCCGAGCGTCGATGCGTCGCGCAAAGACGTTGATGGCCGCCCCACCGGTGACGAAATTAGCCACCATCTGGGCAGTCACGGCCTGGGGAAAGGCCGAAACGCCTTCCTCTGCCACGCCGTGATCAGCGGCGAAGACCACTACGCCGGGCGGCGTGACGCTGGGGAAGTCCTCGCCGGTAATGGCGGCCAGGGTCACCGCCAGGGACTCGAGGCGCCCCAGGCTGCCGGGTGGCTTGGTGAGGGTATCGAGGTAGCGACCGACCCGTTCGGCACAGGCTGTGTCGAGACCGGGAATCAGTGGCGAAGGATCATTCACGGTGCGTCTCCGGAGATTCTTTTTCAGCCAGGCATCTTACCAGAGGCCTGCCGGCTCAGCCCGTAGGGTCAGCCTGCTCGCGAGTCGTCACCCAAGTGCTACGCTGATTAAGGCCAACATGATCAGAAAAAACCCGGCCGGCGACTCGCTACCCCTTATAGCTAGATAAGTTGCTTGTGGGCTAGATAAGTTGCTTGAGCCAGGTGAGCCAGGAGTCAGCGCCATGACCAAGACAACACCACGCTCACGTGGCCTGCATGAACTCTATGCCGAAGACCCGGTGGCGGCGGATCGGCGACTCTGGGGCCGGGAGGTCGATCCCCTCACCCGTCGCGGGTTTCTCCAGCGCTCTAGCCTGCTGGCCATGGCGGCCGCCCTGGGTGCCTCGATCCCCTTCGCCGATAAGATGCCGGGTGGCCTTATTCCCGCGGCCCTGGCCCAGAGCGATGCGCCCTTCACTCTCGCTGGCAAGGAAGGGCTGACGGTACTCAACGACCGGCCGATCAACGCCGAGACGCCGCCGCACCTGCTGGACGATGACATCACCCCGGCTCAGCACATGTTCGTGCGCAACAACGGCATTCCCCCCGAGGCTCAGGCGATCGACGTCGCTAACTGGACCCTGAGCATCGAGGGCGAATCCTGCCTGACGCCTACCGTCTTCACCCTGGCCGAGCTCAAGGAGCGCTTCACCCAGCACACCTACCAGCTGCAGGTCGAATGCGGCGGCAACGGGCGCAGCGAGTTCGTGCCCTCGGCCAGCGGCAATCAGTGGACGACCGGGGCCGTGGCCTGCCCAAGCTTCAGCGGCGCCCGACTGAGCGACGTGCTCGAGGCCTGCGGCATCGCCGACGACGCCGTCTACATCGGCTACTACGGCGCCGACACCCACCCAAGCGGCGACCCAAGCAAGGAACCGATCTCCCGCGGCGTGCCCATCGACAAGGCCATGGAAGAGGAGTCGCTGATCGCCTGGGCCATGAACGGCGAGGACATTCCCTACCTCAACGGCCACCCGCTGCGTCTGGTCTGCGGCGGCTGGCCGGGCTCGGTCTCCGGCAAGTGGCTGACCCGGATCGTGATACGCAATCAGAAACACGACGGCGCCAAGATGGCCGCGCCCTCCTACAGCGTGCCCCGCTACCCGGTGGCACCGGGCACCGACGTGCCGCTTGCCGACTTCGAGACCATCCAGTCAATGCCGGTCAAGTCGCTGATCACCTTCCCCCGCTCGGGCATCACTCACCCGCTGGGCGAATCGCTCGAAGTGCGAGGCCATGCCTGGGCCGGCGATCTGGCGGTGCGCGAGGTACATGTCTCTCATGACTTCGGCGCCACCTGGCAGCCCGCCGAGCTCCGCGAGGCCCCCAACCGGCTAGCCTGGCAGCGCTTCACCACCCGCCTCACCTTCCCCGAACCCGGCTATTACGAAGTCTGGGCGATGGCGGTGGACAGCGAGGGCCTCGCCCAACCGATGGTGGTACCCGGCTGGAACCCCAAGGGCTATCTCAACAACGCCTGCCACCGCATCGCGGTGCAAGTGGTTTAGGAGGTCGCCATGCGTATTTACCATCCAGGCTCCCTGCGCGTCACCGGGCTGCTGCTGGCAACGTTGCTGCTCGCCCCACCCGCCCTAAGCCAGGATACCGACCCAGCAACCGGCCTGGTTATCGCTGAGGGCTGGCAGGTGGTCAGTGCCAACTGCACCGTCTGCCATTCGGCGAAGCTAGTAACCCAGAACAGCGGCTCGCGTAACCACTGGCAAGGACTGATCCGCTGGATGCAGGACACCCAGGGCCTGTGGGCCTTCACCCCGGAGATGGAAACCACCATCCTCGACTACCTCAGCGCCCACTACGGTCCCAAGGAAGGCGCGCGACGCCCGCCACTGGCGCCGTCGCTACTGCCGACCAATCCCTACAAGCAGGGCGACACCGCACCCGGAACCTCCTAGGGCGACCCAAAGGCAGGCCCTGACCTGGATCAATCTGCGTCGCGGTAATTCAGCTAGCCTAAACAGGAAGGGCCCGAAAGAGGGCACAAGGGCGGTGACTTACTGGGGCATGATGAGCAGAGGGCATGACAATGCGCTTTCATCAGGTAAAAGAGCTGGTGCACTGGGCGGCGGATTATCACCAGCGATTGGCGGAGCACTACACCAAGCACGCCGGCGACGATGTCAAAGAGCGGGTGCGCATGGCCCTTGAGTATCTGGCCAATCATGAACGCACCCTGCAGGCAAACCTCGAGGATTACTTCACCGACGGCAGCGATCACCGCGGCGTGCTGGACACCTGGTTCGACGACCCGGCCGACTTTCCCCATCTACCGGTGCTCGACCGGCTACCTGGGTGCATGGACTGCGACAGCGTGCAGGACGTGCTGGCCACCGCCCTGACCACCCACAAGACGCTGCAGGATCTCTACCGGCACCGGGCTGATAGGGCCAGCATCGAGGAAGAACGCGAATTTTTCGCTGCCCTCGTCGCCGGGCACGATGGCGAAGTGCGCCGGCTGGCCCGGGATATTCAGCGTCTCGAGGATTATTGAAGGACGGCTAACAGATCAGGACTGCAGAAGGTTGGAAAAAGAGCGAGGCTGCAAAAGGTGGCAAATACAGTTGGGCCATATAACGCGTCAGGCTTTACGCGGAACCTGCCTCACGTAGGATGAGCAGGCCATTCGCTGCCAGGAACATCGATGTCTCCAAGCCAGATCAGCAAGACCAAGACCAGCTTCTATCGCCGCCTCTATGTGGCCTACCTGATCGAGCAGGGAATCGCCAGCGTGCCCGCCCTGACCGAGGCCACCGGCATGCCAAGGCGCACCGCCCAGGACACCCTCAACGCCCTGGCCGAGCTGGACATCGACTGCCGGTTCGAGCCCGAGCCGGGCGAGCGCCACAACATTGGCCGCTACGTGATTCATGACTGGGGCGCCATCAACCCCGAGTGGATCGCCCGCCACCAGGCCGCCATCAAGACGGCGCTGGGCTATCCATGAGCGCCAGATCGACCCGGTCGTGACCTAACAGCGGTCGCCAGCCGACCCGCGCACTCTCCCGTGCACTCTCTAGAAGCGATCCGCTCGGAAAGGCGCCATATCGATGGCGGGTGTCTCGCCATCCATCAGCTCGCCGAGCAGACGCCCGGTCGCCGGCCCAAGCGTGAAGCCCTGATGGCCATGGCCAAAGGCAAACCACAGCCCCTTGTGTGACGGCGCCGGGCCGATCACCGGCTTCATGTCCGAGGTGCAGGGGCGAGCGCCCTTCCAGGGCGTGTCGTCGCGCCTTGCCCCCAGCGGCACCAGCTTGCGAGCCACCGCCTCGGCCGCGTCCAACTGATCCAGAGCCGGCGCGGCATCCCGGTTCGCCAGTTCGGCACCGGTGGTCAGGCGCACGCCGGCGCGCATCGGCGCCAGCAGATAGCCGACCTCAGCATCCATGACCCAGTGATTGAGCGCACGCCCTTCCTGCAGGGCGTAATGCATGTGATAGCCGCGCTTGACGAACAGCGGCAACTGGTAGCCCAGACGACTCAGCCAGTCGCCGGACCAGGGGCCCATGGCCATCACCAGCTCACCGGCCTCCAGAGAACCAGCGTCGGTTTCCACCTGCCAGCCATCAGCGCTCTGGGCAACCGACTCGACGCTTGCCTTGACCACCTTGCCGCCCAGCGCCTTGAAGGCCTCGGCATAAGCGGCCACCAGGCCACCGGGATCGGCGACGGTCCAGCTGTCGCGCCACAGAATCGCACCGATGATCTCGTCTGACAGGTCGGGTTCCTGTTCGGCGAGCGCTGCCCGATCGAGCCGGTCATAGGTGAGGCCAAACCGCTTGGCCAGGGGGGCCACCTTGGCCAGACGCGCCTCGAAGGCCTCGGGGGTGCGATAGAGCTCCAGCCAGCCGTCGCGGCTGACCAGGGCATCTGCCCCGGCCGCCTCGATCATCGGTGCATGTTCCTGAGTCGACAGCGCGATCAGCGAAGCGTATTCGGGCAGAATTCGCGCATAGGGGCCCGGCGCTGAATTCTGCCAATAGCGAAACAGCGAACTGGCCGATTCCAGCATGCCGCTGGGCCGGTAGCGGATATCCACGCGGCGGTTGGGCACCACCTGCATGAGGGTCTTGGCATCCCGCGGGAAGGGATAGGGCGCCACCGCTTCGCGCTGGATGATGCCGGCATTGCCAAACGACGTCTCGTGGCCCGGCTCCCGGCGATCGACCAGCACCACCGAACGCCCCCGCTTGGCCAAGTGGTAAGCGATCGACACGCCGACCATGCCGGCCCCCAGGACGATGGTATCGCTGACATCACGTTCCTTGGACATGCAAACTCCTGACCTTGAGGGAAGACAACCGGCACTAACCGGACCTCCATTCTAGAGCATATGCCGACGCCTGCCATGCCGACCGCTTCCCGAGGGACAGCTGACGCCATGGCATGGCTCGCGTAAGCTTGAGGACTTCCTATTTCCCGCCGGAGATCCCATGACCGATCGCGATACACGCCACCAGCAATCGATGCAGAAACTCAAGGCCCACGTCGACGACAAGGTGGCCAACGCCACCGAAGAACGCGGCCTGCTGATGGTCTTCACCGGTAACGGCAAGGGCAAGACCACTGCCGCCTGGGGCACCGTGACCCGCGCGCTGGGCTACGGCTATAAGGTCGGCGTGATCCAGTTCATCAAGGGACTATGGGAATGCGGCGAGCGCGAGCGGCTTAACGACGACGCCAACCTCGAGGTCGCGATCATGGCCACCGGTTTTACCTGGGACACCCAGAACCGGGAGAGCGATACCAAGGCCTGCCAGGAAGTCTGGCAGGAAGCCAAGCGCATGCTCGAGGACCCCGAGGTCTACCTGGTGGTGCTCGACGAGATCACCTACATGATGAAGTACGGCTACCTGGACAGCGCCGAGGTTATTGCCGCACTCGAGAACCGCCCGGCGGAGCAGACGGTGATCATTACCGGCCGCAACGCCAACCGCGAGGTGGTGGCCATGGCCGATACGGTGACCGAAATGCAGGAGACTCGCCACGCCTTCAACGCGGGGCTCAAGGCACGCCGCGGCATCGATTTCTGAGCCACGACTTTCTCTCCGCCGAGATAAGCGCCGAGCTAGCGCGTCAGGCCCTCGGCGCTACACAGGGCTGAACGACCAGAAGCTTACCGACCAGAGACTTACCGCCGACGATGGCCGAGCCGGTCCAGAAAAGCCGCACCATCAGCCACAGGTTCGGTCATCTCGGGCAGCACCCCAGCCGGCAGCTCAATGATGCCGGCTTTCTCATGGACAGCGAGCACCCACTCCTTGCAGCGCCGGCAGCGTAGCTGATCGCCGCCATGCCTCGCACGATGATGCTCTAGCTCATCGAGGCCGCCGGCGAACTGCACCGACACCTCTGGCCAGAACAGCAACCCGGTGGCACTGCCATCCGCCCCGCGGCAATCGACACAATCGCAGTGTGCCGCGCCCAGCGGCACCCCGGTGGCCATCAGCGTCACCGCCCCGCAACCACAACCGCCCTGGTAAAAGGGTCCGTTGCTCATGATGAGCTCCATTGGTTAACAATGATGTTGCCAGTGTGACAGCGACCGGCAGCGCCCTACCAGCCAACACCGTGCTTGCCGACCGCGACCATCTCCGACCGTCCCCCCTCGCCAGGCGGCAACAATAAGTGGAAATGCGCCCAAAGAGGGCTGGAAGTCGAGAGCAAAGCGGGCCGCTTCACGATCGAAGCGCCCCGGCGTTTAGGTGAGTTTGGCGGCTACCGGCCAAGAGCGGTCGTTGATACTTCGCTGATATTAACGCTTGCAGCATGCGCGCCTATGGAATGGAGCCAAAGGCGCAATGTAATGGGCGTCGCCGTGCCTGCATTGGTTATGCATGTTCCAGGCGTTGCCTTCGATCCTGAACATTGAGGAAATGGACATTGACTCCATCCAAGTTGTTGCGGGTCTTTGAGAAATCATGAAGCCCACAGTTAAATTCACAATGTAGTGAAATCGAAGAGCGGTTCTGATCATGCAAGCGAGCGATTTGGTCTGCTTTCGGGGAAGAAATCTCACCTTCAATAAAAAAGGAAGCCACTTGCCCGGCTTTAAACCTTTCTTTCTTTATGTATTGCTTGGTGATTTTTGCTCCAGCGCACATAAAATCAAACTCTGCTCGATCAAGCTCAATTTCAAAAGGAGTCATATTGATGATCTGGAACCAGATGGTGTAGGTCGACACCTCTCCAAGATCTACACGAACAGACTCGTGCCTTGCTTGCACATCGATGAGGACGAGGTCGGCCAAGCGCTGCTTGCTGAAAAGCCGCCTGAGGATAAATTTTGGAAGCCATTTTAGATACTTCCAAATTTCAGTTATTGATAAATAGTCCATTGATACTCCAAATGGATGCATAACGCTTGCCAGCATGCGCGGCTACAGAATGGTGGCGAAGCCGCGATGTAGTAGACGTCGCCGTGACTGGCCTTGCTATGCGCTTAGAAACTAGCATAGGCTTTCAAAACACTTTGACCAAGCACGTTTGCAGTTGCCAAATACAAGAATTGCTTCGGTTGAGTGCTTAGAAACTCACTCATTAGCCACTGCTCTTTGTCAGAGAAGATCTTGTCAAACATATATGGATGATAACGAGTAATAGAACCTAAGTAAAACATCATCATGTAAATGATGGACTCTTGGCTGTATCTGTTGTCCGGGCAGGTAGATAGATACATCGTATAGCCGCCACTTCCTATGAAGTACCAGACCCCCTTATCTTTTATCTGTCTAGACAAGGCAGCATAATCAGCCCTTTTAGGTTGATAGCTAGTCATGATTATAAACTCTGTGTATATGGTGCTTCCATCTTCATCTGTAGAAATATTGTATCCCCTAGAAGACAATTCTGTTGATTGCGATGAGCTACATTGAAGGGTTGCTCTAAAAATTAGTTCCTTGCCATGCTTATACAGACCATGTTCTCTTACGCGAACGAAAATTTCGGGCTGATTATAGATTTCACTATATGCTCGATGAACACCAACACAATGATTAAGTATATTTTGGTGTTTAGTGTTAATTCACCCGTCGCCATTCCTGGGTCGAACAACGAAACCAACTCATGTGCTACTTGTACTATTTGTTGCTTCTGTCTCTGCTTTACTATTTCTGATTTTATGAACTTATGTTTATGATCTTCTTTCATTCCATGCATATACATTTTAGAAGGTCCAAATGTACCGCGAATGTTGATCATAATTTTAGAAAGATTAAGACATGAATAATAATAGAGAAGCGGCTGACTTTTTACTGGACTCCCCTCTGCGCTTTGGTAAAAATGTTTTGCCTGATCAAGCAAAGACCGAAGAAATGCTTCTCCCTTTCTATCTGTTGAAGCTTTCTTAATGACATAGTCCCAAAAAGACCATATATCTGAAATTACTAACTTTTCGTTTTTACCTAGATTTACTACGGATGACGGTCTAGCAAATAGAGGAAATCCATATTTCTCTTCTACTTCTACCATGAATACCTCTCAATGAAAAACTTGCTTTACGATGCTCACAGTGCATAACGCTTGCATTTGCGGCTTGGGTGAAATGGCGGCTGTTTTGCGTGTTTTTGCAAAACAGGTGACAGCTTACCCAAATCCGGCAAGATGCACTTGTTAGGAGTTTTGTTTGGTATGTTGCTCATTTGCAATATCAAATATCTCTGAATCCAATGCAAATGTCTCCCTCATTCCGTCTGCGCTCATTGACGCCCATAACACTTCTCTTTGAATCAATGACTCTACAGCCGCAGACGATACAGCCTCGTTATTCATTTGCCCCCAGGTTAAAACACTACCACCGGATTTTACATATGATGCGATGACTTCTTTCTCTTCAGTGCTGAACTTCTTGTATGTATTAAGAGATTTTTCTTTGCTAATATTTCGTTGTTTATTGCGCTCGATTTTCTCATTTATACCGGTTGAAACAAGCCGAATAATTGGGAAAGAAATTATTGTAGAAAAAGCTGCAATAACCCAATCATTCGTTAAAAGATAGACGACTAAACCGATTAATCCTGAAAGTGACGTGGCAAGACTTCTGCCGAAATCATTCTCGGCATAAACACGATCAGCCCATTTCTCAATCGATTTCATATGACTCCTAACGCCAAAATTAGCAGCGAGTTTACGAGTCTGCTGCATTTTCTTGTTCAATGTATTTCATGTGACGAGCCAGCTCATGCTCAAGCTTCATTGTTCGCTGCTGCATCTCTTGATACCTGTCTTTTGATTCTTCCAGCCGGCTTCTTACCAAATGATATTTCTCGTTTATATCTGAATGATGATGCATGAATGTCTCCATATCTAATTCACGTTCATCCTCTGAATAGCTTTCTCTATACTTCCTCAACTCCATCCTTTCAGCGTCTAACATATGACGCTTTTCCTGAAGAGAAGCCATCTCACTTTCATGCTTCATCATTTGATGACGAGTGTGCTCAAGTTCTTGCATCATATGACTAATCTTGGATTTTTGTCGATTAAGTAACTCATACTCTTGCATTTTCCTAATCGCCATTCTATCTCGGCGCCTAACTTCACGTATCTCTTCAACAATCTCTGGGCTAACCTGCTCACCCAAATTCTCTCTGGCTAGCTCAAGGAATCGATCCGCTTGATACATATGAAAAGTATTATTAGCGTTATCCTTAAATTCCTTTACCAACTCAGGGCGAGGACCAACCGTTTTTCCTTTAAACTTTTCCCACCAATCTTCTTTTTTATCATCTGTAACAAGCACGATACCTTTGTCGACTTCAATGGAATGCTCTAGAACTTGTTTCCAAACTATTAGGTCGCCAAATTCTCGACATTTTTCAGTAAAAACTTCAGTATCTTTAGACTTTGAACCATCTTTAAATCCCGGTGGAATTTTCTGTCTATAGCGTTCCTCACCTTCAATAATAAGCTTCTCTAGCTTTTCTTTATCAAAAGGCCGCCCCACTCTGTTTTCAAATACTTTTGATATTGAATCTTTTATTTCATCATTCGATATTCGCCTTGTATGAACTTCTTTGTTACGCAACAATTCCTCACAAAGGCTATTAAATACAGAATCAACTTTTCGCATTGTCTGTGCATTTACAAAAGGGTGCTGTCTAGCATTGTCTAAATCACTTTTAAGGCTGTTAATAGACTTAACCGTCGAATCATAAGATTGCTCCTGTTGACCTATTACAGATAATCGGTTATTTAAGTATTCTTCAGCAGCTCGATGTGGCAACCATACCCTATCCTTTATTTTTTCCAGCAAACTGAGAAACTCACTCCTCGTAGCATCTGAGTATCGATACAAATTGAGCAGTATGTTTGCATCAAACACAAAAATAGCTGAATCCCATACTCCCCTTAGGCCTTCTTGAGATTCTCTAAAGTGTCCTGGGAACAAATCTTTCATCGATACTCCTACATTGAACAGGTATTAGACAGCGCGCTCGTTTATTGACTTGAACGAGCGCGCGCGTTCAACATTATTATGCCGCCACATCAACCCATTGATTTTTCAGTGTATTTTGTTGACGTGGCTATATAACACCAATAAACGTGCATGCTGCCTTTGCCAGCAGGGCCGCTTTGGGTCGTAAGAAGCCATTCATGGGGTGATGTCTCCATCATACGCCGACGCTGCTTACCCTCGGTCCGACCATAGCCTTTCGCTTATAAAGGCACAACGCCGACGATGGTCACGCTCGGCTGTCTTGCAGCGCCCGTTCCGCTTGCTTGAGTTCGAACTGGCTGAAGACCCGCACGCCGTGGCGTTCGAGTAATGCGGCTGTCACGCCTTGGCCGGGCACGCGGTGGCCGGTGAAGCTGCCGTCGGAGAGAGTGCGGCTGCCGCATGAGGGACTGGCTTCGGTGAGAATGGCGACGCGGATATCATGCTGCTGACACAGCGCCAGGGCCTGTTCGGCGCCGCTTAGGAAGGCTTGGCTGACATCTTCGCCATCCCGGGCGGTGCCGTCCAGCACCGCGGCGCCTGTGCCGCCCTGAATCTCGGCTGGAGGCCGCGGAGTGCTCATGCCGGCCTGTACTTCGGGGCAGGCGGCTATCAGGCACCCTTCCCGGCGCCAGCGCTCCAAGGTGGGATCATGCAGCGCCTTGGCGCCGCCGTCGTAGCGCACCGGCTGGCCGAGCAGGCAGGCACTGATCAGTAGCTTTTCCATAAGCGCTAGCCTGCCATGCCACACCGGCGCATGGGAATCTCATTTACCGCCTCAGGCCCCCTGAGCCATGGCCTGCTGGAGGAAGGCCTCGCAGCGTTGGCGCGCTGGGCGCTGGTTAAGGCCAGCACAGTAAGCCTCGAACTCGGGCCGCCAGGGGATGGAGCCAAACTGCAGGCCCCAGCTCAGGTGAGCCCCCACATAGATATCCGCGGCACTGAAGGTGTCGCCGGCAATATAGCGCTTGCCCGCAACAGCGCCTGCCAGGGTATCGAGCACCGCCTGAAGGCTGCCGCAGCCAAGCTGCATCTGCTGACGCTCGTCCGGATGGACTCCCAGCAGGCCATTGAGCGAGACGGCGGTTTCCAGCGGCCCAGCCGCGAAGAACAGCCAGCGGTAGTAGTCGCCCCGCAACGCCAATGGCGGCGCTAGCCCGGCTTGGGGGAAGGCATCGGCCAAGTAGGCACAAATGGCGGCGGTCTCGGTAACCACTACATCGCCGTGGCGAATCGCCGGCACCTTGCCCATCGGGTTGATGGCCAGGTAGTCCGCGGCTTTCATCGAGGTGCCGTAATCCAGCACTACCATGCGATAGGCTACGCCAAGCTCCTCCAGCATCCAGTGGACGATGCTTCCCCGCGACAAGGGATGGGTATAGAAGACCAGCTCGTCTGTCGCCGCCCCTTCCCCGCGATCACTGCCCCAGGGCCCCTCGCTGATCTGGCTGGCCGCGTCCTGTCCGACGGCGCCTTGATCGTTGCCCGCCAGTTTGAGGCCTGTCAGGCGCTGCGCTTGATCATCGGGTAGAGCATCCGACACCTTGTCACGCAGCTGTGCGGCCGGAGCGGCCAGCGGGCCCGCCGCATCCTCGACCTTAACCAGCCCCAGCGCCAACGCATCGAGCTGTTCGTCGGTCAGCATCAGCGCCGGAAGCAGCACCCCGGGGGCCAACGTATAGCCGGTGCCGGGGACATGCTCGATGTCGGCACCTACCGCTTTCAGCACGGCGATATCCTGATACAGGGTGCGCAGCGAGATGCCCTGCGTCTCGGCCAGTGTCGTGCCGCTCACCGGACCCTCGTGGCGGCGCATTACACGGACAATATCCTGCAAGCGAGTCTTACGGGACATGTAGTTGGTCTCCTCGGGTTGCTGGCACTGGCGCCATCTTCTGGGCAGGTTGCTCAACGATGGATGGCTCAAGGCCTGATGCAAGGACTGTCTGGCAGCACGACTTGGCAGCACAGCCTGTCAGCACGGCGCGGCCAGCAATATCGACACGGGTGTCGGTTCTTGGGTCATGCAGTAAGCCCCAGACATGGCGTCCTTGATACGCGCTCTCACAGGCCTCCTAGCCTTCCGGGAGCGCGAACGCTTACAGACTAGCAGCAAGTGTCAAAAAACGAAGGGATGGCCGTAAAAAAAAATCAACAACACCCGCCTGACGCCATACTGTCAGCGAAGGGGCCTAGGCTGTGGCTGCCCGTCAATCGGCGCAGGTTGCCTGTGGGTTGTAAATCCAGGGCTTGTAAAACCAGGGCTTGTAAAACCAGAGCTCGAAGAATCAGGGCTTATAGAAGATGAAATCGCCAATGCTGGCCGTTTCGGTGAAATCCGCCGCCCAATAGGGAAGGATAGTGCGTTGATGGAAAAACATCGCCCCGCCGGTGTGATCCGAAAGCTGCCCATTGAGTGCCTGGCGCGCGACCTCCTTGACGATCGCATAGCGCTGCGGCTCCTGGACATCATCCCCGCGACCATCGCACCACCACGAAAACTGACAGTAGCCCTGCTCGCCGCCCTGCTTGACCACGCCACAGATGGTGTCCGGAAAACCGGCATCAGCGAGTCGGTTCATCACCACATTGGCAACGGCGGCCATGTCATCGGTGCCTTCTCCCTTGGCCTCCCAATAGACAGCACGCGCAAGGCAGGTGATCGCATCATCCAGGGGCGAAGCCCCCAACGGGTCCACCGCCTTGATGCCGGGACGAGTGATGGCCACGGCTGGGTCGGGGCGAGACTCGCTGCCACCGTCGACGATGCTCTGCTCGATCAATTCCGCCTTATCCTGGGCGATCGTGGACTTCTGCTCGCGGGTTAGCTGCTCGCTATCCGCCGCCATGACGGGCTTTGCGGTCATCAGCACCACCAGGCAGAGCACCAGAACTGACTGGTACATGGGTGAACCTCCTCAATGCAGCACCGCGGCGCCATGCCGACAGGGCTCCTCGACCGATAATACTCCACGGTATCGGTGCGGATAATCCACAAAAACGGCTAGCTTACACAAAATGCCTCGCCCACAAAAAACGGCGAACCGAGGTTCGCCGTGGAAGGTGGTCAGAGCGCCTGACCGAGAGAGACCGTTGTCGTGTAGATCAGATCTCGAAACCGAGGCCGAAGTCTTCGGCGGAAATCGCCATCAGCGAGGCGCCGCCGGCCTTGATCATTTCCGCATGGGCACGGGTGCGCGGCAGCAGGCGCTGATAGAAGAAGCGCGCGGTATCGAGCTTGGCCCGATAGAAGGCGTCCTCCTCGCCGCCAATCGCCTGCTGGGCCTGCTTGGCGGCGCGGGCGAACAGGTAAGCAAGGGTCACGTAACCCGAGTACATCAGGTAATCGACGCTGGCGGCACCGACCTCCTCGCGATCATTCATCGCCTTCATGCCCACGCCCATGGTCAGCTCGCCCCATTCGGCGTTGAGCTTGGCAAGGGGCGCCACGAATTCCTGAAGGGACGGATTATCGGCTTCGGCCTTGCAGAACTGGTGAATTTCCTTGGTGAAGACCTTGAGGGTCTCGCCCTGGCTCATCAGCACCTTGCGACCCAACAGATCGAGGGCCTGGATACCGGTGGTGCCCTCGTAGAGCCGAGTGATACGCGCATCGCGCACCAGCTGCTCCATGCCCCATTCCTTTATGAAGCCGTGGCCGCCGAACACCTGCACGCCCTCGTTGGTGGCTTCGAACCCGACCTCGGTGAGGAACGCCTTGACGATCGGTGTCAAAAGGCCAAGCAGGGTCTCGGCCCGCTCTCGCTCCGCCGGGTCCTGGCCGTGCTCGACCAGGTCAACCAGCTGCGCGGTGTACATCACCAGCATCCGCCCACCCTCGGCGAAGGCCTTCTGGGTCAGCAGCATGCGCCGCACATCCGGGTGCACGATGATCGGGTCGGCGGGTTTGGCCGGCGCCTTCGCGCCGGACAGCGCACGCATCTGCAGGCGGTCGCGGGCATAGCCAAGCGAATTCTGGAAGCTCGCTTCCATTAGGCCAAGACCCTGAATACCCACGCCGATGCGGGCCACGTTCATCATCGTGAACATGCAGGAAAGCCCCTTGTGGGGACGGCCCACCAGATAACCTCGGGCGCCATCGAAGTTCATCACGCAGGTAGCGTTGCCGTGGATGCCCATCTTGTGCTCAAGCGATCCGCAGGAGACGCCGTTGCGCGCGCCCGGGTTGCCGTTTTCATCCGGCATGTCCTCTGGCAAGTACTTCGGCACCACGAACAGCGAGATGCCCTTTGAGCCTTCCGGGGCGTCGGGCAGCTTGGCCAGCACCAGATGCACGATGTTCTCGGCCAGGTCATGCTCGCCCGCCGAGATGAAGATCTTGGTGCCGCTGATGTCATAGCCGCCGTCATCGGCCGGCACCGCCCGGGTCTTGATCAGGCCCAGATCGGTGCCACAGTGAGGCTCCGTCAGGCACATGGTACCGGTCCAGACACCCTCGACCAGCTTGGTCAGGTAGGTGGCCTTCTGCTCGTCACTGCCGTGGTGGCGCAAGGCATCGGCGGCGCCATGGGAGAGCCCCGGGTACATGCCCCAGGCCAGGTTGGTGGCGCAGGTCATCTCGGAGAGCGCCATGCCCAGCGAATGCGGCAGGCCCTGACCGCCGAATTCCGGCTCGGCGGCAAGGCTCGGCCAGCCCCCCTCGACGTACTGGCGGTAGGCCTCTTTGAAGCCCTTGGGCGCCTTGACCTCGCCGCCTTCCAGCAGGCAGCCCTCGCGATCGCCGCTCTGGTTGAGCGGCAGCAGCACCTCGCGGGAGAAGCGCGCGCCCTCTTCGAGAATCGCGCCGACGACATCCGGCGTGGCGTCTTCGCCGCCCGGCAGCCGCGCGTAGTGGCCGGGGAAGTCCAGCAGCTCGTCCATCACGAAGCGCAAGTCGCGCAGGGGGGCCTGGTAGTCGGGCATCTCGCACACTCCTGAAAACATCATCCACACGGCCGCTGCCGAAGGATTAAAACATGTGTTTGAAACTATCCAACTACCCGCCTGTAGTCAAGCGATCGTTTGAATAATGATCTGCCACCATGGTCGAGCCCCAGCGGCTGCGCCGACGGGATGAGCGTCGGATACATGACCATCAACACGTTAGGTACGACAAAAAAAGCCGCCGGACGCATAAGCGGCCGGCGACAGGCAATAAGAAAGAAGAAAGAAAACCGATAGCGAGCCCGGATCGCGCCGAGGCCTCACGGCAAGTGAATGGCTCACTGCATGCGAATCCCCCCGTCTAGTCGAATCACCTCGCCGTTAAGCATCACGTTAGTGATGATCTGCTCGGCCAGACTCGCGAACTCCGCGGGCTTGCCCAGACGCTTGGGAAACGGCACGGCGGCAGACAGCGCGGCCACCGCATCCTCGGGGATGCCGCTCATCATCGGGGTCTCAAAGACCCCGGGGGCGATACTCATCACCCGGATGCCGTGACGCGACAGCTCACGAGCCAGCGGCAGGGTCATGCCCGCCACACCGGCCTTGGAAGCGCTGTAGGCGGCCTGGCCCACCTGGCCGTCGAAGGCCGCCACCGAGGCGGTGGTGATGACCACCCCCCGCTCGCCATCTTCACCCGCGGCGTTATCGGCCATGGCGGCAGCGGCCAGCCGCAGGACGTTGAAGGTGCCGATCAGGTTGATCTCGACGGTGCGCGTAAAGCCTGCGAGGTCGGCGGGGTTGCCCTCTCGATCGAGCAGTTTGGCCACGCTGACCACGCCTGCACAGTGCACCACCCCGTGTAGACCACCCGTATTCAGGGCAAGGTCGACGGCGGCCTGGATATCCGCTTCCTTTGTCACATCGCCGCGACAGGCCGTGGCGGCCTCGCCGAGCCCGGCGGCCAGTTCGTCTATCGCGTCGTTCAGGTCGCAGAGCACCACTCGGGCGCCGCCGGCGACCAGGCGTTCGGCGGTGGCAGCACCGAGCCCGGAGGCGGCGCCGGTGATCAGGAAGGTTTTTCCAGTGACTTGCATGGTCTCTCTCCGGTTTATGACGCGCGGGCGTCGTCGGCTGCCTGGGCACGCAGCTTGAAGCGCTGGATCTTGCCGCTGGGCGTCTTCGGCAGCTCTTCGATGAAGGTGATGACCCTTGGGAAGGCGTGAGTCGACAGGCGCTCGCGCACCCGCTGACGAATCTCGTCGGCCAACTGCTCGCTGGCCTCGAAGCCTTCGCGCAGCACGATGTAAGACGTGATGATTTCGCCACGGATCTCGTCGGGCTGGCCGACGGCGGCACTTTCGGCAACCGCCGGGTGGGTCATGACGGTATTTTCGACATCAGTGGGACCGACCCGGTAGCCGGCCGTGGTAATGATGTCATCGTCGCGGCCGGCAAACTGGAAGGTGCCGTCCTCGGCCTGCACCACCACGTCGCCGGTCAGATAATAGCCGTCGACGAACGGCCGCTTTTCCTGCCAGGTGTAGCCCGCGAAGAAGTGTGCTGGAGAGTTGGCGATATCCACTGCCAGCACGCCGGGCTCGCCCGCCGGCTGTTCGTGATTTTCGGCATCGAGTATCACCAGACGATAACCCGGCATCGGCACACCCATGGCGCCGACATGCTTCGGGTGTTCGAGGCCGTGATGGTTGCAGCAGGTCATGCCGGTCTCAGTCTGGCCATAGTGGTCCATCACCGCACAGCCCAGCGCTTTTTCAACCCAGTTCACCACTTCGGTGTTCAGCGGCTCGCCGGCGGAGCTGGCTGCCCGCAGTGACAGGTCGCGGTGGGCATCATCGAACAGTCCCGACGCCTTCATCAGCCGGTAGGCGGTCGGCGCGGCGGCGAAGTTGGTAATGCCATGTCGCTGCATGAAGGCAAGCGCGCCCTCGGCCGTGAAGCCGGCCTCGCAGAAATGGGTGGTACCGCCCAGCAGCAGCGGGCCGGTGATGGCGTAATACAGGCCATAGGCCCAGCCCGGATCGGCCATGTTCCAGAAGCGATCATCGTCGCGCAGCCCGACGGCCAGCTCCATGTAGCTGGCAAAGGCCGGTAGCGCGGCCAGCGGCACCGCCACACCCTTGGGCTTGCCGACGGTCCCAGACGTAAACATCTGCAAGAAGGGGGCATCGCGGCTCAGGCGCGGCGGCGTGGCGGTCATCGGTTCATGGCCGATAGCCGTCTGCCAGTCGAGATCCTCTGGGTGCTCGGCATCGGCGCCTTCTATGCACATCACCGCCGGACACCGGGACAGGCCATCGAACTTGGCGCGATTGGCATGATCGGTGATCACCAACTGCGTGTCGGCCCGCGACAGGCGGTAGTCGACGGCATCCGGCCCGAAGGCGGTGAACAGCGGCTGGTACACGGCGCCAATGCGCCAGGTGGCCAGCACGGTGATCAACAGTGCCGGCGTGCGCGGCAGCATGCTGGCGATGCGATCACCGACGCCCAGTCCCCGTTCTTGAAACCAGCCGGCCAGCCGAGCGCTCTGGGCATCGAGCTCGGCATAGCTCAAGCGCGATACCTGACCATCGACGGACTCGTGCACCAGTGCCGTAACGTCGCCGCGACCGGCACGCAACTGGCGCCCGCAGCAGGCCTCATAGGCATTGAGATGGCCGTCACGATGGTCATCGAGACGGGCCACGCTTTCATCAAACGAAAAGGGCGTCTCATCGAACGAAAAGGCCGTATTGGGGGACTGAAACGGCTGGCGCGATGTTGTCATGTTGAGCCTTCTCCTGGGGCTTGGGCCTGTTGCGACCTTGGCTACCACATCATCTAGTTAACGTTAACGTCAACTAGTAAGTTAGCCGCATGGACAGACCTAGCAAGCGCTTGCTACAACGTCTTTAGTCGCGCACGCCAAAACGCCCTGACATGCGCTTGCTGCCAACGCCTAACGCGATGAAATAGCCTAGGGTCATAGAAACCAGAGCGCGATGAGACAGGAAAAAGCTCTGAGCGGCCAGAAAGCGCAGCGCTGAGATAATCGGAAGGAAGACGCATTGCCGCGCCGACGGCCAGAGCCGTCGATCGCGACAGATGATAGGAAACCGCCGAAGATCAGGCGGGCGTCGCCGCCGGCGCGCCGAGCATGTCGATCAGCTCGCTTGCCAGCGCATCGGGGGAGTAGGCACCGGCGGGGTCGTACCAGCGCACCGTCCAGTTCAGGGCGCCGAGCACGAAACGCGAGACCAGAAATTTATCACCGCGGATCAGGCCGGCCTCCAGGGCGTCGCCAATCACGTCCTGCCAGAGCTGTTCGTAGGCATCGCGCAGGTGACCAAGATGGTCGCGGGAGGCTTCGTCGAGCCGCCGCCACTCGTAGAGGGCCACCACATGGGCATTGCGATCGGTGAGCAGGGTCTCGAGGTGCGCGCGCGCCATGGCATGCAGCCTGGCCTCGGCCCCGCCGTCGCACTGCGCAAGGGCCTCGCGGGCGATGGCCAGGGCGTTATGGGTGCCCTCTTCGATGACCGCACAGAGGATTTCCTGCTTGTCGCGGAAATGATGGAAGAGGCTGCCCGATTTGATGCCCATTTCCTGAGCCAGCATGCGCACGGTGGTGCGATCGAAGCCTTCCTGAACGAACAGTTGGGCAGCGACGCGAATCAGTTCCCGGCGCCGCGGCGAGTCATTCACTACATTCATCGCATTTACACTAGCGCTTGCTTGGTTAGCCTTGAGAAGACCATAGCGCCCATCTGCGGTCAACGGCCCTGCCCCGCGATCGCCAAGGAGTCATACCATGTCCACTTCCCACGAGATCGTGATCCTGGCCGCCATCCGCACACCGATGGGCGGCATGCTGGGCAGCCTGTCGAGCCTCACCGCCCCTGAGCTCGGCGCTACCGCCATCCAGGCGGCCCTGTCGCAGGCCGGCATCGATGCTGGCGCTGTCGATGAAGGCATCTTCGGCTGCGTGCTGCCGGCCGGCGTCAAGCAGGGGCCGGCGCGCCAGGCGATGCGCCAGGCCGGGGTGCCCGACGGTGTCGGCGCCACCACCATCAATAAGCTGTGCGGCTCCGGCATGAAGGCCACCATGCTGGCACATGACCTGATCCGCGCCGGCAGCGGTGAGCTGGTGCTGGCGGGCGGCATGGAGTCGATGTCCAATGCGCCTCACGTGCTGACCAAGGCCCGTCGCGGCTATCGCCTGGGCCATGGCGAGCTCAAGGATCACATGTTCCTGGACGGCCTCGAAGATGCCGAGACCGGGCAACTGATGGGGGTGTTCGCTCAGAATATCGCCGATCAGCGCGGCTACAGCCGCGAGCGCATGGATGACTTCGCGATCGCCTCTCTGGAGCGCGCCATGGCGGCCCACGAGGCCGGGCACCTGGCCGGTGAACTAACGCCAGTCACGGTCAGCGGTCGCGGCGGCGACAGCGTGGTGGATCACGATGAGCAGCCCTTCCAGGCGCGCCTCGACAAGATTCGCGGCCTGCGTCCGGCCTTTGCCAAGGACGGCACCATCACCGCCGCCAACGCCAGCTCCATCTCCGATGGTGCCTCGGCGCTGGTGCTGGCCAGCCGTGAGGCCGCCAAGACCCACGGCGCCAGGCCGCTTGCCCGAATCCTCGGCCACAGCACTCACTCCCAGCACCCCAGCGAGTTCACCATTGCCCCGGTGGGCGCGATCGGCAAGCTGATGAAGCGCCTCGACTGGACGGTGGATGACGTCGACCTGTTCGAAATCAACGAAGCCTTCGCGGTGGTTACCCTGCTGGCCATGGATGGGCTGGACATCCCCCACGACAAGGTCAACATCTTCGGCGGCGCCTGCGCCCAGGGCCACCCCATCGGCTCCACCGGCTCGCGGATCATCGCCACCCTGATCAATGCGCTGCGCGTCACCGGCGGCAAACGTGGCATCGCCAGCCTGTGCATCGGCGGCGGCGAAGCCACCGCCGTGGCGGTCGAACTGCTCGACTAGCCGTGTGGGCTGGCTTGCCTGCAAAGATCGACACGCCATGCGCAAGGATCCTTCACCAACGCCCTGTGAAACGTAAAAAAAGGGGAAGCCGATTGGCTTCCCCCTTTTATTTCAGGAGCTATGTTTTAGGGCTTATGCTTCAGGGCTTATGTTTCAAGACCCGGTGCGTATGCCCGAGCGACTTAGCCGTAACGGCCGGTGATGTAGTCCTCGGCCTTCTTGGTATGCGGGTTGGCGAACATCGTCTTGGTGTCGTTGTACTCGACCATTTCCCCCAGGTGGAAGAAGGCCGTGTAGTCCGCCACACGTGCCGCCTGCTGCATGTTGTGGGTCACCGTGATGATGGTGAAGTCCTGCTTGAGCTTGTCGATCAAGTCCTCGATGGTCGCCGTGGAGATCGGGTCCAGCGCCGAGGTTGGCTCATCCATCAGGATCACATCGGGCTGCACGGCGATCGCGCGGGCGATACAAAGACGCTGCTGCTGACCACCGGACAGGGATGTGCCGGGCTGTTGCAGCTTGTCCTTGACCTCGTTCCACAGGCCGGCCTCGCGCAGCGCTTTCTCTACCAGCTCGTCCTGATCGGCCTTGCGGCTCACCAGGTCATGCATGCGCGGGGCGTAGGCGATGTTTTCGTAGATCGACTTGGGGAAGGGGTTGGGCTTCTGGAAGACCATGCCCACCCGACGCCGCAGCGCGACCTCATCCATCTTGGCCTCGTTGATGTCACGGCCGTCCATCTCGATCAAACCATTGAGCCGCACGCTGGGGATCAAGTCATTCATGCGATTGAGGCAACGCAGGAAGGTCGACTTGCCGCAGCCCGACGGGCCGATCAAGGCGGTGACGTTCTTCTGAAAGACATCGGCGCTGATGTTCTTCAGGGCCTGGGTGTCGCCATACCACAGGTTGAGATCGCGCACGCGAATGCTCAGTTCGTGATTGGCCTGTTCATTGCGGGTAACCGGCTGCCCGGTATCGTGACCTGACATGGCGACTCCACGGTCGGCAACTTTCATATCCATAGTGACGTATCCTGTTGCAAGTGCCGGTCGGTTACCAGCGACGTTCGAATTTCTTGCGCAACACCACGGCCGTTGCGTTGAGAGCGATCAAGATGGTCAACAGCACCAGAATGCCGCCGGCGGTCTTCTCGGTGAAAGCACGATCCGGCTCACCGGCCCAGGTAAAGATCTGTGCGGGCATCACCGTGGCGGCATCGGTAAAGGTCGCCGTGACATCGGGGATGAAGGCCACCATGCCGACGATGATCAGCGGCGCCGTCTCGCCCATGGCCTGAGCCAGACCGATGATCGAGCCGGTCATGATGCCCGGCATGCTGACGGGCAGCACATGGTCACGCACCACCTGCCAGCGCGAGCAGCCCACCCCGAAGGCAGCGTGGCGAATGGTATCCGGCACGCTGCGCAGCGCCGTGCGGGTAGCGATGATGATGACCGGCAACGTCATCAGCGCCAGCGTCAGACCGCCCACCAGCGGCGAGGAACGCGGCACACCGAAGAAGTTGATAAAAATCGCCAGACCCAGCAGACCAAACAGAATCGAGGGGATCGCCGCCAGGTTGTTGATATTGATTTCGATCATCTGGGTGAAGCGATTGTCAGGGGCAAACTCCTCAAGATAGACCGCCGTCATCACGCCGATCGGGAAGGCCACCGCAATAGTCACCAGCAACGTCATCACCGTGCCCATCGCGGCGGAGGCGATACCGGCGAGCTCTGGCATCTTGGAATCGCCGCGGGTGAAGAAGTTCGTGTTGAACTTGAGCTCGGCACGCCCCTCGGCGGCGAGCTCATCAACCACCGATTCCTCGCTGGCGCTCAGGTTGGTGTGATGGCCCTTCAGGTACTGATCGACCTGGCCGTCGGCCAGCACCCATTCCATGCGGGTGGTGCCGAGCAGGTCGGGGTTGTCTTCCATGCGCCCCGGAATCAGTCGCAGATAACCGCGGCTGACCAACGGGCGCACATCTTCCTCAACCGCTGCCAGAGGAATGTCCTGAGCCATCTCGTTGTAGTCGACCTGCACCTGAACCTGGGCCTGCTGAAACGCCGGCAGCCCCTTGATCAGCATGTCGGTAAAGAAGAACACCAGGAATAGCCCGGCCAGGCCCAGGGCGCCCATCGAAACCCACTTCAGGCGAGCAGACTTGCGATGGCGGCCCTTGAGCTGGGCGCTGATATCGTCGAAGGATTGTCTCATTGTCCGATTGGCCTCAATCGATCACAGGTTATTGGAGCGATACTTTTCGCGGAAACGACGGATCATGATCACCGAGACCATGTTCAACGTCAGGGTCACCACGAACAGCACCAGGCCCAGGGCGAAGGCAGATAGTGTCTCGGCGCTGGCGAACTCCTGATCACCGGTCAACGCCGCGACGATGCGCACCGTTACCGTGGTCATGTCTTCCAGCGGATTGGCGGTCAGGTTGGGGCGCATGCCGGCCGCCATCACCACGATCATGGTCTCGCCCATGGCACGCGATATGGCCAGTAACGAGGCTGAGATGATGCCTGGCAAGGCGGCAGGCACCACCACGTCCTTGATGGTCTCGGCGCGCGTCATGCCAAGCGCTAACGAGCCCTGGCGCATGCTGTCCGGGACCGCATTAATGACGTCATCGGAAAGTGATGAGATGAAGGGAATAATCATGATGCCCATCACGATACCCGGCGCCAGGGCGTTGCTGAAGGAAGCCTCCAGACCCACCATGCCGGCGACGCTGACCACCAGCGGCGCCACGGTAATCGCAGCGAAGAAGCCATAGACAACCGTAGGGATACCCGCCAGCACTTCCAGCATCGGCTTGGCGACGGTGCGCACCTTGGTCGGCGCAAACTCGGACATGTAGATCGCCGACATGAGGCCTACCGGAATAGCCACCAGCATGGCGACCAGGGTGATCATGAAGGTGCCGGCGAACAGCGGCACCGAGCCGAACTGAGCGGCCGTGGCTCCCTCTTCGGCGCGGCCCGCAGCGGCCAGGAAGCTTGCACCGGGGTTCCATGTAGTACCGGTGATGAAATCCCAGAAGCTCTGCATCTGGAAGAAACGAATCGCTTCGGAAATGATCGAGATCAGAATCCCGAAGGTCGTGAAGATCGAAATCATCGCCGCACCGGCCAGAATAAAGCGAATGGTTCGCTCTATGGCCTTGCGCGCATGAAAATCAGGGCGTACCTGCGTCATTGCCACCATCATGCCGCCGGCGGCGACTACCAGGCTGGCGGCCAGCAGGTAGGGCGTGGGGATATTTGCCCCCATCAACAGCAAGGCGAAGGCGCCAATGGCCCCCACGGCCACCGCAGGCCCGGCAGTGGCGAGGGCCGCAAACCAGGCATATTGGTCGGGCTGTGCATACATCGCGGTACCACTGGCACGCACCTTGGCGGCCTTGGCACGGCCCATGAAGAAGGCTATCAGCCCCAACACCAGCAAGGCGCCGCTGAATAGCAGGATCAGTTGGTTAGTCTGCATGGGAAGCTCTCAGTCAACGGGGCTCGGCAAAATCAGCTTGCCGGAACGTACAGAAGCCGGCAGCTCATCGCTGCCGGCCGATTCAACCATCAGGTGACGTTGCCGTTCACTTGATGTCAGACAGTTCCAGTGTCTTGTGGTTGGCCACTTGCTCGCGACGCTCGGCGCGCAGCTCCTCCGGAGCCGGGATCAGGCCGATGCCCTTGAGGTAGCCGATGTCACCGATCATCTTCTCGCTCATGAACAGGTTGGCATAGTCATTCATGGCCGGCACGTTGTCGGCGTGCTGGTTCTTCACGTAGAAGAACAGCGAACGAGACACCGGGTATTCGCCGCTGCCGATCGCTTCAGGCGTCGGCGCCACGCCGTCGATGTTGGAGCCGATCAGGGTGTCGCCGTTCTCTTCCAGGAAGGAGTAGCCGAAGATACCGAAAGCATCGGTGTTCTCGGCGAGACGCTTAACGATCAGGTTATCGTTTTCACCAGCATCGATGTAAGCGCCATCGGCGCGGATGTCGGTGTAACCTTCACCACCATAGGCTTCCATATCTTCGGAAGCGGCTTCCATCACCAGTTCTTCGAAAGCATCACGGGTGCCAGAGGTAGTGGGCGGACCGTAGACGGCAATTTCACGAGCCGGCAGAGACGAGTCGATCTCGTTCCACTGGGTGTAGGGGTTATCGACCAGTTTGCCATCGACCGGCACCTGGGCGGCCAGCGCCATGAACAGCTGTTCGCGAGTCACGGGCATCGCGTCATTTTTGCTGGACTGGGCAAAGGCAATGCCGTCATAACCGACCATGGCCTCGGTGATATCGGTCACGCCGTTCTCTGCACAGCGCTCGAACTCGGAGACCTTGATACGGCGAGAGGCGTTGGTGATATCGGGGGTATCATCACCCACACCGTTGCAGAACAGACGCAGACCGCCACCGGAACCGGTGGATTCGATGACCGGCGTCGGGTAATCGGTAGTGGCACCGAATTCTTCTGCAACGTAGCTGGCAAACGGATACACGGTGCTGGAGCCGACGATGCGCAGCTGGTCGCGAGCCTGAGCGGCAGTCGCAAAGCCCATAACGGCGGCAGCAATGGCGGTGGTCTTGAGAATACGGTTCATGCAGGTAACTCCTGTCGATGAGGGTGTTCAACCTTCGCGACACATAAGATGACGCAAGTAGATGACAACTTCGTGACATGTGAGACATCTTCGACACGCTAGACCAACACACCCACCACCGCCAGGCTGCACAGCAGCACGAACCCCCGTCGTAGAGCCTGTTGCAGGCCGGACAGTGTCCCTCTCGAACATCACGTCACGCCCCCGTGCGCTCATCAACTCCCGCCAATGCGCTCATCAGTTCCTCCAAATACGCCCTCTCTTCAAACCAGACCATCAGGTATTGACATCGCTTCGCACCAAGAACCTGAGGCCCAGGTTGCCCAGGGTAGAAACGCCAAGCATGGTCAGCACCATCGGCCAGGGGCTCTCGACCTCGAAAGCGCCGACCAATACCCCAGCCAGAGCACCGCAGGAAAATTGAATGCTGCCCAGCAGCGCCGTGGCAGTCGCGCTCATGTGGCTGAACTTTTCCAGTAGCGAGCTCATGGCATTAGGGGTAATCAAACCGATTTGCCCCATGAACAGCATGATCAGCGGCACCACGGTATAGAGCGAATCCAGCCCCAGGGCCACGACCAGCACCAGCCCACTGGCCGCCAGCAACTGCACACCCAGCCCCAGGCGCAGGTTCTGCTGGGGCGAGCGGTAATGCAGGAGAAGGATGTTAAGCCGATTCGACGACGCCATGACCACCACATTGGCCCCGAACACCACCGGGTACATGGCCGGTGACAGGCTGTAATAGTCCATGTACAGGAAGGGCGACGCGGTGATGAACGCGAACATCCCGGCAAAGGCCATCGCCACCGCACAGATATAGCCCATGGCCTCGCGGTGGCGAAAAACGCTGGCGTAATTGCCAAGCACTTGCCGGAAAGAGGCCGTGGGCTGGTCTGGCGAGCGCGTTTCGGGCAGACGAGTGCCAAGCAACCAGCCAAGAAAGGCGGCATAGGCCGCCAGGAACACAAAGATCAGCCACCAGTCAGCCAGGTACAGAAGACCACTGCCCACGGCCGGAGCGGCCAACGGCGCCAGCATCATGATCATGGCCATGGTCGACATCACCTTGGCGGCCTCGCGACCACTGAAACAGTCGCGCACGATAGCCGCCGAGTTGACCACGCAGGCCCCCCCGCCCAGTGCCTGCACGAAGCGAAAGGCCCACAGCGTTTCGAGCGAACTCACCTGTGTGATGGCCAAGCTCGCCAGGCAGAACACGAACAGACCAGTCAGCAGCACCGGCTTGCGTCCCAGACGATCGGACATGGGGCCGCCGGTCAGTTGACCGATAGCGAAGCCGAACAGAAAGACGCTGATCGACAGCTCAGTGTGATGAATGCTCGCTCCTACGGCCTCGGCCAGCGCCGGCATGGCCGGCAGGTAGGCATCGATAGCAAAGGGTGCCAACGCCGTGTTGGCAGCCACCAGCAGAGCCACTCTTCGGGTACTCAGTGTCACAGGGTGCTCCTGAGAGAAAGGGTCAGCGGAAACAGGGTAAGCAGAAAAATAGCGGGCTAAGGATAACCGATCCATCGCGACACTGCCGCCCTGACCGGCCGATACCACTGCCTGGATGAAATACCCCAACCGGCGCCATGCGCATCAGGCTCATGACCTCAGGTTGTCATACTTTGCTGATAAATCAGGGGACTATTATCAAGCATTCCTTTGAGTTCCGGGCACACGGAGCCGGGGCCTTGCGGCCCATCACACAGCAGGGGATAGACAACAGCATGCGATACTTCGACAACATGACGGTCAAGCTCAGTGGATCATTGGTACTGATTGCCTTCACGCTCATGCTTCTGGTCAGCGCCGGCCTCGGACTCTTCGCCAATCATTACAGCCGTCAGGCCTTCGGTACGCTCAACCAGATCAACGTCGAGCAGGCCCAGGCCCTCAATCATGCCTATGTCGACATGCTGCGCGCCCGAGTGGAGTTGAACCGAGCAGCTCAATTGGTCCGCAAGCCCTCATTCGATCGCCCCGGACCGGTCATCGAGCGCGCCGAAGGCCTGATGAGCTCGGCCGAAAAAGCCTTTCAGGACTTCCTGGCGATTCCTCCCCAGCCCTCCCAGACAGACACCATCGGCACCCTCAAGAATCACTTCCAGTCGCTGCTCAATACCGGCCTCTCACTGCAGTTGATGGTGCTCAAGGAAAACGACGTCGGCGCCTATGACTCCGGACAATCCCGCGTAAGCGACATGAGCGAGGCCTTCATGGAGAGCGCGGACGCCTTCTTCGCTGCCTCCCAGGAGAGCGGCAACGGCCTCGCCGCGCAGTTCGACCGCATGGGCACTTGGATGAACACGGCCATGGGCGGCGCCGTGGCCATTACCCTGCTGCTCGTGCTGGTGACCGTCTGGGGAGTCACCGTTAACGTCATCCGACCGCTGCGCCGACTCATCGGGCACTTCCGCCACATGGCAGGAGGCGATCTTTCCCAACCCATCGAGGCCAAGGGCAACAACGAGATCGGCCAGCTATATAGCGAGCTCTCCCGGATGCAACAGTCACTGGCAAACACTGTCGGCCGGGTGCGCGAGAGCAGCGCTACCATTCTGGACAGCGCCCAGCGCACGAGCGAGGGCAACCAGGAACTGTCCTCACGCACCCAGCAACAGGCCTCGTCGCTCGAGCAGACCGCGGCAAGCCTCGACGAACTGACCGCCACCGTGGCCCACAACGCCGACAACTCCCGTCAAGCGGCCAAACTGGCCGACGACGCCAGCAGCAAGGCCCGCGCCGGTGGTGAGGTGATCAGCAACTTCGTCGACACCATGAGCGAGATCAATGACCGCTCGACGCAGATTCACGACATCATCGCGCTGATCGACAACATCGCGTTCCAAACCAACCTGCTGGCTCTGAATGCCTCGGTGGAGGCAGCTCGGGCCGGCGAGCACGGCCGTGGTTTCGCGGTAGTGGCGAACGAAGTACGCTCGCTGGCCTCACGCAGCGCCAATGCCGCCAACGACGTGCGTCGCCTGATCGACGACTCCCGCCAGAGCCTCGAGCGTGGCAATACCCTGTCGACTGAGGCCAGCCAGGGGATGGAGACCGTCATCGCGGCGGTCGGTCAGGTCAACGACCTCATGGAGCAGATCGCCCAGGCTTCCGACGAGCAGCACCGTGGCATCGAACAACTCAACCAGGCCATGAACCAGATGGAGACCGTCACCCAGCACAATGCCCAACTGGTCGAACAGGCCTCTAAGGGAGCGATGTCGCTTGAGGATGAGGCCGAGCAGATGCGCCGTTTCGCCGCCCGCTTTACGACCAGTATGAACATGAAAGTCGGAGAAACGTCGCCATCTTCAGGCGCTGGGCTGAAGCCACCGACAGCGCATATTGAGACCGAGCACGACTGGATGCCCCGAGTCGTCGCCGATGAAGCGTCCCAGGCGTCAGGCGCAGATACACAGCGCGACACCGCCTTGCTACAGTGAAGGTCTGACTCACTCGAACATTCAGGATGACCATGACACAGGACAAGTTGACGCAGCTTAAAGCCATGACCACGGTGGTCGCCGATACTGGCGATCTGGACGCGATCGCTCGCTTCCAGCCCACCGATGCCACCACCAACCCCTCGCTAATCCTGCAGGCCGCACAGCAGGAGGGCCGCCGCGCCCGACTAGCCGAGCTGGCCCGCCATAGCACCGATATCGACGATGCCCTGGATGCCGTAGCGGTCGAAATCGGCAGCGAGATCAGCGCTCTGGTGCCAGGCTATGTGTCCACCGAGGTCAGCGCCCGCCTATCCTTCGACACCCAGGCCACCCTGGCCCGCGCTCATTCGCTGATCGATCGCTACGAGCGACGTGGCGTCGGACGCGAACGCATCCTGATCAAGGTCGCTTCAACCTGGGAAGGCATTCGCGCCGCCAAGCAGCTTGAGCGTGAAGGCATCCGCACCAACCTGACCCTGCTGTTCAGTTTTGCCCAGGCGCAGGCCTGTGCCGATGCCGGTGTCACGCTGATTTCACCCTTCGTGGGCCGCATCCTCGACTGGCACAAGGCGCACGAGCCCGAAGCGGACTTCAGTGGCGCCAATGATCCCGGCGTGCGCTCGGTGCGTGCCATCTATGAGCATTACAAGGGACACGGCTACAAGACAGTGGTGATGGGCGCGAGCTTCCGCAACGCCGGTGAGATCGAAGCCCTGGCCGGCTGCGATCGCCTGACCATTTCGCCGAAACTGCTCGCTGAGCTCTCCGAGGACAACGGTCCCCTGCCCCGCTGCCTGAGTGCAGAAGACGCCGAAAGCGCCAGGCCGGAAATCCTGGACGAGGGAGATTTCCGCTGGGCGATGAACGAAGACGCCATGGCCACCGAAAAGCTGGCCGAAGGTATCCGCAAGTTCATGGCAGACCAGCGCAAGCTGGAAACGCTGCTGGCCGAGCTGCGTAAGTAACCAGGGCCACCATCCGGACGACATTGCTATCGCGTCGTGAGCTTGTCGCCTTGGATATCTCGCTCCCAGGAAGCCGCAATGACAGAGGGCCGGTCGCTATCGACCGGCCCTCTTTATGTTGACTGCGTTTTATGTTGACTGCGTTTTATATTGACCGCTTCTCATGACGGCAGCGTCACTCTGTCAGCCCAATTGCGCGTCAGCCAAGGTCAGCCAAGTGCACGTCAGCCAAGTGCGCGCCAGCCAAGTGAGGTGGTTATGGCTCGCTCGGCTGGCGATGCTGCTCTTCGAGCAGCTCCACCAGCGGCTGGAACTCTTCGCGATTATGCTCGCTCATATGCATCAGGATGCGATGTGCTTCGAGAATACGCTCCTGAAGCACCAGCTCATCAGCGTTGACCAACGGCAGGTCCGCAAGCTCGGAGCTCTCCTGAATGGGTGACTCGACCAGGGTAAAATAGTCACCGAAACCCATCACGTCGAGCATCCGCCGTACATCCGGATTATCGACCACGATCGTCGGCGGCTGCTCGAGCCGATCGCGCACGGCAAGCGCCACCTTGGCCAGGAAGCCCAACGCGGTGGAGTCCACATTAGTGGCCTCGCGCAGATCGACCATCACGGTTTCCAGCCCCGGCATATCGGCCAGCCGCTGGGCCTGGCTGTCCAACGTCGCACTCAAGGTCAGGCGCACATCACCGGACAGCTTGAGGATGAAAACCCCAGAATCGATGGCCGCCTGAAGTCGCCCTTCATTCTTCATCATGGTAAAAACCGCTCAACGTCATGATCGTCAGATCGTCGGGCAGCTCCTCGTATCCCGGCGCGTGCCCACTGATGGTATCCTCGTCGTCCTCGGGAAGCCCGCCAAGTGACAGGCTCTCCCGCATTGCCGCCAGATCCTCACTGGCAAGCACCAGTCGCTCGAGTTCCTTGAGCCGCCCATCAAGCGTCCTGCCTGACAGGTACTCCAGCACTCCATCTGAACATAACCATAATCGGAAGTTTTGCGGCAGTGCACAACTCAACTTTGGATATTCCACATTCGGGAACAATCCGACCGGCATGCCTTCTCCCTCAAGCGGAGCAACGCTGCCCTCACTGACCAGCAACGGCATCGGCAACTGAGCCCCCAGCGAATAGTGCAGCCGACGGGTCTCGTGATCGATGACCCCCACGAACATGGCCATGTGTTTGCCAATACCCGTATCCAAAAGCTCACGATTCAGGTTCGCCAACCAGTCCGCTGCCAGGCACTCGGGATTGGCACCGTCCCACTCTCCCAACCAGCGGTTGCACAGGTACTTCAAAAGCACGGTGACAAAGGCCGATGAAGCGCCATGGCCGGACACATCGGCAAAATAGAAGACGCTGAAGCGCGCATCAAAGCGCTGGTAATCGAGAAAATCGCCGGACAAGTACAGCGATGGCGCCAACCAGTAATCACAGGTCACACCATCCAATGACAGCGGGCGGGGCGGCAGCAGCTTGCGCTGAATATGGCCACCGGCCTGCTGGTCGAGGCGCAGCATTTCCAGATGCGTCTCCAGGCTCTCGTTGAGCTCGGCGAGACGATCGCGATCACGGCGGTGTTCCTCCGCCAGCCGGCGATTCTCGATCACCTTGGCAATCATACGGCGCAGGATATCGCCATGACGCAGCGGCTCGATGATGTAATCGACCACCCCCGCATCCACGGCCTTGAGCAGATCACTGTCGAGGCGGCTGTCGCTGACAACCAGCGTCGGCAGCCGGGCAGTCAAGGACGACCAGTCGCGGGTCGGCACGGCCCGCACATGGGCGACGACCAGTTCGGTCTCGTTTGGCAGCTCCTCGGGCCGCTCGGCCGCTATCACCGCAAACGCGCCCTTGGCGACCACTTCGGCCAGATCGTCCCGCGCCTTGCCGGGCAGGTCGAGCACGCCGATCAGTATTCTTGGGCTGGCCATGCACTCCGTCCCCTTATCCCTAAACAGATAACCGCGGGAGGGCGCCCCTTCCCGCGGATCACTTCCGGGCCGCCGTCAGGCGCGCGTCACGGCGTCGGTGCCGCCTCGCTGCCAGCGTCGGGCTGGGTCGCACCGGCTTCGTCGTCAACCGCGAAATCGCTGTCGTCGAACTCGAAACTGTCGCTGGCGAAGGGGTCATCACCCATCTCGCCGTCGTTGACTTCGAAGCGCCGCTGCTGCAACCAGGCGTCACGAATGAAGCTGTAGCGATCCCCCTGGATAAGACGCTCCTGATCGAGCAGCGCAGCCCGCTTGTCGACCAGACGCAGGAAGGTCAGGCCATAGGCGACCTTATCTTCTTCCACATGGGTCACCGGGTCCGTGTACATGTCCACCGGCAGACCGGAGGTGTCGCGCACCGTGCTCGGCCCAAGCAGCGGCAGGACCAGGTAGGGGCCCTCGCCCACGCCCCATACAGCAAGGGTCTGGCCGAAATCTTCCTCGCGGCCGGTGATGCCCATGTCGGTGGCGACATCCACCAGCCCGGCCAGGCCCAGGGTCGAGTTGATCACAAAACGGCCGGTGGCGATGCCCGCGTTGTCCCACTTCCACTGCAGCACGCTGTTGAAGGCCGTGCCCACCTCACCGAGGTTGGAAAAAAAGTTGCCCACCCCTGTCTGCACCGGTGACGGTGTCACGTAGTCGTAACCCTGAGCAATCGGCTTCAGGGCATAGCGATCGACGGTGTCGTTGAAGGCGTAGACCTTGCGGTTGAAGCCTTCCCAGGGATCTTGCGGGTTACGCTCGGCGGTCTGGGTGCTGGCACAGCCAGCCATTCCCATCACGGTGCTTAGCAGGACAGCCTTCGCCATCACTCCCTGGATCCTTTGGCCTTCGGGCCTACGCGTACTCTCTTTCATCGACGTTCCTTGGCAGTCCTTCCTGCAAATCATCTTATGGCCGTCATGCACGGCGCACCACGACGCAGCCGGCACTGTAGCCGGCTCCGAAGGAACACACCACCCCCAGCGCACCCGAGGGCAGATCGCCGCGATGCAGATGGAACGCAATGATCGAGCCCGCCGAACTGGTATTGGCATAGCGATCGAGAATGATCGGCGCCTGATCATCACGGGGCGGCTGTCCCAGCACCCGACGCGCGATCAGGTCGTTCATGTGCTGATTCGCCTGGTGCAACCAGAGTCGCGACAGGTCTGCGGCCTGTTGCCCCAGGTCGTCCAGGTGCTGCTGAATCAGCGAGGCCACCAGCGGACAGACCTCCTTGAAGACCCGCCGCCCTTCCTGGACGAAAAGCTTGTCCAGCGCCTGGGGATCGGCATCGGTGACCCGGTTGAGAAACCCCGCATTGTTGCGGATGGCATTGGAAAACTGCGTGACCAGGCGGGTGCCGAGAATCTCGAAGCGCTCGCTGGCGCGCGCCACGGCATCGTCTTCGATCACCAGCGCGGTGCAGGCATCGCCGAAGATGAAATGGCTGTCGCGGTCGCGAAAATTGAGATGCGCCGAACAGATTTCGGGGCTAACCACCAGCACGCGCCTGGCGCTACCGGCAAGAATCGCATTGCGCGCGGCATCGAGGGCAAAGGTCGCCGAGCTGCAGGCCACGTTCATGTCATAGGCATGGCTGCCGGCCCCCAGCGCCGCCTGAAGCTCGACCGCCACCGCCGGATAGGCCCGCTCC
The DNA here is from genome assembly GCF_003268885.1 of Onishia taeanensis. Taxonomy (GTDB): domain Bacteria; phylum Pseudomonadota; class Gammaproteobacteria; order Pseudomonadales; family Halomonadaceae; genus Onishia; species Onishia taeanensis_A. The sequence goes on from NZ_QLSX01000001.1 coordinate 542,546, forward strand.
AGGTTGGAACAGGCGACGATCACCAGCTCGATCTCCTCGGCCTGCACCTGGGCAGCATCCAGCGCCTGACGAGCCGCGGCAAGGCCCATCTCGGCCTGCTGCGAGAGCTCGTCATTACCCCGCGCAGGCAGTCTCGGCCGCATCCGCTTGGGGTCCAGAATGCCCTCGGCATCCAGCACGTAGCGACTCTTGATGCCCGAGGCCTTCTCGATGAACGCACTGCTGGAGTGCGCTAGCGCCTCGCGCTCGCCGGCGGCGATGGCCTCTTCATGCTCGGCATTGTCGCTGTCCACCCAGGTATTGAAGGCCGCCACCAGGGCATCATTGTCGATAGCGTGGGGCGGCGTATAGAGCCCGCTGCCGGTGATCACTGCGGTAGTCATGGGGTCCTTCCTGTGAGTTCTGCCCAGCGTTTCTCGAGCCGCTTGGAGGAAACTGGCTCAAGGGTGCCGAGCTGCTGGGCGAAAAGCGACACGCGCAGTTCCTCGATCCACCAACCGAACTCTGTCAGCTCGGGGTCCTCGGGGCCCTGGCGACGCCCGGCTTCGCGGCGTTTGGCAAGACGTGTCTCGAAGCCCTGAATGTCCTGCATCAGCATCTGGTCACGGTTGCGTTCTCTGGGGGCCTTCTCGAGGCGAATCTGCGCCGCTTCCATATAGCGCGGATACTGTTCGAGCCAGGCACCCGCCTCGACCACGAAGCCCGGATGCACCAGCCGCTGCATCTGCGCCTTTAGATCACTGTACACCAGCGCCAGGGCGAAGCTGAGATTGCCCTTCAACGCCTTGGTCACTGCCAGATGGCCATTCAGGGCGCGCTCCAGCACCTTCACCAGATGCTCACCGTGGGGCAGCAGCTGCTCACGGGTATCGGCCAGGCGTGACTCGAGTTCATCGCGCGAGCGCGGCAGCGGATCCACTGCCACCACCTGCAGGAACACAGCCTCGACCAGATCGTCGATGAGCTGGCGCTTGCTGCCCACCTTGGCGAACAGCAGCGCGCACTTGTCGAGCCCCTTCACACGTTTGAGTTCACGCACCGCCTCGGGGGCGCGCTGCATGGCCAGCCGCTTGATGCCATGACGATGCGCCTCGCGGGCCTTGGCGGGATGTTCGAAGAGCTCGACGGCAAGCCCCTCAGTGGCTTCGACCAATGCCGGGAAGGCCTCGACGCGGATGCCGGCCTGGGTGGTCACCCGCGATTCGGGCAACGCCGTCTCGGGCAGATCCTCGAGCACCTGCTGCTGGCCAGTGGCCTGCTCGGCCAATGCCTGGGCACCTTCGCTTGCCGCCTTGGCGAAGCGGCGCTCCAGCTCGACCGGATCGCGGCCCTCGCCTAGCACCTTGCCTTCGTGATCGACCACGCTCAGGTTCATGCGCAGGTGGGGCTCGAGCTGATCCAGCTGCCAGTCATCGGGATCGAGGCGCAGGCCGGTCTTGACCCTAAGGAAGTCACCAAGGGCGGCGGTCAAGGAGACATCGTCAGGCGTAAGGGTAGCCAGGGCCGCATCCACCCAGTCCGGGATAGGCACGACCTGGCGACGCACGGACTTGGGCAGCGATTTCATCAGCGCGATGCACTTCTCGCGCAAGAGCCCCGGCACCAGCCACTCGAGCCGCTCGACGGGCAGTTGGGAGAGCATCGCCGCCGGCACCGTCAGGGTCACGCCATCGTCGCTGGCTCCCGGCTTGAAGTGATAGCGCAGCGGATAGCGCACCCCGCCAAGCATCAGCTCGTAGGGGTACTGCTCCTCGGTGACATCCTCTGCCCCGCGGGCCATCAGCGCCTCGCGGTCGAACTTGAGGATGTCGGGGTCTTCGGCCTCGGCCTTCTTTCGCCAGGCCTCGAATCCCTTGCCGTTGATGATGTCGGCAGGCAGCCGCTGGTCGTAGAAATCGAACAGCGTCTCCTCGTCGACCAGGATATCGCGCTTGCGGGCACGATCCTCGAGATCTTCGACTTCCTCGATCAGCGAGCGGTTGTAGGCGAAGAAGTCAGCCTTGGTGCGATATTCCCCCTCGACCAGTGCGCGGCGAATCAGCAGCTCACGGGCCTCGGCGGGGGCGATCGGCCCATAATGGACGCGGCGCCGGTTGACGATCGGCAGGCCGAACAGGGTCACCTGCTCGAAGGCCACCACCTGGGCCCGCTTCATCTCCCAGTGGGGTTCACTGTAGGTACGCTTGACCAGATGGCCGGCCAGCGGCTCAATCCACTGCGGCTCGATGCGTGCCACCTCGCGGGCGAACAGCTTGGACGTCTCGACCAGTTCGCCGGCCATAATCCACTTCGGCCGCTTGCGACCGAGCCCGGAGCTCGGGTGAATCTGGAACTTGCGGTTGCGAGCCCCCAGGTAGTCGCGGGTCTCGAGCAGCTGGCCAAGATTCGACAAGAGCCCGGTCAAGAGCGCCTGATGCATCACCGTGGCGTTGTCACGGCGGCGCTTGGCTCGCGCCTCGTCGTCGTCCGGTAGCGGCTCGGGGGCAGGCACCTTGATGCCCATGTCGTTAAGCAGCTGACGCAACTGGCGGAAGGTGTCGTGCCACTCCCGCAGGCGCAGGTAGCTCAGGTAATGATCTCGACACCAGCGCCGTAGCCGGTTGCCGGAGAGCTCTTCGCGCGCGGCCTCGAAGCCGGCCCACAGGTTCAGCCAGGCCACGAAATCAGAGTCCTGATCCTTCCAGCGCGCATGCGCCTGATCGGCAGCCTGACGTTTGTCCGCCGGGCGCTCGCGGGGGTCCTGGATGGCCAGCGCCGAGACCACGATCAGCGTCTCGCGCAGACAGCCCGACTCGGCGCCCGCCAGCACCATGCGGGCGAGCCTTGGGTCGATGGGCAGGCGCGCCAGGCGACGGCCAAGCTCGCTCAGACGATTGCCCTCGTCGACCGCGCCCAGCTCGAACAACAGCCGGAAGCCGTCCTTGATAAAGCGCGAGTCCGGGGCATCGACGAACGGAAAGGCCTCGATTTCGCCAAGCTTCAGCGACAGCATCGACAGGATCACCGAGGCGAGGTTGGTGCGCTGGATTTCGGGCTCGGTGAAGGCCGGCCGCGACAGGTAGTCGTCCTCGTCATAAAGACGAATGCACACGCCCTCACTGATACGCCCGCAGCGGCCCTTGCGCTGATCGGCACTGGCCTGGCTGATCGGCTCGATGGGCAGCCGTTGCACCTTGGCGCGATAGCTGTAGCGGCTGATGCGCACCAGGCCAGGGTCGATCACGTAGCGAATGCCCGGCACCGTTAGCGAGGTCTCGGCGACGTTGGTCGAGAGCACGATGCGCCGCCCGGCATGGGACTGGAAGACGCGGTTCTGCTCGGCGTTGGAGAGCCTGGCATAGAGCGGCAGCACCTCGGTGCCCTTCAGGTCGGCGCGGCGCAGGGTGTCGGCGGTCTCGCGGATCTCGCGCTCGCCAGGTAAAAAGATCAGCACGTCACGCGGGCCATGCTGCCAGCGTTTCTCGCGCTCGATGGCCTCGATCTCCTCGACGGCCTGCAGGATGCCCTCCTGCAGCGTGCGGTCTTCCTCGTCGTCCTCCGAGCGCACCAGCGGCCGATAGCGCACCTCGACCGGATAGGTGCGCCCGGAGACCTGCACCACCGGCGCCGGGGTGGCGCTACCGTCCTGCTGTGGACGACGCTCGTCGGCAAAATGCGCAGCGAAGCGGTCCACGTCGATGGTCGCCGAGGTGATGATGATCTTGAGGTCCGGACGGCGCGCGGTCAGCCGCTTGAGATAGCCCATCAGGAAATCGATGTTGAGGCTGCGTTCGTGGGCCTCGTCGATGATGATGGCGTCATAGCGAGACAGGTCCGGGTCATGCTGAGTCTCGGCCAGCAGGATGCCGTCGGTCATCAGCTTGATCAGGGTGGCGTCGTTGGTCTGATCGGTGAAGCGCACCTGATAGCCGACCTGCTCACCGAGCGTGACCTCGAGTTCCTCGGCAAGCCTGGTCGCCACCGAGCGTGCCGCCAGCCGCCGCGGCTGGGTATGACCGATCAGGCCACGGCGACCGAGCCCCAGTTCCAGGCACAGCTTGGGCAACTGAGTGGTCTTGCCGGAGCCGGTCTCGCCGGCCACCACCACTACCTGATGCTCGCGAAGCGCCTCGAGGATGTCATCACGGTGCTCGACCACCGGCAGCTCGGCCGGGTAGTTGAGCGCGACCGGCTGTGCGCGACGCTTGGCGAGGCGTTGCTGGGATTTCGCCAGTTGCTGCTCGATGTCGGCGAGGCCGCGTTCAATCGGCTGGCCTTGCTTGGCCCGGCGCTTCAACCCAGCCAGACGCTTGCCCAGGCGACGGGCATCATTGAGCAGGCAGTCATCGAGCTGCTGCTGCAGGGCGTTAAGGCGAGTGGTATCGGCGGCAGTCGGGGAGCGGGTCGTTGTGGTGCTCAAGGCAACCTCGTTGGCTAGAAGTCAGCGGCCCGCGACGGCAAGACCACCGCGGGCCAGCCATTGTACCGCTCGCCCGGCGATGGTGCCTACTCGGCGGCCCACTCGGCCCATTCAGCCCACCCGGCCCCTGGCGACCTCAGGCCGGCGTCTCGCGCAGCTCGCGACGCAGCACCTTGCCGACGTTGGTCTTGGGCAGTTCATCGCGAAACTCGACGAAGCGCGGCACCTTGTAGGCGGAAAGCTGCGTGCGGCAGTAGGCGCGCACCGCCTCGGCATCGAGATCCGGGTTGCGGCTGACCACGAACAGCTTGATCGCCTCGCCGCTGTTGGCGTCCTCGATGCCCACCGCCGCCGCCTCGACCACATCCTGGTGGCCGGTCACCACATCCTCAATCTCATTAGGATACACATTGAAGCCAGAGACGATGATCATGTCCTTCTTGCGATCGACGATGCGAATGTAGCCGTCATCCTGCAATACAGCGATGTCACCGGTGCGGATCCAGCCCTCGTCATCCAGGGTCTTGGCGGTTTCCTCCGGCAGATTCCAGTAGCCCTTCATTACCTGGGGCCCCTTGACGCAAAGCTCGCCGGGCTCGCCCAGCGGCAAGATCTCGCCATCGGCATCGAGGACGCGTACTGAGGTGCCGGCCACCGGCTTGCCGATACTGCCAAGCTGAATGGCATCGACCGGATTGAAGGAGACGATCGGCGAGGTCTCGGTCATGCCGTAGCCCTCGGCGATGGCACACCCGGTGAGGCTCTCCCAGCGCTCCGCCGCGACCCGGGTCAGCGCCATGCCGCCGGAGATGGTCAGCTTGAGCGGTGTAAAATCCAGCGCCTTGAAGTCATCACGCTGGCACAGCGCATTGAACAGGGTATTGAGGCCGATGAAGCCGGTGAAGCGGGTCTTCTCAAGCAGCTTGACGAAGCCATGCAGATCACGGGGATTGGTGATCAGCACCGAATGGTTGCCGGTCTCGACCATGAACAGGCAGTTAACCGTAAACGTATAGATGTGATAGACCGGCAGCGGCGCGATGATCGTCTCGGCGCCATCTTCAAGCGCCGGACCAATGGCCGCCCGCGCCTGAAGCATGTTGGCGATCAGGTTGCGGTGAGTGAGCATGGTGCCCTTGGCGCGGCCGGTGGTCCCCCCGGTGTATTGCAGGGCGGCGATATCCTCAGGGCAGCGCGCCACGTCCTCGTGTTCGAGTCGCCGTCCCTGCGTCAGCGCCGAGCGAAAGCTCACCGCCGTGGGCAGCGCATAGTGTGGCACCAGTTTCTTGACGTACTTGACCACCGTGTTGATCAGCAGCCGCTTGGCTACGCCGTGCAGGTCGCCAAGCTCGGTGACCAGCACATGGTCAATGTCGGTCTTGTCGAGCACTCGCTCCAGCTTGTCGGCCATATTGGCCAGAATCAGGATCGCCTTGGCGCCCGAGTCCTTGAACTGATGGGCCATCTCTCGCTCGGTATAGAGCGGGTTGGTGTTGACCACCACCAGACCGGCGCGCAGGGCGCCGAACACCGCCACCGGAAACTGCAGCACGTTGGGGAGCTGGATGGCGATGCGATCCCCAGGCTCCAGGTTCGTCTTGTGCTGTAGCCATGCGGCGAAGTCGCCCGACAACCGGTCCAGGTCGGCATAGGTCAGGGTCTGACCCATGCAGCTAAAGGCCGGCTTATCGGCGAAGCGCTCAACCGAGCCGTGGAAGACATCCATCACCGAGGTGTAGTCGTCGAGCCCCTCGAGGGCCGGGCCGGTGAGGGTCGCTGCACTGGCATGCTCGCTCATGGGCGGATCTCCGCAAACGCGCCGACACGACCGACGCACTGATCATTGTTGATGGAAGGCTGTTGATGAAAGGCCGCCACTTGGCAGCCGAACCACCCGTTCAAACGAACGATTGAAACAGGTGTTAAACATCAATCAGACGTTGCCACTAATGAAGCAATGACGCCATGCCACTTTCGTCATTAGACCTCGCCAATCATCTCTTGGTACCCGCCCTTGATGGCGGTTGAGGAAGCTGTTCAGAACGGCGCTTTATGGTGACGATTTAGTCAGTTTCGACTAGCCAGTCTCTTTGGTCAGTCTCGTTAGTAAGGCTCTCTCGTCAGATGCTTTCGTCAGACTCTGGCAGGAAGCGCGCCAGTATCTCGCCGTCATGCCAGACCAGGAGTTCCCCGGGGACCATCCGCACCCAGTCCTCGTTATCGGTCAGGGGCTCGGTCGCCAGCACCGAGACGACGTCATGCTCGGTGGTATGCTCGGCGAAGTTCACGTTCAGCTCGGCATCCGACAGGTTGGCCTCACCAAAGGGCGCGCGGCGTGTGATATGAGCAAGCTTGGTCGAACAGAAGCTATAGAGGTGAACGCCGTCGGAAAGCAGCAGATTGAAAACGCCCTTACCGCGCAGGCGCTCGCAGCAGCGATGTAGCAGTGCCCAAAGCGCCTGAGGGTCTTCGGGCGGTTCGGGAAAGTGACGGCGCAGCTCGCCCATCAGGTAGCAGAAGGCGTGCTCGCTGTCGGTGCTGCCCACCGGCTGACAGACGCCCAGTGGCAGGTCCTGCCAACTCTCGAGCTGCCCGTTATGGGCATAGCACCAGGGGCGCCCCCACATCTCGCGAGTGAAGGGATGCGTGTTGGCCAGGCGCACCTGACCGACATTGGCCTGGCGAATGTGGCTGATCACGATATGCGACTTGATGGGATAGTCGCGGATCAGCCGGGCAATGGGTGAATCCACCGAGGGGTGCGGGTCGCGAAACTCGCGATAGCCGCCTTCCTCGTAGAAGGCGATGCCCCAGCCGTCGCGATGGGGCCCGGTGCCTCCTCCACGATGCAAAAACCCCGCGAAGCTGAAGCAGATATCGGTGGGCACATTGGCGCTCATGCCGAGCAGTTCACACATGCGAATCCTCACTGCGACGCGACGAGTCTGATTGAGAGGTGTGTTGAGACGAATGCCGAGACGCTTGACGCATACGGCGTCTGCGAGCGTTAAGCCCCCACAGCATCAACAGCAGCAATACGGCGGCAAGCGCCGCCCAGACAAGCCGTGACCGGGGCTGTTCTTCAAGATCACGCATCAGCCGTTTGGCCTGGCCGGGCAGCGCATTGATGGTCTCCACCACCCGGTCGGCGGCAGCGTCCTTGTTGAAAGCATCTGCCCCGGACACGTTCGCCGCGTCGTCCGGCATCGACGGCAGATCGCGGCTGACCAGCTCGGCCCCGTCCAGACGTGCTTCGTCGAGCAGGATGCGACCATCGGGATTGAGCAGCAGACGCGGCAGTTGAAGCTCCCGCGACTCACCGCCCAGATCCACCTCGACCTCGATCTGCAGCGGCACTCCGACGTCAGCCGGAAGTTCGGGCAAGTTCACACGCCAGCGACGCTCGTCGAAGGCCTCGATAGGCAGCGTCTCGCCCTGCAGGGTAGCGCTTAAGCGGGTGTTGGCGGCATTAAGCGCCGGGTGCTCGGCCTCGAACCACACTTGGCCGTCCTCTCGGTGGGTGCTGATAGCAGGCAGCACATTGACCGCCTGGACCCGCTGGCGATGGGCGCGCTCGCCCTCGACATCAATGACCAGACGCGCATTGCCGGTCAAGGACGGGGCGGGCAGCACACCACTGAACCGCTCGCTTTCAGGCGTCGACTGCGTCAGCGGACTGGCGACCATGACCGACCCATCGAGGGCCTGAAGCTCGACCGTGACCCGCATGTCATCACGTCGGCTGGCCTCCAGAGGAGTGCCGTCCTCCCTGGCGAGCCAGGCTTCCAGCGGCAGGTCGAAGCCCTGATAGAGGGTCGCGGGCAATTTAGTGGTATGCAGCACCAGCGGTGACACCACGCTGACGCGACTGTCCTGCTCCAGGTCACCTTCGATCCGCCACTCGCCCTCTTCAGGCGAGGGCACGGTGATCAGGTCGAAGCGCGGCTGGCGCTGCCAACTGGCGCCTGACGGCAGATTCTCGGGCGTGTAACGACGGCCATCGGGGCCAACGAGCACCGAGGGGGCCGCATCCGGCTCGTGGAACAGCAGTGCCGAGAAGGTCTCCACCTCAGGATCGATAGGGAAGCGGTTGTCGCTGAGCGGTACCTGGTCGGTCGGGAAGATGCGCTCGAAGATATCGAGAAAGCCCCGCAGCAGGTCTTCCGGGGTCTGAGCGAGAGCAGCCAGCCCCTGACTCGACTGAGCCAGACGCTCGACCAGCGCCAGGTCTGCCTGTGGCGAGAAGGCGATGGCGTGGATGGTGACGCCCCGCTGGGCAAGCGCGGGGGCGAGCTCATCGAGCAGCGTCTGGCGCGAGCGGGCATCCCGGGCAGACTTATTGCCACCGGCCGGGTCCAGGTCGATCACGCCGTCGGTGAGCAGTATCAGATGCCGCTCGCCGCCGGGCTCCTCACTGGCCTGACGAATAGCTGCTTCGATATCGGTGTATTGCTGGTAGTCGACCAGCCGGGGCGCCAGGGAACGTGCCTGCTCGCGCCAGCGGCGATCTACCGGCCCAACGGGGAGCGGGTTCTCGACGCGCTCGCCGAAGGTCCAGAGCCCGCCGCGAGAGCCCGCAGGCAGCAGCGAGGCCAGAAGCTCCAGGGCGCTGGCGCTCAAACGCTCGGGGTCGTTGTCTTGCATGCTGCCGGAGACATCGAAGATCACCCGCACGTCTGCGGCGGCGTCCGCCTGGCGCTTGTCGTTCTGTGATTCGACGTCCTCTGTCACCTGCTGGGCAAAAACGCTGGTCGACCACAGCAGACAACCCAGCACGGCACCGAACATGACGCGCATAGGTACTTCCCCTTAACCGATGACCGGCTCCTGGCGTTCATGGCTTGAAGCTTCCGGCTTTTCGGCGGCACGAGCCTTTGGCGCCGGTGGACGGCGCAGCAGGCGCCAGACCCCGAGCCCCAGCAAGGCACCCAGCGCGGCACCCACGACCAGTAGCAGCGAGGCCCCGGCCATGGCACCGCCCTTGCCTTGCAGCACGGCTACCGCGGCCACGACCACTGCCGGTGCGATGCCGGAATGCGCCTCGGCCTGATCCAGCGTCGTCAGTGCATAGCTGGCCGGCATCCAGATGATACCGGCCACCAGCCCGGTGATGACCCATCGGGGCAGCCGGGGCAGGAAGCGAATTCCCAGGTGGCCAGTCACCAGTACAACCAGCGACAATAGGCCATAGATCAGCCACAGTTGTGGCAGCGAATTGGACAACAGCATCATTTCTCTCCAGGCGTACGCCCCTTGGCGCACGCATCCTCTATTGATCGCACATATGGTACACCGCACCCAATGAAAGCACAGCCGTCTGCCTCGCCCATCGACCGTTTCCACCGCCCGGACGACCCCGACTGGCACTGGCTGGAAAACCGCGACGATGCTTCCGTTAACGACTTCCTCGAAGCCGCCAACGCCGAAAGCAGCGCCTGGTTCGCGCCACTGGAGTCGGAGGTCGAAGCGCTCTACCAGGGCCACCTGGCCCGCCGCGAACTGGCCGTCACCGGCCTGCCGGCGCCGTTGGATCATTATACCTACTGGAGCGAGACCGCCGCCGATGCCGACTACCCTCGCTGGTGGCGCCACCCGCTCGACGCGCCGTCCAAGCGGGAATGCTTCCTCGATTTTGAGGCGCGCGCCACCTCACTCGACTTCCTCGAAGTCGGCGACATGGCCCTGTCGCCCAACGAAGCCTGGCTGGCCTGGACCGAAGACACCAGCGGCGACGAGATGTTCACGCTCTATCTCAAGTCACTGCCCGACGGCGAACCTCAGCTATTGCTTGAAGGCATAGGTCCCGAACTGTGCTGGGCTGAGGATGATCGCACGCTGCTGTTTACCCGCTATGACGACATTCAGCGCCCGGAGAGCATCTGGCGGCTGGACACGGCGGCGCCTGAGCAGGAAGCACAGCTGATCCTGCGCGAAGACGATCCTGAGTTCTGGCTGGGCATTGGCAAGACGCGTTCGCGCAACTGGCTGGTGCTGGAGAGTGCTTCCAAGGACACCAGCGAATGCTACCTGCTGCCGGCCCAGCTGCCGGATAGCACGCCACAGTGTTTCCGAGCGCGGGAAGCCGGCGTCGAATACGCGATCGAGCATCGCCCCGGTCATTTTTACGTCCTCAACAACCGCGAGGCACCGCATTTCCGACTGGATGTGTGCCCGGAAAACGACCGCGACACCTGGCAGCCGCTGATTGCCCATCGCGATGATCAGACCCTCGAGGGCATCGACGCCTTTGGCTGGGGGCTGGTGATCACTGAACGCGATCATGACAAGGCTCAGGTGTATCTGCGGGTGCTCGAGCTGGATACCCAACACAGTATCCAGCGCGACGAGCGCCTGCCGCTGCCCGAAGAACCCTGCAGCCTGGCTCTGGGGGACACCCCGCACTTCAACGAGCGCCGGCTACTGCTGCGCGAAGAATCCTTCACCCTGCCGATTCGCTGGCTCAGCCACGACCTGGACACCGGGGAGCGCAAGTTGCTCAAGGAGCAGCCGGTGCATGGCAGCCTGCGCCCGTCGCAGTTGATGTGTCGGCGAGTGTGGGCCGAGGCCCACGATGGCGAACGGGTCCCGGTGTCCATCGTTGCCCGCGCTGATCGTCTCGGTCAGGCTCCGATGCCGACCCTGCTCTACGGTTACGGCGCCTACGGAGAAGTGCTCGACCCATGGTTCTCGGTCGCCCGGCTTGAACTGTTGGAACGGGGCATCGCCTTCGCCGTCGCTCATGTGCGTGGCGGCGGCGACCGAGGCGAACCCTGGTACCTGGCCGGAAAGCTCGAACACAAGGAAAACAGCTTCCGAGACTTCCTGGCCGCCCGTGACAGGCTGGTCGAGATGGGGCTGAGCGAGGCGGATAGGGTTGTGGCCTATGGAGCCAGTGCCGGCGGGCTGCTGGTAGGGGCAAGCCTCAACCTTGACCCGGAAGCCTTCTGCGCTGCGGTGCTCGATGTTCCCTTCGTGGATGTGCTGCGCACCATGGAAAACCCGGACCTACCCTTGACCATCGCCGAGTACACGGAATGGGGCAATCCGGGAGACCCGGCGGTACGTCAGCGCCTCAAAGACTATTCACCGCTGGACAACCTCCAGGCACAGCCCTACCCAAGTGTCTTCCTGCAAGGCAGCTGGCATGATGCCCGGGTGCCCTACTGGGAGCCCGCCAAGCTCTACGCCCGACTGCGGGAACTGGATAGCGCCCGTGGCCCCATCATCTTGCGCACCGACATGGGAGCAGGCCATGGCGGTGCTTCCGGCCGCTTCAAGGCCTGGCGCGACAACGCCCGCCAGGATGCCTATGTTCTCTGGGCCCTAGGGCTGGCCGAGCAGGCCTGACGCCTGCTTCCGCTCATGACAAGGCCTCGTCCGGCTTTCACCGGACGAGGCCTCTTTTTTGACACTGGTCGCTTTACGCTAACGGAACAGTCGGCGAAAACGGCCTAGCGCGATCAACCACCCGCGCCGGAACCCGTGCCGCCGGCACCGCCGCCGCTACCTCCGCTACCGCCATTACCACCGGCACCGCTACCGCCAGCACCGCTGCCGGCACCACCATCAGCGCCACCGCCGGAACCACCACCAGCGCCACCGCCGGAACCACCACCAGCGCCGCCGCCGGAACCACCACCAGCGCCACCGCCGGAACCACCACCAGCGCCACCGCCGGAACCACCACCAGCGCCACCGCCGGAACCACCACCAGCGCCGCCGCCGGAACCACCACCAGCGCCGCCGCCGGAACCACCACCAGCGCCACCGTCAGAACCACCACCAGCGCCACCGTCAGAACCACCACCAGCGCCGCCGTCAGAACCACCACCAGCACCACCATCACCACCGTTACCAGGGTCGGTAGGATCAGTGGGATCGGTTGGACCAGTCGGGTCGGTCGGATCGGTTGGTTCAGGCGCGCCCGGAGGAGGCGTAATCGCCGCTACCTGGAAGAAAAAGCCATCACAACCTTCCTCGACTCCACCGCCACAGCCACCACCGCCGCCTGCCGCCGGAGCTTCGAGGTCGTCGATTAATGCATCCAGCTCCGCATCCGTCAGCGTGTTATTGCCAATACCTTGCATCTGATCCGGTGGTAACGGACTAGCGAAGTTATTTTCCGGTGACGATTGCGCCAAGGCGCCTGTCGATGACAAACAACCGATTGCCACCGCCAGGGCCGTCAACTTGAACATGTTCATTGCCTGCCCCCTTGCTGCTGCCCCTTGCCTGACGCATCGCCTGTCGGCCTGCGCAAAACATTTTGTTACACACCTCCATAGCATGGTTACCTGCCACCTCCTTCACCATCGGAAAAGGGAATGGTTCTTCAGCATCAGGTTCTGCAATGAAAACGTTCAGGTCAGCGCTAGGATGGTCATGCTCGGGGGTAGGGAACGACTAACCGTCGATAGGCAGGATCGCGATGATGTGGTCTTCAAGTGCTTCTTCAGGCACGTCTTTCTGCGACACGGCGAAGCTGGCCACGCTGATACCCTTGCGATGAACTCGGGCGGGATCACCGGAAATCAGCGGGTGCCAGCCGGCCAGTTTACGACCTTCATGAAGGCGCCGGTAGGCACAGGAGTGCGGCAGCCAGCGAAAATCGTCGACCCGTGCCGCTGTCAACTGGGTACAGTCAGGCACGCGGGCAAAGCGGTTCTCGTAATCGCCGCAGCGGCAGGACGCAATATCGAGCAGTTCGCAGGCCACATTGAGAACGGCCACATCGCCACTGTCTTCATCTTCGATCTTGAGCAGACAGCACTGCCCGCAGCCGTCGCACAGCGCCTCCCATTCTTCGTCGCTCAGCTCTTCAAGGGGGTAGCGCTCCCAGAAACGCTCTCGCATGGGGACTCCTTGGTGCGCAACGAGGCGCAAATGAGGACGAAACGACGAATCGTCAATAGCTCGGCCGCGTCGGGGTGCGATAGAGGTCTAGCAGATACGCCTCCTTGGCCGGCGGCATCTGCAGATAGAACCCCTTTTCATCGATGGCAGCCATCACGTCCGCGGCCTTGGCACGAGACAGGCGTTTGTCGGCCGTGAGGATCATGGTCAGCACCGGCTCTGGCTTGCCAAAGTGCTCAAGCAGAGCGTCAGGCAAGTCCTGCATGCCGTTGCGCTTGTCGACGTAGAGATACATCTCGTCCTGACGTGAGCTTTTAAAAATCTCACACAGCAGCTTGCGATCGGTTGCATCACTCATGGGCGTTTACCTGATTGAGCGCGGCGGCCAGGTCATCAGACAGGCACTGGCCACGCCAGCCGTTGGGCAGAACCAAGGGGCGGTCGAGCAGATTGGCCGCCACCAGCGACTCGAGGTCACGACGCCGCATTAGCACCTCAGGTGCGATCCCCAAACGCTCGGCCTGACCGGTCACCACTTGCTTGAGGGCCTTGAAGCGCTTCTTGAAGGGGCCCGTGAGCGGCGACGGCAGGGCCTCGGCAAGCTCGGCTTCATCGCAATGGCGCGCCTCGCGCACCAGCGCCAGCAGGGTATCGCCCTCGCGCTTGATCACGCCGGGTTTCAGGCCTTCGACCTGGGCCAGGCCATGCCGATCCTTGGGCATGCGCTCGGCCACCGCGTAAAGCAGCTTGTCGCTGACCAGCCAGCCACGAGGCAGGTTGCGTGCCCGGGCTTCGCCTTCTCGCCAGGTCGTCAGGCGCCGATAGGCCTCGATTTGTGGTCGCTCGAGGCGCCACAGCTGGCGATGGCGCAGGTACCACTGACTGTCGGCATCAAGGCTGCGCCCGGCTTGACCAACGATGGCGGCACAATCGGCCTCGAGCCAGTCGAGGCGCCCCAGGGCCTCGAGGGCCGCCCTCTGCGCCTGCCAGACCTCAAGAAGATAGATCACATCAAGAGCCGCATAGCGGCACTGAGAATCGGACAGCGGGCGCTCCAGCCAGTCGGAACGGGTTTCGTCCTTGGGCAGGATATGCCCGGTCCAGTGCTCCACCAGCCGCTGGTAGCCCATCGCCGGGTCTTCGCTAAGCAGCGACTGCGCCACCTGCGTATCGACCAGCGGCCAGATGCTGACACCGGCCCAGCCGCCCAGCACCTCGAGATCCTCACTGCTGGCATGCAACAGCTTGAGCGGCCCCTCGGACAACAGGGCTTTAAGGGCGGGAGTGGCGGCGACAGCCTGGGGATCGACCAGGTAGGCCGTTTCGCCGGCGCACAGCTGAACCAGGGCAGGCACAGGGAAAAAGGTCGACTCACGAAAGAACTCGGTATCCAGCGCCAGCGTGTCGGCGCTGGCGAGTGCCTCGCAGGCCTCATCGAGGGCCTTGGGCGTATCGATCCAACGGATATCGAGATCGCGATTTTCGGGTGCCAGAGATTCGGGTGCCAGGGACATAGCGTTTCCAATTAGTACTGCAGACGTCGACTCACTCACCGGTAAAAGGCAGGCGACCATTGAAGGCGCGGCTCAGGGTGCCGCCGTCGACATATTCCAGCTCGCCGCCCATGGGAACCCCATAGGCCAGGCGCGACAGACGAATCTGGCGGCCGGTGAGCTGAGTGGCGATGTAATGTGCCGTGGCTTCGCCTTCCACGGTGGGGTTGGTAGCCAGAATCACTTCGTCGACGCCATCTTCAGCGAGGCGCACTTCGAGTTGATCGAGGCCGATGTCGTCCGGGCCAATGCCATCGAGAGGCGAAAGGTGGCCGTGCAGCACGAAATACTGGCCGCGATAGCCACCGGCCTCCTCGATGGCCAGCATGTCCGCCGGCGACTCCACCACGCATAGCAGCCGCTCATCGCGGCGCGTGCTGCGGCAAAGCCCGCATATCTCCTCTTCGGTCAGAGTGCGGCAGCGCTGGCAGTAGCCGACCTCGGCCAACGCCTCAGCCAGCACGCTCGCCAGGCGCTCTCCGCCTTCCCGTTCGCGTTCGAGCAGATGCAGCGCCATTCGCTGGGCGGTCTTGGGCCCGACCCCCGGCAGCACGCGTAGCGATTCCAGCAATCGGTCGACGAGGGGCGAGAAACTCATCAGAACGGCATCTTGAAGCCAGGCGGCAGGTCCAGGCCAGCGGTGGCCTCTTCCATCTGAGCCTTGGAAGCCGCCTCGACCTTGCGGACCGCATCATTGACCGCGGCAGCCAGCAGATCCTCGAGGAGTTCCTTGTCCTCTTCCATGATGCTCGGGTCGATCTCGACCTTGCTGACATCATGGCGGCCGTTCATGGTGACCTTGATCATGCCAGCGCCGGCTTCGCCCAGAACCTCGGCCTTGGCGGCCTCCTCCTGGACACGCTGCATTTTCTCCTGCATTTCCTGAGCCTGCTTCATCAGGTTGCCCATGCCACCTTTCATCATGGTGAGATTCCTCTTGAGTCGTTGAGTCGTGAACCAGCGGCGTCAGGCCGAATCGTGGTTCTGGTGCGGTTCGACGCTGTCTTCCACCAGGCGGGCACCAAAGGCCGACTGGAGTTTCTGAATATGCGGGTCAGCCCTGAGGGCTTCAACCGCCACCGCATGACGTTCAGCGTTGATGCGTTCGGACTGGCCTCGGGGCGTTTCCACAGCCTCAGGAATCTCGCCCACCTCGATGCTCACCGCCCGCTTCACGCCAACACCCGCAAGCGCCTTTTGGATGCGCGTGACGTGAACCTCGGCATTCATGGCCGCCTGGGACGGCGCAAGGCGCAACACCAGAGCCCGGCCATCGTCACGTTCGACCACGCAATGGGCCGCCAGGTTGCGTGTCAGGCCACCAAGCCCCAGCTGTTCGAAGAGACCAAGCCAGGCGGCCTGGTCAAGAATAGCGTCTGTATCAGCCGCCGCCTGCGCATTCGCCGGGGCCGGCGGCGTTTCGGCTTCGATGGAAGGCACAGCGTCCGACGGTGCTTCAGCCGCCGCTGCGGGTGCGGTATCGGGCGCCATGGAGGGTGCAGTGGCTGCGGGCGCGGTATCGGGCGCCATTGAGGACGCGGTGTCGGGCGCCATTGAGGGCGCATCCGATGCCGGCTCGGGAACATGAGATGGCTGAGCGCTGGCCTCCAGAGGCGCAGGGGCTGCGTCCATGTCGCTTTGCTCGAAGCCGTTGTCGGAGCGGTTTCCAGGACTATCCTCAGGCATACGCTCAGGGTCATGCCCAGAACCATGCTCAGGGTCATGCCCAGAACCATGCTCAGGGTCATGCCCAGAACCATGCCCAGAGCTATCCTCGCCCCCCTCCATAGCTGACTCAGCAGGCGTCTCCGGCGTGCTCGTCATGTCATCCGGCAGTGCCTCCCAGGGGGGCGGCTGCTCACTGGCGGGCCGCGGATCCGCCTGCGCCGTGGGCTCGGCCGATTCAGGCGCAGGCTGAGAAGCCGGCGTTGGCGTGGGCGATGACGGCTCGCGCTGATCATCACCAGGCGCAGAAGCCGCTCCCTGGGCGGGCGTCTGGGGAGGTACCTGCGGGGCCGGCTGAGCGGCTTGTTTGGGGGCTTTTTCGGATGCTTGCCCAGCGGGCTTGCCTGACGACTGCTCCGGCACGGCGTCGCCGGTCATCGGCAGCGGCGTCTGGGCCGGTTTGGGCACGCCTTGAGGGCGGAAGGCCAGCATCCGCAGCAGGGTCATCTCCAACGCCGTACGCGGCTCTGGCGCCTGATCCATATCACCGCGGCCCTGCAAGCCGATCTGGTAATAAAGCTGCACGTCTTCGGCGGTGAAGCGCGAGGCCAGCGTCAGCAGAACCTCACGGTCGCCGTGACCATTATCCAGGGCGCCAGGCACCATCTGCGCCACCGCCAGCCGATGCAGCACCCCAAGCAGGTCATCGAGCACGCCGGCAAAGTCCGGCCCCTGCTCAGCCAGCGCAGCCACTTCACCAAGCACCCGCGCCGCATCCACCTCGGCCAACGCCTCAAGCAGCGTCAGCACATGGCGCTGATCGAGGGTGCCCAGCATGGCAGCGACATCGACCTGGTGTACCTTGCCCTGGCCGAAGGCGATCGCCTGGTCGGTCAGGCTCATGGCATCGCGCATCGAGCCATCGGCCGCCTTGCCAAGCAACCACAGGGCGCTTTCGTCGAAAGGCACATTCTCGACCTCGAGCACTCGGCTCAAGTGCTCGACGATGCGCTCCGGCGGCATATTCTTGAGAGTGAACTGCAAACAGCGCGACAGCACCGTCACCGGCAGCTTTTGCGGATCGGTGGTGGCGAGCAGGAACTTCACATGCGGCGGCGGCTCTTCAAGGGTCTTGAGCAGCGCATTGAAGCTGTGGGTCGAGAGCATGTGCACCTCATCGATGAGGTACACCTTGTAGCGGCCCTGAGTCGGCGCATATTGAACGTTATCGAGCAATTCGCGGGTATCTTCGACCTTGGTCCGCGAGGCGGCATCGACCTCGATCAGGTCCACGAAACGCCCATCGTCGATAGCTCGGCAGTTCTCGCACTGCCCACAAGGGGTCGAGGTGACGCCGCTATCATCTTCGCCATTGGCGGTGCAGTTCAGGCACTTGGCCAGAATGCGTGCCAGCGTGGTCTTGCCGACGCCGCGCGTACCCGTGAACAGATAGGCATGGTGCAAGCGCCCCTGATCTAGGGCGTTGACCAGCGCGCGCTGCACATGCTCCTGCCCCACCAGCTCATGGAAGGTGCGGGGGCGCCATTTGCGGGCCAATACCTGATAGCTCATGCAGCGCGAGATCCTTTCATCGAAACTTTTATGGACAATAGACGACGTCGTTCAACGCACGACGCAGGGCCAAGCACAGAGCCTGAACCAAAGGGACTATACCAAAGGGGCTATTCTAGCTGCTGGAGCGCATGGCCGAAAGGCAAGGGGGGGGGGAACCACTAGGAGACAGAGATTTTGTCCCCTGAAATGGAGGCGGCCCCGACAGCCACATCCCGGCACACGCATCCATCACTACCGTTGCTCCCTTCCGGGCCTGGCGGGGTTTGCGACTTAGCGTTGCGGGAGGACCGACGGGGCCACCATAACGACTCGATTGTTTGCCAAGCGATAACTACAAAGCTATCCAGATTCAAGGCTATCTGGTTGATTCACCAGCGCATCGAGCGGGGCGCACTATAACAGTGGCTTAGAGGGTCCGCAAGGCCAGATGTTTGGCGCAAGGCTCAAGCCTGACGCCTTCTTTCTAGTCTAGGCTTATAGGTGTAGCTTGGTCGTTACCTACAAGACCTCACATCAATGGGAAGAGAACCAATGCAAAAGGATTCCAACAAGGGCTATATCGCACTATTGGGCTGGAGCCTAAGCGCTGTAGAGGCCGCCGAAACCTTTGATCGCCGCTACGTGGTCGTGGCGCCGGATTGGGCCGAGGATTATTGCGAAAAGCACGATATTCCCTACGTGTCCTGGAACTTCGAGCGCCTCAACGATCGTTCCATGGAGATCGCCGAGACCCTGAAAGGCATGGGCGTCGACGTCGCCATTCCGCTGTTCGAAGAGACCGTGGAATGGGCTGGTGCAATCAACTCCGTGCTGCTCGATAGTCCCCGCCTCTACGGCCAGTCGCTGCTACTGCGCGACAAGGCGCTGATGAAGCGTCGCGCTCAGTTGGGTGGCATCCGCGTGGGCATCTTCGAGGAAGCGCACGACAAGGAAGACGTCATCCGCTTTTTGAAGCGCGTCAACCAGACGCTGCTCAAGCTCGACGGCGACCCCAATGACCCGATCCACCTAAAGGCCTTCGACAAGGCCGGCTGCCTGGGGCATCGCGTGATCCGCACCCCGGATGAGGTCGATACAATTCCCGACGAGGAATTCCCGGTGCTGATGGAGTCGCACCTGGATGGTTGGGAATTCGCGGTCGAAGCCTGGATTCACAACGGCAAGATCGCCTTCCTCAACATTTCCGAGTACGTCACGCTTGGGTATTCGGTGTTCGTGCCGGCCTCTCCGGAACTCGAAAGGTATCGTGAGCAGATCACGACGCAGATCGAGAAGCTGATCAAGGCCTTCGATATCGAGTTCGGTCTGATCCACCCGGAATACTTCGTCACCAACGATGGCGAGATGTACTTCGGCGAAGTCGCCTATCGCCCACCGGGCTTCAAGGTCTTTGAGCTGCTCGAACGTGTCTACGGCTTCAACGCCTATCAGGCCTCGATGCTGGTCTTCGATCCCAAGACCACCGAAGAAGAAGTCAAGGCCTTCTTCCCGAAAGAAGTGGTCGATGCCGACGGCTTTGCCGGCTGCTTCGGTGTCTACCCGCGCCGCCGCGTGGTCAGCAAGCTGGAGATTCCCGAAGAGGTCGAAGACCATCCGTACTTCGAGTCTCACGAACTGACCGCTCCCATGGAAGAGACCGTCACCAAGCGTACCGCTTTCGGCACACACTGGGGCCTGGTCTATTTCAAGGGCGACGAAGCTCAACGCATGAAGGATCTTCTCAAGCATATGGAAGACCTTGATTTCTATGTCTGATGTAGGGCGTCATAGAAAGCATGCAAGCCTGATGACAAGGAGTCTGCGTGACATCGCCACGTGACACGACACCCCAAAGTGAGACGTCAGAGGCCAGCGAGAAACTCGCTGGCCTTTTGAAGAAATTCGACGACGCCATCACTTTGCTCAACAATGCGCGTGACTTCGCCAAGCCGAGCAAGCTTCCACGAGTGCTGGATACCGCTCGGCGGGTCATGTTGCAGGAGGGCGGCTGTGCAGCCATTGAGGCGCGCGGCCGCATTCTCGAAGAAGCCGGGATTTTTCTGGGGTCAGACTGGGAAACGCCTCAGCATCTGGTCCCATCACTCACCACTCATGCGCTGACCAGCGCCGATCCCAACATGGTGGTGATCGAGTCGCTAAGCGAACTGCGACTGCTGGCCGTGGCCAAGGGTGATTACATTCACCCGCTCATATCCCTGGAACAGGCGCATCACTACCTGACCCAGACCATGGCGATCAACCTTCGGCTGTTGTTTGGCGAGCCCACCGAGGCCGAACGCGAAACTCAGGGCCGACTGGCCGAGGTGCCGCGTCACCTGTTTCGCCATTTGTCCGAACGCATCGGTTATGAACACATCATCGATCATTTGATCGAGGAAATCTGGCGGATACTTGAGCAGCGCCCGATCCAGGTCGAGCCCGTTAAGTCGATGATCACTCAGATCGCACTCTGCCAGGCCAACCCCGATATCGACCTTGGCGGCAGCGGCCAGGGCGCCGACCGACTGGTCAGCTCGCTGTTCGGTCCCACCCGGGCCTCCCGCGAGGATCCGGGACTCGATATCTATCGCGAGCGACTCTCCAGCATGGACGCCGCGGCTCTCCAGGGCGAGGCCACCGGCTTTGCACGGTCCATGCACGATACCGGCTTGGTCTCCGCCTATCATCCGGTGCTGCTGCGCCACCTGCTGGACTACAGCGACCACCTGCTAGCAGAGGCCATGGGCCTTTCCTCCACCGGGCGAGATTGCCTGCTGTGCTACCACGAACTGGTCCACGCACTGATCCGCGGCGGTGTATATCCGGAAACCTCCCAGGCGGTCTACGGCCTGACCTTGACACTCGAGCGCGGCATTTTCTATCAACCCCCGGTGGCGCCGGCCATGTGGCGACAGCTGGGGCTGCCGCTCTCCGACTGGTCCGAGGCGCGCCTGAACCTCGCCTTTGGGGAAACCATCTCGCCCAAGGCAAGGCTACTGGAAGGCGTGCTGTGCATGCTGGGCTTGCCGCTGGGCGTCGGCCAGGGCAACAACCCGACCTGCCAATCGGCGCGAGCCCTCTCAATGTGGGCTTACAACGATCCGGACTACCTGCTACAGATGGTGGCCTGGGCCGCCCGCGATGACGATATCATCATGCACTTCGAGGGCATGCCGCTGTCTTCCATGGCCAGCCTCTCTGGCGTCGCTCAGACCCTGCCGATGGACCTAGACCCGGTATCACTGATCGTGGTGCCACACCTTGATCGCATCTATGCCGAAATGGGCCGTCGCTGCATCGGCCGCGAAGGCGACCCGCACCGCTGGGTCAACCCGGAATTCCATGGCTGGTGGTCCGGCCGTGGCTTTCGCATCAATGTCGACGTCGCGACCGGGCAGCTAACGGAACTGGACGATTTCCTGCGCCATTTCTATGCAAGCTATCACCCCTACTACAACGGCAATCAGCCACTGATTCATCCTCAACCGGCCGGCATCGCCGTGACCGACACTGCGGCCCGCTTCATCGGCTGGCATGCGATCACCATCCTGCGCGCCAACCTCGATCCCAATGACGTGATGCGGGTCTACTTCTTCAACCCCAATAACGACAGCGGTCAAGACTGGGGCGACGGCATCAAAGTCAGCACGGCAGACCACGGCGAACGCTTTGGTGAGTCCTCGTTGCCCTTCGAGCAGTTCGTCTCGCGCCTGTATATCTATCACTACGACCCACTGGAGCGCGGTGAGCTGGCCAAGATCACCCAAGAGGAGCTCGACCAGGTAACCGGCTACATCCATCGCAGCTGGGGCATGGATCGCATTCCCAAGGGCGAGCTACAGGCGAGCAGCGGACAGACCCCGCCAGAGAGCTAGACTGCGCTTCTTCGCCTCTCCCCTTCATGCATGCCAAGCATCTGACGGCCTGCGGGATTCTCTCCCGTAGGCCGTCTTGCGTATAATCCC
The DNA here is from genome assembly GCF_003268885.1 of Onishia taeanensis. Taxonomy (GTDB): domain Bacteria; phylum Pseudomonadota; class Gammaproteobacteria; order Pseudomonadales; family Halomonadaceae; genus Onishia; species Onishia taeanensis_A. The sequence continues at coordinate 564,535 of NZ_QLSX01000001.1, forward strand.
ACCCCACTCCTTCCGCTCTTTCGGCCAGAGGCTCCATGATCCGACTCGACCAGCTGCTCGTCGCCCAGGGCCTGGCGCGCTCCCGCTCACGCGCCCAGCGCCTGATCCGCCATGGCCGGGTCAGCCTGGCAGGCCATCCGCCCCTGACCAAACCTTCGGAAAAACTGCCGGAAGACAGCCCGCTGACGGTCGCCGATGACCCCGAAGAACGCTACGCTTCGCGGGCCGGGCTGAAGCTCGAGGCCTTGCTCGAGGCACGCGGCATGCGTCTCGACGGTAGGATAGTTCTGGATGTGGGCCAGTCGACCGGCGGGTTCACCGATTGCGCCCTGCACTTCGGTGCGGCCCATGTGATCGGTGTCGAGGTCGGCCACGACCAGCTCGACCCCAGGCTTCGCGAGGACCCGAGAGTCAGCTGCCTGGAAGGGCTCAACGCCCGCGCCATGACCGAGTCTCCCGAATTGCGCCAGGCCATGGCGGAGCATGCGCCCGACGGGCTGTCACTTGCCATCATGGATGTCTCCTTCATCTCCCAGACCTTGATTCTGCCCCAGCTGAGCCAACTGCTATCGCCCGGTGCTGAGCTGCTCTCGCTGGTCAAACCGCAATTCGAGGTTGGGCCCGGCAAGGTCAACGAGCGGGGCATCGTGACCGATGACGCCCTGCTGTCAGGCGTCGAGTCGCGTATCCGCGCCTGCTGCTCAGAGCATGGCTTCACGGTGCTTGGCTGGCAGGACAGCCCCATCAAAGGCGGCGACGGCAACCGCGAATTTCTGCTGCATGGCCGGCGTGACTACCGACGTGACTAAGGCGACGCTAGTCATCTTCTTCCGGCGCCTGAGCGTCGCCTGCTCTGCTAGTCCTCGCCCTCTGGCCCATCATCCAAGGTGCCGCGGTCTTGCTTGCCGTGACGAGGCGCGCTACCTGCCCGACTGGCGCGCTCGCTCTGGTGATCATCCCGCTTGTCGGCTTGCCTCTCGCGGACGGACAGCGCCCCCCACTCGATGGGCCCACCATTGGCATCATGCAGGCGCACATCGAGCTGGTTGAAGGCGATGTCGACACCGTGCTCCTGGAAACGGGATGCGATCTCGACGTTGATTTCATCCGCCGCATGCAGCCGATCGGTCAATGAATTGACGAAGATGCGCAGTTCGAAATCAAGCGTGCTGGCACCGTATTGCAGGAAGAACACCTGCGGCTCCGGGTCCTTGAGCACCCTGGCATTGCCCTTGGCCACCTCGCGCAGCAGGCGATGCACCAGCGCCAGATCCGAGCCATAGGCCACCCCATAGTTGAGCACCACCCGGGTGACGTTGTCGGATAGCGACCAGTTGATCAACTGGTCGGTGACAAAGGTCTTGTTGGGAATGATGATCTCTTTGCGGTCGAAGTCCGTGACGGTAGTGGCACGAATACGAATGCGGCTGACGGTGCCATGTAGGTTGCCAAGGGTGATGGTGTCACCGATGCGCACCGGCCGTTCGAAGAGAATGATCAGCCCCGAAATGAAGTTGGCGAATATTTCCTGGAGTCCGAACCCCAGGCCCACCCCCAAGGCAGCGACCAGCCACTGCAATTTGTCCCAGGTCACCCCGAGGGTTCCCAGCGCCATCACCACCCCACCCCCGGCGATCACATAAGACAACAGCGAGGTGATCGCATAGGCACTGCCCTGCTTGAGCGCCAGCCGCGACAGCACCATCACCTCGAGCAGGCCGGGAAGGTTGCGCGCCAGCATCATCGTCAAGGCCACCGTCACCAGGGCGATGAAGACATCAGCTACGCTGATCCCCGCGGCAACGCCGCCTTCACCACTGCCACCCGACTCTCCCGCCCATACCGCCACCTGATTCAGGTAACCCAGTACGCTTAGCAGATCGGCCCATATCAGATACAACAGCATCGCCAACCCCAGCACCAGGATGAGCTTGGATAGACGCAATGACTGCTGATTGACCTGATTCATGTCCAACGGAGGTTCCTCGACCACCTCCATTCCGCTTCCCGACTCATCGCGCTTCAGCGCCCGGCGACGCGCCAATGCACGCCGGTAAGCCAAGCGCCGCGCTGCCACCGCTAACCCCCGCACCACGGAGGCTTCGACCACGATCCATACTCCCAGCAGATAGAGCGTGATCACATAACGCGCCACCAAACTCAGGGCCGTGTACTCATACCCCAAGATGATCAGGCACATCAGCAGCAATGGCACCGCAGCCAGCGCCAGGCCAACCAGCAGGCGCAGCAACAGGACGCCGAAAAAAGGCGTGTGGGCGGCAATCAGCTTGCTCTGCACCACCGCCATGCCAGCGAGGCCCGAAAGCATCAGCAGCAAGGCCAACGGATACTGTGACAAGGCGATTTCTCCACCGCGCGCCACGCTCGAGATCATCAGCACCGGCACCAGCGACAGTCCCAGCCACTGCAGCAGCCTGGAAAGCCGCTCCGCGTAGGCTGGTGGCCACAGGAAATGACGCGTCGCCACCCCATCGCGCACCAGCAACCGCCTCGCCCAGGCGATACTGCCCCAGGCCAGTGCCAGTTGAACCAGTGCCATGCCAAGCCGCGACGTCATGCCAACTTGCCCAATCAGTAGCACCAGGCCCAGCGACGCCAGCACTAGCGGGCCAGGGCTTGCCAGCAGCGCATTGAGCGCTATCGCCTTCGGGGTCAGGGCCTGGGTGTCATATTTGAGATGCCCGATCTTGTCGCTGAGCAGCACCAGATGTCGCTTGATCGGAGGACGCAGCAGGAAGAGAACGACGGCGATCAATAGCGGCAGCAGCCCCACCAGACTTCCAAGCCCAGGCCACTGCAAGGAAAATGCCGAGCGCCACGCGCCGTGCACCCAGGTGTCGGCCAGCCGCGCCGGTATCTGACCCAGCCAGCCCAGGTCCAGCGGACGGCTATTGGCAACCCAGAACAGCTGTTCGTCGAGCGTCGTACGCAACTGCCTGCTAAGGGCCAGCAACTGCTGCTGATTGAGCTGCAAATCAATGGCCGCGCTCAGCTCCTCGCCATAGGCTTGCTCTACTTGGTCGACCAACTCTCGCCGCGATCGATAAATCCCCTCCAGGGCAGTGATCAGCGCATCCGAGGGTTCGACCTTGGCCGCCGCCAGTTCCTCTTTTGCCAAGGCAGTGGTATCGCGAAGCGCCTCACGCTGGCGGCCCAGCTCGAACTGCTTGAGACGCAGGTCGGCGATGTCGTCCTGCAGATTGCGGCGCTGCTCGACCTGCGGCAGCAGGCGTCGCTGTTCGCGCAGGATGCGTGACAGCAGCAGGCTGCCGCGAATCGCGTCGATCTGTTCATTCAGGGTCCGCTGAAGCTGGCGCACGCGGTCGAGCTGACGGCGCACCTCTAGGCCGTCGCGAGCCAGGGTGTTGGAAAGCTCAGTGGCCTTTAATAGCTCGAGGCTCAACTCGCGATTGACCTCTTGCGCCTGCTTGACCGCTGGGTGCTCGGTTTCGACCTGGGCACCGCCGGCCGCAGCCTCTTTGATGGCCTGCTCGGATTGGTCGCGCCGCTTGCGGTCGAGAACCGCCTGCAGCATGGCCAGATGGGCCTCCTGCTGGGCGATCTGCCGGTTGAGCTGGTCCTGGCGAAGCTGGGCGAGTTCGCGCAGACGAGAGTTGGCATTCAGCGCACTCTGCTGATAGCGCACGGTCAGATCCGCCAGACGCATCTCGGCGAGTCGCTGCAGCCGTTGAGGATTATCGGCCGGCACATCAGCCAGGTTTTCCAGGGCCTGGCGACTGCTCTCGAGTGTGCGCATCGCATCAGCGATGCTCTGCTGGGCGCGTTCGGGCAGCGTCTGGGTGTTGATCAGCTGCGTATTGACCTCGCTCAGGCGGTCCTGCTGTCCCTGCAGCGTATCCAGGGCATCCTGAAGACGAGCGGCTAGGTCAGTCGTCGCAAGCGAGTCGAGTGATTCCGGCGTCATGTCCGGCGCGGAAGAAAGATCGTGTTGCAGGGACTGTTTCAGTGTCTCGATATCTGCCGGGGAACTGGCAATCCGCTTCTCCAGTGTTGCCATATCGGCCTGCATATCCTGCAACTTGGAAAGCGTCTGCCGGGTTGACTTGAGCGCCTCCAGATCGCGCTGCGCGGCCTCATCAAGCGTCGCACCTTCCTGAGGCTCGAGGCCCTGAATGCGGGCATTCAAAGTCGCGATACTCGGCAAATCGGACGTCGAGGCGTCCTGCGCCAGTGCCGGTCCAGTCAAGGACAGCAGCAAGAGGAGCACCAACAGCGCCAACCACCCGACGTGGACGCCCCCCCGTGCCCAACGCGCCACATGCCCTAGCGCAATACCCTGCCCATTCACTTGCCCCACCGCCCTTCCTCCGCATGTTCGCCCAACGTATATGCCGCCATTTCCCCAGCGGCGCCGGGACACGCCAACGAGCCACAATGATAGACGGTACCCAGCGAATCCCTTCATATTCAGTGTCTACCGCGACGACGATCGCCACAACTCGGCGCGACCGCGACATATCGCCTCTTCTTCGCAAGGGAGAACTCCGTTGCGAAAGTCGTTGTGAAAGTCGTTGAGAAAGTCACTGAAAACGCCCGAGAGATAACGAGAACGATTGACTTGGCCTCACGTCATGGTAGAAACAGGACTCGATAGGCGACCGACAGGAATCAGAACATGGCCATGCCCAAGCCACTCAAGGCGCTCGCCCTGGCCTTGTGCGCTAGCACACTGGCAAGCGAAGCCGTCGCACAGGACAGCGACACCGAGGGGCGAGCGACCAACCAGCCGCTGACTCAGGAAGAGATGACCGACCAGCTTTCTGCCCAGCGTGCCTTGGAAGAAGCCGAGCAGCGGCGCGAACTGGAGGAGGAATCCGAGAATAATCCCTTCGCGATTACCGCCTATCGCCGCAACTATCTGTTCCCCTGGAGCTACAACACCAACCCCAACCAGGAAGATTTCCGTTCGATCAGCGACTCGGAAGTGGGCAATGCCGAGGTCAAGTTCCAGTTCAGCGCCAAGTTCAAGCTAGCCGACAATGTATTCGGCAACAACGGAGACCTATACTTTGCCTACACCCAGCGCAGCTGGTGGCAGGCCTACAATTCGGAGGCCTCTTCCCCCTTCCGGGAAACCAACTTCGAGCCAGAATTCTTCGTCAGTTTTGACAACGACATGTCGATGCTGGGCTGGACCAACATTCAGAACCGCTTTGCATTCAATCACCAGTCCAACGGCCGCTCGGAGCCGCTGTCACGCAGCTGGAACCGGCTATATCTGGAAAGCATCTTCCAGAGCGGAGACTGGGTGGTCAGTGTAGCGCCCCATTGGCGCATCCCGGAGTCCGAAGAAGAAGACGACAACCCGGACATCGAGCGCTACATGGGGTATGGCGACATTACCGTGGCAAGGCGTCTAAATGACAACCACGAAGCCAGCCTGCTGGTGCGAGGCAATCCCGACGCCGGTCACATGGGCTATCAGTTCGACTATTCGCTGCCCCTCTCCGACAGCATGCGTTGGCATATCCAGTATTACCACGGCTACGGCGAGAGCCTGGTCGACTATGACAACAATAACAATCGCCTTAGCATTGGCTTCAGCCTCAACTCTTTCTTCACCAATGCACGTTGAACATCAGCAAGGGCACCTCGGGCAGGCATGGCAAAGGGTGCTGTCCACGCTCCTAGGCTGCTATGCTGAACACGTTTCCCACCCGTCAAAGGAAGACTCGAATGGCAAACCGTAAGCCCAACATCGATACCAGCACCGACCAGCTCAAGAGCGACCTTGAGCACCTGACCAACACGCTGGAGGAGCTCGTAAACGCCACAGCGGATGACTCACGCAGCAATATCAAGGAGATGCGCGAGCGTGCCGAGCAACGCCTCAAAGACACCCGCGCTAATCTGGAAGCCCGAGGCGAACGGCTCTACAGCAATGCCCGCGACAATGTGCGCGAACAGGCCGATGCATGCGACCAGTACGTCCACGATAACCCCTGGACCAGCATCGGCATCGGTGCCGGTGTCGGCGTCGTGATCGGCATGCTGATCGGGCGGCGCTAATGGCTCAGGGCCAAGGACCGGCAGAGCGCGTATTCGAGGCCACCCGGCGACTGATCGGCAGCCTGATTACCAGCGGCGAGACGCGATTGCGTCTCGCCGTGGTAGAGCTCGAAGAGGAGAAGGCTCGTCTGATCACCCTGCTGCTGCTGGCAGGCGTCAGTCTGCTGCTGCTGCTGTTGGGCTTGGCGATGCTGACCCTGCTGGTGGTCGTGGTGTTCTGGGACAGCTATCGGCTGGAAGCCATCGTCGCCTGCGCACTGGCTTTGCTGGGCAGTGGCCTGGTGATGGCGCTATGGGTGCGTCGCCTCGCCAAGCGCCCCACTCTTCTCAAGAGCACGCTCAAGCACCTCGCCACCGACCGCGAGCTCATGAACGCGGAGCGACAGCATGCCCAAGCCGACCACTAATACCGCTGCCCGCAAAAGCACCGACGAGGCGAGCCTTGCCGAACGCAAGGCGCAGCTTGAAACCCGCATCGAGCAGCAGCGTATCGATGTGTTGGTCAACGCCGAACACTGGCGACAGGCTACCCACGGCATCGATGCTTTCTATCATGCCGTGATGCGCTGGAAGGCACCGCTTTATGGGATTGCCGGGCTGGTAGCTTGGCGCAGCCTGCGCCGCCCGAAAGGGGGCAGGCGACTCGCCGGGCGTGCGCTCGGACTCGCCATGACGGCAAGGCGTCTTCGCCGCCTCGTCAAGTAACGGCGCCTGTGGTCTAGCTATTAGGCGTCTAGCTGTCAGGCGACCGGTTCAGGGCCGCGCCACCTTCCAGAAGCGCCGATAACGGCGGCAAAAGGCCTTGGGTGATTCGGCATACAGCAGGCCTCCGAGCCTTCGGGCATCATCACGCAGGGTGAGCTGGCGGCGCGACGCGCGCCACTCAAGTTCCGCAACAATCCCGTCTTCTAAGCCCTCCAGGCGCAGCAGCTCCTCTCGCAGCATCGTGAGGTCGTGTTCGTCGCCCAGTCGTTCAGCCAGCAACTTGAGTTCCCTGGCCCGAGCACGCTGAGCCGCAGGCCAGAGCGGGTGAAGCAGGCGCACGTGATACCAGTGATACTTGACCTGCTTTCGCCACTCGTGGAAGTCGCCATCATCACCGCTTGAATACGCCTGAGTGAAAGCCGCCCGCCCCTGGCCATAGACTTTTTTCAAGCCGCCTGCGATGGCCTTGACGCCCTTTTCCGTCAGCCGCCAACTTGGCAGCCGCTCGCGCACCGCCTCGAGTTGCGTGCGGGCCGACGCTAGGTGATGCGCGGTGTTATCCCCCCTCCCGTTCTCTTCGGCCTCCGCCCCAGCGAGCAGCCGGTCCCGCGCGGCGACCAGCGCTTCACGTACGGGGGCGAGCTGCCGAGCCTCGTCTTCCAGCGTTTCAGCAGGCACCAGGATATCGAAGGTGTCGATGCACACCTGTGCATCCCGGGACCCTGACAGGGCGTTTGCCGCATCACGCAAGGCGGCGTTTTCCCGGCGATACATGTCAGGGGGCATGGCATAGCGCATCAGACGCAGCAGCCCCCGCAGCATCTTCATCCGCTTGCGAACCTGATGCACATGATCGGCCAGTCGCGGATCGCTTGGCTCGACCGCCAGCTCAGCAAGGGCCTTGCGCAGTTGGCGATCGACGATCCTCGTCAGGTTGGCCTGCATGGCCCGGTCCAGTCGTAGTGCAAACGCCATGGCATTCTCCCTATGCGATACACACGATGAGCCAAAAGCGACTCGATAATGCGGGCGACAGTTACCGCCATTTCCGAGACCTAGGGTTTGTGCGAAACGTCAGTGAACGCAGATAGTTTTCGTACACAGCCTAGAGCGACTGCCCACAGGCAACGCCCGACGCCCAAGCCCATTGGAAATTGTAGCCGCCCAATTCGCCGGTCACATCCAGCACCTCGCCAATGAAGCGCAACTGCGGCAGACCATTGACCGCGAAGTCCTTCGACGACACACCATGAGTATCGACGCCCCCCATGGTGACCTCGGCGGTCCGCCAGCCTTCGGTTCCCGCCGGCTTTATCGACCAATGATTAAGGCGTGCCTGCCAGTCTTCGAGGCGGGCATTGGACAGCTCAGCAAGCGGAGCATCCTGCCCATACCACTCACTCAGCGCCTGAGCGAAGCGCTTGGGGAAGCGCTCGCCAAGCCAGGTCGAAAGACGCCGCTTGGGCGTTTCCCGACGCGCACGGGCCAGGGCCTCGAAGGCACACTCCCCCGCCAGCAGGTCAATTTCAAGTTCGTCGCCGGTCTGCCAATAACTGGAAATCTGCAGCATGGCAGGCCCGGAGAGCCCGCGATGGGTGAACAGCATCGGCTCCCGATAGGCACCGTCACGGCACTTGACCGCCACCTCGCAGCTGACGCCGGAAAGCGCCGCGGCGCGCTCCTTCCACTGCGATGTCAGGGTGAATGGCACCAGCGCCGCCCGGGTGTCGGTGACCGTGAGACCAAACTGGCGAGCGATGTCGTAACCAAAGCCAGTGGCGCCCATGCTGGGAATCGATAGCCCACCGGTGGCGATGACCACGGCACCGGTGTCGATACGCCCAAGCGAGGTCTCCAGGCGCATCCCCTCGCCTCGCCGCTCGATGGAGTCGACGCGGGTCTTGAGGCTGACCTCGACACCCGCCCACTCACACTCGGTGAGTAACAAGCGCACGATGTCCTTGGCCGAATCCGCGCAGAAAAGCTGTCCCGGCGCCTTTTCGACGTAATCGACGCCGTGGCGCTCGACGAGCTCGACGAAGTGCTCCGGCCGATAGCGCTTCAGGGCCGAAATGCAGAAATGCGGATTGCCGGAAAAGAAGTTGCCGGGCCCCGTCGCCATATTGGTGAAATTGCAGCGGCCACCACCCGACATCAGAATCTTCTTGCCAGCCTTGTTGGCATGGTCGATCAGCAGCACGCGCCGGCCGGCGTAACCGGCGGTCAGCGCGCACATCAGTCCGGCCGCACCGGCACCGATCACCACCACATCGGGTTGGGAAGTCATGCAGCATCACCCTTGGAGCCATGGAACAAGGGCGAGATGGTACCAGAGCGGCAGGGGACGCTGGTGATCTTCCCGGCTTATGCCACGCTGGCCTCTCAGCTTGACCTTGAGAGTGGGCTGATAGAGCGGGCCGATAGAATGGGCTGATGATGCAAGCGCTGCGCGCCGGTCCGAGCGCCACTTTCCTTGTCATCGCGGGCCCCTGTACATGTCTTGTCGACACATTGTCTTATGCACTCGCCGCGTATAAGGTGTGTATAGATTTTAACCGCAGTCATTGATCATCGGCACACCTTACGATGAAGACTCACGAGGCGGCGACTGGGGCGATGACGACGGAAGCGCGACGTCCAACCACAGCCCTATTGCCAGGCAAATCTCCCTTCCCCCTAGCCCCGACCAAGAGACACCACCTTGATGCCATTCTCGATGCCAAGGCTGCCCTTCCGATGGCTGCCACTCCGACGGACGACACGCCGCTCTCGCCTGGTCGTGGTGTGGCTTGCGCTCCTGATGACCCTACTGCCCGCGTTAGCCCAAGCGCAGGCATCCCTCAGCACAGTCATTGCCAGCCGCGCCGATACCCTCACCTGGTCAGAACAGCTGGAAGCGCTGGGCACGCTGCGTGCGGATGAAAGCGTGACGCTCTCTGCGACTGTGACCGAGATCGTCAGCGAAGTGAGCTTCGAGGATGGCCAGCGGGTTAGCACCGGCGCTGTACTGATCCGCCTGGAGGACGGCGAAGAGCAGGCGCAGTTGCGCGCCGCCCAGGCGCTGCGCGACGAGCGACGCAATGCGCTGTCTCGCGCCAGCCAGCTGCAATCTCGCAACCTGGCGCCCAGGGCCAACGTCGAGGACAGCCAGGCGCAGCTGAGGCAGGTCGAGGCACAGATCGACGAAATAGAGGCGCGGCTGGCCGCCCACCGGCTGCGTGCGCCGTTCGATGGTCAGGTGGGCTTTCGCAACATCAGCGTCGGCAGCCTGGTCACACCCGGTATGGCACTGGTGACGCTGGACAAACTCGATGTCGTGAAGCTCGATTTCCAGGTGCCTGAGAGTCGCATCAGCCTGCTGTCGAGAGGGCTACCGCTTACGGCCCATAGCCCGGCCTACCCCGATGAGCGCTTTCAGGGCCAGATCGCCAGCATCGGTACCCGTATTGACCCGACCAGCCGCAGCGTCACGGTCCGCGCCAAGCTGCCCAACGACGGGCGCCGGCTGCGCCCCGGCATGCTGATGGAAGTGACACTCGACGGCGCGTCGCGCCAGGCGCTGGTCATCCCCGAAGCCGCATTGATTCCAGAAGGACGCCGCCAGTCGCTGCTGGTGATCGATGAAGCCGAGATGACGGCGCACCTAAGAGATGTGAGCATCGGCGCCCGCCGCGCCGGCCGGGTGGAAATTCTAGACGGCCTTTCAGCCGGCGACCTGGTGGTGATTCATGGCAGCCAGTCCACAGGCGATGGACAAGCCGTCGAGGTGCTCGGCATCGTCGATGCCTCGACCACGGTCGCGGAGATACTCCAACGCAGCCGACCGGCTACGGGGGCCGCGACCAAGGCGGATGATTCCTGATGCGCCTGTCCGATATTTCCGTCCAGCGCCCGGTCTTGGCAAGCGTACTGGCCGCCTTGATCGTGGCCTTCGGTTTACTGGCGCTGGAACGCTTGCCGCTGCAGGAATATCCGGCCATCGACCCGCCTATCGTCAGCGTCGACACCCGTTATCCGGGCGCCTCCTCAAGCGTCGTCGAAACCCGCATCACCCAGGTGCTCGAGGACCGTATCTCAGGCATCGAGGGCATCCAGACCATCAGCTCGTCGAGCCAGGATGGCGAATCCGAGATCACGGTCGAGTTCGGTCTCGACCAGGACATCGATGCCGCCGCCAACGACATGCGCGACCGCATATCGGGGGCCCGTGGCAACCTGCCGGATGAGGCCGAGCCTCCGGAGATCCAGAAGGCCGACAGCAGCTCGGAAGTGGTGGTGTGGCTGAGCCTGTCTGGGGAAGGCTATTCGATGGAAGAGCTCACCGACTACGCCAATCGTTATCTGGTCGATCGGCTGTCAGTGCAGCCCGGGGTCTCTCAGGTGCGCGTCGGTGGCGGGCGCGATTACGCTATGCGCATATGGCTCGACCGCCACGCCCTGGCCGCCCGCAACCTGAGCGTCGGCGACGTCGAGGATGCCCTGCGCGAGGAAAACGTCGAACTGCCCGGCGGTGCCATCACCTCCGAGGACCGGCAGTTCGTGGTCCGCCTGCCCCGAAGCTTCGCCACCGCCGACGACTTCCAGAGGCTGGTGCTGTCCGAAGGTGCCGATGGCGATCTGGTGCGGCTCGGCGATGTTGCCAGGGTCGAGATCGGCGCCGTCGAGGAGCGCACCGTCTTTCGCGGCAACGGCGTGCCGATGGTGGGTCTTGGCATGATCAAGCAGTCCACCGCCAATGTGCTGGACCTAGCCCAGGGCGTGCGCGCCGAAATGGAGCGCTTGCAGAAGACGCTCCCCGAGGGGCTGAGCCTGCGCCTCAACTTCGATGCCTCGGTGTTCGTGTCCGGGGCCATCAGCCAGGTGGTGACGACGCTGTTTATCGCCATGGGACTCGTCGTCATCGTGATCTTTCTGTTTCTTGGCAACCTGCGCACCACGCTGATTCCAGCGGTCACGGTGCCGATTGCGGTGATCGGCACCTTCATTGCCCTGGCAGTATTCGGTTTCACCATCAACCTGCTGACGCTGCTGGCCCTGGTGCTGGCCATCGGCCTGATCGTCGATGACGCCATCGTGGTGCTCGAGAACATCCATCGGCGCATGCAGCAATACGGCGAGACGCCGCTGGTGGCCGCCTTCCGCGGCGGCCGCCAGATCGCCTTCGCGGTGATCGCCACTACCCTGGTGCTGGTGGCGGTCTTCGTGCCGCTGAGCTTCCTTGAGGGTGACATCGGCCGCCTGTTCGGTGAATTTGCGCTGACCCTGTCCGCCGCCGTGGCCATCTCGAGCCTGCTGGCCCTCACCCTGACGCCGATGATGGCCTCCAAGCTGCTCAGCCCCGGCATGCATGAGAGCCGTCTGGCCATCGGTGTCCAGCGCCTGCTCGAGTTCAGCCAGCACCTGTACCGCACGGTGCTGATCCGAGTGCTCAAGATGCGTCTGCTAGTCGCCGCACTGTTTCTGGCCATGCTGGGCGGCGCTGGCTGGCTCGCCACGGAGCTGCCCCGCGAATACACCCCCAAGGAAGATCGCGGCAACTTCTTCCTGCTGGTCAACGGCCCGCCCGGCGCCAGCTACGACTACATGCTCGACTACATGAACGAGATTGAGACCCGGCTGCTGCCGATGATCGAGACCGGCGACGTCGACCGGGTATTGATCCGCGCGCCACGCGGCTATGGCAACATCGAGACCTTCAACGACGGCTTCGCGATTATCGGCCTGCCCGACTGGGGCGAGCGGCGCTCGGCGTGGGCGATCATGGATGATGTCCGCAGCCGGCTCTCAGGCCTGCCCGGGGTGCGTACTTTTCCGGTAATGCGCCAGGGGTTCGGCGGCCGGGTGGAGAAACCCGTGCAGTTCGTGCTCGGCGGCGGCACTTATGAACAACTGGCCAACTGGCGCGACCGTTTGATCGATCATATCCGCACCGACAACCCACGCCTGATCGGGCTGGAAAGCGACTTTGATGAAACCCAGCCCCAGCTAAAGGTCAATATCGACTACCAGCGGGCCGCCGAACTCGGGGTTACCGTCAGCGAGATCGGCCGCACCCTCGAGACACTGCTCGGCGGTCGCAACGTCACCCGCTACGTCGATGACGGCGAGGAATATGAAGTGATACTGGAAGGCGAGCCCAGCGACACGCAAAGCCCGCGTTCGCTAGACAGTATTCAGGTACGCTCGGCGCGCAGCGATGAACTGATTCCTTTGGCAAGCCTAGTGACGCTGACCGACTTTGCCGGCCCCAGCACCCTCAACCGCTTCAACCGCATTCGCGCCATCACCCTCGAGGCCGACCTGGCCGAGGGCTATCCGCTCGGCGAGGCCCTGGCCTACCTGCAAGCCAGCGTCGATGAGCTCCTGCCCGCAGAAGCCCAGACCGACCTCAAGGGCGCCTCGCGCGACTTCATGGAGGCGAGCGGCGCCACCACCTTCCTGCTGCTACTCGGGGTGCTGGTGGTGTTCCTGGTACTGGCGGGTCAGTTCGAGAGTCTCGTGCATCCACTGGTGATCATGCTCACCGTGCCGCTGGCGCTGTGCGGCGCCCTGTTGGGGCTCTATCTCGCCGGGCAATCGCTGAACCTATATAGCCAGGTAGGGCTCGTCATGCTGGTTGGGCTCGCCGCCAAGAACGGCATCCTGATCGTGGAGTTCGCCAACCAGTTGCGCGATCAGGGCAGCGCCTTCCGTGACGCCCTGATCGAGGCCTCAGTGACCCGGCTGCGGCCGATCCTGATGACCGCAGTGACCACCATGGCCGGGGCCGTGCCGCTGATCATGTCCACCGGTCCCGGCGCCGAAACCCGGCTGGTGATCGGCATCGTGATTCTCAGCGGTGTCGCCGCGGCGACCCTGTTCACCCTGTTCGTGGTGCCGGTGGCCTACGACCTGCTGGCCCGGCACACCGGTTCGCCGCAGGCGGTCGCCCAGCGCCTGGAGCGAGAAATGGGAGATTAAACGCTAGCCGAGGGACCCGGCCGCCGAGCTTGATGAAGAATGCCTAGCCTGATGAGTCCGCAGCTCTCGATGGCGTCGCCGGGTTCTTCGCGCCAGCCAGAGCAGCGGCGTGGCGGCTGCTATGCTTCAGAACAGAATGATGCTTTCACCGGAGTTGAAACGACACTTCTGACAGCCAGCCGCCACCCACCGGCCAAGAGGAATCACTGCCATGATCGAATTTCTGCCCCCCGGGGCCAGCCATGTTGTCGCCCTGCGCGCCAGCGGACGAGTGAACGCCGATGACCTGCAAGAAGCCATCGACGCCATTGAGGCCCTGAAGAAGACACATCCCCGAATCAGCCTCTACACCGAGATCGACGAGATGCGCTGGATGACCCTGACCGCCATGCTGCGTGACCTGGGCTATGGCCTGACTCAGATCGGCGATATGGCGCATTATCACCGCGCTGCCGTGGTCACCGACCACAATTGGCTGCGTCCGCTGGCCTCCCTCGAGAACCATCTCTTCAAACCCTTCGAGGTGCGTATCTTCGACACCCACCACCGGGATGAAGCCAAGGAATGGGTTCGCGACCTACCTGAGGCGCCCCAGGCCGCCGATGCCGACGAGGCAACGGCCGGTTAGCGGCTCACAGGTTTAGGCTGCGGTCTCGGCTATTCAGCATTCGCCCATGCGCTGAGCCTCGATGGTGGTGTGCATCTTGAGCTCGCCCATCGGCGTGGTGGTGTCGATGTCCACACTGCCCTCGGCGCGTTCACCGAGGAAACGCATGTTGCCATCGATGTTCGCCTCACCGCCGGAACCGCGACACATCATGCGGTAATCCATGCGATCCCGGCCGATGGTCGATTCGATCACCTCGCAACCGTCCTGCTCCTGAATCATGGAGCGTTGGGCATCGGCGATGTCGGCTTCGGTCAGACATTCCTGGTGGGATTCCGTCTGATCGGGAATCGGCAGGTCGCCCTCGACATGGGTCATGCTGCTGAACGCCCACATCCCGGGTACCAGATTCGGCGCTCCCCCTTGCGCCATGACCGGCAGGGGGAGCATCAGCAGGGCGGCAACAAAGAGCAAAACGATAGCGGGCATGTGGCACATCTCCGAGGGTGGCTGTTGGCTCCTCAAGCGTAGCTCAATACAGGCTCAACCCAAGCTAAGGCGAAGGACGAAAGGCATAAAACCAAGCCGCTGCTAATATGGTCCTTGGCATGAGGCATTGCGTCTTATCACCCGTCATTTTCCACCGCCTATCGTTGCCCTTCATTTAAGCTGCCAGGAATCCATATGAAGCTCGAAACCATCGCCCTGCACCACGGATACGAACCGGACAACCAGCATGCCGTGGCCGTGCCCATTCATCAGACCACCTCGTTTTCCTTCGACAGCGCTCAGCATGCCGCCGACCTGTTCGACCTCAAGGTCGAGGGCAACATCTATTCGCGAATCATGAATCCGACCTGCGCGGTCCTCGAGCAGCGCATCGCCGTCCTGGAAGGCGGGATCGCCGGCCTGGCGGTGGCTTCCGGCATGTCGGCGATCACCTATGCGATCCAGACCATTGCCGAAACGGGCGATAACATCGTCTCCATCAGCGAGCTGTATGGCGGCACCTACAACCTCTTTGCCCATACGCTGCCCCGCCAGGGCATCGAGGTACGCTTCGCCCACAAGGACGACACGGCCGGCATCGCCGCCCTGATCGATGAGCGCACCAAGGCCATCTTCTGCGAGAGCGTGGGCAATCCATCAGGCAGCGTGGTCGACATGCAGGCGCTGGCCGATGTGGCGCACCGCCACGGCGTGCCGCTGATCGTCGATAACACCGTGCCCACCCCCTTCCTGTGGCGCCCTATCGAGCACGGGGCGGATATCGTCATTCACTCGGCCACCAAGTACATCGGCGGGCATGGCACCACGGTGGGCGGTGTGATCGTCGATTCCGGCACATTCCCCTGGGCCGATCATCCCGAGCGTTTTGCGCTCTTGAACGAACCCGACGTCTCCTATCATGGCGTCAGCTATACCCGCGACGTCGGCGACGCCGCCTTCATTGCCCGCGCCCGTGTAGTGCCACTTCGCAACATGGGTGCCGCGCTCTCGGCCCAAGCCGCCTGGAACCTGCTGCAAGGGCTCGAGTCCCTGGCCCTGCGCATCGAGCGCATCTGCGACAACACCCTCGCGGTGGCCAAGCATCTGGAACAGCACCCGCAAGTCACCTGGGTGCAGTATGCGGGCCTCGAGAGCCACAAGGACCATGCTCTCGCCGAGCGCTACATGGGTGGCCGTGCCTCAGGCATCCTGAGCTTCGGCATCGAAGGCGGCCGCGAGGCCGGCGCCCGCTTCTACGATGCACTGCAACTGATCCTGCGCCTGGTGAATATCGGCGACGCCAAGACCTGCTCGTCGATTCCGGCCTCGACCACGCACCGCCAGCTCAACGAGGAGGAGCTCAAGGCCGCCGGCGTGACCGCGGACATGGTGCGTCTGTCGATTGGCATCGAACACGTCGACGACATCATCGCCGATATCGATCAGGCCCTGGCCGCCGCCAAGGGCTGAAAGGCCCCTTGGCTCGCGCCCAGCGTCAATTCGGCCATCCAAAAGCACTCATCGATAAACCCAGCCATAAAAAAGCCCCCTCGATGAGGGGGCCAAAAAGCAGAGCATTGGGGCTCGGCTGTCACACCAAACCTAACCAGACCCGCGCCAATCAGGCGCGGCGATCGAAGCCGTTATCCAGGAACGGATAATCGGTATAGCCCTTCTCGTCACCACCATAGAAGGTCTCGGGATCCGGCTCGTTGAGCTCGGCGCCCAAGCGAATGCGCTCGACCAGATCCGGGTTGGCGATGTAGGAACGCCCGATCGCCACTGCATCGGCGATGCCGTCGCTGATGATCCGCTCGCCGCGTTCGGCGTCGTAATGCCCGCAGAAGATCAGGCTGCCGGTAAAGCGGGCGCGCATCTCACGACGGAAATCATCGCTGAACGTGATGTCGCCGCCGGCCCAATCGGGCTCGTTAACGTGCACATAGGCCAGGCCGCGCTTGGACAGCTGCTCCAGCAGGTAGAAGGTCATCGCCTCGGATTCGTCATCGGTCAGCCCGAAGAGCTCGATGAACGGCGTCAGGCGAATACCGGTGCGCTGGGGGCCAAATACCTCGGCCACCGCATCGACCACCTCGAGCGGGAAGCGGGCGCGGTTTTCCAGTGAACCGCCGTACTGATCGGTGCGCTTATTGGTGCCGGTGGCCAGGAACTGGTTGAGCAGATAGGCGTTAGCGGCGTGCACCTCGATCATGTCGAAGCCTGCCCGCTTGGCGCGAATGGCCGCCTGGCGGTAGTCATCGACGATGCCGGGAATCTCATCGGTTTCCAGCGCCCGCGGGGTGCTGGTCTCGTGCCGGCCGGCGGTGCCGTCCTCGAATTCCACGAAGCACTGGGCGCCCTCGCCTTTCAGCGCGCTGGGCGCTACCGGCGCCTGGCCATCGGGCTGCACCATCTCATGGGATACACGACCGACGTGCCACAGCTGCAGCGCCATGCGGCCACCCTTGGCATGCACGGCATCCACGACGCCCTTCCAGCCGGCTTCCTGCTCATCGGTCCAGATGCCCGGGGTATACACATAGCCGCGGGCCGTCGGGGAGATATTGGTCGCCTCGCTGATGATCAGCCCAGCGCCGGCGCGCTGGCCGTAGTAGGCTTCCTGCAGCTTGCCCGGCACGCTGTTCGGCGTGCGGGCACGGGTCAGGGGCGCCATCAGAATGCGGTTGGGTAGCGTCAGGCTACCCAGGCGGGTCGGTGTCAGCAGCGTATCGTGGGCCATTCGGCAACTCCCGTTACAATAGATTCAAGGCATGATTCGCAAGATGCGATCTTCGCCTACTTTGATTAGACCAGTTTACTAGCAAGCTGGGAGAGCTGACTACCCCACGCTAATTATTAGCGCATTAAGTAAAATCAATCACCGTCAGCGAGCCTTGCCTGCCAACGATGTTGGCAGCGCCAAAACCTGGCGGTGAGGTGAGTAGTGGTGAAAAAACTAGTGGCGAAAGGAGCGATGATGGAACTGGAATTCGACGACCCGCACGAGCAAGAACGCTGGTATGCGGTAAATGACGGCGTGATGGGCGGCATCTCGCAAAGTGGGTTCAGCGTTTCCCAGGGCGAGGGGCGCTTCCATGGCGAGGTATCGCTTGAGAACGGCGGTGGGTTCGCATCGGTGCGCCGCCAACCGGATGGTACTGAATCAGGCTTTGCCCAGGCCAAGGGCATCGCCATCACCGTGCGCGGCGATGGACGCAGCTACCAACTGCGTCTGAAAAGCTCAGCGCTTGGCGACTCCAGCGCTTATCGGATGACCTTCACCCCGTCAACGGATGCCTGGCAGACGCTCACCTTCCCATGGGCGGCATTCGAGGCCGTGAGGCGCGGCACCGTTCTGAGTGACGCACCGCCCCTGGCGCCGGAAGACATTCACCAGATCGGTTTCCTGATTGCCGACCGCACTGCCGGGCCTTTCTGCTTGCGGGTAAAACGGGTGGCCACGGTTGTCTCTGCGGCGTCGGCTGACGCCGAGCAGCCAAGATAGCTGCCGAGGATAGTTGCCGAGATAGACGCGCACTGACAGGCGTTCAAGACCAGACGGGGAGCAGAGCAAGGAGGCGGCACGTCGCCCTGGGAAGCCCCCAGGGCGAGATTGGCGGGCGCTTAGCGGCTGACGGCCGCTACCAGGGCGTTAGCGAAGGTCTCGGTGGTACCGCTGCCGCCGAGATCCGGTGTGACTTCCTCACGAGAGCTCTCTAGCACCTCGCGGATGGCGGTACGAATCCGCGTGCCTTTATCGTTCATGTCCAGGTAGTCCAGCATTTCCGCTGCGGCCAGCAGCAGAGCGCAGGGGTTGGCCACGCCCTTACCGGCGATGTCCGGTGCCGAGCCGTGTACTGCCTCGAAGATCGCCGCCTGCTTGCCAATGTTGGCCCCCGGCGCCATGCCCAGGCCGCCGACCAGGCCCGCGCAAAGGTCAGAGAGAATATCGCCGAACAGGTTAGTGGTGACGATGACGTCGAACTGATGCGGATTCATCACCAGTTGCATGCAGGCATTGTCGACGATCATTTCCTGGAACTCGATCTCAGGAAAATCCTTGGCGACTTCTCGAGCAACATCGAGAAAGAGCCCGGAGCTGGACTTGATGATGTTGGCCTTGTGGACCGCCGTGACTTTCTTGCGCCCCTTGGCACGTGCAAGCTCAAAGGCATGACGCACGATGCGCTCGGAGCCCTTGCGGGTGGTCTTGATACTCGCGACCGCCGTCTCGCCGTCTTCGCTCAGGCTCTGGCCTTCGGCCATGTAGGCGCCTTCGGTATTCTCGCGCACGGTGATGAGATCGATGTCATCGTAGCGCGACCGCGTGCCCGGGAAACTGATCGCCGGGCGCACATTGGCGTACAGGTCGAAATGGCGACGCAGCTGAACGTTGATGGACGAGAACCCCTTACCCACCGGCGTGGTCAGCGGGCCCTTGAGGGCCAGGCCGTGCTCGGCGATGCTGTCCAGCGATGCCTGGGGAATCAAGGTACCGTGCTTCTCCAAGGCCCCTAGCCCCGCCTCGATCACGTCATACTCAAAGCCACAGTCCAGGGCATCGAGCACCTTGAGCGTGGCATCCATGATCTCAGGGCCAATACCATCTCCTTTGATGACGGCGATAGTCTGGGGCATAGCGAGTCTCCTTGGATGTGGGAACAATTGCTCAGCGTCGTCTTTATCCTAACGCCTGCAAGGAGCATGAGAGTGTCAGAATGTGGCCCCGCTGACTAGGTACAAAGTCTAAAGAGGACGCAAGGCCGACGCGCCTAACGCCAGTGTAGTACTGGTGCCACACGGGAAGAATCGACGTAGCCAGCAGGATAGCTCGCTTAGAAATAGCCCGCGGTTTTCTCGCAACGTCCTATCGGGTTCATTGCGCTGCCAGGATCCAGCCCGCTGCCTTCTCGGCAATCATCAGGGTTGGCGAGTTGGTATTCCCGCTGGTAATGGTCGGCATGATGCTGGCATCCACCACGCGCAGGCCGATTACCCCCCGGACCCGAAGGTGAGAGTCCACCACCGCCATGGGATCGTCGTCGCGTCCCATCTTGGCGGTGCCAACCGGATGGAAGATGGTGGTGCCGATATCGCCGGCCAGCCGTGCCAGGTCATCATCGCTCTGATACTCCACCCCCGGTTTGAACTCCTCGGGCTCGTACTTGGCAAAGGCCGGCTGAGCGGCGATCTGGCGCGTCACCCGCAGCGAGTCGGCGGCGACCTGACGATCCTCCGGCGTGCTCAGGTAGTTGGGTGAGATAGCCGGCGGCTTATGCGGGTCGCGACTCTTGATGCGCACCGTGCCCCGACTGGTCGGGTTGAGGTTGCACACACTTGCTGTGATGGCCGGAAAATCATGCAGCGGCTGGCCGAACGCCTCGAGGCTCAGCGGCTGGACGTGGTATTCGAGGTTAGGGTGCTTGTAGTCTGCGGAACTGCGGGTAAAGGCACACAGCTGGGACGGTGCCATGCTCATCGGCCCGGAACGTTTCAGGGCGTACTCCAGTCCGATCTTCGCCTTGCCGAACAGCGTGCTGGCCATGGAGTTGAGGGTCTTGGCACCCTTGACCTTGTAGACCGAACGAATCTGCAGGTGGTCCTGCAGGTTCTCGCCCACGCCTGGCAGGTCTGACACCACCGAAATGCCATGCTCGGCAAGCAGCGCCGCCGGACCGACGCCTGAGATTTGCAGCAACTGCGGCGAGCCGATGGCACCGGCGGAGAGCACTACTTCGCGACTTGCTGTCGCCACGACCTTTTCTCCCGCGCGCTCGGCCGTGACCCCACAACAGCGGGGCTCGCCGTCCTCGTCTGAGGCAAAGTCGAGCCCCAGCACCTGGGTGGAATGCCAGACCGTCAGGTTGCCGCGCCGTTCGACGCCCCGCAGGAAAGCCTTGGAGGTATTCCAGCGCCAGCCCGAACGCTGGTTGACCTCGAAATAGTCCACCCCCTCGTTGTCGCCGCGATTGAAGTCGCGGGTGCGAGGGATGCCGGATTCCACCGCCGCGGTGGCGAAATCATCCAGTACCTGCCAGCTCAGGCGCTGCTTCTCGATACGCCACTCGCCGCCATGGCCGTGGAAATCACGGTGTTCAGCGTCGGCGTCGCCCCCATCATCCAGGCGATGATGATCCTCGTGCTTCATGAAGTCGGGCAGGCAGTTCTCCCAGCGCCAGGCATCGTCGCCGGTCAGCTCGGCCCAGCCGTCATAGTCGCGAGCCTGGCCGCGCAGATAGAGCATGCCATTGATGCTGGAGCAGCCACCGAGAGTCTTGCCGCGCGGATAGATCAGCGAGCGACCGTTCAAGCCAGGATCGGGCTCGGTACGGAATCGCCAATCAGTACGCGGGTTGTTGATGCAGTACAGATAGCCCACCGGAATGTGGATCCAGTGATAGTTGTCTCGCCCGCCGGCCTCGATCAGCAGCACCCGGTTGGCCGGGTCCGCACTGAGGCGATTGGCGAGCAGGCAGCCGGCGGTGCCGGCGCCCACCACGATATAGTCGAAGGCATGGGTGTTGGTGTTGTTGGTTTGATCAGCCATGGCGTGCTCTCGCTGGGGATGCCGGCCCGCCCGTGGGCGGCCTTCGACCGGGGGATCGCCCCGATCGGCCGGCATACCGTTCAGTCAATGGAGGAAGGGATTATTTGGCCGTCGGCATGGCAAATTCGGCGCCCGCGTCGATGGAATCCGACCAACGCTGCATGATCGACTTCTGCTTGGTGTAGAAGCGCACCCCTTCCTCGCCATAGGCATGCGTATCGCCGAACATCGAACGCTTCCAGCCACCGAAGCCGTGCCAGGCCATCGGCACCGGGATCGGCACATTGATGCCCACCATGCCGACCTGGATGCGCCGACCGAACTCGCGGGCCACGCTGCCGCTTTCGGTGAAGCAACTAACGCCATTGCCGAACTCGTGATCGTTGATCAATTGAATAGCGGTAGCCACGTCCGGCACGCGCACGCAGGCCAGCACCGGGCCGAAGATCTCTTCTCGGTAAATGGTCATCTCCGGGGTGACGTGGTCGAACAGGGTGCCGCCCATCCAGAAGCCGTCGGCGCAGCCTTCTCCGGTGGTGGCAGAATCGAAATCGCGGCCATCGACGATCATCTCGGCGCCTTCGGCCACACCCTTCTCGATGTAGCCATTGATGCGCTGATGCGCCTGAGCGGTGACGATGGGCCCCATCTCGGCATCGAGCTCCAGGCCATTCTTGACCTTCAGGTCACGGGCCCGCTCGGCCAGACGCGGCACGATCTTGTCGGCCACGTCGCCGACCAGCACCGCCACGCTGATCGCCATGCAGCGCTCGCCAGCGGAGCCGTAGGCCGCGCCGATCAGGGCATCGACGGCCTTGTCCAGGTTGGCATCCGGCATCACCACCATGTGGTTCTTGGCACCACCCAGCGCCTGAACACGCTTGCCGTTACGCGCGCCCCGCTCGTAGATCAGGTTGGCGATGGGGGTGGAACCGACGAAGGACAGCGCCTTGACGTCCGGGTGGTCGATCAGTGCTTCCACCGAATCCTTGTCACCCTGCACCACGTTGAAGACGCCATCCGGCAGACCGGCCTGCTTGAGCAGATCAGCCATCATCAGCGAAGCGCTGGGATCCAGCGGGCTCGGCTTGAGTACGAAGCTGTTACCGGCGGCAATCGCTACCGGGAACATCCACATCGGCACCATTACCGGGAAGTTGAACGGCGTGATACCGGCGACAACGCCCAGCGGCTGGCGGGTCGTCCAGTTGTCGATGCCCCGGCTGACTTGCTCGGTGTAGTCGCCCTTGAGCAGTTGCGGAATGCCACAGGCGAACTCGACGATATCGATGCCGCGCGCCACCTCGCCCTGGGCATCGGTAAACACCTTGCCATGCTCACGGGTGATCGCTTCGGCCAGCTCGTCCTTGTGCGCGTTCAGCAGCTCGAGGAACTTGAACATGACTCGCGCCCGGCGAATCGGCGGGGTATCGGCCCAGGAAGGGAAGGCTTCCTGAGCGGCCGCCACGGCACTATCCACGTCCGACTGGGTGGCCAGCGCGACCTGGCCGGTCACCTTACCGGTGGCCGGGTTGGTGACGTCTTGGTAACGGTCGTCTACGCCATTAGTCTTATGGCCATTGATATAATGCTCGATGCGCTCGGTGGTCATGTCTACCTCTTACCTTATGTTGCACTGCACACTGGATAGCCCATGCTGCGGGGCCTAGTAGGCACAAAACTAACTCAAGGCGATGTGGAATCAATTGAGAAAGCCAAAAGCGATATATAAGATTCACAAATATCTTATCGCTCGGCGCAATGGCCATTTCCAGGGGAGGCATGCATGCATGACATCAAGGCGCTGCGCGCCTTCGTGGCCGTGGCCCATCAGGGCAGCGTGTCGCGCGCCGCCGAGGAGCTGCACCTGACCCAACCGGCCGTCAGCCTCAAGCTCAAGCAGTTGCAGGAGACCCTGGGCCTCACGCTCTTCCAGCGCCACGCGCAGGGGCTCGCGCTGACCAGCGATGGCCATGCCCTGCTGCCGTCCGCCGAGGCCGCACTCGCGGGCTTGCAGGCCTTCAAGATCAGCGCCCAGTCGATGCACGAGACGCTGCGCGGACGCCTGCGCATCGGCACCATCGTCGACCCCGAATTCATTCGCCTAGGCGCCTTGCTGCACCGATTGGTGCACCGGATCCCTCAGGTCGAGACGGAGTTGCATCACGGCACCAGCGGCTATGTGCTCGAATCACTGCTGAAACGCGAGCTGGATGTCGGCTTCTACCTGGAGCCGCCCGGCCAGATGCCGGAAACGGGGGAAGGGGCGCCGGTGGTGGAAATGATCGAACTGACGCATTTCGACTATAACGTCATCGCCCCGGCCGGCTGGTCATCGCGCCTGGCACGTACCGACTGGCCCAGCCTGGCCGCCCTGCCCTGGATCGTCACCCCGCCGCGCTCCGTGCACTACCGGCTACTGACGCAACGGATGCTGGCGCATGGGCTCACACCGAACCGCGTGGCCCAAGTCGATCAGGAACCCTGCATGATCGACCTGGTGCGAGCCGGCGTCGGCCTGGCCCTGGCCCGAGATGCCAATGCCCTGCAGGAGCGCCAGGAACGCGGCCTTGTCGTTGCCAAAGGCATCAGCCTACCCTGTGCACTGAGCTTCATCTGGCTCAAGGAGCGGCGCGACGAACCGGTGATCGCCGCCGTACGCGGTGTGTTGGAAGATATCTGGTCTTTCTAAGCGATGATCGTGGCGAGACGGGGCAGCAAATACGTTAGTCTTCGGTGGCGGCAGCGACCCCGAGACGGAGAAATATCAATGGGATCTGGACGTGCCGCACTAGAACACTGGCTGGCAGTTGCTCAGTGGGCACCGCAGGACGCAGTGGCGTGAATTGCCATGTGTTATAGCCCGCTGGGCCATGGCGCCGGATCCTCGGTCCACGTATCATAGCGGCCAGAATTTCGTGTCAGGATGATGAGATGTCAGAGCAGATCGTACTGCCCTTTCTAAAGTGGGCCGGGGGTAAAAGGTGGTTGGTCCGCGATCATCCTGAAATCTTCCCAACTGAGTTCAACACCTACATTGAGCCCTTTCTCGGAAGCGGCTCGGTGTTTTTCCATTTGCAGCCTCAGCAGGCCTTGCTATCCGATGCTAACCAGGAACTCATCACGACATACCGTGCACTGAGGAACCGGAATCGTATGGTCGAGAATCTGCTCAAAAGCTACCATGAGCAGCACTCCGAAGAGTTTTACTACTTCATGCGCGCCCAGACGCCGACTAGGCAGACAGAGATCGCAGCGCGTATGATCTACTTGAACAGGACATGCTGGAATGGGCTTTATCGCGTCAATCTTTCTGGAAAATTCAATGTTCCAAAAGGCACCAAGAGCAATGTAGTACTTGATACGGATAACTTCCGGGAAACTGCAAAACTTCTCCGCCGCTCTGTGATCACGCACTCTGATTTTGAAGCGATCGTTGATGCGGCGCAGGAAAACGACTTTGTGTTTGTCGACCCCCCTTACACGGTAAGGCACAACTACAACGGTTTCGTAAAATACAACGAGAAGCTATTCTCCTGGGAAGACCAGGTAAGACTAAAGCATGCCATCGATCGTGCAACAGAAAGGGGAGCAAAGGTATTGCTTACCAATGCAAACCACGAATCGATAATAGAACTTTACCAAGATTATGTGCAGCATAGCACGCTATCAAGAAGCAGCGTACTATCAGGAAAAAGCGAGTTCAGAGGAAAATACTCCGAACTCGCCATTCAGTGCTGGAATTAAGATCAAAAATCCGGACAAAACTCTTCCTGATTACGCATAACATTCAGCCATCTTCAGGAACCGGTACGGCATTGGCGGCGTTCTCGCCGCCACCGTCAGAAAGCGCGGGATCATGGCCTTAAGGTCATAGCGCCGATTGAAACGATACTCGAACTCGGCCAGGTAGCGTGGGGCGTGCGGCCCGCGGATGGCATGGTAAGTGCCGGTGATCGCGTTCTTGACGTTGCCGAGCAGCGTGTTGACCCAGTTGAACGCCGGATTCGCCACGCTGGCACGCCCACCGCCGGTGATGTGGCGCTCATGAACATAGGTGGGCGTATCGAAGGCCAGGAAGCATCCGAGACCGTCGCTGATGACATGGCTGCCGGGCGCAATGGCCTGTTGAGCGTAGCGACGTATCTCGGCAAGGGTAAAACCGCTCAAGCGGCGAAGCTGAACACGCTGCGGATGGCCCTCCTCGTCGGTTTGCACGGCCGCCACAAACGGGAACTTGTGCTCAGCGCCGCGACCGCGCTTTCCCGGCCGTTCACCGCCCAGATAGGCGTCATCCAGCTCGATGCGTCCAGAGAGCTTTTCGCCCTGGTTGTGCTCATGCATGACCTGCAGCAGCTTGTGCTTGAGCTTCCAGGCGGTGTTGTAGCTGACGCCGAGTTCCCGGGACAGCTGCAGCGCTGAGATGCCGCTCTTGCGCTGGGTCAGCAGATAGATGGCCAGAAACCAGGTGGTTAATGGCAGGTGCGTGGCATGGAAGATGGTACCGGCGGTCAGCGAGGGTTGATGATGGCAGCGATGGCACTGGTAGAGCCCCCGCGACAGCTGGCAGCCCGTGTTGTTGCCGCAGTCGGGGCACACGAACCCCCTAGGCCAGCGATGCTGGAAGAGGGCTGCCTGGCACTGCGCTTGGGTGCCGTACTGCTCGAGAAATGCCGGCAGCGACAGGCCGGGCTGGAACTGGATAGGATTGCGTGCCATGACGCGACCTCCTCTACTGGACATAACATCAGTATAGGAGAGCCTG
>NZ_QLSX01000002.1:0-212259 GCF_003268885.1 Onishia taeanensis
CTGAAGCACCAGGGTGCGCAGCTGACTGGCCAGCGAATGACGGATGCGCAGCGGGTGGCGTCGATCGACCAGGTTGTCCTCCAGCGCCTCGATCACGCCGCTGTTATCGAGGGCTTCACGCAGCAGCAAGGCACCGCTGTCGCTGGTAGCACGCTCGCCGCTGAGCTGGACGTTGACGGAGCCGTTGCAGGACGGCGACCAGGTCGTTAGGGTTTCACCCATGGCGGTTGGTCCTCCTGAATCAGGTTCTGCCAGGAACTTTCTGATTTATCAGCAGGATACCAACCGCCATCTTCATTTTCAGGGCTGCCCGGTGAATATCAGGGGGTGATGCCAGCCAGGCGGTCGTCACGACGACGCCATACGGGATCTTGTGTAGTAGCTGGTTTATTTTCACGTGGAAAAGCGGCCTTAAATTCCGTTTTCAATGTAAAAAATAAACCAAAACGGTTTATCTTCAAGCACATAATCGCCATGAAAGAACTGTTGGTGATGATTGTCAGCGACTTGGATCGAATGAATAACGGCTAGAACTACTAGAAGCTTCAACTTGGCAAGGTAAGGCCGTCATGAGCACTTAGACAGAGTGCACAGACGTCAATTTATCCACATGGCCTTGAAGGAAGGGCCAGACGAACAGGGTGTGGATAAGTGCAACTAGGAACAACGGGGAAGGGAATACAATCAAACGTAACGGCTTGATGTTGGTGGGCCCAGTCAGACTCGAACTGACGACCAAGGGATTATGAGTCCCCTGCTCTAACCAACTGAGCTATAGGCCCTTATCAACGCGGGCGTATGATAGCGAATCCCGCCGGACGAGACCAGCGGGATTCGCTCTACATTAGCTCATTGCAAGGATGGTGAAGGGCGCTTCGCAGGCGTGGCGCTCGTCCCGCTCGTCGACGCTGCCAAGCTCCAGGTTGCGGTCGTTGTCGTAGGCGACGAACAGGCGGTCGTGGTCCAACACGGCCAGGCCTTCGGCCTTGTGCTCGAATTCCAGCGGCAGGTTTTCCGGGTTGGTTACCAGTTCGGGCGCGCGGCGGGCGCGGAAGTCCTCAAGGCTCATCTGCCACAGGTAGCCGCCGATATGCTCTTCGCCATCCACTTCGTTTTCGAAGCTGGTCAGCAGATAGAGCCTGGCGTGGTAGGGGTCGTACTCGAGGCTCGAGAGACCACACTCGAAGCGCACGCCATCGACACTGTCCGGGTCGAAGGCGTAGAACTCACGCATCTCGTCGAGGAACTCGAGGTTACCGTTCGCGGTGATCTGATAATGGGCGCCGATCACCCGGCTGACGTACTCGAAGTCGTCGTGGGCCTGGCCCTGCTCGCGCACGCCAAACAGCAGCAGGCCGTCGCCCCGCTCGCCGGGAATCGCGGCCAGCCCCTCGATCTTGTAGTAAGGAAAGCCGATGGCGCCGTTGAGCTTGCCGCGCAGCTCTAGCGAGCCTTCGACGCCGTCGCGGGGGTCGGGGTCGACCACCTGCACCTCGTCGGGCTTGCCGAGCGGCCAGATCAGCAGGTGGTTGTAGTCGTTGAGGGCGTGACTGTCGGCGTCAAGCCGGTCGAAGCCGGTGGTGGCCAACACATGGCGGCCATCGGCGCTCAGGGCGAAGTCTTCGTACTTCACGGCCTGCTTGATCAGTGGCTGGGTGTAGTAGACAAGCTGGCTGTCATCCGGCCCGGCATCGGTCATCGGCAGGGCGAAGCAGGCCGAGCGCTCCTCGCCAGGAATCGGCTTGTCGCTGGCCATCAAGAGCCGCTCGCCGTCGAAGGCCACCGCCGAGACTTCGGCGTTGACCAGCTCGCCCTTGGCATCGCGCAGGCCGGCGGGGAAGCAATGAATAGTGCCTTGTTGCAGGATACTGGCGCGGGTCATCGCGATGTCCTTTGCAGTGGATTACTCTCAATACCATCACGCTAACACGCCTGCCGGGAGACACCGCCAGTGTTCACACGAGCTTCACATTCCCACCGCCGCGGCCTCTCGGCGGCCGCCGGCGGGCTGTCTCTGCTCGCCTCTCTTGCCCTCGCCGCCCTGCCCGCCCAGGCGGCCTGGCAGCTGGACCCCGCCCGCTCGGCGCTCGAGGCGACGGTGATCGAGATCACGCCCTCGGGCCCGGTGCCGCACCAGCACCGGGTACGAGAGCTCTCGGGCAGCATCGGTGACGATGGCACCCTGCGCCTGCCGCTGCGCCTGAGCCAGACCGATATACCGCAACGGCTGGGCGGCCTGCCGGTGTGGCTCAAGGGCATGGCCGAGCTGCCGCTGGCCACCCTGGTCACCCGGCTGCCGCCGGAGCGGCTAAACAATCTGGCGGTGGGTGATTCCCTCACCGAGACGCTGACCTTCCAGGTCGACGCCGAAGGCGTGAATCAGCAGGAGCCCCTGGCGCTGCGCTTCACCCGCGAGAGCGAATCCCGCGTGCG
This sequence comes from Onishia taeanensis, assembly GCF_003268885.1. Classification (GTDB taxonomy): domain Bacteria; phylum Pseudomonadota; class Gammaproteobacteria; order Pseudomonadales; family Halomonadaceae; genus Onishia; species Onishia taeanensis_A. The sequence goes on from NZ_QLSX01000002.1 coordinate 2,434, forward strand.
GATCGCCACCGCCGAGCGGGTCGCGGTGGATGGCCGCGAGCTGATGGCCAACCCTACCCTGCGCACCGTGATCCTGCTGCTCGGCTACGAGCAGATCGGCGATGAGGTGCCGGTCACCCTGGACGCGACCCTGATCGAGCGCTGAGGCGCCTTGGGCTGCTAGAAGGCCTACCAGCAGGCCAGCGAACAGGCCGGCGAGTTGTCCGGAACGCGATAAGGCGAGCCGGCCTACTGCCCGGCTGACAACCCGTCTGCCGGCCGCTCGATGCGGTAATCCTTTCTTTTCTTTACAAAACATCACGATTTTCCGGTTCAGAACCGGCGCGTCGCTGCGTCTTAATGAATGCAAATTGCAAATGATGCTTATTCGCATTCAATAGACAGCCATGCGAGGTGTTGGATGACACACAAGGATCGTGCCGCGGTTGCGGTGCCCGGGCGAGACCAGCTGTTGGCGGCGCGCCATGCATCGGCCTATCGCCAGCAGATGATGGCCTGCGTCGAACGCGTGCAGCACCGCCTGGAAAACGTCGCGCGCCCCTTCGATGGGGTTCGCCCGCAGGAGCTGGCGCCCACGTTCGCCGACATCGACCTGGATGAACACCTCGGCGCCCTGGAACCGACCCTGGATGAGCTGGAGAGGGTCTATCTGGATCATGCCGTCTACTTTCATCACCCGCGCTACGTGGCGCACCTCAACTGCCCGCTGGTGATGCCGGGAGTGCTCGCCGAGGCGATCCTGGCGCCGATCAATTCCTCGCTGGACACCTTCGACCAGAGCGCCGGGGGCACTTTCATCGAACAGGCGCTGATCGACTGGACGGCCAAGCGGCTGGGGCTTGGCGAGCGCGCCGACGGCATCTTCACCAGCGGCGGCACCCAGTCGAACCTGATGGCGCTGATGCTGGCTCGGGATCACCACGGCGCCCGCCTGGATGACCATGGCGGCAACAAGCTTTGCGGGTTGCCCACCGAGGCGCACCGCTATCGCATCCTCGGCTCCGAGGTCAGCCACTTCAGCCTCAAGAAATCCGCCGCGATTCTGGGGCTTGGCTATCAGGCGGTAATGCCGGTGGCCTGCGACGAGGATTTCCGCATGGACCCGGCAGCGCTGTCCGCGCGTCTCGCCGAGTGTCGTGATCAAGGGCTGATTCCCATCGCCGTGGTGGCCACCGCCGGCACCACCGACTTCGGCAGCATCGACCCGCTGCCCCAAATCGGCAGGATCGCCCGCGCCCACGGCTGCTGGTTCCATGTCGATGCCGCCTACGGTGGTGGCCTGATCACCTCAAAGCGCCACGCCCATCGTCTGATCGGTACCGAGCTCGCCGACTCGGTGACTATCGATTACCACAAGACCTTCTTCCAGCCGGTCAGCTGCAGCGCCTTCCTGGTCAACGAGGCCGATCACCTGGGCCACGTCACCCACTACGCCGACTACCTGAACCCGGAGCACCAGGCCCGTGCCGGCACGCCGGATCAGGTCAACAAAAGCCTGCAGACCACCCGGCGCTTCGATGCTCTCAAGCTGTGGCTGACCCTGCGCCTGATGGGGGCGGATGCCCTCGGCGAGCTGTTCGATCAAGTCATCGACCTGGCGCAGGCCGCCTACCGGCGCATGGCCGAGCGGGCAGAGTTCGAGGTGCTGCTCGACCCGCCGCTGAGCACGCTGGTGTTTCGCTATCGCCCGGATATTGCCGCGAACGAGCCCGCGCTGGACGAGGACACCCTGGAGGCCATGAACCGCCATATCCGCGCGGCGCTGTCCCGCGACGGTGAGGCAGTGGTCGCTGCGACCAAGGTTGCCGGGCGCCACTACCTGAAGTTCACGCTGCTGAATCCGGACACCCGGCTCGAAGACATCGAGGCGATTCTCGCCCGCATTTGCCACCACGGCGATGCCTGGCGGGCACGGGAGCCAGGCGGCGCCGCACAGGTCGCGACGGCCTCAGCGCCAAAGGCCGCCAAAGCGCTGCCCTAATCGACACGCCGGCACGGCACGCCATTCGCTTACTGACTCGCGTGCCCGGCCCATGGCCGCGGCGCGCGCCAACCCCGATTCGAGAGCCCCATGAACGACGATTCCTTGAACGACGATTCCATGAACGACAACCGCCAGCCCCTCCACACCCATAACGAGCGGGTACATGACTTCATTGCCATCGGCCTTGGTCCCTTCAACCTGGGGCTGGCGTGCCTGACCGAGCCACTTGATGACCTGGATGGCCTATTCCTCGAACGCCGCGGCGGCTTCGACTGGCACCCGGGCATGATGTTGGAAGACGCTCACCTGCAGACGCCCTTCCTCGCCGATCTGGTGACCCTGGCCGACCCGACCAGCCGCTTCAGCGTGCTCAACTACCTGAAGCAGACCGGTCGGCTTTATCCCTTCTATATTCGCGAGAACTTCTTCCTGCTGCGCCGCGAATACAACCAGTACTGCCAGTGGGCCGCCGCACAGCTCGACAGCATTCGCTTTCACTGCGAGGTCGAGCGGGCCGAGTACGACGCGGCCGCCGGGCACTATCGGCTTGACTGCCGCGACACCCGCAGCGGCCAGGCGATCACCCACCGTGCCAGACGCCTGGTGCTGGGCACCGGCCCGGTGCCCCATGTGCCGAGCTGCTGCGAGGCACTTTCGCCCGCCGCGGTGCACAGCGGCGACTACCTGAGCCGCAAGGCCGAGCTGCAGGCCGGCGACAGCATCACCGTCGTCGGCAGCGGCCAGAGCGCGGCGGAGATCTATCACGACCTGCTCAAGGAAATCGATGCCCACGGCTATCGTCTCGACTGGCTGACCCGCTCGCCGCGCTTCTTCCCGCTGGAGTACGGCAAGCTGACCCTCGAGATGACGTCCCCCGAGTACATCGACTACTTCCACGCCCTGCCCGAGACCACCCGCGACGCCCTGATGCAGGAGCAGAAGGGGCTCTACAAGGGCATCAACCTGGAGCTGATCAATGCCATCCACGAGACCCTCTATACCAAGAGCCTGGCCGGGCCTCCCGCCACCGGGCTGCTGACCAACGCGCGCCTGGACGACGCCCGCCACGATGGCGAGCGCTACCGGCTGACTCTCACCCACACCGAGCAGCAGCGCCGTTTCAGCCACCGCACCCAGGGCCTGGTGCTGGCCACCGGCTATCGCTATCGGCTGCCTGACTTCCTCGCGCCCATCGCCGACCGCCTGGCCTTCGATGCGAAGGGCCGCTTCGCGGTGAGCCGCCGCTATGCCGTCGACCCGTCAGGGGACGAGGTCTTCGTGCAGAACGCCGAGCTGCACACCCATGGCCTGGCGAGCCCGGACCTGGGTATGGCCTGCTACCGCAATGCCACGATCATCGCCGAGATGACCGGCCGCGAGCCTTACCCGATCGAGGAGCGCATCGCCTTTCAGCGCTTCGGGGTGCCGCTGGAAAGCCTCGAGCCCGCTGAGCTCAAGCACCCTGACCCGACGACACAACAGGCCCCGGCATAAACACGTGCCGCTGATGGGTGTGGGCCTTTTATTGCCCGCCCCACCGGCCCTCATCGGCCATTGCAGCCCTAACCGGCTTTTCTATCGCTGCTGCTTCTCGTACCACAAGGACACGACACCCCAATGGACGCCACCACCTCACATCCGCTCTGCGCCGCCGCCACCACTAACCAAGCCACCACCAATACCCAAGCCACCACCACTACCCAAGCTATCGCCGCGCTAAAGGCCCTGGCCCCAGGCTTCCGCCGCCATGTTCAGACGCTCGGTGACTTTCGCCTGCGACCGCTGGACCCAACGGCCGACCTGCCCTCGGTGCAGGCCTGGGTCAGCCAGCCCCGGGCGCGCTTCTGGGGCATGCAGGATCAAGGCCCGCAGCAGACCGAGACCTTCTACGCCGAGATGCAGGCAAGCAACCACGCCAGCGCCTTTCTCGGCCTGTTCGAGGGCGAGCCTGCCTTCCTGGTCGAGGCCTACGACCCGGCGCATGACCCGCTAGGCGAGCACTACCCGATCGCAGAGGGCGATGTCGGCATGCACTTTCTCGTCGCCCCCACCGACACCCCGCGCGCCGGTTTCAGCACCGCGGTGATCGAGACCATCATGGCCTTCCTGTTCGAGGCAGAGTCCACGCGCCGTGTGGTGGTGGAACCCGATGTCGAGAATGCCAATATCCACCCGCTGAATCGCCGCGTGGGGGTCGAGTACCAGAGCGAGATATTCCTTGCCGACAAGACCGCGCGGCTGGGCTTCTGCACCCGGGAAGGCTTCGCCGCGGCCCTGGCTAACACCTCGCCGCGCCAGGCGCAGGCGCTCTCCGGCTATCCTGAACGGGCCGCCGACCACCTGACGCCTGCGCGCTGGGCCATCGCCAACCGCTGGCTGGTGCGCAAGGCGATCGCCGAGTTCAGCCACGAGCAGCTGCTCGCGCCGATTCCCCAGACCGCGGCCACGGATGAGCGCGGCGCGGCAGGCTATGTGCTCACGGCTCCTGAAAGCGAGAGCGTCTATCGCTTCACGGCCCGGCGCCTGGCGCTGGATCACTGGGCGATCGACCAGGACACGCTGACCCGCGAGGTCCATGGCCGCCAGGCACCGCTGGACGCCGCGCAGTTCATCCTCGAGTTCGCCACTGTGCTGGGGCTTGGCGAGGCCATGCTGCCGCTGTATCTCGAGGAGCTCGCCAGCACGCTTTCCGCCTTCGCCTACAAGCTCGACCCCGCCCGCCCCGATGCGAAGGCGCTTGCCCAGGCCGACTTCCAGACCCTGGAAGCGGCGATGAACGAGGGCCACCCGGTGTTCATCGCCAACAGCGGCCGCCAGGGCTTCGATGCCATCGATCACCGGGCCTACGCGCCCGAGGCGGCGGCCCCGGCGCAGCTGATCTGGCTCGCCGTGGCGCGGGAGCGGGCCTGCTTCACGAGCCTGCCGACGCTGTCCTATGGCAGCCTGCTCGAGGAGGAGCTCGGCGCCGGTCAGGTAGCCGAGTTCCACCGCCGCCTGAGCGCGCAGGGTCTCGATCCCGAAGCCTACCTGCTGATGCCGGCGCATCCCTGGCAGTGGTTTCACAAGCTCGCCACCGGCTTCGCGGCCGACGTGGCCGAGCGGCGCATCGTCTGCCTCGGCTATGGCGCGGACCGCTACCAGGCGCAGCAGTCGATCCGCACCTGGTTCAACCAGAGCCGCCCGGAGCGGCGCTACGTCAAGACGGCGCTGTCGATCGTCAACATGGGCTTCATGCGCGGGCTGTCGCCGCACTACATGCAGAGCACACCGGCCATCAACGCCTGGCTCCAGGACCTGGTCGATGATGATCCCTACCTCGGGGCCTGTGGCTTCGATGTGCTGCGCGAGGAAGCCGCCATCGGCTATCGCCGCGACGACCTGGAGGCCGCCTTCGACAAGCACAGCGCCCACAAGAAGATGCTCGCCTGCCTGTGGCGCGAAAGCCCGGTGACACGCCTCGCGACTGGCCAGCGTCTGACCACCATGGCCGCTCTGCTGCATGTCGATGCCAAGGGCCGGGCGCTGCTACCCGAGCTGATCGCGGGGTCAGGACTTTCTGCCGAGGCTTGGCTGGACCGCTACCTGAACGCCTACTTCAAGCCACTGCTGCACGCCTTCTTCGCCCATGACCTGGTGTTCATGCCCCATGGCGAAAACCTGATCCTGATCCTCGAGGACCAGGCACCGGTGGGCGCGCTGATGAAGGACATCGCCGAGGAAATCGCGGTGATGGACCCGGCGGCCAGGGAATGACTGCCCGACGACGTGAAGCGCATCGCAGTCGAGGTGCCCGAGCCGCTCAAGGTGCTGTCGATCTTCACCGACGTCTTCGACTGCCTGCTGCGCTTCATGGCGGCGATTCTCGATAACGCCGGCACCCTTACCGAGCAGCGCTTCTGGGCCCGGGTCGCCGCCGCGGTGCTCGACTATCAGCGCCAGCACCCGCAATTCAGTGACAAGTTCGCCCGCCATGATCTCTTCGCGCCGCGCTTTCGCCGCTCATGCCTGAACCGGCTGCAGCTGAGAAATCATCAGCAGATGGTCGATCTGGCCGACCCGGCGGGGGCGCTGCAGTTCTCAGGCGAGCTCGACAACCCCATCGCCGCTTTCGCTCCCGAGCACCGGGCTTTGACTGATACTCAGCCACAAGCAAAGGCTCAGGAACGCGCTAGTACCGCCCACGATGAGGCCAGCGCATGAGCGCGGCCGCCTCTCCTCACCCGCTTCCCGTCACTCGACTCCCCGCGGCCAGGCCGCGGGGATGGATCGCCGTGTCTGCGCCGAACAGCACGACCAGACCGTCTCCACCGGCCAGCCCCACAAGGCCAGCGGCGCCCTTGAGTGACCACCAGCTGGAGGCGCTCTATCGGCGTCATGCCGGGGCCCTGCGTCAGTACATGGCCCGTCGGCTCGACGATGCAGGTCATGCCGAAGACCTGTGCCAGGACCTGTATCTGCGGCTGCGAGAAGCCCCACCCGATGCGGGGCTTCGCGATCCCCGTGCCTATCTGTTTCGCATGGCAAAGCACCGCCTGATCGATCACTGGCGGCGCCAGAACAGCGCCCCTGAATGGTGTTCTCTGAACCCCGACGATCCGATGCTGGCCTGTCCCCACGCCTGTCCCGAGCATTCGGGTCATCGTGCCGGCTGCGTCAGGGAGCTCGACGAGATCATGGTCCGCTTACCCGAACGTGAGCGACGGGCACTGGCCTGGCATCGGCTGGAAGGCCTGACTCAGGCCGAAATCGGCCGACGGCTGGGCGTGTCCGAACGCATGGCCGGCCGCTACATCGCCAAGGCCCTGACCCGCTGCAAGACACTGATGCTCAACCGCATTTGATAATGATTTTCGTTTAATCTAGTATTTCCCGAATCGCTGGCCCCGCTGATGAGACGACCGCCATGCCTCTGCTGCTCGATGCGCTCTACACTGGTCCAATGGAGGGCCTGACGCCGCCCAAGGTCGGGCCGATACAAGCCCCGGCGCTGCCGATGCGTGACCTGCTGACGCCCGAGCGATTCGAGGCCGAGCTTGTGCGCTTCAGGGCAGGCTATGGCTATCAGTCGGAGCAAGGGGATCGTCGCGCCCTGGTGTCACTTTGGTCGAAATGGCACTTCGGGGCCCTGCTCGCCCCCTACCTGGCCGCCAACCTGCTGCTCGAGCGGGACCTGCCGGTGGGCCTCGATGAGATGGGGGTATGGCTAACGGCCGAGGGGCGCACCGAGCGCCTGCAGCTTGCCCACGCCGGTCGCCCACTGACCTCACTGGATGGCTTTACGCGCTTCTCGACCCTGATCGATGATCACCTGACGCCGCTGATCGGTCGGCTGGCGGCCTTGTCCGGGGCCTCTGCGAAGGTCTTCTGGAGCAATGCCGGCAACACCTTGGAACACTTCCTGAATGCAGTAGAAGCGCATCCAATGGCGACCCCAGGCATCGCCGAGGAAGGCCACCGCCTGCTTGCCAGCCGCACCACCGCCAACGGCCGGCGCAACCCGCTGTACCAGCCGGTACGCTACTTCCAGCCTGAGTGCCAAGGCGAGGCGGACGCTTCTGCCACCCAACGCGTGCGCCGGCTTTGCTGCCTGCGCTACTTGCTGCCCGAGCTTGGCTACTGCGGCAACTGCCCGTTATCGAACAGGGCAACCGGTTAGCCACATGGCCACCACCATCAGCGCAACGCTGCCACGCCAGCTCTCGGCCGGCGATCTTGAACGGCTCGGCGCCCGCTGCGGCATCGCCTACCGCTTCCCGGCCCTTGCCGATCACGAAAAGGCCGCCCAGACCCCGATTCTGCGCGGTCGCGTCGATGAGCTTGAGCTGCGCCGCGGCATCTTCCTGACCCGCTCGGACCTGACGGTGCTCGAGCCCTACGCCTCCAGCTCACTGGCCGCCGCGCCGCTGTTCATCACCGTAATACTGGACGGCAAGGTCCGACTGCGCCTGGGCGAGGAGAGCCTGTGGCTGTCGCCGGGCCAAGCCCTGTGCTCGCGTTTCGATGATCGCCAGGCGCTGGAGGCCTGGCAGGATGCCGGCCAGCGCCTGCGCACCTTGAACCTGGCCTTTCGGACCGATGCCCTCGCCGCGCTCACCCACCAATACCCCACGCTCAAGGCCCTGGAAGAGGGCCCGCCCGCCCTGCGCCGGCAAACACTGCCGAGGCACCTGCTCGAGACCCTTGAGGAAGCGCTGGCGTCAGACGGCGACTGCGGCGATCCGCGACTGCTGCTCGATGCGTTGATGCTGCAACTACTGGCCCGGATGCTGGCCAGCGTGAATGAGGCGACGTCCGACGACACTTATCACCCGCCCACCGCCGCAATCCCCAGCCTCTCCAACGGCGAGCGCGACCGCCTCGCACGAGTGCGTCAGGCCCTCGATACACATCCCGAAGCTGACCACCGGCTGGCCGAGCTGGCTCGCCTGGCGGCGATGAGCCAAAGCAGCCTGCGCGCCAAGTTCGCCACCGCCCATGGCCAGTCGGTGTTCGCCTATCTGCGCCGGCGCCGCCTGGCGAAGGCCGCCGAGCTACTCAGACAGGGCATGGATGTACAGCAGACGGCCCACGCCGTGGGCTACGGCCACGCCAGCAACTTCACCACGGCCTTCCGCCGCCACTTCGGTATGAGTCCTCGCGCGTACCGCAACGCCACCTGATCCCATCTTTCACAAGCCGCCTGCCCCGTTATCCAAAAAGCCGCCTGAGACAAGTCTTTGTAACGCAGGTTCATCGCTTGGGCGCTTTGCACAGGTGTTCTGGCACTGGGCAAAGCAGTGCTGGCGTTTCGCATACATCAGCCGGGGCATGAAATGGAATAATTCTCATTACCGAAAGAGAGTTGATCTCCTATCCAAGGAAAGACTGCCCATGACTGCTCGACATCCCCTCACCCTCGCCGTTGCGCTAGCCAGCGCCGCCGTTCTGTCCCCGGCCTGGGCGCAAGACGCTGCTTCATCCGGTAATACCAGCACTCTCGACACGCTTACCGTCACCAGCGCCGCCACCAAGACCGAGACGCCGTTCAACGAAACGCCCCAGGCGACCACACGAGTCGAACGCGATGAGTGGGAAGAAAAAGGCGCAGAGTCAGTGCAGCGGGCCCTCAACTATTCGGCCGGTGCCTACACCAACCAGGTCGGTGCCTCCAACCGCTATGACTACATCGTGCTGCGCGGCTTCTCGGATGGCAGCCTGAGCAACACCTTCCTCGATGGCCTGAAGCTGATGGGCGATGCCAACTCCTACAGCTCGCTGGTCATCGACCCGTACTTCCTCGAGAGCATCGAGGTGGTCAAGGGCCCGGCCTCGGTGCTCTATGGCCGCGCCTCCCCGGGCGGCCTGGTATCGCTGACCAGCAAGCGTCCAGAGTTCGAGCAGTCGGGTCAGGTCCGCCTCGGTGTCGGCAACAACGCCCAGCGCAGCGCCGCCTTCGATCTGACCGGGCCGCTGGATGACGAACGCCGCGTGGCCTACCGCGTGACTGGCCTGGCTGAGCGCGCCGACACCCAGTTCGGCCCGGTCGAGGACAAGCGTTACGCCTTCGCACCCCAGCTGACCTGGGACATGACAGATGACACCAGCCTGACGCTGCATGCCTATCTGCAGAAGGACCCAGAAGGCGGCTATCACTCAGGCGTTCCTTATGAAGGCGCCGTCGAGCGCCATAATGGCCGCAAAATCGACAACACCTTCTTCGATGGCGAAGAGGACTACGACACATTCGAACGCACTCAGCGCCTGGTCGGCTACGACCTCGAGCATCGCTTCAACGATGCCTGGACGGCACGTCAGAAGCTGCTCTATCTCAACACCGACGTGACCCTCAATCAGGTCTACGGCTTCGGCTGGGCCAACGATACCGAGCTCAAGCGCTACTACTCCGGCGGCGAGGAGTCCATGCAGGCCTGGACCGTCGACAACCAGCTCGAGGCGCAACTGAGCACCGGCAGCGTGGACCATACCCTGCTGTTCGGCGCCGACTATCAGCGCCGCGAGAACGAGGTCAGCTGGCCTTCAGGCGCTTTCCCGAACATCGATGCCTTTGACCCCGAGTATGGCGCCGAGCCGACGGCGATGTACGCGGCTACCGAAGAGCAACACGATATCCACCAGACCGGGGTCTATGCTCAGGACCAGCTGGCACTGGGCAGGTGGCGTCTCTCGCTGGGCGGTCGCTACGACTGGGTCGACATCAAGAACACCAACGAAGGCACCGGCAGCTCAAGCGAGCTGAACGATACCCAGTTCAGCGGTCGCGCCGGCGCGCTCTACCTGTTCGACAACGGCCTGGCACCCTATGTCAGCTACTCCACGGCCTTCACACCGACCAGCTTCGTCGACGCCAACGGCGACCTGCTCGAGCCGATGGAAGGCGAGCAGATCGAGACCGGGCTGAAATACCAGCCAAACGGCACTCAGGATCGCTATAGCCTGTCGCTGTTCCACATCGAGCAGAATAACGTCGCCACCAAGGAGCAGCCCAACGATCCTTACCGTGCGATCGGCGAGATCGAGTCGGAAGGCGTTGAGCTGGAAGCCCGCACCCAACTGACCGACAACCTGCGTCTGCAGGCCAGCTACAGCTTCACGGATATCACCTACGCCAAGAGCGACGACAGCAGCGAAGAAGGCAACCGCGCCATCTATGCGCCACGCCATATGGCGTCCGTGTGGGGCTCCTATGCAGTCAGAGATGGGGCCCTGGCAGGCGTCGGCGCCGGCCTTGGCGTTCGCTACAACGCCGACATCCAGGCAGACCGCGCCAACACCGAACAGGTCCCGGACTACACGCTGGTCGATGCCGGCCTTAGCTATGACTTCGGCCAGCTCGGCATGAACGGCGTCACCGGGCGGCTCAACGTCAACAACCTGCTCGACAAGGAGTACGTGGCGTCCTGCAACTCGTTGCAGTACTGCTACTTCGGCGCCGAGCGCAGCGTGAAGGCCACCGTCAGCTACGATTTCTGATCCAACCTCGCCTCACCCCGGCTGCCTGACAGCCTAACGCCTGCCGATGCCCCAAGGGGTGTCGGCAGGCGTCGTTGCGATGAAAGATATTACGAACAAGAATGATTTGCTTTAATATCCAACCACAACACTCACCTTTGGACCCGTCATGTTTGATGTCAGCGCCGCCACCTTCGAGGTCAATGACACGCCCTTGCTGCACCCCACCGATCTTGCTCTGGCTCCCGGCCAGGTGGTGGGGCTGATCGGCCACAACGGTTCCGGTAAGTCGACCCTGCTCAAGCTGCTGGCTCGCCAGCAGGCGCCGAGCGGAGGCGAGATTCGCCTCGACGGCACGCCGCTAGGCGAATGGAAAAGCCGTGCCTTCGCCCGTCGAGTGGCCTACCTGCCGCAGCAGCTGCCGCCCGCCGATGACCTCACCGGCCGCGAACTGGTGGGCTTCGGGCGCTACCCCTGGCAGGGCCTGCTCGGCCGGCCCGGCCGCGAAGACAAGGCGCAGGTCGCGCGCGCCATGAGCCTGACCGGCACCCAGGCCTTCGCCGATCGCATGGTCGACACCCTGTCAGGCGGCGAGCGCCAGCGGATCTGGCTGGCCATGCTGCTGGCTCAGGGCAGCCAGTACCTGATGCTCGACGAGCCGCTGGCGGCGCTGGACATCGCCCACCAGATAGAGGTGCTGGAGCTGGTGCGCCGGCTGTGCCAAGAGCTAGGACTTGGGGTCGTCATCGTGCTGCATGACATCAATCTCGCCGCCCGCTACTGCGACCGACTAGTAGCGCTGCACGCTGGGCGCCTGCTGGCCGAGGGCACACCGGACGCCATCATGACCGGCGACACCCTCAAGGCCATCTACGGCATCCCCATGCACGTCATCTCACACCCAAGCGGTGAGCATCGCGTCGCCGTCGCTCACTAACCGCAGGACTCTCCATGTTTCATCCAAGCCGCCTGCTTGCCGGGCTCATCGGGCCACTGGCCCTGCTGTTCGCCTTCGCCCTTGTGCCGACAGCGGCGACAGCGGCCCCAACGCGCCTGGCCACCCTCGACTGGACCCTCGCTGAGACCCTCATCGCCCTGGATCATCCGCCGGTGGCGGCCGCTCAGGTCGATGCCTATCACGCTTGGGTGCGTGAGCCCGCGATGCCCAGCTCGGTCAGTGACCTCGGATTGCGCACCCAGCCCAATCTCGAACTGCTGGCGAGCATCGATCCCGACCGCATCCTGATCTCACCGATGTTTGCCAACCTGGTGCCCCGGCTCGAACGTATCGCCCCTGTGGACACCCTGGCGCTGTACAGCCCCGGTCGCGACACCTGGGCCGAGCTGTGCGAATTGACGCGCTCGGTGGCCGCTCTGATCGACCGCCCCCAGGCGGCTACGCGGCTGATCGAGGCAACGGAGAGAGCGCTCGATGCCCAGAAGTCACGGCTGGATGATGACGCTCCGCCACTATTGATCGTGCAATTCATGGATGCCCGCCACGTGCGGGTGTTCGGTGACAATGGCCTTTATCAGGCGGTCCTCGAACGCCTGGGGCTGACCAATGCCTGGACCGGCAACACCAACGCCTGGGGCTTCTCGCTGGCGCCCCTCGAAGCGCTGGTGGGTATCGATGCCCGACTGGTAGTCGTAAAACCCTACCCGGCCGGCGTACGCGCATCGCTTGCCGACAGCGGCCTTTGGCAGGAGCTCGTGCAGCGCCAGGGAGCCCCTTTGATGCTGGAGCCCGTGTGGAGCTTCGGCGCCCTGCCTTCTGCCCGACGCTTCGCCGACCTGCTGGTGACCGCCATGGAGAATGCCGATGCCCGCTGAGTCTTTGTCTCGTCCGCCTCTATCACGGCTTCGCTTGACACCCGGCCACGCCTGCCTGCTGCTTGGCCTGCTGGCAGTCACGCTTTCCGTCATGCACCTGCAGGCAAGCGCAGGCCTGACAGACGGTCTGCTGGCCCTGTTCAGCGTGCCGGACGTCAGTGCGGAAAGCCTGGTGCTGCACGTCGCCTGGTGGCCTCGCCTCGCCATGGCGCTATTGGCCGGTGGCGGCCTGGCGCTGGCCGGGGTGCTGATGCAGCAGGTGCTCAGGAATCCTCTCGCCGCCCCCACCACCCTGGGCGTCACCAGCGGCGCTAACCTGGCGCTGATGGCCACGAGTCTGATGGCTCCAGGCCTGTTGGCGCTGGGTCGCGAATGGGTGGCCCTGGCCGGAGGCGGCCTTGCCATGTGCCTGGTCTTCCTGCTGGCCTGGCGGCGCGGCCTGTCGCCGATCGTGGTGGTACTTGCCGGCCTGGTGATCAACCTCTATCTGGGGGCACTGGGCATGGTGTTGCTGCTTTTCCATCAGGAGGCTCTCAAGGGACTGCTGATCTGGGGTGCCGGGTCGCTTGCACAGAATGGCTGGCAGGACGCCGCCTTTCTGGCCCCGCGCCTGGCACTGGGCGCCGTGTTGGCCGCCTGGCTACTGCGTCCGCTGGCCCTGCTGGAACTGGACGAAGCCGGTGCCCGAAGCCTCGGCATCTCGCTCAAGCATCTGCGCCTGGCGGGGCTTGGCCTGGCGGTCTTCATCACCGGTTGCGTGGTCAGCGTGGTGGGCATCATTGGCTTCATCGGCCTGGCCGCACCCAATATCGTGCGCCTGGCCGGTGCCCGCCGGCTGGGGCCCAGGCTCGTCTGGTCGACGCTGCTCGGCGCGCTACTGCTGGCCGTTACCGATCTGCTGCTACAGCGCTTCTCTGGGATACTACCCACCATGATTCCCACCGGGGCCTTCACCGCTGCGCTGGGCGCACCGCTACTGCTGTGGCTGATTCCACGTCTTCGCTTCGGCGGCAACGCGCCGCCTCGAGAGGCCCGGGCGGTCGGGAGCCGTCATCCGGCCCCTCGCCGACTCGCCACCAAGCTTGCCGTAGCGCTTGCCGCGCTGGCCGTCATCGCGCTGCTGGCCGGCCAGGGCGCTGACGACTGGCAATGGGCCTCGATCGGCGATGGAGAGCTGCTGCAGTGGCGGCTGCCACGGCTGTTGGCCGCCGCCGGCAGCGGCGTGATGCTGGCCATTGCCGGCACGCTGATTCAGCGCCTCACCGCCAACCCGATGGCCAGCCCCGAGATCCTCGGCATCAGCGGTGGCAGCGCCATCGCCCTGATCGGGGCGATATTTCTCTTGCCGGCACCGAGCAACCTGACGCTGGTTGGCATTGGCGTGCTGGGGGCTCTGGTCTCGCTGGCGATACTGGTGCTGGTCAACCGCAAAAGCGGCTTCCAGCCCCAACGGCTGCTGCTTACCGGGGTGGCAATCACCGCGCTGTTCGAGGCGATCAAATCCTTGGTGCTGGCCGGTGGCGACCCTCGAGGCCAGCAAATCATCGCCTGGCTCTCAGGCTCTACCTACTATGTCGACATGACCAGCGCCCTGACGGTAACCGGCGCCGCCCTGCTGCTGGCGCTGGCCGCTGCACCGCTTACCCGCTGGCTGGATATTCTGCCGCTGGGGGCGCCCTCTGCCGCGGCGCTCGGCCTACCGGTGGTCCGGGCCCGGTTCGCCCTGCTGGCGCTGGTCGCCCTGCTGACTGCCACCGCCACGCTGGTGGTCGGGCCGCTCTCGTTTGTCGGCCTGCTGGCGCCCCACATGGCACGGCTGATGGGCTTTAGCCGCGCCGGCGCACACCTTGCCGGCGCGGCCCTCACCGGTGCGCTGCTGATGGTGCTGGCCGACTGGCTGGGCCGGCAGCTGCTGTTCCCGCAGGAAATTCCCGCTGGCCTGGTCGCCTCGCTGCTGGGCGGTGCCTACTTCATGTGGGGGCTTGGGCGCCGCTGACGTTGACGCCATGCCGCCCCCGGGCCAGCCAGACCGGCCAGGCCAGGGCGGCGATGCACGACAAGGCCATCGAAAAGACCTCGCCCCGCCATCAATAAAATCCCGTCCCGCCATCAAAAAGACCGCGCCCGGCATTGCGCCAGACGCGGTCAATGAAGATATCTTCGCAAGGGTTGGTTCAGAAACGGTAGTTCAGGCTGCCGATTACGCTGCGCGACTCGCCGTAGTAGCACCAGTAATTACAGCTAGCGACGTACTCCTTGTCGGTCACGTTGTTGACGTTAACCTGCGCCCGCCAACTGTCGGCGAAGTCGTAGCTGGCCATGGCATCCACCAGGGTATAGTCCGGCACGGTGATCTGCTTGTAGATGCTCTCGCCGACATAGCGCACGCCGCCGCCTAGCTTGAGCCCCGCCATGGCGCCTTCCTGGAAGCGGTAATCCAGCCAGGCCGATGCCTGGTGGCGCGGAATCAAAGTCTTGCGCTCGTCGCCTTCACTCTCGGCATCCGTATAAGTATAAGCGGTGGTGAGCTGCAGCTGGTCGGTGAGGTAGCCAACGCTTTCGAGCTCTAGGCCCCGGGAGCGCTGCTCGCCTACCTGCTCCTGACGCCCACCGCCCGTAGTGACCAGGCTGTTGCGCTGCTCGAGGTCGAAGACCGCTGCGGTGAAATACCCATCCCAACTGCGGGGCGCCACCTTGACGCCGGCTTCCCACTGCTCACCTTCAAGAGGCTCGTAGAGTCGCCCATTGCTATCGGCGCTAGCTTGCGGCTCGAACGACTCGGTGTAGCTGAGGTAAGGATTGATGCCATGATCGCCTAGATACATCACCCCACCGGACCAGGAGATCTGGTCATCATCGGCACGCTGGGTAGTGCCGTCGGTGCGGTTGACGTTGTCGGTTTTCGCCTGGTCGTAGCGCACGCTTCCCAACAGCACCCAGCGGTCGTCGATACGCAGCTGATCCTGCAAATACAGGCCGGTCTGTCGTTTGTCGATCTCACGCTCGGTCAGCTGATCGTCGCCCACCGGCGTGTAATTGCCATACTGGGGGTCGAAGATGTCGATGGGATCGCCGAAGCCGGATATATCGGCCTCCTGACCGTCCAGGCCGAGATCCTGATAGCCAAGGCCGACCATCAGGGTATTTTCGGTACGGTCACCATACCAGGTACCGACCAAGCGGTTGTCCAGCATCCAGCTCTCGATATCGCCATCGCGATACACCAGCCCGCGGTATGCCTTGCGATCGCTGCCAGACTGACGCGCTAAAATGTAGGTGCTGCGTAGCGTCAGATCCAGATGGCTGTAGCGCAGGTTCTGTTCGAAGCGCCAGGTGTCGTTCAGTTGATGACGCAACTCATAGCCTAGAGAGGCCTGGGTACGCTCGTTGGTGTCGTAGTCCGGCTCACCGTAGCTGGTCTGAGGGTCGACCTTGCCAAAGGGCGTGTCCTCGACGGAGCCATAGGTCAGTTTGAAAGGGTTGGTGGGGATAGCATCGTCTTTCTGGACACTGGCCAGGAAGGTAAGACTGGTATCGTCGTTGACATCCACCTCGAGACTCGGTGCGAAGTAATAGCGCTCGTTCTCGGTATTGTCGAGATCGCCATCGCGCTGCTTGGCCATGCCGACCATGCGATAGCGGACATCGCCACTCTCGGTCAGCGGGCCGGAGGTATCGATGCCCAACTGGCGATGATGCCGATTGCCGACCTGGAGATTGACTTCGCCCCGCCGCTCGGCGGTCGGTCGTTTGCTGACGGCATTGACCAGGCCACCGGCCGGCGCCTCGCCGTAGAGAATCGACGCCGGCCCCTTGAATACATCGACGCTCTGCAGGCCATAAGGCTCGGGCAACCACTGATAGTAACCGGTCCGATAAATCCGCAGGCCGTCCTGGTAGGTGGCCTGATCGAAGCCCCGCACCTTGAACCAGTCGGTGTCGTTGTCGGCGCCATAATGGCCGGACAGCACGCCCGAACGGTAGCGGAAGGCCTCGTCAAGACGCTGGACATTGCGCTCGTCGAGCTCTTCGCGCCCTACCGTGGATACCGCCCGCGGTGTCTCGATCGTCGGGGCGTTGACCTTCAGCGCGGTGGCGGTGATGACCAGAGGATCGGCCTCGGTGCTGGCGGCCTGTTCGTCCTGAGCCATCGCCAGCTGTGGCGCACAGAGCAGGGATAACGTCAGACCATAGCGAACGGCGACGGTCAGTGGCGATAGCGGCAGGTCGTGTTGCGAGTCGTGAAGAGGTGAGTGCATGGATCTTGCCTTGATAGTGGGAGGCGGGATGTATCAGGGGATGTCGGGTGCGAAACACCACGAAAATAAATGATAATTTTTTTCATTTAGATTAACAATACCAATCCCCTGATGCCGCTCAATCCTCCGCTTGATCCAATCTCGCCACCGCATCGCGACTGACTCGCTCCCGCTGGTCGCCGGTCAGCTCGCTCAGTTGGCCGCCGTGCATCTCCAATAGCCGATCGGCATGGTCGAAGTAGTGGTCGTCGTGGCTGATGGCAAACACCGTCTTGCCCATCGCCTTCAACTGGGGCAGTAAATCGCGATAGAAGACCCGGCGAAACTGCGGGTCCTGGTCGGCAGCCCACTCGTCCAGCAGCAGCAGGTCGCGCTCCTCGGCGATCGCCATCAGCAGTGCCAGCCGCTTGCGCTGCCCCTGGGAGAGCTCGGGGTTGGTCACTCTCTGCCCCTCGAACACCAGCTTGTCACGCATCGCCAGATAGTCGAGCCACACCTCGACGAGCGCCGGATCGGCCTGGTCCCCCTCGGGGCCGACCAGGTCGGTGAACTGATGAAAGTCGGTAAAAACCGCGGAAAAGCGCTGTCGATAGGCCGGCCTCAGGGCATCGTTCAGCGGCTTACCGTCCAGCAGCAGATCCCCCTCCTGGGGCTGATAGAGGCCCGTCAGCAGCTTGGCCAGGGTCGACTTGCCGCTGCCATTGCCGCCGATCAAAAACACCAGCTCGCCGCGCCTCAGGGTCAGGTCCAGGGGGCCAACCCGGAAGCCTGGGAGGGCGTTGCTGCCGGTATAGGTAAAGGTCACGCCGCGCAGCGTCAGGGTTCGCCAGTCTGCCGGCGCCGGCTCGACCACCGCGAAATCCGCTTTTGGTTCGGCCAGCTCCAGCGCCGCGATCTTGTCGAAAGCCACCTGAGCGCTCAACAGCGTTGGCAACGCCCCCACCGCCTGAATCAGCGGCGTGCGCAGGAAAAGCAGCGTCAGCGAATAAGTCGCGGCCACCGTGGTACTTGCCCAGCCCAAGCCATTGGCCAGATAAAACACCACGCCAATGGCCCCAAGCATCATGATGTTCGACCAGTTAACGGCGCTTAAATGGTAGGTATCAGCACGGATGATATGGCCACGATAGGCGCGCGCGTCCTCGCTATAGCGCCCATCGAAGAGGCGCTGTGCCCGGCTGCGGTTGAGCGCCAGCTCCTTGCACCCCTGGATGACCGCCTCGTAGTCCCGGTAAAGCCTGTCCTCGCTTTCACGCACCTTGGCCAGATGGCGATATACGCGCGCCACCAGCCAGGAACCGCCGGCAATCGTGACCGCCAGCCACACGGCCGTGACCAACAACAGGCTGGGCGACAGCCAGCCCAGATAGGCCGCCGAACCAACGGTCAGCACGACGCCCTGCACCAGCTCGGGCAAGCGCACGAACGCGATGGTGACATTACGCACATCGCTGGACAGGCTCGCCAGCAGCTCAGCGCTGCCCAGCCGCTCGAGCCGCTCAACATCGGTGTCCAGAATCTGCTTGACCAGACGGCCTCGCAGTCCATAGACGAAATGGTGCCCAAGCGTGGTCAACGCCATCTGAGACGCCAGGGTCACCACCAGCAGCGCAACGATAACCCCGAGAAAGGCGGGCAATACATTGGTGGGGTCACCCACCGCCTCGATCAGCCGACGGTTGATAAAGGCAATGGCGCCAATGCCCAACCCAGCGCTGGCCAGGCTAAGCAACATGACGGCAAGAAAGTGCCAGCGATAGTGGCGAAAGATAACGCGAAGCAGTTCCACGGTGGGTCCTTGTCCTGGGTCGGTGGGCCTTCGATCCCGGCGATGACGATGCCACTGACACGAAAATGAAAAGCATTATTAATTGCATTTGCATTTTACCGAAACCTCGCGCCGTCACAATGCTATCGCCCGCTGCCAGCATGACGTCGTTCCCATCGTCTGCTGTCTGCTTCGGGCCCCGACCTCGGCGATACAGGCCCTCGCCAGGCGTAAAGCCCCGGTGATGAAAAAGACGCCCCGGGCACGGCGAAGCGTGGCAAGCCCCATGTAGCGCAAGCGTCACCCCCTTGAAATTCCCTCAACGCCCTCAAGGTATGTGGGTATGGCGCAGCATCCGGCCATGGGAAAAGGATTCTCAATCAGGAGTACTTCTTCATGACAGCACGGAAACCGCTCAGCACTAATCGCCAAGGCAATCGCCAAGACAATCGCAAAGGCAATCTGAAAAGCGCCCTGTTCGGCGCCATGCTCATCGGTGGCATGAGCGTCGCGGGCTCCGCCCTCGCCGCCCCTCAGGGACTTTATTCTGCTAATGAACTCAACGATGCCGACGTCGTTCTGAAGGCGACCCCCAGCCAACACGTCGGCGAAGTCGACGATATCCTGCTCGATGACGACATGAGGGTGCGCGCCCTGGTCATCGAGACCGACGATCAGTTTGGCCTGGCTGAAAAGGCCTATGTGATCAATACCGGTGACTTCACCGTAGAAACGCTCAACGGCGATCGTCTCGATCAGGTCAGCTATGTCGTGCATCTCGACATGACGAGTGACGAAATCAGCCAGCAGCCGGAATACACCAGCACCTGGTGGGCACAGACCAAGGAGGCCACGAGCAAGGCCTGGGCCAACACCAAGGAAGGCGCCAGCAGCGCCTGGGAAACCACCAAGTCCGCGACCGCCGATGCACTGACCAGTGCCGGTAACGCCCTCGAATCGGCCGGCGAGAAGGCTCAGCAGGCCGTCGATAGCAATCAGTAAGCCTCTCCTGAGCTGGCTTGATGCCGGCTCCAGGGCATAGCCCTAAAAAACACGCGGCCCGGTCATCGACCGGGCCGCGCTGTGTCTGGCGGCAGCTTCTTGCACCGCTACTCGGAACGCGACCAATGTCTAAGCGAGGGCGTCACAAAAATCGTTGCGCGAAATGTCAGACATTAATATATTTACGTCAGATATTTTGGAGTTCGCCGTGACCGTATCCTCGCCACCATCACAGCCGTCTCAGCTATCTCGACTTCCGCAGCCGCTCGTGGCCGGGGGCGCCAACGCGCTGGCCACCGTGCTGGCGCATGCCATTCTGTCGGGGCAGTGGGCCAGCGGTGACGCCTTTCCCCGTGAGCTGGACCTTTGCAAGCACTTCTCGGCCAGCCGCAACCGCGTGCGCAACGCCCTGGCCGCCCTCAGCGGCAGCGGGCTGATCGCGCGCACCGCCGGTCGCGGCACCGTGGTCCGCGACATCGCCGAGTGGCATCTGCTCGACCCGCAGATGAGCGAATGGATGGCGGGACTCGAGTCGCCGCATCCGCAGCTGGTGCGCGAGGTCTTCGCCTTCAGGCTCTCCGCCGAGCCCTTCGTCGCGGAACTCGCCGCGCTTGCGGCTACGGCCCAGGATTTGGCGCGCATCGAGACCGCCTTCGACGGCATGTGTGACACCGCCGACGATCCATCCCGCCGCGAGGAGCATATCGAGCACGACGTCGCCTTCCATGACGCCATCTACCGCGCCAGCCACAACCTGGTCTGGCGGCAGATGGGCCTGTTGCTGCGGCCATCGATCGTCACGCTGATCCAGCACTCCCAGCATCAGGCGGCATCGCTTGACGACAGCCTGGCGCTCCATCGCCGAGTGCTCGAGGCCATCCGCCTGCGGCAGCCCGACGCGGCCCGCGAGGCCACTGAGCAGGTGCTGGCCCGCACCGCCGACGATCTGGGCGTCGACGACGGCGGCCGCCAGCTCAGACGTCCGGCCACGCGCTCCGACGATGAAGCCTTGGCGCATGGATAAACGTTTGCCGACGAATACTCCCTTACGCCGTCCGCTTCTGCGCTACACCCGACACCAAGACCGGACGATGGACCGACACTTCGCCCACCTAAAGGATGCATCGCATGAAAATCACCCGACTCAAGACCTGGCAGGTACCGCCGCGCTGGCTGTTTCTCAAGATCGAAACCGATGAAGGCTGCTATGGCTGGGGCGAACCAGTGGTCGAAGGGCGTGCCGCCACCGTAGAGGCTGCCGTCCACGAGCTGTCCGACTACCTGATCGGCCAGGACCCGCGCCACATCGAGCATCTGTGGAACGTCATGTACCGGGCCGGTTTCTATCGCGGCGGCCCGATTTTGATGTCGGCCATCGCCGGCATCGACCAGGCGCTGTGGGACCTCAAGGGCCGTGAGCTGGGCGTGCCAGTGCACCAGCTGCTGGGCGGCCCGGTGCGCGACAAGATGCGCATGTACGCCTGGACCGGCGGCGACCGCCCAAGCGACGTCGGCACGGGCGCCCGCGCCCTGGTCGATCAGGGCTTCACCGCCTTCAAGATGAACGGCACGCCGGAAATGCAGATCGTCGATTCCCACAAGAAGATCGACGACGCCGTGGCCCGTGTCGCCGAGGCCCGCGAGGCGGTGGGCCCGGATGTCGGCATCGGCATCGACTTCCATGGCCGCGTGCACCGGCCAATGGCCAGGGCACTGATGCGCGAGCTCGAGCAGTTCCACCCGATGTTCATCGAGGAGCCGGTCGCCCCCGAGCACCTGCCGGCCCTCAAGCACATCGCCGAAGGCATCGCCACGCCGATCGCCACCGGCGAGCGCCTGCACACTCGCTTCCAGTTCCGCGACCTGCTGGCCGATGGCATGGTCGACATCATCCAGCCGGATATTTCCCACTGCGGCGGCATCAGCGAGGGGCTGAAGATCGCCACCCTGGCCTCCGCCTACGATGTGGCACTGGCCCCGCACTGCCCGCTCGGGCCGCTGACGCTGGCCGCCTCGCTGCAGTTGGATGCCGTCTGTCACAACGCCTTCATCCAGGAACAGAGCATGGGCATCCACTACAACAAGGACAACGACGTGCTCGACTACCTGGTCGACAAGTCGGCCCTCGAGATCAAGGACGGCTTCTGCGCCATCCCTCAGGGGCCGGGGCTGGGCGTCGAGATCGACGAGGCCTTCGTCGAGGAGCGTGCCAAGATCGGCCATCGCTGGCGCAACCCGGTGTGGCAGCACGAGGACGGCTCGGTCGCCGAATGGTAAACGACTAGCCCCGCAGCACTTCCCGATGATGCAGGCGCCCTCACAGGGGGTGCCCAGGAATGGAGAACACCACGATGTCCGCTGATCATGCCGCTCCCCTCGCCGACCGCCTTTCCTGGATCGCTGTCGACTGGGGCTCCAGCAACCTGCGCGCCTGGGCCTTGGACGACGCGGGCACGATCATCGCCGACGCCAGCAGCCCACGCGGCATGCTGGGGCTCGCCCCGGATGAGTTCGAGGGCGTTCTGCTCGAGACGATCAGCGACTGGCTGGCGTCGATGGCACGCGACGAGGTCATCGAGGTGCTGGTGTGCGGCATGGCCGGTGCTCGCCAGGGCTGGGTAGAAGCGGCCTATCTGCCGCTGGCCGATGATAGCGATGCCCTCGCCGAGCTGGGCAGTCGCTTGACGCCAGTACCCACCCGGGACCCGCGTTTACAGGTGCGGATCGTGCCAGGCCTGTGTCAGCGCCCGAGCGTCGAGGCGACACAGCATCTCAATGCAGAAGGTTTCGATGTGATGCGCGGCGAGGAAACCCAGCTCGCCGGGCTGATGAATCGTCACCCGGCATTCGATGGCGCCGTCTGCCTGCCGGGCACTCATGCCAAATGGGCTCGGCTCGAGAACGGGCGCATCACCGGCTTCACGACCTTCATGAGCGGCGAGCTCTTCAAGCTGCTGGGCCAGAACTCTGTGCTCAAACACTCACTGGCAAAGGATGAGGGTGCCGGGAACCTAAGCGACGAAGACCAGCGGACGGCCTACCTGGACGGCATCGATACCGCCATGGCGGCCCCGGAACGCCTCAGCGCCGAGCTGTTTGGCATCCGCGCCCGGGACCTGCTCGACAGTCGACTGCCCGCCGGCGAGGCCCGTGGCACTCGCTTGAGCGCACGCCTGTCAGGCCTGGTGCTGGGTCTGGAACTTGCTGGCGCCACGGCAAACCTGGCACCTGGCAGCCCTGTGGTGCTGATCGGCGATACAGCGCTGTGCCAGCGTTACCGGCTTGCGCTTGAGCACCGAGGCTTCTCGGTCGGGATCGAGGCCAATGCCGACATGATCCTGGCCGGTCTCGGGCGTATCCATCAAGCAAGCCTGGCCGCCAGCGGCTGAATAAGCCCCACCCCATGATACGTCACCGATGACCCAGAAAGCGCGTCGCGGCTGCCCAAACGAGCCGCGTCACGCGAATCACATCACGCTATACAAATCGTGCAACGTAAGGAAAGTCCATGAGCCTGCCACTGGTCGCCATTCTGCGCGGTGTTACCCCCGCCGAAATCATCGATATCGCCGAGTCCATCATCGCCGCAGGCATCACGCGTATCGAGATCCCTCTCAATTCGCCCCAGCCCCTCGAAAGCGTGGAGAAGCTGGCGCGCCACTGCGCCGAGCATCATGGCGACCGCATTCTTGTCGGGGCCGGCACCGTGCTGACGCATGAGCAAGTTCGCGACGTGCATGCCGCGGGGGGCCGGCTGGTCGTCTCGCCCAACTGCAACGTCGAGGTGATTCGCGAAAGTCGCCGGCTGGAGATGGTCTCCATGCCCGGCATCGTCACCCCATCCGAGGCGTTTGCAGCGCTTGAAGCCGGCGCCTCCGGGCTCAAGCTATTCCCCGCCACTCAGGTCGGCATCGCCAACATGAAGGCCATGCAGACCGTGCTGCCTGTGGGCACCGAACTCTATGCCGTCGGCGGCATCGGCACCGACAACTTCGCTCAGTGGCGTGCGGCTGGTGTGCATGGAGCGGGGCTTGGCACCGCCATTTACACGCCGGGACTGAGCGCCGAACAGGTCGGCGAACGAGCCCGCGCACTGGTCGCCGCCTGGCAAGCGGCCGACTGATTCACTCAGCCAACCTGGCGCACCTCGCACCTGGACTCGCACTAGACAAGGAGCCCCCACATGAGTGATGTCCCGACACTGTCATCTCCCTGCCTCGGTGATGCAAGAGTCTGCGTCGCTAGCGGCTGCGAGCTTGGCGAAGGACCGGGCTGGGACGCCGAGCGCGGCGAGCTTCGCTGGCTGAATATCCTGGCCGGCGAGCTGCACCGCGCCGGGCCCGCTGGGCTCGATCACCGTGTCAGCCCGCTCGACCGGCGAACCTCTTACGCGGCGCTGACTCATGACGGCGACTACCTACTGGTCGCGGAAAACCGCTTGTCGCGCTTCGACCCGCAAACCGGCGAGAGCGCCGCCTTCCTGCCCTTCGAGGACGACAATCCCGTCACCCGCAGCAATGATGCCCGGGTTGATACGCATGGCAGCCTGTGGCTATCCACCATGGGCCTTGGTGCCGAGAAAGGCGCTGGCAGCCTCTATCGCCTGCATCGCGGCGAGCTCACCTGTCTGCGTCAGGGGCTCACCATCCCCAATGCGTTGTGCTTCTCGGCGGATGGCAAATACGCCTACTTCAGCGATACCGCGACCGGCTGGGTGATGCGCTGGGCGCTGGATGCCGAGGGCTTCCCTGAGCGCAACCGCGATGGCGCCTTCATCGAGCCCGAGCCCTGGGCCGACCTGCGTCAGTCTGGCGGTGGACCGGATGGCGCGGTGATGGATGCCGAGGGCTGCATGTGGATCGCCCTCTGGGGGGCCGGCCGCGTGGCCAGGCTCGACCAGAACGGAGAGGAAATCGCCCATGTCGCGCTACCGGCAAGCCAGCCTTCCTGTCCCGTCTTCGGCGGTCACGACCTCACCAGCCTCTATGTGACCACGGCCCGCGAGGGCATGGCCGACCCACAGCCCCATGACGGCGCCCTCTTCGTCATCGATCTTCCCGGCTGCCAAGGTGCTGCCGAGCCCGCCCTGCGCCTGGTTTAAGGCCGAGGGCTGAGGCCCGACCACCCGCTAATCAAGCCGGGTTTTAACGCAGCATTACCGGGCGCAGGCAGTTTTGACGCAAAGACTAAAGTTGCATGGCTGTGGACAAAATCATGACAATGCACTGATATCTTCCACCGCCGACAAGGATTGCCGATGTTTGCCCAACTCTTCGCCGTGATGGCCCCTGTATTGATCGGTGCCGGTCTCGGCTTTACTTGGGTCAGGCTCGGCCACGACTTCCCGGTCCCCTTCGTCACCAAGCTGGTCTTCAACATTGGGACGCCGGCGCTGATTCTGGCCTCGCTGGCAGGTGCCGAAGTCGATGCCCAGAGTTTCACCATGACCATGCTCGGCACGCTGTTAGTGCTTGCCGTCATGGCCCTGGCGACCTTTCTGGTGGCCCCGCTGCTCGACAAGCCCTGGCAGGTGATGCTGGCGCCGATGATGTACCCCAACACCGGTAACATGGGCCTGCCTGTGGTGCTCTACGCGTTCGGCCAGTCGGCCTTCGCTTTCGCGATTGCGGTGATGGTCACGGTATCGCTGGTGCAGTTCACCTTCGGCATTGCCATGTCGAGCCGCAGCGGCCGCCCGCTGCGCACCCTGGCCCGCACTCCCGCCCTCTATGCGATCGCCGTCGCACTGACCCTGCTGCTCACCGAAACCGAGCTGCCGCTGTGGCTCGACAACACCCTGGAGCTGATCTCGGGCTTCACCGTGCCGCTGATGCTGATCACCCTGGGTGTATCGCTGGCCAATATCCGCGCCAGGAACCTCTCCGCTGGCGTCGGCTTCAGCGTGATACGCATCCCGCTCGCCGCCCTGTTGGCCTTCATCGTCGGACACCTGCTCGGCCTGCCGCCGCTCGCACAGAGCATTCTGGTCGTGCAGATGAGCATGCCCGTCGCGGTGTTCAACTATCTGTTCGCCCAACGCTCGGGCCGAGAGCCTGAATACGTGGCGAGCCTGGTGTTCTGCTCGACGCTGCTGGCCTTTATCTATCTGCCAATGCTGCTGGCCTTTCTGCTTTAGTAGCATCATGCCGAGGGCTGCAGCCGATGAGGCCTAACGAGGCGCATGCATCCCGGCAATATGCACTCTTCAACAAATGGACATGGTTCGGTCATCATCACTGCGGACAGTGGCTGTTCCCGGCATTCGCCCCGAGCAACGACCCAGGAGCCTGTCCATGTCCACGCGTCTATTCCATTTACTCCGTCGCCACCCCCTTGCAGGCAACGGCCGCTCAACGAGTGAACCTCACCCTGAGCCGGCAGTAAAAGCAGCGTCGGCTTCGCCCTTTAACCTAAGCCGCCGTCAGTTGCTCTCGCGAAGCCTGCAAGGCGCAGGGGCCGGACTGCTTGCGACTAGCGGCCTGCTCGGCGCACCGGCGATCGTCATGGCCGAAGGCCGTCGCCCGGGCATGCCCTCCGGCGTGATGAGCGGCGATGTCACGGCCGACCGGGCCATGCTGTGGAGCCAGACGGATCGTCCATCACGCATGATGATCGAACTGGCCGATAACCCTGAGATGCGCGGCGCTTTCGCCGTGCGCGGCCCGACCGCCTTGCCCACTGATGATCTGACGGCGCGCCTAGACTTGGCCGGCATCGGCCGCCATGCCAACACAGGGGGTGAAGTCTTCTACCGCGTCCGCTTTGCCGATCTAAGCGACCATCGTGCCATCAGCGAGCCGCTGGATGGGCGCTTGGTGCTGCCACCCAGTGCGCAGAAGCCGCGGGCGCTGCGTTTCGTCTGGTCCGGCGATACCGTGGGGCAGGGCTGGGGGATCAACCCGGATTTCGGCGGCCTGCGCCTGTACGACACCATGCGACGGGTGCAGCCGGATTTCTTCCTCCACTCCGGCGACACCATTTATGCCGATGGCCCACTGCAGGAGAGTGTGACCGAACATGACGGCAGTATATGGCGCAACATCGTCACCCCGGCCAAGTCCAAGGTCGCCGAGACCCTCGACGAATACCGTGGTCAGTACGCCTATAACCTGATGGACGACAACCTGCGCCGCTTCAATGCCGAGGTACCGATGTTCGCCCAGTGGGATGACCACGAGACGCTGAACAACTGGTACCCAGGAGAGATTCTCGACGACGCGCGCTATGCCGAGAAAAACGTCGACGTGCTGTCGGCCAATGCCCGCCAGGCCTTCCTCGAGTACATGCCGCTGCGCACCTCTCTTGCAGCACCGGAGCGCATTTATCGCAAGTTCAGCTTCGGGCCGAGCCTGGAGATGTTCATGCTCGACATGCGCAGCTTCCGGGGGCCCAACTCCGCCAACCGCCAGTCACAGCAAGGGCCAGAGACCGACTTTCTCGGCCGCGATCAGCTGACCTGGCTAAAGCAGTCCCTCAAGGCCAGCAATGCCACCTGGAAAGTGATCGCCTCTGATATGCCGTTGGGCATCATGGTGCGCGATGGGGATAACTTCGAGAACTCGTCGAACGGCGTCGGTCCGGTGCTGGGCCGGGAGCAAGATATCGCCGAACTGCTCAAGTACGTACGTGACGAAGGCATCGAGAACCTGGTGTGGCTAACCGCCGATGTGCACTACACCGCAGCGCACCACTACTCGCCGCAGCGCGCCGTGTTCAAGGAATTCACGCCGTTCTGGGAGTTCGTCAGCGGCCCGATTCATGCCGGCACCTATGGGCCGGGCGAGCTAGACAACACCTTTGGTCTCACGCTCGAGTTCGTGAAAGCGCCGCCGGAAGGTCGCGCTAACATGTCTCCCCGAGAAGGCTTCCAGTTCTTCGGTCAGGTAGATCTCGACCCACAGAGCGAGGCGCTTACCGTCACGCTCAAGGATATCCAGGGCGAGGCGCTCTATTCCAAGGTACTGATGCCGGCTTGATCGCTGGCTAGAGCGACCAGCCAGACAGCAAGAGGCCGCGCCTGGGCGCGGCCTCTCCTCTTACTGAACCGATGTTCCGGCTTTTGCACCAGGCGCTGACCCGGCTGCCGCTACCTTGCGCTCCAAGGTGTTGCCGTTATTCTATGAACCTAGGACGCTAAAAGCCGGTTTCGAGATACGTACTCCTTAACATCAGGGATTCCCGTCAAGTTTCGTTGATAACCGCCCTTCTCCGGCGCCGAGCTCAAGCGCCGTCAGGCATAACGGCTTAGTGGCGCAGCGTTGTTTTGATATCCCACAAAAAACGCAGAAAGGCCGACTCATGTGTGGTTGCATGGTGAGTAAGCTCCCAATTCTGCTCATAAAAAATGACATTGACCGCCAGCCCTTCCGATGCGCAAAAACTGGTCAAAAAACGCCAAAAAAACTTATCAATCAACAACTTATTGATATTCACAGCAACTTTACGCATTTCCAGCGTGGGCGCGAATCATGGTATTTTCTGATTCATTCACTCTTTTTGCCGACATTAAAACCACTCAAACAGACGGGAAAACGTAATGAAAGTGTTTATCATCGGGGCGGGCATCATGGGGACCACCTTTGCGACGCTGGCCAAAGAGATCGCTCCCGAGCTGGAAATCACCATCATAGAAAGGCTGGAACGTGCCGGAGCCGGCAACTCCTCCGCGTTCTGGAACGCAGGCACCGGCCATGAGGCGAACTGTGAGCTCAACTACACGCCAGTGGATGGAGAGGTCATTGCCGTTGAGAAAGCACTGAAAATCCACGCGCAGTTCAATGTTGCCAAGCAGTTCTGGGCGTACCTGATCAAGAAAGGCGTCATCAAAGACCCGAAAAGCTTCATTAACCAGACCAAGCATTGCACGATCGTTGCCGAACCATCGATCGAAGAACTGAAGCTTCGATTCCGCGAGATGTCCGCCCACCACTTCTTCGAAAACATGCAGTTTTCGGACGACTTTGACCAGATCAAAAGCTGGATTCCCTACACCATGGAAGGGCGTTCGCGGGATGAAAAAATGGCCGCGACCGTCATTGAAACCGGAACCGACGTCAACTTTGGCGCCTTGACGGAGCAGATGGCCGCTCACGCAGAGAATGATCTGGGTGTGAACATCGAATACGGCACTCATGTAAAACGCGTCCATAAAAGCCCATCGGGCCAATGGATAATTGAAACCGAAAATAAAGAGGGGGCTACTCAGCACCGGGCAGATGTGCTGTTTGTCGGTGCCGGTGGTGGTGCTTTCCCATTACTCAAGAAAAGTCACCTGCCGTTCCGGAGTCGATACGCCGGCTTCCCCGTTGGCGGCCGCTTTCTAAAGGCGTCGATCAGCCCAGAAGAGGCAGAGAATTATCACGCCAAGACCTATGGTAAAGCCAAAGTGGGCGCCCCCCCCATGTCCGTGCCGCACCTGGATTTGCGGGTGGTCAATGGTCAGCACTATCTATTATTCGGGCCATTCGCCTCGTTCAATCCTGTGCTCGAGAGAGGCCGGGGCGTATTCGACTACATCAAGGCGATCCGTCTGCATGATATTCCCAATCTGCTAGACGTCGCGCTTGAGAACTTTCCCCTGGTCAAATATCTGGTCTCAGAAACCTTTACGGGCAAAAAAAGCATGCTGGCACAGCTGGAAGCATTTGCGCCCGGCCTGAGCACAAAATTCGACTGGGAACCCATCCATGCTGGCCAGCGCGTTCAGATCATCAAGGATGGGGACCTGCAGATGGGTACCGAGATTGTCGTGTCTGAGGACAAGACCTACGGCACCTTGTTGGGGGCGTCACCGGGCGCATCGGTCTCCCCTGAAGTCATGTTGAGGTGCCTGGAGCAACTCATTCCGTCGATTTTCACCAAAGGCGATGGCGACAAACGCAAGCAGGAGATCTTTCCGGAAGACAGCCTGGAAACCCTGATCCACGATGCCGACCGCTACCGTGAAATCCGAGATTCGGTGAATGAAGCACTGGGAATCGTAACGTCAGTAGACTAGCGCAAGATTGCATATACCTTCTGTCCAATCAGGGGAGACCCTGAAACGCTTCGGCCAGACAGTAAGAGGCCGCGCCTGAGCGCGGCCTCTTGCCTAACAGATATCCCGGCTTTTATATCAGGCGCTGGCGATCATTCGCCGGCAGCCGACAGATAAGCCGTGCTGCCCTGACGCTTGACCCATACCGGATTGCTCCAGGCTTGGTCGCCATCGGCGTCCTCGACTTCCAGGGCAATCCAGCCGTCGATCTCGCCATCCAGCGGGAACGCCAGACTGGCCTCCTTGCCGTCGAGCTTACGGGTGGCGATGACCTCACCACCGCGGCCGACCAGGCGTGCCTCGGCCAGACCGTCCACCGCCGCGACATCGATATGCCAGGTGGCCGACTCGTCACCTGCCAGGCGCAAGGTATCGCCGAACAGCGCGTTCTGCGGATATAGCAGCGGACCCTGGGTCGCATAGCCGTGACCGTCCTTGAGGGCGCGAGCAAAAGCACGCGGCGACAGCTCGCCGGGAACTCGCGCCATCATGCGAATGCGGCCGGTCAGGTCGTTCCAGGCGTCATGGGTATCGGTACCGGCGGTAAAGTAGATCGCCGTACCGTCATCCCACAGCGCATGAGCGGTCTCGAGGGTCTTGGCGTTATCGACCTCGGCGTTGAGCTCGAGCAGGTCGAAGTTCGGCGTAAAGCCTCCCGGCACCTTGTCGTTGGAAAGATTGTTCAGGTAGCCATAGTCGTTGTACGGATGGTTCATGGGAATCACCTCGGCGCCCAGGCGACGGGCATCCTGGATGATCTCCTGCACCTCGTCGGTGCCCGGATCGACCATCAACTCACCGCCCAGGGCAATGGGGAAGGGATTCATGTGGCCCCAGGACGGCGATATTTCGATCGACGGAATGAAGGGCACGCCGCGGCTATCGGAGAGCGCCTGGAAGCGCTGGTGATTGGCCGTCGAGTCATGGTCGCTGACGAAGGTCAGATCTAGGTCGGTAGCGAGCTGGGCGCTGACTACCGTCTCGGGGGGTGTGGTGCCCTCGAGCACGTTGGCATGGTGGTGCAAGTCGGCGCCATACCAGCCACGGTCGTTGGGCTCGGCCAGGCGATCGATCTCGATGGTACGCGACACCTGCTCACCGGAATCAAGGCTCACGTCGAGGGTCTCGCCCTCGGCCGTGAAGCCCGCACCGGCGTTCACGGCCAGGCGGTACTCGCCCAGCGCCAGCGACAGCTCGGCACTGCCGGCCGGGTCCAGCGAGGTGAAGAAGGTCTGCTTGCCGAGGAACTCCACCGGCGGCTGCTGGCCCTCGAGGATGGTCAGGCGGGCATCCCGTGCCACACCGCTGCCGGTCTCGACGATATCCAACTTCAGGGTGCCCGGGCCCTTTAGCCCCTCGAAGGTCAAGGTCTGCTCGCCGTCGGCGGTCACGCTGATATCGCGGGGCTCGCTGTTGGCATGGCCAAGCCCGGTGGCATAGACCTGGTAGTCACCCGTCGGCAGGTCCATCGCGAACTGGCCGTCTTCAGCCAGGGTCCAGGCATAGGGGTGGCCCTGCTTCTCGACCATCACCAGGCCATCCTGCGGGGCCTCTCCGTCATCGTTGCTCAGGGTGCCGCTGATCCGGCCAGCGTCCTGATCCTTGCGTTCGATCTCGTTGGCCACCACTGGCGCCAAATCGCCTGTAGGCACCACCTGCAGCGCACCTTTGAAGGTGCGGCTTTCGCCCGGCGCCAGACTATGCTCAAGGTACATGTCCTGGCCTTCATAGTTGACGCGGTCGAAATACGGCGCATGCAGCGCGATCACCCAATCCCGGTCATAGGCGACCATGCGATCGGTCAGCGCCTCGTCGGCGACGGTTTCCTTGGCATCGCCAAGGCCCGGCACGCCAAACAGGAAGCCGGTGTCTGGCCACAGGGTGAAGCCGGAACGGATGGCCGTCAGGGCTTCGTCGCCGGCGTTCTCGAGCTCGGTCTCAAGCTCGATGCGGTCGCTGCCGGCCTCGAGCGTGTAGGTGGTGATCACCCAGGCATCGCCCCAGTTACGGCGCACCTGGACCACGGCTCTCTCGGGGCTGTCCTCTAGAACCGTGACCTCCTTCTCGCTGTTCGGCCAGGCCGACCAGTTGTTGGGAATGAAGTCAGCAAAGGCGACGCGATCCAGATCCAACTCACCGTCCTTGACCGCCGCCAAATCCACGAGGGTGCCGCGAGGCACACCCCAAGGCGGGCGGGACTCTACCGCCAGGGCAAAGGCCAGATGTTCGTTGGCGATGGTCAGGTCTTCGTCGGCGGTGGCCTCCCCGTCAGGAATCGAGGTAGCGCCCCGGGTCAGGCTGACGTCGGCCTGGGCGGGACCAGCAAGTCCAAGCGCCAGTCCTGCCGCCAGCCAAGTGCGTCGCGAATGCATCGTCATGGGCATGATCCTTTATTATTCCACAGCGTTATCGAATTCAAGGCAGAGGATTATCATCTATTTTATTTGATCATTCAAATTACCTGATGAGCGCCAGGTTCAACGCGGCATTTGAGCTATTCGGCGCCTATCAAGCATAGGCTGTCGCGCCAATAGCGGAGAGGCCTGCTAGGGTGAAAAAGCTCATACCGAGGAAGGGAGTTCTGCCCATGCAACGACCGATATGGCACGCCGCCTACTCGCGACTATCGACGCGGCTACCCGCAACGCTGCTGGCAGCCGCCTTACTGTCATCGCTATCGACCCAGGGGGCGACGACCATCGCCGAGGAACTGCCCGGCACCCCGCATACGCTCCGACTCGAGCACTTGGCCGAAGGCCTCGAGCGCCCCTGGTCGCTGGCCTTTTTGCCCGATGGCCGTTTTCTGGTCAGTGAGCGACCGGGGCGGTTGGCACTGATCGAGCCCGACGGCACCATCACGCACATCGAGGGGCTACCTCGCGTGGTTGCCCGCGGCCAGGGTGGGCTCTTGGATTTGGCCCTGTACCCGGACTTCGGAAATAGCGTCAACGGCAACGACGGCGAGCATGACTGGCTCTACTTCAGCTACGCCAAGGCCGGCCCCGATGGCAGCGGCACCGCAGTTGCCCGGGCGCGATTGGCCCTGGATGCCCCCGGCGGCCCTCGACTCGAGGGCGTAGAGACGATGTTTGCGCAAAACCGTTTCTCGATGCCTAACCACCACTACAGTGGGCGCCTGGCCTGGCTTGCCGATACCACGCTGCTGTTGAGCATCGGCGACCGGGGCCAGGGCGAACGGGCACAGGACGGCGCCGATCATGCCGGCAGCGTGCTGCGACTGACACCAACCGGCGAGGCGCCTGCCGACAACCCTTTCGTCGATGAGCCGGGAATGGCCGCCGAACTCTATAGCCAGGGCAATCGCAATATCCAGGGCATGACGGTGACGAGCAACGGCACCGTGTGGACAAGCGAGCATGGGCCGCGTACCGGCGATGAGATCAACCGCATCGAGGCGGGGGTGAACTACGGCTGGCCGGAGGTGACGCTGGGGCGGGACTATGCGACCAACCTGCCGATTGGTCGCGATCATGCACCGGGCATGCGCGACCCCGCCTATGTGTTCGACGGGCGCTATGCCCCATCGGGACTCGCCTGGGTGGATAGCCCGCAATTTCCGGGCTGGCAAGGGGACCTGCTGGCAGGGGGCCTTAGCAGCGAAACGCTGACGCGGCTGACGATCGACAACGGCAAGGTGTCTCGCGCCGAGGTGCTGCTCGACGGCCAGATCGGACGCATCCGCGACGTGCGCCAGGGGCCGGACGGGCTGATCTACCTGCTCAATGACCAACCCAATGGCGGGCTTTTCCGCCTGCTGCCTGACACACCCTGAAAGCCCGACCTGAAGGCACCGACCGAGCATTCCGGTGCCAGGCATTCAGTCGTGGGGTAGCGGCAGCCCACCTCAGAAGTCGACGACGACGTTGCCGGTGGGCTTGCTGCAACAGGAGAGAATATAGCCCTCGGCGACGTCCTCGTCGGTGATGCCGCCGTTGTGGTCCATCTCGACCTGCCCTGAGCTAAGCGGCACCCGGCAGGTACCGCAGATGCCCATGCCGCAGGCCTTGGGAATATGCAGGCCAAGCTTGGCGGCAGCCGCATGCACCGTTTCGCCGGGCTGCACTCGCACGCTCTTGCCGGTGGCGCTGAACTCGACGCTGTACATGTCGGCGACGTCGAGCTCTTCGGCCTGCGCCTCGGCCTGCTCGGCCAGTTCCAGCACATCTTCCTGAACGTCCAGCGGCGTGGCGCCGAAGGACTCCTCATGATAGCGGCTCATGTCGAAGCCGTTGTCGCGCAGGATACGCTTGACCGCGTTCATGTAAGGAGTGGGGCCGCAGCAGAAGATCTCACGCTCCATGAAATCCGGCGCCATCAGCTCGAGCATTTCTTGGCTCAGGTAACCGCGAAAGCCCGCCCAGGCCTCGCAGAGTTCGTCGCTGCGCTCACAGACGATATG
The DNA here is from genome assembly GCF_003268885.1 of Onishia taeanensis. GTDB lineage: Bacteria > Pseudomonadota > Gammaproteobacteria > Pseudomonadales > Halomonadaceae > Onishia > Onishia taeanensis_A. Next base: position 36,685 of record NZ_QLSX01000002.1, read on the forward strand.
CAACTTGAATTCGGGAATCCGCGAGAAGATGTGCGCCAACTCGCGGTGGAAGATGATGTCCTTCGGCGAGCGGGCACTGTGCACGAAGGCCAGGTCCACCGAGGCATTGGTATCAAACAGCCAGCGGGTCATCGACATCAGCGGCGTGATTCCGACCCCACCGGAGAGCATCAGCACCTTGTCGGCGGCATGATCGATGATATTGAAGTTACCAACCGGCCCATGCACCGCCAGCTCATCGCCGGCCTTCAGGTTGTCGTGTAACCAGTTGGAGACTACGCCACCCGGCAGCCTCTTGACGCTGATCGAGAAGCTGTAGGGCACCGAGGGGGAGCTCGAGATGGTGTAAGAACGCATCACCTGCTCGCCGTCGATCTCGAGCTCCAGGGTCACGAACTGTCCCGGCTTGAAGAAGTACAGCACCGGCTGCTCGGCCATGAAACAGAAGGTGCGCACGTCCCAGGTCTCCTGGATGACCTTCACGCAGCGCACCTGATGGCGCCCGTTGACCCACGTCTGCGTGGTTACCGGATTGAGAAAGTCTGACATCATAATGGTTTCTCGCTTGGACGTGCCGACAGGCGCCTCGATGGTGCCCCATGCATGAGGATATGAGGCCGTGAAGCCTTGGCTGAATTTTGCGCTACCACCAGGCTTGCCAACTTGTCTGCCGGCGACCCCGACATATCCATGGCATCCAACCGGCATACCGCTGACGGCAGTTCCCGTCGCCCTCGCATCACCAGGTGTCGCCAATGGGATGCCAGGGCTTGTAGTGGCGCCCGGAGATGGTGGTCGATCGCATGATAGGCGAGGATGCCCTTTGGATAAGCACCATCGAGACCCACGCCAGCAAAGGCCCTAGTCAATGAACACGACCGATACTGAACTGCTGAACCTGCTGATCAAGGATGGGCGCATGTCCTATGCCGATATCGCTCGCCAGTTGGGCATCTCCCGAGCGCACGCCCGCACTCGGGTTAACGCCCTGGTCGAGGAAGGTGTCATCGAGCAGTTCACCGCAGTGGTCAATCCAGAGAAGCTCGGCAAGGCCATCTCTACCTTCGTGGACCTGAGGGTGGCGCCCGCCGCGCTTCAGCAGGTGGCAGACGAGCTGTCTGCCTGCCCCGAAGTGGTCAGCCTCTATATCATGAGTGACCTGCAGAGCCTGCATATCCATACCCTGACCGACACCTACACCAGCTTCGATGCCTTCGTCCGCGAGCGTATCTTCAACCGCCCCGAGATCCTCTCGGTGGACTGCAAGAGCCTGATGTCACGGGTCAAGAACCGCCGCGGCGGCGCGCGACTCTAGCGCTTTTCGAGACGCTCCGGCCCTCCACCACTGGGCGCTTTCCCGCCTTACCGGCTTTTTTCAGCGTGCGCCCCCTGCCTATCTCGATCACCGCACATAAAGGGTGCAAGCGCCTCACAAGGGTGCCGACCTTACTTTTGCTATCTATCGCCCCCTTAGAGACAGCCGTTTGACGGATCGCCGCGTTAACGGTGCATACAAATGATCGCTTAACCGCCTAAATCTTACCTTTGTTAACTCTGAGGCGTGGTCGATTGACCCGAAATCGGCCGCCGCCGTCATCATCGAGCGAATCGACAAGCCAATATCTTACAAGATTATCTATCTGATATTTATTGATTAATCCAGAATGACAGCCGACTGGCACATGGCTTGCTGACAACTCCCGTAGAGGATTTACATTCGTCAATCTTCTTTCGCCTCATCGGGAGTTACCATCATGAGCTTCAATCGCCGCAAGTTCCTGAGCACCGCTCTGGTCTCATCCACCGCTGGCCTGGTAATGGGCGCCCCTGCCGTCGTCCGCGCCCAATCCAACCAGACCGTTCAATGGCGAATGACCAACGCCTATGGCCCTGGTTCGCCCTTCTATGTCGAAGGCCCGGGTAGCCCCACCGACTTCTGCAAGAAGGTGGAGGAGATGTCGGGCGGCCGTATGAAAATTCAGCACTTCGCCGCCGGCGAGCTGGTGCCGGCACTGGAAGGCTTCAACGCCGTGTCGGCCGGCATGGTCGAGATGAACGCCGGCAACGCCTACTTCTGGTCCGGTAGCCTGCCCGCCGCCCAGTTCTTCACCACCGTGCCCTTCGGCATGAACACCCAGGGCATGAACGCCTGGCTATATCATGGCGGCGGCCTGGAACTGTGGCACGAGCTCTACGCCAAGGTCGGACTGGTGGCCTTCCCAATGGGCAATACCGGTGTACAGATGAGTGGCTGGTTCCGCGAACCGCTGGAAAGCGTCGAGGACCTGAACGGCCTGAAGATGCGCATCCCGGGGCTCGGCGGCAAGGTCTACAGCGAGCTTGGTGTGGCCGTGCGACTGCTGCCCGGCGGCGAGATCTTCCCAGCCCTGGAGCGAGGCGTCATCGACGCCGCCGAATTCGTCGGGCCTTATCAGGACCGTCGCCTGGGCCTGCAGAAGGCCGCCAAGTACTACTACACCACCGGCTGGAGCGAGCCCACCAACGCCACCGAGCTGATGATCAACAAGCAGGCCTGGGAGGCGCTGCCCTCCGACCTGCAGGCGATCGTCAAGACTGCAGCCATGGCCTGCAACATCGAGAGTCAGGCCTGGTGCGAGTCGGTCAACGCCGAAGCCCTGAACGATCTGGTGGAAAACGAGGGCGTGATCGCCCAGCCGCTGCCCGGCGACATCATCAGCCGGCTGCGCGAAGTCACCGCCGATACCTTATCCGACATGGCGGCGGCGGATGCCGACACCCAGAAGGTCTATGACTCCTTCATGGGCTTTCGTGCCAAGCATCGCGAGTGGGAAGCCATCAGTGAGAAAGCCTTCCTCGACCTGCCGAGCTGATTCTGACTGCATTTCTGACCGGAGGTCTATCCATGGCGTCGCTCATCGAAACCATCGAGCACGGCATCGGCATCCTCGGCGGCTTTGCCCGACTCTGCCTGCTGGCACTGGTCGGGCTGGTCGCCACCGATGTGCTGCTGCGCTACTTCTTTTCCATCAGCCCGGTGGGGCTGCAGGAACTGGAGTGGCACCTGCTCTCACCGATTGCCCTGCTGGGAATTTCCTACGCGCTCAAACACCGCGCCGACGTGCGGGTGGACGTGATCTACGACCGCCTTCCCGACGGCGGCAAGCAGCTGATCGACCTGATCAGCGGCATGTTGACCGTAGTGATCGCGCTGGCGATCGTCTGGCTGTCCTGGCCCTATGTGATGCAATCCTTTCAGTTGGGAGAAGGCTCACCGGACCCGGGCGGACTGCCCTACCGCTATCTGCTCAAGGCCTTCATTCCCCTGGGCTTCGCGGCTCTGGCGCTGCAGGGGCTTGCCGATCTGCTGCGAGCGGCACTGGCCCTGAGCGGCGCCCCGGTGCCGGCCTCGCCAACCGCCCCGGATCAGCCCAGCGCCTGATTAAGGCAGATCCTGAAGACGGTCACGACCGACGTTGCGGACCAAAACCAGGCACCGCCTGCGGGCGCAACGGCCAGGCGGCCGGCTGCCCCGCCCTCCTTGTCGCCGAGCTCACTCGGCCCCGTTTCTCTGTGGAGTATGTTTGCAATGGCAAATGAATGGCTACTGATCGGCATGATCGGCAGCTTCCTGGCCATGATGCTGATTGGCATCCCTGTGGCCATTTCGCTGGCCGTGTCCGGCTTCGTTGCTGGCCTGCTGGGCTTCGGGCCGATGCTCTTCGGCCTGCTGCCCCAGCGCCTCTACGGTGTGGTGTCCAACTACACCCTGATGGCCATACCGCTGTTCGTGTTCATGGGCGTGATGCTCGAGAAGTCCCGGGTCGCCGAGGCCATGCTCGATACCATCGGCTACGCCATGGGGCGCCTCAACGGCGGCATGGGGATCGCCATCGTGCTGGTCGGGGTGCTGATGGGGGCCTCCACCGGCATCGTCGGCGCTACCGTCGTGACCGTGGGCATGCTGACCCTGCCGACCCTGCTTCGCCGGGGCTATGCGCCGAGCGTGGCCTGCGGAGCGATCTGCGCCTCAGGCACCCTGGGCCAGATCATCCCGCCGAGCCTGGTGCTGATTCTCTTGTCGCAGATCGTCGGTGAATCGGTGGGCGCACTGTTCGCGGCTGCCTTCATCCCGGGCCTGGTGATCGCGCTGACCTACATGCTGTATCTCGCCGTCCTCGGCTGGGTGCGGCCGGACTGGGTACCGGCGGTTCCCGCTGCCGAACGCGCCACCATCTCCCGGCGCCAGCTCTATCGCGACCTGATGGCCACGGTACTACCGCCGCTGGGGCTGGTGGTGGCCGTGCTCGGCTCCATCGTCGGCGGCGTGGCAGCCCCTACCGAGGCTGCCGCCATGGGAGCCCTGGGCAGCCTGCTGATCGCGCTGCTGGGCCGCAAGCTGAACCTCGCCACCCTCAAGGCGACCCTGCACGGCACCTTGACCATCACTGCCATGGTCTACTTCATTCTGCTGTTCGCGCAGGTATTCTCACTATCTTTCCGCGGGCTCGGCGGTGAGCAGATGGTGCACGACCTGTTCAACATGCTCCCCGGCGGCGAAATCGGGGCGCTGCTGTTCCTGATGCTGATTCTGTTCGTGCTGGGCTTCTTCCTGGAATGGATCGAGATTTCCTACATCGCCCTGCCGATGTTCCTGCCGGTATTCATCGGTTATGGCACCGATATGGTGTGGCTGGCGATTCTGGTGGCCATGAACCTGCAGATGTCTTTCTTGACCCCGCCCTTCGGCTGGGCGCTGTTCTTCCTCAAGGGGGTGGCGCCGCCGGAGGTCTCGACACGCGATATCTACGTGGGGGTTGTGCCTTTCGTCGGGCTGCAAGTCCTTGCCGTTGCGCTGGTATTCTTGTTCCCAGGCATTGCTACCTGGCTACCCCAGGCAATCGGCTGGTAGCCGTCATCCATCAGCGCGGGGCGCCGTGGCTACCCGCGTCATGACACATCGATAATCACTGAATTAGGAAACCACGCCATGGAACTGCTGGATTCGTCATCGCTGACCGGGATCCTTGGACTGATCGCGGCCCTGCTCGCGACAGGTGCCGTTGCCGGGATAATGGCCGGCCTGCTCGGGGTCGGCGGTGGCATCGTCATCGTGCCGGTGCTCTTCCATCTGTTCAGCCTGCTGGGCGTCGACGAAGGAGTGCGCATGCATCTGGCGGTAGGCACCTCGCTTGCCACTATCATCCCCACCTCGATCATGTCGGCCCGCGCCCACCGCCAGAAGGGCAGCCTCGATGCCAGCGTGATCAAGCGCTTGATCCCCGGCGTGGTGGTCGGCGTGCTGCTGGGCGGCATCGCCAGTCAATTCCTGAGCGGCGAGGCGCTGACTGGCCTCTTTGCCACCATCGCCCTGCTGGTCGCCGCCAACATGTTCCGTCGCAACACCCGCATCATTCGTGACGGCATGCCCGGTCCCCTGGGCAGTAGCCTGATCGGCGCAGTGATCGGCGGCATCTCGACGCTGATGGGCATCGGTGGCGGTACCCTGAGCGTGCCGACCCTGAGTGCGCTCAACACGCCGATCCGTGTCGCGGTGGGCACCGGCGCCGCGCTGGGCCTGGTGATCAGCATTCCTGGCACCCTGAGCTTCATGTTCAGCGGCCTGGGCGCGCCCGACCGGTTGCCGGGCTCGATCGGCTACGTCAATCTGCTGGGCTTCGCGGCCATCGTCCCGATGACCATGCTCTGTGCCCCCCTGGGGGCCAGGCTCGCCCACGCCATTGATCCGGCCCTGCTCAAGCGGCTGTTCGCTGTCTTCCTGCTCGCCACTGCGGTGCGCATGTATATCGACCTTTTCTCCTGAGGCGTCCCATGCAACACACCACCCGTGCTTATGGCGGCATGACCGTCGCCCCCCACCACCTGGCGGCCCAGGCCGGCCGCGACATCCTCCGCGAGGGCGGCAACGCCGTCGAGGCGATGGTCGCCATGGCGTCGACCATCGCCGTTGCCTACCCCCATATGAACGGTATCGGTGGCGACGGCTTCTGGTTGATTCATGAACCCGGCAAACCGCCGCTGGCCATCGATGCCAGTGGCCCGGCGGCAGGCCTTGCCACCCGCACCTTCTACGCCGAGCAGGGCTACGACGCGGCGCAAGGCATACCCACTCGCGGGCCGCTCGCCGCGCTGACCGTGGCCGGCACCCTGGGTGGCTGGCAGGTGGCGCTCGATCAGGCCGCTGCCTGGGGCCCCACCCTGCCGCTGTCACGCCTGCTCGAGGCGGCCATCGGCCATGGTCGGGAAGGCGTCGCGGTGAGCGACAGCCAAACCGCGCTCACCGCCAAGCATCTGGCGGCCCTCGGGGCGGCGCCAGGCTTCGCCGAGACGTATCTCGACGCCGGCCAGGCACCCGCCACCGGCTCTCGGCTGCGTCAGTCACGGCTTGCCGACACCCTCGAGCACCTGACCCGCGCCGGGCTCGACGACGCCTACCGAGGTGAGCTCGCCGCCAGCATGGCCGCAGATCTCGAGGCGCTGGGCAGCCCGCTGCGCCGCGATGATTTCAATCGCTATCATGCCCAGGCCGTTACCCCACTCGAAGTCAGGCTCAAGGATGCCCGTGTCTTCAATCTGCCGCCGCCCACGCAAGGCCTGGCCACGCTGATGACGCTGGGCGTCTTCGAGCGCCTGGGCATCAACGAGGGCGAAGGCTTTGCCCATCTGCACGGTCTGGTAGAAGCCACCAAGCGAGCCTTCATGGCCCGCGACACCACGGTTACCGACCCCGGCCGGCTGCCCAAAGATCCGGCGAGCTGGCTCACGCCCGAGGCCCTGGATCGGGAAGCCGCACAGATCAAGGCGCAGCGCGCCCTGCCCTGGCCCTACGAACCCGCCGAAGGCGATACCATCTGGATGGCCGCCGCCGATCATCAGGGGCGGATGGTCAGCTTCATCCAAAGCGTCTATTGGGAGTTCGGCAGCGGCATAGTCCTGCCGCAAAGCGGGGTGATGTGGCAGAACCGCGGCATCAGCTTTTCGCTGGACCCGCAGGCACTACAGACGCTGGAGCCCTATCGCCAGCCCTTCCATACCCTGAACCCGTCGCTTGCTCGCTTCGACGACGGCCGGGTGATGAGCTTCGGTACCATGGGCGGCGAGGGCCAGCCCCAGACTCAGGCAGCCATCTACAGCCGCTATGCCCACTTCGGTGAGGACCTGCAACAGGCGATCAGCGCCCCGCGCTGGCTGCTGGGCCGCACTTGGGGTGAAGCCAGCACCGGGCTCAAGCTCGAGAACCGCTTCCCGGCACCACTGGTAGAGGCGCTCAAGGCCGCTGGCCACGACGTCACGGTACTGAACGAGGCGTTCAGCGACACCATGGGGCACGCTGGTGCTATCGTTCGCCACCCCGACGGTCTACTGGAAGGTGCCCACGACCCGCGCAGCGACGGTGGCGCAGCCTCGCTATAAGCGCCGGCAGCGGGTGCCTGAAAAGCAGCCACCCGCTAGCCTGTTCAACGACAAGGGCCCGCTCAGGACGAGCGTGGCAGTTCGAATGCCGGCAGCAGGTGGGCTTCGATCGCCCGGCGCACCGAGGGCAACATCACATCGGTGTGTGACATCAGTTCCGAGACCGTATACTCGAGGTCGGGTACATCGGTCTCGAGGTACTTGCGACGGGCCATCCGCGCGCAGGTTTCCGGACAGGCGCCCTCAGGAATCAGCACGCCAAGCCCCACCAGTTTGTTACGGAAATCATCCCCATCGATCAGATCGACGATCATCATGGCGGTTTCCTCCAGTCTCATGTCGTGTCGTTGTTATCAACCCATCCCTGCTACCGCTTGGTCGCCGACTCAAGGCGTCGCTAGCGGTTCCTCAACCGACGCCCCAGTTGGTGCCTCGGCCGCTGTCAGCCGACAGGCAGCGTACTTGAACTCGGGAATCTTGCCGAACGGGTCCAGCGCCGGGTTGGTCAGCATATTGGCGGCGGCCTCGGCGTAGCAGAAAGGCATGAAGACCATGCCTTCGGCCATCAACGGATCGACCCGCACCTTCAAGGTGATGCTGCCTCGCCGAGTGGCGATCTGCATCCACTCGCCGGCTTCGAGACCAAGGCGGCGCAGCTCGCCGGGGGCGACACTAGCTGCCGCTTCAGGCTCGAGGGCATCGAGCACGAGGGAGCGCCGGGTCATCGAACCGGTATGCCAGTGTTCCAGCTGGCGGCCGGTGGTCAGCACCGTCGGGTAGTCACGGTCGATCTGCTCATCCGGCGGCAGCGGCAGCGTCGGCGAGAAACGAGCCCGGCCCGAGGCCGTCGGGAAGGCATCGCCGAATACCACGTCCGCCCCCGGGGCATCGTCCGCCGGGCAGGGATAAGTGACCGAAGCCTCCCGCTCCAGCCGTTCCCAGGAGATGTGGTCGAGTGATGCCATGCCTTCTTTCATCTCGGCGAAGACCTCGCGGGGATGCGCGTAGTCCCAGGGCAGCCCGAAGCGCTTGGCGATCTCCTGAATGATCCACCAGTCGGGCCGGGCATCGCCGGGCAGCGGAACGGCCTGACGGCCCAGCTGCACCTGGCGGTTGGTGTTGGTCACGCTGCCGTCCTTCTCCGGCCAGGCGGAAGCCGGCAGGATGACGTCGGCGAACTGAGCGGTCTCGGTGACGAACAGATCCTGTACAACGAGATGCTCGAGCTTGCCCAGCGCCGCGCGCGCATGGTCGAGGTCCGGGTCGGACATCGCCGGGTTCTCACCCTGGATGTACATGCCCTTGATGGTGCCCGCGGCGATGGCGTCCATGATCTCGACGACGGTGAGACCCGGCTGATCGTCTAGGTCGGTGTTCCACAGTTCCTCGAAGGCGGCCCGCACCTGGGCGTCGCCCACTGGCTGATAGTCGGGCAGCACCATCGGAATCAGGCCGGCGTCCGAGGCGCCCTGGACGTTGTTCTGGCCACGTAGCGGATGCAGACCGGTGCCCGGCCGGCCGGTATGGCCACAGGCCAGGGCCAGCGAGATCAGACAGCGCGCGTTGTCGGTGCCATGCACATGCTGGGAGATCCCCATGCCCCAGAAGATCATCGCTCGCTCGGCGGTGGCGTACTCCCGCGCCACGGCGCGAATCTCGTCGGCGGGCACGCCGCAGCTCTCGGCCATGGCCTCCGGCGTCAGGTGGCGAACGTGTTCCTTGAGCGCTTCGAAGCCCTCGGTATGCTCGCGAATGTAGTCCGCGTCATAGAGCTCTTCGCTGACAATCACGTTGAGCATGGCATTGAACAGCGAGACGTCGCTGCCCGGCGTGAAACGCAGGGTTTGATGCGCATAGGCGCCCAACGCCTGGCCCTTGGGATCGAGAATGATGATCTTGGTGCCGCGCTTGGCCGCCTGCTTGAAGAAGGTCGCGGCCACCGGATGGTTCACGGCCGGGTTGCAGCCGGTGAGGATCACCACATCGGCCTCGGCGGCCTGCATGAACGACGCCGTCACGGCGCCTGAGCCGATGCATTCCATCAGCGCCGCGACAGAGCTTGCATGACACAGACGGGTGCAGTGATCGACGTGGTTGGAACCAAAGCCGGTGCGTACCAGCTTCTGGAACAGCCAGGCCTCTTCATTGGAACACTTGGCGCTGCCGAAGCCGGCCAGAGAGTTGGGGCCGTGGTCGGCCTTGAGGCCCTTGAGGCCTTCAGCGGCAACCTCGAGCGCCTCATCCCAGCTGGCCTCGCGGAAATGGCTGCTCGGGTCAGCCGGATCGAAGCTGGGATCGACGCCCTTGGGCGCGCCGGGCTTGCGGATCAGCGGGCGCGTCAGCCGCGAGGCGTGACGCGGATAGTCGAACCCGAAGCGGCCCTTGACGCACAGCCGGTTATGGTTGGACGGCCCATCGCGGCCTTCGACGAAGAGGATTTCTTCGTCCTTGATGTGATAGGTCAACTGACAGCCAACGCCACAGTAGGGGCACACCGAATCGACTTGGCTATCGGCGGCCGCCGAATCGCCACGGCCCGCCTCGTCGATCAAGGTGGCCGGCATCAGCGCACCGGTCGGACAGGCCTGGACGCATTCGCCGCAGGCCACGCAGGTGCTATCGCCCATGGGGTCGTCGAAGTCGAAGACGATCTTCGCGGCCGCTCCTCGGTTCGCCAAGCCGATGACGTCATTGACCTGGACCTCGCGACAGGCACGCACGCAGAGGTTGCACTCGATGCAGGCATCGAGGTTGACGTTCATGGCACTGTGCGACGCATCGTGATTGCGAGCGCCGTCCTGCCCTACCGCACGCGACTCTACATAACGGGCTTCGACATGATGCACGGTGGGCGCCTCGCGCTCCTCGCGCCGGGGTAGCCAAGCGCGCACGGCAGTGGCATCGACGGCCAGGGCATCAGCCATGTCCCAGAAATGGCTCGAGCGGTCGGGACCGGCGTCGCGGTCCGGCTGGTCGACGGCGAGCAGCTCCAATACGCCTTCACGGGCGATGCGAGCCCGCTCGGAGCCGGCACTATGCACCACCATGCCGGGCCGGGCCTCGCGCAGGCAACTGGCGGCCAGCGCCCGCTCGCCCTCGATCTCGACCATGCAGGCGCGGCAGTTGCCATCGGCGCGATAGCCGGCGGCATCCTTGAAGCACAGGTGGGGAATCGTCTCGCCGGCCCGCTTGGCCACCTGCCACAGGCTTTCGCCGCAATAGGCGGTCACCTCGGTGCCATCGAGGATCAGAGTAAAGGCGTCGGCTGCGGTCTGCGTCTGGTTCTGGCTCTGGTTATGAGTCATCTTCGCTCTCCTGGCCTCAGCCCTTGATGATGATCTGCTGGGCCGCGAGCGGCTCACGGAAGTCCTTGAGCAAACCAAGGACGGGATTGGGCGCGGCCTGGCCGAGCCCGCAAATCGAGGCGTCCATCATCACCGTCGCCAGGCGCTGCAGTGCCTCGGCATCCCAGGCCTCGCGCTCGAGCAGCGTCAGCATCTTTTCGGTGCCGACCCGGCAAGGGGTGCACTGGCCGCAGGACTCGTCGGCGAAGAAGGCCAGTAGGTTGGTGGCCACCGCCCGCAGGTCATCCTGATCCGAGAGCACCACCACCGCCGCAGAGCCAATAAAGCAGCCTTCGGCCTGCAGGGTGTCGAAGTCCAGGGGAATGTCCGCCTTGCTTGCCGGCAGGATACCGCCGGAGGCGCCACCGGGCAGGTAACCGGCCAGGGTGTGGCCCTCCTGCATGCCGTTGCAATACTCCTCGATCAGCTCGGCAAGGGTAATGCCCGCCGGGGCCAGATGGACGCCCGGGCGCTTGACCCGCCCGGACACCGAGAAGCTGCGCAGTCCCTTGCGTCCATGGCGCCCATGACCGGCGAACCAGTCGGCACCGCGCTGGTGGATAAGCGGAATCCAGTAAACGGTCTCGACGTTGTTGACCAGGGTCGGACGATCGAACAGGCCTCGCTGCGCGACGAAGGGCGGGCGATGGCGGGGCTTGCCCGGCTTGCCCTCCAGCGACTCGATCATCGCCGACTCCTCACCACAGATATAGGCCCCGGCGCCGCGCCGCATCACCACATAGCCGGGCTCGACGAGTCCGGCGGCCTCGAGTTCAGCAATCGCCTCGTGCAGTACCCGATGCAGGCCCGGGTATTCGTCGCGCAGATAGATGTAGAGCGCGCTGGCCTCGACCGCCCAGGCACTGATCAGCGCCCCTTCGAGGAAACGGTGCGGAGCATTCTCCAGGTAGTGGCGATCCTTGAAGGTACCGGGCTCACCCTCGTCGGCGTTGATCGCACAGTAGCGCGGTCCCGCTTCCTGGCGCACGAAGTACCATTTCTTGAAGGTCGGGAAGCCCGCACCGCCGAGCCCGCGCAGGTTGGCGCGCTCGAGCTCTTCCGTCAGCGCCTCGACGGTCACCGCACCGGCACGGCACTGGGTAAGCAGTTCATAGCCGCCTTCGCACCGGTAATCTTCGAGCCGCTGCCAGTCGAGCGTTTCGGGGTGGAAATGGCCGGTGTCGATCACCGCTTCGACCGCCTCCTGGGTCGCATGATTGACGTGACGATGACCCACTTCGACCACCGGCGCCATCTCGCAGCGGCCCATGCAGGGCGCGCGCAGCACGCGGACCTCTTCCGGATCCGCGCCGGCCGTAAGCGCCTGCTTCAAGGCATCGGCGCCGGCCAGCTGACAAGACAGGGAGTCGCAGACCCGCACCGTCACCGCCGGGGGTGGCGCTTGATCGTCGTGGATCACATCGAAGTGGGCATAGAAGGTGGCGGTTTCATAAACGGCCGCCATCGGCAGGTTCATGTAGGCCGCCAGAGCGCGCAGCATAGGTAGCGCCAGGTGGCCGTGGGCGTCCTGGAGCACATGCAGGTGCTCGATGAGGAGGTCGCGACGGGCAAGCTCGGGGTGCTTGCGCTCATCGCCGAGGCGCTCGCGGAGCGCTATCAGGAGGTCGGTCTCAAGCTCGCGGCCGCGGGGCTGACCGCGAAAACGGCGAGTGGGCGTCAGGGTCTGAACGGTCATGGCGGGCTCGTTATTGTGATGATCGCGCTCTTGCATATGGCGCTTTGCTGCCATGGTGGCACCGGCCACAAACGCCGACAATAACCACATTCACGCTTGAGAGCACTTAGCTATGTGCGTGTCGCTCTCGGCTACGTGGATCCCGGCAACGAAATACGAATACCTCCATTCCGGTTGCTCTTCTAACGCCACGCCCTACGACACGTCCAGCCAACTGCACAGCCACATGCAGCGCGGCCAGGCCTGTCACGGCCAGAAAGCTAGACAGCGTGGCACGCATCGACATGGCCCTCGATCATCACTTTACCCGCTTATTGCCTTGCGACCATCGGGCGATTGCGTCCGTTTGCAGCCTAGCTAATCTTGAGTCGCGTATCGTCATTCCGGCAGCCGGCCTTGCCTTCTGTCCTGTGGCGGTCCCGGTCCCTCTTCACTTTTTGCCCTTCGAGTTCTGCCTCAGCGTTGACAGGGCAGTTGATGCCGGAGGATGAGCCGGCACTGGCAATTCGCCTGGCAAATCCTCACACTAGCGGTGTCTTTCAGGACAACAGATCGTGACGTAGAGGTACAGCAACTAACAAAACCCTCATGGAGTCTCGAATATGTTCAAGAAAATTATGGTCCCCGTGGACCTGGCACATACAGAACTCTTGAAGCCCTCTCTCGATCTTGCGGCAGATATCGCCAAGCTGTATCAGGCCGATACCTGCTACATCAGCGTAACGGCCAACACGCCAAGTTCGCTGGCCAAGACGCCTGAAGAGTATGCGCAAAAGCTCGAGGCATTCGCCAAGGAGCAGGGCCAATTGCATGGCCAAAAGGTCAGCTCCAAGGTCATTACCTCTCCCGACCCGGTTGCCGACATGGATGACGCCATCCTGCAGGCTATCGATGACACGGACGCAGATCTGGTCATCATGACCACGCATCTGCCTAGGCGGCTGGACATCGTCATGCCGTCCAACGGCAGCAAGGTCGCCTCTCATACCGACGTATCCGTGTTCCTGGTCCGGCATAGCGACTGACGGCCTACACAAGAAGACACCCTTTCGTTTCACCAGACGGAGACTTCCCTGTGGAAAAAAACTCCCCAAACGCTAACAGTGACAAGGACGCCCCTGTCTCTGATGGCGTGCCAGCGCCGGAAGGACCGGCGAACCTGATCGATACCGATTACGTGATCGGTCAGGATAACGTCACCACGCGCAAGTTCGGCCTGGATGTCGACCTGCATGGCAAGGTGTTCACCATCTCGTCATTGTTGGTTCTGTTTTTCGTCTTCATCACCTTGGCCCTTCAGGATGAAGTCGAGCCGATCTTCAATGCGATCTTCTCGTTCCTGACCGGCAACCTCTCCTGGTTCTTCCTGCTGGCGGCTAATATCTTCGTGATTCTGGCCGTGGCCCTGATCTTCACGCCCATGGGCAAGGTCAGGATCGGTGGTGCGCACGCCAAGCCAGACTTCAGCTATCTGGGCTGGTTCGCGATGCTATTCGCCGCCGGCATGGGTATCGGCCTGATGTTCTACGGTGTCTCGGAGCCCCTGACCCACTTCGGTACCGCTCTTGGCGGCACCAGCATGGAGAATGGCGTCAGGACCGACTGGGCACCGCTGGGCGCCGCTGCTGGCAATCAGGATGCCGCCATGTCACTGGCCATGGCAGCCACCATTTTCCACTGGGGCCTGCACCCCTGGGGCATCTACGCGGTCGTGGCCTTGGCACTGGCGCTGTTCTCCTTCAACAAGGGCCTGCCGCTGACCATGCGCTCGATCTTCTACCCGGTTCTGGGTGAGCGGATCTGGGGCTGGCCGGGGCATTTGATCGATATCCTGGCCGTTTTTGCCACCCTGTTCGGTCTGGCAACCTCGTTGGGCCTGGGTGCCTCACAGGCAGCTGCGGGTCTCAGCTATCTGTTCGATATTCCCAACAACAACGTGACCATGGTACTGCTGATCATTGGCATCAGCGCAGTGGCACTGCTGTCGGTCCTTGCCGGCGTCGACAAGGGCGTGCAGCGCCTTTCCCAGCTCAACATGGTGCTGGCCTTCCTGCTGCTGGCGTTCGTGATTGCCGTCGGCCCGACCCTTGCGATCGCCACCGGCTTCTTCAAGAACCTGGGCTCCTACCTGGCGGACTTGCCCGCCCTGTCCATGCCCTTCGGACGTGAAGATGCCAACTTCAGTCAGGGTTGGACCGCCTTCTACTGGGCCTGGTGGATCTCCTGGTCACCGTTCGTGGGTATGTTCATCGCCCGCGTCAGCCGTGGCCGCACCGTACGTGAGTTCCTGATTGCCGTGCTGCTGGTACCCACGCTGGTATCGGTACTGTGGATGACCGCCTTCGGCACCACCGCCATCGATCAGGTGATTAACGACAACTTCCAGGGCGTCAAGGACGCAGCCCTCGAGCTGCAGCTGTTCGTGATGCTGGGCCAACTGCCGCTGACGCAGATCACCTCCTTCGTGGGTATCGTGTTGGTGATGGTGTTCTTCATCACCTCCTCGGACTCCGGCTCGCTGGTCATCGACTCCATTACCGCCGGCGGTAAGGTCGATGCACCCAAGCCCCAGCGCATGTTCTGGGCCATCATCGAGGGCGTGATCGCCATCGCGCTACTGCTGGGTGGCGGCCTGACGGCCCTCCAGACGGCGGTTATCACCACCGGCCTGCCGTTCACGCTGGTACTGCTGGTGGCCTGCTACGCCATCGTCAAGGGGCTGCTCTCCGAACCCCGGAGCTAAGCCATCTGTCATCCGGCCTTGGCCGGATGACGCTATGCACAAAAACGCCACAGGCGGTCCTTCGGATCGTCTGTGGCGTTTTGTTTGGATCATACTAATCGTCGGCTGTTGCCGCCGATGATAGGCAAGTCAGCGTTGCAGACTATCGAGCGGCGCCGCTGCCCGACAGCGAGCCCTTACTCCACTAGCCTTCCCCATCGGCATTTGCCCTGAGCCCCGCGGCATCTCTAGCCCAATAGGTTCTTCTGATAAAGCATTTATTAACTTAGCTTTTTTGCGGCCAAGGGCCGCAAAAAGCCAAGCGTTGAAGAGCCACTGGAAATTCGGTGAGCATATGCCCAGACTATGAGGCGCTTACAGCGACACCAAGGAACTACAACCACTTATAAACCGCTGGAGTCACCAAGATGCTCGATAAGATCATGGTCCCCGTGGATCTCGCCCACCTCGATGTCAGTGAGCCATCACTGCGGGGTCGTTGACCCGCCGCCGCACGACGAGGCAGAGGGCAGTGGGATAGCGTCACCGCCGACACGCCCAGATTCGTGGCGCACACCCCGGAAGCGTTCGCTCAGCAGCGTGAAGCCTTCGCGAAGACGCGGGCCAGACTCCACGGCCAGTCGGCCCCTACACCAGCGTTAGCCCCAATCAAGCACTGATCTTGACGATGCCGGCTGAATGGCGCCCCGCATCAAGGCATCGTTCTTTACTGCTGCGTCCGGTGGCTGGCGCGTGGCCGAATCGAGACAAACCACTTACCGAAAATCGCAAGGGAGACGTCTAGTGTCTAAACAACCCAACGACGGCAAACCCAAGGCGCCGGAAAATGGCGGTACCGAGGGAATACCGGCGCCAGAGGGCCCGGCTAACCTGATCGATACTGACTATGTGATCGGCCAGGACAACATCACCGCCTCCCCCCTGGGAATCGATGTAGATCTGCACGGCAAGGTCTTCCTCTTCTCCTCCCTGGTGATTCTGCTATTCGTGATCGCGACAATGGCCCTCCAGGACCAGATGGAACCGATCTTCAACAGTATGTTCAGTTTCCTTACCACGAAACTGAGCTGGGTCTTCCTGCTGGGGGCCAACGTTTTCGTTATTCTAGCGGTCGTGCTGATATTCACGCCGCTCGCCAAAGTGCGCATCGGTGGGGCGGATGCCAAGCCCGAATTCGGCTATCTGGGCTGGTTTGCGATGCTATTTGCTGCCGGTATGGGCATCGGCCTGATGTTCTATGGCGTATCTGAGCCGTTGACGCACTTCGGCACTGCTATGGGCGGCATCAGCGTCGAAGACGGCATTCGTACCGACTGGGCACCGCTTGGCGCTGCCGCGGGTGACCAGGCCGGTGCCATCGACCTGAGCATGGCGGCCACCATCTTCCATTGGGGCCTGCATCCTTGGGGCGCCTATGCGATTGTGGGTCTCTCGCTGGCCATATTTGCCTATAACAAGGGCTTGCCCCTGACCATGCGCTCGATCTTCTACCCGATCCTGGGTGAGCGCATTTGGGGCTGGCCGGGCCATGTGATCGACATCCTGGCCGTCTTCGCCACCCTGTTCGGCCTGACCACCTCACTCGGCCTTGGGGCCACTCAGGCGTCTGCGGGTCTCCACTACCTGTTCGACGTCCCCGATACCAACACCACACTGATTCTGCTGATCATGGGCATCACCGCGGTCGCCCTAGGTTCGATTCTGCTGGGGGTGGACAAGGGCGTACAGCGTCTCTCCCAGATCAACATGATGCTGGCCTTCTTGCTGCTGGTCTTCGTGATCGCCGTCGGGCCGACACTCATGATCGCCACCGGCATATTCGATAATCTGCTGGGCTATGTGCAGAACCTGCCGGCGCTATCGATGCCCTTCGGCCGCGAAGATGCCAACTTCAGCCAAGGCTGGACCGCCTTTTACTGGGCATGGTGGATTGCCTGGTCGCCGTTCGTCGGCATGTTCATCGCCCGCGTTAGCCGCGGTCGTACCGTGCGGGAATTCCTGATCTCCGTCCTGCTGGTGCCGTCACTGGCCTCGGTAGTGTGGATGACCGCCTTCGGCACCACCGCCATCGATCAGGTGGTGAACCAAGGCATCACCAATGTGCAGGATGCCGCTCTGGAACTGCAGCTGTTTACGATGCTTGAGTACCTGCCGCTGACACAGATCACCTCCTTCATCGGTATCGTGCTGGTCATCGTGTTCTTCGTGACATCCTCCGACTCCGGCTCGCTGGTGATCGACTCCATCACCGCTGGCGGCAAAGTTGATGCGCCGAAGCCACAGCGCATTTTCTGGGCGCTGATCGAAGGTGCTCTCGCCATCGCGCTGTTGCTTGGCGGCGGGCTGAACGCCCTTCAGACGGCTGCCCTGACCACCGGCCTGCCGTTTACTATCGTACTGCTGGTAGGCTGCTATGGAATCGTCAAGGGCTTGATGTCCGAGCCACGAAGCCACTAAGGCGGTGTCATCAGGCGACAAACCTGAAGACGATTAAGCAGAAGCACCAAGGGCGGCCTATTTAGGCCGCCCTTGATCGTTTTGGGTCACCGAATATCGTCCGACCGCTCACCCGCTCAGTGCCAGAGTTGATGAAGCGGCGTTTCGGGATCGAAGTGCGTCGCCAACTGAGCCTGAAAAAGCTCGGCGGTCGCCAGGGCATCGACCAGTGCATGGTGCCCCTGATAGGCCGGCAAGCCATAGCGCAGCCGGCTGTCATGCAGGCGTATCGAGGCCGGCGGCCGGCCCATCCAACGCTTGAAGCGCGCCCACCACGACTGGCGATGCAGCCTGGCCTCCAGCGACATGGTATCGATCACCGGGAAGCGCACGCCCTCTCCGCGACGCGACTTCACGCTCTCATCCAGGAAGGGCCGTTCGATATGCCGGTAGTGCACCACCACCAGGTGTCCAGCCAGGGCGTCGAGCAACTCATCCAGAATCTCATCCAGGTCCGGCGCCTCGGCGATTTCCGAGTGGGTGATGCGGTGAAAGGTGATCGAGCGCTTGCTCAGCGGGCGCCGTGGCTTGACCACCCAGTAACGGCGCTTGGGCAAGAAGATACGCTGCTGAGTGAAGGGAACCAGGCCGATGCTGACAATGGAATGACGCCTTGACTCGAGACCGGTGGTCTCCATGTCCAGCGCTACCAGCGGCACCTGCCCGATCGGCATGTTCGGATCGAGATCATAGGCGGCGAAGAAGCGCCGGAGGGCAGGATCACTGACCTGGCTGGCCCGGCTGGCGAGATACTCGGGCCAGGCATGCTGGTCGACCTTGGCGTGACGAAACGGCAACTTGGACATAGACCTTCGCGACGTTGGTTAACCCCTAGGGCAAGGGGTAGCGGAACTTCAAGAACTTCTGGGCATTGCTCAACACCTGGAAAGCATCCTTGAGGTTGTGCCGCTCGGTATCAGAGACGTTTTCAGGCTCGATATTATTGTCAGGTTCTCGCTCTTCCTCGATATCGATGACCTGGTGGCGAATACGCACGATGGAGATGAACTCCATGGCGTAACGGATGCGTTCGCTGGAACGTCCTACCAGCAGTTGGGTCTGGGCAATGGCATCGAGCCGGTCGAAGGAGTTCTGGGCCCGAGACCCACAGGCCAGCGCATGGACGCGAATCAGATCGACCATCGGCGCCGTCCCACGGCGCTTCAGGTTGATCGAGTTATTCTGCTTGCCGTCCTTTTCCATCACGAAGGTACGGAAAAACCCGAGCGGTGGCGTGCGATTGAGGGCATTGCGCGCCATGGCTGCCAGAAAGCGCGGGCTCTTCGAGGCCTTATCGGCGACCAAGTCCTGAAGCTGCTCGACGAAGTCCTCCTCGCCATAGACATGATCCAGATCGAAGAAGATCGAACTATGCAGCAGACGCTCGGGGTTGGGATCATCGATCCAGTCGTTGAAGTACTTCTTCCAGACCCGCAGCGGCTGCCGCCAGCGCTGGTTGGTGGCCATGATATCGCCCTTGCAGTAGGTATAACCGCAAGCATCCAGCCCGTCGCTGATTCTCTGCGCCAGGGTCAGGAAGTACTCATCATGCTGCTCGGGGTCAAAGCTGTCATCAATGACCAGGGCGTTATCCTGATCGGTCACGATGGCCTGCTCGTTGCGCGCCATCGACCCCATCACCATGAAGCAGTACGGGACCGGCGGTGGACCCAGTTCCTCCTCGGCCAGCTCAATCAGTCGCCGGGTGAAGCTACGGCCGATGGTCGACAGGGCGCTGCCCACCATCTGCGAGCTCGCGCCGTCGGCGACCAGGCCGACGAAGGTGCGCCGCACGTCGGCCCCCAGCCGCGCCAGGCCCTTGTGGCTGGTCTGATTGAAGATATTGTTGACCAGATACAGGCTGCTGTTGGTCTCGTAGCGGATGATATCCGAGAGATGCAGCATCCCGACCGGACGGCGACGATGCAGCACCGGCAGGTGGTGGATGTTGTTGCGCAGCATGCATAGCATCGCTTCATGCACCGACTCGTCGGACTGGATAGCGATCAGATGAGGGCTCACCACCTCGGATACCGCAGTGGCGGCATCAAGCCCGGCGGCCAACACTCGGGTACGCAGATCCTGGTCGGTGAGAATGCCCAGCGTGTGCCACTGTTTGCCATCAGCCAGCACGAAGGACCGCGCTGAGGCCTCGTCCTCGGCTCTCAGCACCAGCACCGAAGACACGTTCTGCTCGCACATCTTCGCGGCCGCCGCCTGGATGGTGGAATCAGCCTCGATCATCACCGGCAGGCGCGAGACCAACTTTCGCACCCGGGTCGTCATCATGGTGTTGTCGTGGTGCTGATGGTCCACCGTCGTCTCGAGGCGCGGGCGGCCTACCTCGACGAAGTCGGCAAACATCTCATCGGCATCGCAGAGACGACGGAACAGCTCACCGGGGATAAAATAGACCAGAGTGTCTTCGATCGCCTTGACCGGGAAGCGAACCTGCTGATTCCTGAGCAGGTCGAAGTAGCCAAAGATATCGCCCTCGCCGAAGCGATTGAACAACTCCCCGTTGCGCCGATAGACCTCCACGGCGCCGCTGCGGATATAGTAAAGATCCTGCGTCGGCTGGCCGTCCTCACAGATCATGGTGCCGGCGCGGAAATACGTGACCTCTACGGCACCGGCCACCTCGTCGAGCAGATCGTCGCTGAGCGTATCGAAGGGCGGATTGCCCGCGATGTGCTGGCGAATTTCCAACAGTTCCACTTCCATGCTCACCGCCTCGCCTTGGGTGTCTAGTCGGGTCTCTAGAATGTAAGGAGAATTTGAATCAGTTCGTCCTGCATCAGGATGCCTTGAGGGCTCAAGTCTCCAACGCCCGCCAGGAACTGTAAAGAGCTACCCCGCGAGGAAACACTCAGGCATGAAAAAGGCCACCCGAAGGTGGCCTCTTTCATGACGCGACCGGCTCAAACATGACCGGGTACAAGCATCATTCGGCTTGCGGTTCGACCATGGCCTGGACCCGCTTCATCAGCTCAGGATCCTGCTGAATGGCCTGGCCGATGGCATTGAAGGTGCCAACCTCGAGACCACTATCCTCGACGATGCTGACCATATCCTTGTTGGCCTCCATGCGAACTTCCTGCTTGGCGGCCTCGTCCTTGGCGTTCTGCAGGCGCTCGGTGTACTCACGAGAAACGCTGGCGATTTCCTTGGAGGCGTCGGCGAACTTCTGAAGCGTCTCGTCGGAGAAGTCAGTGGCCGGTGCGGCCGCCTGGGCTTGTGCAGCCTCGGAAGAAGCGGCGTCTTCTTGCGCCATGGCAGGCGCGGACATTATACCGGCGCTCAGCAGCGCAGCCGTAAACAGGGCAGTCAGGCGTTGCATCTAAAAAATACCTCCAAGGGAAATACAGTGTATGTAACTAGTATGGGACGACACAGAGCCGCTGACGTTCAACTGTGCCATGTAAAAAATTGCAACGACAGGGGCTGTCGCACCGGATTTCGACCACAACAGGGCTGGGTGCAATGCTCGGACCTTAGCGCTATGGGCCGCCAGGCAGACGCCTGGCGGCCTTTGTCGGGCGGCTTACTTAACCAAAGCCCTTAACCAAAGCCCTTAGCCATAGGCCAGGCCAGGCAACCAGGTCACCAGTGCCGGGAAGAGGATGACCAGCAGCAGACCCAGCGCCTGGATGCCCAGGAACGGGAAGGACGCCCTGAATATCTGGCCCATGGTGATATGCGGCGGACACACGCCCTTGATGTAGAACAGCGCGTAGCCAAACGGTGGACTCAGGAAAGACATCTGCATGTTGACCAGATAGATGACGCCGAACCACAGCGAGACATCGGCCGGGTCCACCCCGGGCAGCCCGAAGACGCCATCGAAGTTCAGGCCCTGGATCAACGGCACGAAGATCGGCACCGCCAGCAGCAGAATACCGACCCAGTCGAGGAACATGCCCAGCGCCACCAGCAGCACCATCATCAGAGCCAGGACCGCATAGGGACCGAGGCCGGCGCCGGAGATCAACTCCTGCACGAACTGCTGGCCGCCCTGAAGGATGTAGAAGCCGACGAAGATGCTGGCGCCGAAGATGATCCACATCACCATCGCCGATGCGACCAGCGTCGTCATGCAGGCAGCATGCAGGTTCGGCCAGGTCAGGCGACGGTGCATGGCAGCCACAACCAGGGCGCCGAAGGTGCCGATGCCGGCCGCTTCCACTGGGGTGGCGATACCGGTGAAGATAATGCCGAGCACCAGGACCACCAGAATGATCGGCGCCAGCATATTGCGCAGCAGACGCAACTTCTCCTTCATGTCGACCCGTTCCTCGACCGGCATCGGCGGCGCCATCTTGATGTTCAGCGTGCCGCGCAGCCAGCAGTAGAAGCCGTACATGAAGGCCAGCATCAGGCCGGGAATCAGCGAGCCGAGGTAGAGCTCACCCACCGACTGCTGGGCGATGACGCCATAGATGATCGCGAGTATCGACGGTGGGATCAGGATGCCCAGGGTCCCGCCGGCCATGATCGAGCCGATGGCGATCTCAGGGTCGTAGTTGCGCTTGAGCATCGCCGGCAGAGCGATCAGGCCCATGGTCACCACCGCAGCCCCAATCACGCCCACCATGGCGGCCAGCAGGGTCGAGGCGATGACGGTAGCGATGGCCAGGCCGGCCTTGAGACCGCCCATCCACTTGTAGACGACGTCGAACAGCTCCTCGATGATCCCGGCCTTCTCCAGGACCGAGGCCATGAAGATGAACAGCGGAATGGCCGACAGCTGGTAGTTGGTCATCATCGGGAAGATGCGCGACGGCATCAGGTTCAGCATGGCCTGATCGCCGACCAGGTAGAGAAAGACCACCCCCAGGCCACCGGTAACGAAGGCCAGCGGAAGGCCCGCCACCAGCACCACCATCAAGGCGCCGAACATCACCAGCGTCAGACCACCGATACCGACCGAGCCCAGGCTGTGCTCGATGCTGAACGGGAGACTCTCATAATCGGTGACCGCGACGTTGACCATCTCGAACAGGGTCCAGGCGCCTAGCACAACGGCGATGACCAGCAGCACGCGGGCGAAGGTCCGGCTGCCCTCATGCAGGCGCCAATGATGGCAGCATGCCTGGATGTCACGAATCAGTTGGCCAAAGCCCTGCAGCAGCAGCAGCAGCGCGCCGAAGAAGAGCATGAACTTCACCGGATAGAACTGAATGGCCCATTCGGTAAAGGACGTCTCGTTGGCATAGCTCGAGCCGAAGAAAAGCTCATCGCTCACCGACTGGGAGAAGAACGTCCAGCCGGTCACCATCAGCGCGATGGTGAAGATGAAGAAAAACACCGACGTCAGTACGTCCAGCGCCGCCCTGTTCACCGGTTTGGCACGCTGATAGAGGATATCGACGCGCACATGTCCACCCTCGCGCAGGGCGAAGGCGCCGGCGACCAGGTACTGCATGCCGAACATCAGCGTCATCGACTCGTGGACCCAGTTGGTCGGCGAGTTGAAGGCATAGCGCAACAGCACTTCATAAGCGAAGGCGAAGGGAGCAACCAGTGCCCAATAGGCCACGTAGCGACCGGAAAACCCGGAAATCCGGTCGACGATGGTGGTGAACAGGTTACCGGGGGGCTTGTAGCCGACCTCGGCTTCACCGCTGCTGGGCAACTCGCCAGTGTCTCCGCCATCAACGCTGGCACCGCGGCGGAAGCTGCGATCGACGAAGAACATTACTATCAGCGGCAACAGCAGCAGCACCGCCCAGTAGAGCCAGTGCGGCAGTACAAAATTGATCTCAAGATTCATGGGTACTCCTCCGCGATACCATCAGCTCCCGGCGATGGCAACGGAACATTGAGTCTAGGGGATGCGGGATAGGCAGTGATCACGCCCTATTGCCGGGAGCTGCAGCCCGTAGGCCACAGCCCCCGACAGAGGGGCAGGCAGACTTACAGGTTGAGTTCGTAGTCCTTGATGTCTTCCGGGGTGATCAGTGCCACCGCCGGGTCCATCATGGTATCCAGGTGCGCCTTGAACAGGCGTGCCGCATCCTGGTCCTTGTTGGCCCACTTGAACCACAGCGGGAGAGCCACTTCACGGAACCGTGACGCATCTTCCTCGGTCAGGTGGATGATCTCGACGCCCTTCTCCTTGTACTTCGGCCAGGCCTCGGCGTTGGCCTTCTGGATCGCTGCATAATGCTCGCGGGAGTATGCCGCCACCAGGTCGTGCATCAGGTCCTGAGTCTTGGTCGACATGCGCTCGAACACACGACGGTTGACCGCGATGTCCATCAGGTCGACGGCCTGATGCAGGCAGGGCGTGGAGGGCGGCCCCATGATGATGTAGTCGGCGACCTGCCAGAACCCCAGCTCATAGTTGACCGCTGCCCCCACATAGTCGGCAGCGTCGATGGTGCCTTTCTCCAGCGCCGGGTAGACCTCAGAGCCCGGCAGCAGAGTGGTACGGGCGCCCGCAGCGGCGAAGGTCTCGGCAACGATGCCGCCCGGCATACGCAGCTTGACCCCTTTGAAGTCGTCGAAGCTGCGCAGCGGCTTCTTGGAATGGATCAGGTTCATGTCATGGTGGACATAGCCAAGCAGTTCGAGCCCCTGTTTGCGATACAGGTCCTTGGCGAGTCCGAAGCCGCCATAGGCGCCGAACATGATGTCCCACTGGTGGGGCATCGACAGGCCCATCGGATAGGCGGTCAGGAACACGCCGGCGGGCATCTTGCCGGGCCAGTAAACGGTGAACCAGTTCTGGCCATCCAGCACGCCGTTGCGCACTGCATCGGCTACCTCGAAGTCGCCGGCCACCGCACCCGCCGGAAACGGCTCGATGGTGACTTCACCGCCGGTCTCCTCGGCCACGCGCTTACACCATGTTTCGAAGATGCTGTAGCCTGTGGTGCCCGGCTGCCAGGAAGACTGCATACGGATTCGAATGCTCTCCTGGGCCTGGGCGTTGCCGATCCAGGGGGCCGCCACCGCGGCCGCGGAGCCTAGTGCGGCGGTCTTGAGGAAGCTGCGGCGACTGGCCGGCGCCTTGGTAAGCGTGTCGGTCGATGAAGCGACATCGGTGATCAAGCGAGAGGGATGCTTGTCATCTTGCATGGCATGAACTCCTGGGATGGCATCTCGTATCGGGAGGACGAGATGAGACTTTTTTTGTTCTCCCCGTCGGGGACGGGACTCGCATATCGGCAGATTCAGCACACCTGAGCCACTGATACCGCCGTCGTTCATTCACGACTACAAACTAGCGAAAAACGCCGGTCGCGCCAGACCCTCCCAAAGCAGTACATCAACGCTAACAGTCGAAAAAATTGGTCTTACCATCGCGCCAGGCATTGCCAGCAAAGGGTTTTGGAAATATTTTCCGGTTAATGCCAATCGATGATTTCGCGGCCTTTTACGACCAAAGAACGACGGCAAAAGGGTTTCCGCGACCTGCCATACGTCGATATCTGGCCGCCAGAGACCAGAAACGCCACCCTCTGCATCGCGCAAAACGCCATGAGGGTGATAAAAAAGGTAGGAATGTGAGGTGGGAGATATCGGCCGCACTTAAAGCTTCAGCGAGAGAGGCCGATATATAGCGCAGCAGTGAACCGTGCTGAAAGAGTTGCCGAAAAGGGACTTGACCACATCCTTTTGGATACTGCCTCCTGTGTTGCTATACGCCGAATAATGCCGAAATGGATGACAACATGGCGCGATGTGCTAGACATGCCCACTCCTGTGGCCGCTGTGATGGGCCCCTGCCCTTCGACTTCACGATGGCGTTCCAGCCAATCGTCGATCTTGAGGCGGGTCGCATTCACTCCTACGAGGCCCTGGTTCGCGGCCTTCAGGGGGAGTCGGCGGGTAGCGTAATCGGCCAGGTCTGCGACGACCTCTTGTATCGCTTCGACCAGGCGTGCCGGGTCAAGGCCATCGAGCTGGCCAGTCGGCTGGATATGCGCGAGCCGCTCTCGATCAACTTCATGCCCAATGCTGTTTACGAGCCGGAAGCCTGCATTCAGGCAACGCTGGAGGTCTGCAAGCGAGTGGGATGGCCTACCGAGCGCATCAACTTCGAGATCACCGAGACCGAACTGGTGCAGGACCGCCAGCACCTGCGCAGCATCATCGATGCCTACCGGGCGATGGGGTTCACCACGGCGCTGGACGACTTCGGCAACGGCTATGCCAACCTCGACCTGCTCACCGACCTGCGTCCGGACACCCTCAAGCTCGACCGGGAACTGGTACGGAACTGCGACCAGGACCGCCGCCGTCAGGCACTGGTGCGGGCGGTGCTTGGGCTCGCCAGCGAACTTGAAATCCAGTTGGTGGCCGAGGGCATCGAACGTGAAGAGGAAGCGCTATGGCTTCGCGATCACGGGATCTACCTGCAGCAGGGCTTCTTCTTCGCGCGCCCCGCATTGGAAGCGTTGAGCCCGGGGCTCTCAAGCTCTCTCAAGGCCTTGCGGGGGAAGGCCTTGAATGCCTGACGGCCATTCCGTGGCCGGCATCTGGGCTCGTGATGGCGACAGAATGCCGGCGACGTGATGGAGGTCTACGAGCCTTGCTCAGCACAACTAACTCAGCACAACTAACTCAGCACAACGCCCAAACTAGCGGGTAAACACCACCGTGCGGCGCTTATTCAGGAAGACGCGTCGTTCCACGTGGTAGGACACGGCCCGAGCCAGCGTCAGACACTCGACGTCGCGGCCCTTGGCCACCAGATCCTCGGGATAGTCGGCATGGCTGACCGGATCGACCCCCTGGGTGATGATCGGCCCTTCGTCGAGATCGTCGTTGATATAGTGAGCGGTGGCCCCGACCAGCTTGACGCCCTTTTCATAGGCCTGATGGTAGGGCTTGGCTCCCTTGAACCCGGGCAGCAGTGAGTGGTGGATGTTGATCGCCCGACCGCTGAGCTTCTTGCACATCTCACTGGATAGTACCTGCATGTAGCGGGCGAGTATTACCAGTTCGGCGCCGGTGTCCTGCACCACCTGCCATACCTGGGCTTCCTGTTCGGCCTTGGTCTCTGGCGTGATCGGAAAGTGGTAATACGGCAGGTCATGCCAGGCGGCCAGCGGTTCGAGATCCGGATGGTTGGAAACCACCGCACGGATGTCGATGGACAGCTGGCCGGTACGATAGCGATACAGCAGGTCATTCAGGCAATGGTCGGCCTTGGACACCATGATCACCACC
The DNA here is from genome assembly GCF_003268885.1 of Onishia taeanensis. Lineage (GTDB taxonomy): Bacteria > Pseudomonadota > Gammaproteobacteria > Pseudomonadales > Halomonadaceae > Onishia > Onishia taeanensis_A. The sequence goes on from NZ_QLSX01000002.1 coordinate 63,557, forward strand.
GGCAGCCGCGCGCCGGGGGCGGTCAGCTCGAAGGCCATATCGAACTCCCCGGCCCGCGCAGCGAAGTCGGCTTGAAAAGCCCCGGCGTCAAACTCGGCGTCCATGGGGCGGAACTCGGTTCGAATGAAGAACCGCTCGGCATGGCGGTCGTCAAAGGACTGCTGCTCGGTGATGTAGCAGCGGCTCTCCTTGAGAAGGCGGGTCACCACGTCCACGGTACCCAGGCGACTGGGACACTGGGCGGTGAGGACCCAAGTCCCGTCGCTCTTATCGATACTACGATTCATGTGGCTCATGGGATGTCTCCAGACAAAGCAGGCCGGGACGAACCCGGCCTGGAAAAGCAGTCGAGAAGGAAGCTGGCTCAGCGCTCGACGCCGATGCCGAACTCCTCACCAGCGTCGAGCAGCCAACGATAGGTGTAATCGGCGAAGCTACGACGCACCACCAACTCCCAGCGCTCCTCAGAAGGACGACGCAGAATCACCGTGGCCTTGGCAAATACCGTGGTAACCCCCTTGCCTACCGGGAAATGACGCGGATGCACGTCATAGGCCACCGACTTCATTAACACCTCGCGAGCCGCCTCGCCCTCGAGCTCCAGCAGGGTCTGGCCGCCGCTGACGTTGCTGATGGCGAAATGGGCATCACCCAGCGCCTCGCGCAGACGACGCTCGACGTCGAACTCCTCGCCGCCCGGCACGATCAGCAGCCACTCGTCCGGGGACATCCACTGAATCGAGCGCTCACCGGCCTCGTCCTGGACTAGACCCAGGGGTTCGCCGGGTAGGCCCATGCCGAGCACTTCGCGCAGCGCCTCGTCGAGGACGATGGCGCCACCACGCAGCGTCAGCTGCCCCAGAAAGGCACGCTCGCGCAGCGTTACCGTGGTGTCGGCCTTGGCCTTCGGTGCACCCGAGCGATGCATGCTGTAAGCCAGCGGCGACTCGACGGCGATCTCGCTTGCATGTTCAACGCCGGGGCGCGAATCGAACTGTTGTGCGTTAGACATTCTGACGCTCTCCCTTGGGATCGAGGAAGATGGGGCTGACGATTTCGGCCTCGTGGACCTTGCCGTCGGCCATGGGCAGATAGACGGTCTCGCCCATCCTCTGGTGGCCGCCCTTTACCACGGCCAGGGCGAAGCCTGATGCCAGGGTCGGGCTGTAGTAGCTGGAGGTCACGTGACCCTTCATCGGCATCGGAATCGAGTGGTTGGGGTCAAACACGATCTGCGCGCCTTCTTCCAGCACCACCGAAGGATCCTTGGGCTTGAGGCCCACCATTTGCTTACGGTCGGTGCGCTTGGTGTCAGGACGCGTGAGTGCCCGCTTGCCGATCCAGGAATTAGGTTTGTCGTAGCCAATCGCCCAGTGCATGCCCAGGTCTTCCGGGGTCACCGAGCCGTCGGTGTCCTGACCGGCGATGATGAAGCCCTTCTCGGCACGCAGCACGTGCATGGTTTCGGTGCCGTAAGGCGTCAGGCCATACTTGTCGCCGTGGGCGAACAGCTTTTTCCAGACGTGCATCGCGTAGTTGGCCTGGACGTTGATCTCGTAAGCCAGCTCTCCCGTAAAGGAAATGCGGAAGACACGCGCCGGCACGCCAGCCACCTGACCTTCACGCCAGTCCATGAACTTGAAGCTTTCCTTGTCGAGATCGATGTCGGTGAGCTCGGCCATCAGCTTGCGCGCTTCAGGTCCCGTGACGGTCATGGTCGCCCAGTGATCGGTCACGGAGGTGAAGTAGACGTCCAGCTCCGGCCACTCGGTCTGGTGCCAAATCTCGAGCCATTCCAACACGGTGGCGGCGCCGCCGGTGCTGGTGGTCATCAAGAAGTGGTTTTCTGCCAAGCAACTGGTGGTGCCGTCATCGAACACCATGCCGTCGTCTTTGCACATCAAACCATAGCGAACGCGGCCCGGCGCCAGCTTGGCCCACTTGTTGGTGTAGACGCGACCCAGGAACTCACGCGCATCCGGGCCCTGGATGTCGATCTTGCCAAGCGTCGAGGCATCAAGAATCCCGACCTTCTCGCGCACTGCGCTGCACTCACGGGCAACCGCCTCATGCATGGTCTCAAGGCGCTCGCCGTTCTCTGCGCGGCGCTTTTGTGGAAAGTACCAGGGACGCTTCCACTGGCCCACGTCCTCGAACTCGGCGCCATTCTCGACATGCCACTGGTGCATGGCGGTATAGCGTTCGGGATCGAACAACTCGCCGCAGTGACGACCGACGATCGCGCCAAAGCTGACCGGCGTGTAATTGGGACGGAACACCGTCGTACCGACCTCGGGAATCGTGCGTCCCAGGCAGCGTGCAGCGATGGCCATGCCGTTGATATTGCCAAGCTTGCCCTGATCGGTGCCGAAGCCCATCGCGGTATAGCGCTTGACGTGCTCGATGGACTCGAAGCCCTCGCGGGTCGCAAGCTCAATCGCCGCTGCCGAGACATCGTTCTGCATATCGACGAACTGCTTGGGTCCGCGCAGGGTCGACTTCAGATGCGGCACTTGATAGAGCGCCACTGCAGCGCCTTCCCGCCGGTCATCGACCTTGGGCAGACTCGCGCCTTGGCTCTCGAAACCACAGGCCTCGCCCGCGTCGCTGCCGGCTTTGAAGCCGTCTGCGATCACCTGACCGAGCGCATAGACACCGTGTGCAGCACCGGTAGGCGTCATGCCTTTCACCGGTGACGGCACGAAGCCCAGAAGCTCTTCATTCCAGGTCGGCCGGCTGCCGGTATGAGACGCCAAATGCACCACCGGGCTGAAACCACCGGAACTCGCGATGGTGTCGCAGGCAAGCTCTTCGACCGGCCCTGAGACCTTGAAGCCCTCGATATCGATCTCCGCCACCTTGGCCGCGGCGACGCGCTTATCGCCGCGTGCTTCGATCACGGCGCTACCGGCAATGATCTGAATGCCCTTGGCACGCGCCTGTTCGACCAGTTCACCGTCCGGGCTCTGGCGAGCGTCGGCAATCGCCACCACTTCGCGGCCGGCCTCGGCCCAGTCAAGCGCCGAGCGATAACCATCGTCATTGCTGGTAGAGAGCACCAGACGATTGCCCGGCGCCACGCCATAACGGCGGATATAGGTCGACACCGCTCCGGCCAGCATGTTGCCGGGCACGTCATTGCCGGCATAGACCAGCGGACGCTCATGGGCGCCGCTCGCCAGGACGACCTGGCCGGCACGCACCCGGTGCATGCGCGAACGGACCTGGCGACGACCACCAGCACGCGGTGCGAGATCCGCCAGGTGCTCGGTGCAGCGCTCATGCAGCGTCACGAAGTTATGGTCGTGATAGCCGTTAGCGGTGGTGCGCGGCATCAGGGTCACTTGCTCGAGCTCGGACAGCTCCTTGAGCACTTTCTCGACCCAGGTGGTAGCCGGAGCACCGTCGATGCTTTCGCGGGACGACAGCAGCGATCCACCCATTTCTTCCTGCTCATCGACCAGGATCACGCGGGCACCGGCACGACCGGCTGCCAGCGCGGCAGACAGGCCTGCCGGGCCCGCGCCCACCACCAGCACGTCACAGTGCTGGTGACGATGGTCATAGATGTCGGGGTCATTCTCGGTGGGGCTGCGACCCAGACCCGCGGCCTTGCGAATGTACTTCTCATAGGTCAGCCACATGGAGGCCGGCGCCATGAAGGTCTTGTAGTAGAAGCCCGGCGGCATGAACTGGCCACCCAGCTTGCCGACCAGGCCCATCAGGTCGCGCTGAACGTTGGGCCAGCCGTTAGTGCTGCGAGCCGAGAGGTCTTGATAGAGCGCTTGCTGCGTGGCCCGCACATTGGGGACCTGACCCGCTTCGGTGCCGCCCAACTGGACGATGCCATTCGGCTCTTCGGCACCGGCGGCAACGATGCCGCGGGGGCGCGAGTACTTGAAGCTGCGATTGACGATATCGACACCGTTGGCCAGCAGCGCAGAGGCAAGCGTATCGCCGGGATGGCCCTGGTAGCGCTGGCCATTGAAGGTGAAGGTCAGCTGTCGTGAGCGGTCAACGCGACCGCCGGTCTTGAGTCGGTTCGGCTGGCTCATGCCCGGACTCCTTCTTCATGCTTGACCTGAGACGCATTGCGCTCGTTATCGGCTGCTGCAGCGGCTTGCTGGGCCACATAGTTCTCAGCGGTGATCGACGGCTGCTCGCCCATCTTGTAGACCTCGAGGATCTCGTAACTCACGGTGTGGCGCGTGATATTGAAGAACTTGCGGCATCCCACCGCGTGTACCCACAGCTCATGGTGGACACCACGCGGGTTGTCGCGGAAGAACAGATAATCACCCCATTCATCGTCGCTGGTTGACTCCGGGTCCGCCGGGCGGGCGATATGCGCCTGGCCCTTCGGGTGAAATTCCTCTTCCTCGCGGTGCTCACCGCAGTAGGGACAGAAGATATAGAACATGGCAGGTCTCCTCTGCGGTGGATCAGTGGGCGACGCCGGCAGCGCCGTGCTCGTCGATCAACGCGCCGGTATTGAAACGGTCGATGGAGAAGGGCTTGGCGATCGGGTGCATCTCGCCCTTGGCGAGACTGGCCGCGAATACGTGCCCCGAGCCCGGCGTCGCCTTGAAGCCCCCGGTGCCCCAGCCGCAGTTGAAGTACAGTCCCTTGACCTTGGTCTTCGAGAGGATCGGGCAGGCATCGGGACAGGTATCGACGATACCGCCCCACTGACGGTTCATGCGCACCCGCGAGAAGATCGGGAACATCTCGACGATCGCCTGCAGGGTGTGCTCCACGGTCGGGTAGCTGCCGCGCTGCCCATAGCCGTTGTAGCCGTCGATGCCGGCACCGATCACCAGGTCGCCCTTGTCGGACTGGCTGATATAGCCGTGAACGTGGTTCGACATCACCACGGTATCGAGGACCGGCTTGATCGGTTCGGAGACCAGCGCCTGAAGCGGGTGTGATTCCAGTGGCAGCTTGATGCCGGCCATCTTCGCCATCACCCCGGAGTTGCCGGCAGTGACGCAGCCGACGGTCTTGGCTTCGATGTCACCGCGATTGGTGTGCACCCCGTAGACTTGGCCATCGCGAATCTTGAAGCCGGTGACCTCGGTGTTCTGTAAAAGATCGACCCCCAGGGCATCGGCGGCGCGCGCATAGCCCCAGGCCACCGCGTCATGGCGGGCCACGCCAGCGCGCGGCTGCCAGGAGGCCCCCATCACCGGATAGCGAGCATTCTTGGAGCAGTCCATGATCGGCACCAACTCCTGCACGCCCTTGGCGTCAAGCACCTCGCCATCGATGCCGTTGAGGCGGTTGGCGTTGACCCGACGCTGGATGTCACGCATGTCTTGCAGGGTGTGGCCCACGTTCAACACGCCACGCTGGGAGAACATCACGTTGTAGTTGATGTCCTGGGAAAGCCCCTCCCACAGTTTCATGGCGTGCTCATAGAGCGCCGCCGACTCGTCCCACAGGTAGTTGGAACGCACGATGGTGGTGTTGCGGGCAGTATTTCCGCCCCCCAGCCAGCCTTTCTCGATCACCGCGACGTTGGTGATGCCGTGCTCCTTGGCCAGGTAGTAGGCAGTGGCCAGGCCATGGCCACCGCCGCCGACGATGATGACGTCATACGCTTTCTTGGGCGTGGGGTTTCGCCACTGGCGCTGCCAGTTCTCGTGGTGGCTCAGCGCGTGCTTGACCAACCCGAAGCCTGAATATCGTTGCATGGAATCTTCTCCTCGAAGGGGCCCCGCCGCTAAAGCGGCGGGAATCGGGCTCACGCGTAAGCCGTCTCGGCAGCGTCGACGGCTTGGCCATAGACCGGGTGGCGAGCGCACAGCTCGGCCACCTTGCCACGAACCTCGGACTCGGCCTCGGTGGTATCGCCACCTTCGGCCAGGGTGTCGAGCAGGTCGCAAATCCAACCGGCCAAGGCCTCGCAGTCGGCCTGGTCGAAGCCACGGGTGGTCACCGCCGGGGTGCCAATGCGCAGGCCCGAGGTCACGAAGGGACTCTGGGGGTCATTGGGCACGGCGTTCTTATTGACCGTGATGTGGGCGCGGCCCAGAGCGGCATCCGCATCCTTGCCGGTCACCCCCTGCTTGATCAGCGACACCAGGAAGAGATGGTCGTCGGTGCCGCCGGAGACCACGTCGAAGCCGCGCTCGACGAAGACCTTGGCCATGGCCCGAGCGTTGTCGATCACCTCCGCCTGGTAGCGCACGAAGTCCTGGCTCATGGCCTCGCGGAAGGCCACCGCCTTGGCAGCGATGACGTGCATCAGCGGGCCGCCCTGCTGGCCCGGGAACACCGCGCCGTTGAGCTTCTTGTAGAGCGTCTCGTCACCGCTGGCGGAGAGGATCAGGCCACCACGCGGACCGCGCAGGGTCTTGTGGGTGGTAGTGGTCACCACATGGGCATGCGGCAGCGGGCTCGGGTAGTGGCCAGCGGCCACCAGGCCGGCGACATGGGCCATGTCGACCATCAGCCAGGCACCCACGGCGTCGGCGATGTTGCGGAAACGACGCCAGTTGATCACCCGGGAGTAGGCCGAGAAGCCGGCGATGATCAGTTTGGGCTGATGCTCGTGGGCGAGACGCTCTACCTCGTCGTAATCGATCTCGCCAGTGTCCGGGTTCAAGCCGTACTGGACGGCGTTGTAGTACTTACCGGAGAAGTTCGGCGCCGCACCATGGGTCAGGTGCCCACCGTGGGCCAGACTCATGCCCAGCACGGTGTCGCCAGGCGATACCAGAGCCATGAAAGCCGCCGCATTGGCCTGAGCGCCGGAATGGGGCTGGACGTTGGCATAGTTGGCACTGAACAGCGCGCAGGCACGCTCGATGGCCAGACGCTCGACCACGTCGACGTGCTCGCAGCCGCCATAGTAGCGCTTGCCAGGGTAGCCCTCGGCGTATTTGTTGGTCAGCTGGCTCCCCTGGGCCTCCATGACCTGCGGACTCGCGTAGTTCTCCGAGGCGATCAGCTCGATATGGGCTTCCTGGCGAACCACTTCATCGGCAATGGCGGCGGCGATTTGGGGATCGGTCGTTGTAAGGTTATTGGCGTTCATCTCGTCACCCTGGGGATTGGCTTCACAACGTTAAAAAAAAGGAGAACGCGCGGTATTCTGGAAACGACACCGACATCGTCGCGACAGACAAGCTGCCTGATCGCCGGCCCGTCCTGGGCACTGCGCTCTCACTCTGGCTGTCATTGATAGCCAATCACGTGCCCGAAAGATTGAACGTTTGCGACATCTTTCCCATGATGTTCGCGACATAAGCCAGCAACTACATGTTTATAAACATTTTTTACTTTTCGGCATACTTGTATATTTCTCGGCATGCGCGCATAAAAAAAGCCGACGCCCAGGCGTCGGCTCGTTGCCCTTCGACCTCGTTGCCTAAGGGGTCGTCGTCCGCGACTCGATATGCAGGAAGAAGGGATCAACCACGGCTCCATTACCCTCTCCTGCCGCCTTGCGCGCGGCCGACGGCGTGACACCAAAAGCCTCACGGAAGTGCCGCGAGAAGTGGGCGGTATCGGAGAAGCCGCAGCGTTCGCCGATATCGGTGACGCTCTTCGCCGTGTAGTGCAGCAGCCAAAGGCCGTAGCGCAGGCGCAGATCCCGGGCGAACTTGCGGGGGCCAACGCCCAGCGCCTCACGGAAGCGCCGCTCCAGGTTGCGGCGCGAGGTACCGAGCCGCTCGGCCAGGGCATCCACGCCAAGCGGCTCGCCGAGGTGCTGCTCGAGGATGGCAATGGCGCGACGTACCAGCTGGTCGTCAACCTTGTCGAAGACCACCGGCTGGGGCTGGGGATGTTCGCCGCGACGAGCCTCGTCAATGAGCATGATATGCAGGCTCTTCATGGCCCAGGCCTTGCCCAGGTGACGCTCCACCAGGTAGGCGGCCAGATCAGCGGAGGCGACGCCCCCGGCACAGGTAAGCAGGTGCCCGTCATCGATGAACAGGCGGTCGGCGACCGGCTCGATGTCGGGAAATCGCCTCGTCAGGTCGCCATAGTGATACCAACTGACGCAACAGCGCCGGCCGTTCATCAGCCCGGCCTGGATCAGCGCGAAGACGCCAGTGCAGACCCCCACTAGAGGTACACCCGCCTTGGCCGTGCGTTGCAGGTAGGCAATCGCCGTCTCATCAATGACGTCATGCTCGTCCTGGACACCACCGATGACCACGATGTAGTGGAACTCCGCCGGATCGCGAAAGGCCGTGCAGGGAGTGACGGCCGCCCCGCAGCTGGAGATGGCATCTTGCCCGGCGCTGGTCATGAAAACCCAGTGGCAGCGCAACTGGCGGCTGCGATCACCCTCGTCGGCGGCCAAACGCAGGCAATCTACGAAGGCCGCGAAGGGCAGCATGGTGAATCGGCGCAACAGGACGAAGCCGACGGACAGCGGCTCGCCCTCGTGGGAAGGACTCATGGGACCAGTGCTCTTCACTATCGGTGGCGTTGAGATCAGTGTCCGGCAGCCTGAGCCGAGACGCAAAGCCTCCGGTGCGACGATCCGCATGACCTCTGGATCATACCGACCACCCGAGGAAGCGATGCGCCCCTGGCTAGTGGGCTGGGTCTAAGGTGGTCTGGGTCCAGGCACTGGCGATCAACGCAACTCTTTCGAGGCAGTAGCTAGCCGATGACTTACGGCCTGCGCTGTGGGCGGTCCATCCGGCTCGAGACCGCCCGCTAGCAAGGGGCTCGATGGCGGCCATCATCAGTACTCCACCACCACGTCGCCCAGCGGCTTGCTGCAACAGGAGAGAATGTAACCCTCGGCGACGTCCTCGTCAGTGATGCCGCCGTTGTGGTCCATCTCGACCTCACCAGTACTGAGCGGCACCCGGCAGGTGCCGCAGATGCCCATGCCGCAGGCCTTGGGAATGTGCAGCCCCAGCTTGGCGGCGGCCGAGTGGACCGTCTCGCCGGGCTGAATACGCACGCTCTTGCCAGTAGCGCTGAACTCGACGCTGATCATATCGGCGGCATCGAGCTCCTCGGCCTCGGCTTCGGCCATCTCGACGTTCTCAATCACATCTTCCTGGACGTCCAGCGGCGTAGCACCGAATGACTCCTCATGGTAGTGACTCATGTCGAAGCCGTTTTCCTGCAGCAAGTGCTTCACCGCATTCATGTAGGGCGTCGGGCCGCAGCAGAAGATCTCGCGATCCATGAAGTCCGGAGCCATCAGCTCGAGCATCGGCTGACTCAGGTAGCCACGGAAGCCTGCCCAGGCGTCGCCAAGCTCATCGCTGCGCTCGCAGACGATATGCAGTTTGAACTCGGGTATCCGCGAGAAAATATGCTCGAGCTCACGATGATAGATGACGTCACGAGGTGTGCGGGAACTATGCACAAACTGCAGGTCCACGGCGGCATTGGTGTCAAACAGCCAGCGCACCATGGACATCAGAGGGGTGATGCCCACGCCGCCAGATAGCATCAGCACCTTTTCCGCCGGATAGTCGATGATGTTGAAGTTTCCGACCGGGCCGTGCACCGCCAGTTCGTCATTGACCTTGAGGTTGTCATGCAACCAGTTGGAGACGACGCCCCCTGGCATGCGCTTGACGGTGATGGAGAAACTGTAGGGAACCGACGGTGAACTCGAGATGGTGTAAGAACGCATGACGGGCTGATCATCGATCTCAAGCTCCAGGGTCACGAACTGTCCCGGCTTGAAGAAGAACATCACCGGCTGCTCGGCCATGAAGCAGAATGTTCGAGTATCCCAGGTTTCCTGGATCACCTTGACGCAGCGTACCGCATGGCGGCCGTTGGTCCAGGTCTGGGTAGTGACTGGGTTGAGAAAGGACATCGTCATTGTTGTGTCGCCTAGGCTGCAGCATGAAGGCCTCCGACCGCGGTGCCACCGCCTGCCGTTGCACGAATTCTGCGCAGCGCCGACAAACTCGACTTGCCTGTCTACGACATGGGCATGCTCATGACATCCAGGCCCACCCATTTTCGTTTTGCCCCGCGTCGTCGTCGCATCACATCACGTCGTCGGCAGACAACCGCCCCCCGCAGCACTGATCCACACTCGCTTCAGCCCGCAACAGCCGGCCCGGCCCCTATTCCTAACAATTTCAAAGCCGCCTCAGCGGCCCTGCAAGAGGATGTATAGTCATGGATCCTAGGTTCCCCGCTCGTCTGGACGATCCCCTGGCCCCGGCCCGCGAGGCTGCCGTAGAGATGCTGCAGCAGCGACGCCCACAATTCTCGCTGCCGCAACCGTTCTACAACGACGAGCGACTGTTTCAACTGGACATGCAGGAAATCTTCGAGAAGGAATGGCTCTTTGCGGGCATGACCTGCGAAATTCCCAGCAAGGGTAACTACATGACCCTTGAAGTCGGCGATAACCCGGTCGTGATCGTGCGCGGCAACAACGGTGAAGTGCACGCCTTCCACAACGTCTGCCGTCACCGTGGCTCACGCCTGTGCGTCACCAACAAGGGCAAGGTGGCAAAGCTGGTCTGTCCCTATCATCAGTGGACCTACGAGCTGGATGGCCGCCTGCTGTTCGCCGGCAGCGACATGGGCAAGGACTTTGATCTCGCGTCCCACGGCCTGAAGCCGGTTCACGTTCGCACCGGCGGCGGTTACATCTTCGTCAGCCTGGCCGACGAGGCGCCAGAGATCGACGGGTTCCTCGAGAGTCTCGATCACTACTTGGCTCCCTACGACATAGAAAACCTCAAGGTCGCCGCGGAATCCAACATCATCGAAGAGTGCAATTGGAAGCTGGTGATCGAGAACAACCGCGAGTGCTACCACTGCAATGGCGCGCACCCGGAACTGCTCAACTCCCTGCAAGAGTTCGACGACACCGACGACCCTCGCGCCACACCGGCTTACAAGGACCTGGTCGCGCGCAAGCAGGCCGACTGGGACGCCCAGGGCGTGCCTTACAAGCTCACCCGACTCGGTCGTCGTAACCGCTTGACCCGCACGCCGCTGCTCAATGGTGTGGAATCAATGACCATGAACGGCAAGCGGGCCAGCAAGAAGCTGATGGGTAATCTGCAGAGCGCCGACCTGGGATCGCTGCGCATCCTGCACCTGCCCAACTCCTGGAATCACTTCATGGGGGATCACGCTGTCGTTTTCCGCGTCCTGCCACTGGGCCCGCAGAAAACCCTCGTCACCACCAAATGGCTGGTACACAAGGATGCCGCAGAAGGCGTCGACTACGATCCGGCCGAGATGCGTCGCGTATGGGATGCCACCAACGATCAGGACCGCAGACTCGCCGAAGAGAACCAGCGCGGCATCAACTCCAAGAGCTATGAGCCGGGCCCCTACTCAGAGACGTTCGAGTTTGGTGTGATCGACTTTGTCGATTGGTACAGCGAGCGCATGCTCGAGAACCTGGACCATAGCGCACCTCACCTGCACCTGGCCCAGAACTAAGCTTCCGCCTTTTCCACGCACGTCCTCACAAAGGCCCCACCACAAGCGGGGCCTTTGCATTGCAACGTCAGTTGGCAGCGAACTGTCCGTCAACAACGACATCCTGGTGCATTCCCTGCACTAAGCTGCCAGCACCAGAGCCGCTGGGCCGAAGATCTTGTCCGCTCAGAGGCACGACCTACAAAAGACGACGGCGCCCCGCGGGCCGCCGTCGTTGATCTAGCCAGCTAACGCGTTCAGGCCGGCACGCTGCCATGCGGGTCGATGACGAATTTCTTCGCTGCGCCGCCATCGAAGTCAGCGTAGCCCTTGGGCGCCTCGTCCAGCGTGATCATCTGAACATTGATCGCATCTGCGATGTTGACCTTGCCGAACAGGATCGCCTGCATCAGTGGGCGGTGATACTTCATCACCGGGCACTGGCCGGTGTGGAAACTATGCGACTTGGCCCAACCAAGGCCGAAGCGCATGCTCAAGGCGCCCTGCTTGGCCGCCTCGTCTTCGGCACCCGGATCCTCGGTGACGTACAGGCCCGGAATGCCGATTTCACCGCCGGCACGCGTCAGTGACATGGCCGAGTTAAGCACGGTAGCCGGGGCTTCCTTGCCGTGGTTGCAGCCACAGGCATGAGCCTCGAAGCCGACACAGTCGACGAAGGCATCGACTTCACGCTCTCCCAGAATGACTTCGACCTTGTCGGCCATGTCGCCATCCTGGGTCAGGTCGATCGTCTCGCAGCCAAAGCTGCGTGCCTGGGCCAGGCGATCCTCGATCATGTCGCCGACGATGACGCATGCCGCACCCAGCAGCTGGGCAGACACGGCCGCCGCAAGGCCGACCGGACCTGCACCGGCGATGTAGACGGTAGAGCCGGGCCCAACACCCGCGGTCACGCAACCGTGAAAGCCGGTCGGGAAGATATCGGACAGCAGGGTCAGGTCCTTGATCTTATCCATCGCCTGGTCGGCGTCCGGGAACTTCAGCAGGTTGAAGTCGGCATAGGGGACCATGACGTATTCGGTCTGGCCACCGACCCAACCGCCCATGTCGACGTAGCCATAGGCCGCGCCCGGACGTGCCGGATTGACGTTCAGGCAGATGCCGGTCTTGCCCGATTTGCAGTTACGACAGCGGCCACAGGCAATGTTGAACGGGACCGAGACAAGGTCGCCCTGATTGATGAATTCAACGTCCCGTCCGCACTCGACCACGATGCCGGTGATCTCGTGACCCAGCACCAGGCCCGGCTCGGCGGTGGTGCGGCCCCGCACCATATGCTGGTCACTGCCGCAGATATTGGTGGTAACGACCTTGAGGATAACGCCGTGCTCGCACTTGCGATTGCCAAGAGCAAGCTCCGGGTAGGCGATGGATTCGACGGCGACTTCACCCGGGCCTTTATAGACGACTCCGCGGTTGGCTGCACTCATGGCTGGCTTCCTTCAACGTTATTTTTGATTGAGGCGGCGATACCGCCGCTACTCGACGATAGCCCCTTCACTCGGCCGGAATGTTCCCAGCGAGTCACCGCCATGCCTATTCGAGACATCTTCGCCGCCGAAGTGGCAATGCCATATCCCGAGGTCGTTTTCGCGACAGCTCTCCCTGCGGGTCCTGCCAAGAATGTTCGCCGTCGCCGCTAGGCGATGTGACAACAACAATAGAGGACCTCGCATGACGCATGACGACGACCCCATCCTGACCCCCGGGCAGGACAACAAGCAGATACTTGGGCTGGATTTCCACAACCCTGTCTTTCCGGTTTCTGCCCTGGCCATCCTGGCCTTTATTCTCTATGCCTTGATCTACCCTGATCAGTCCAACAGCCAAATGACAGCGGCCCGTGGCTTTGCCATCGAGCACTTCGACTGGCTATTCATGATCGCCGGCAATGTCTTCGTGATCCTGTGCCTGGCGCTGATCGTCTTGCCCTTAGGGCGTATCCGCCTGGGTGGCCCATCTGCTCGTCCCGAGCATTCCACGATCTCCTGGTTCAGTATGCTGTTCGCCGCGGGCATGGGCATCGGCCTGATGTTCTGGAGCGTGGCCGAACCGGTGGCCTACTACACCGACTGGTATGGCACACCGCTGAACGCCGCCCCGGGCACCCCGGAAGGCGCCAGTGCAGCCATCGGCGCCACCATGTTCCACTGGGGCCTACATCCTTGGGCGATCTATGCGGTGGTCGGCCTGTCGCTGGCTTTCTTCGCCTACAACCGGGGACTGCCACTGACCCTGCGCTCGGCCTTCACCCCCTTGTTGGGCCAACATGTACGTGGATGGGTCGGCCACGTGATCGACATTGTCGCGGTGCTGTCGACCATCTTCGGCCTGGCCACCTCGCTGGGCTTCGGCGCGACCCAAGCCGCTGGCGGCCTTAACTACCTGTTCGACGTACCCAACACGCTAGGGACTCAGCTCGCCATCATCGTCGGTGTCACCACCGTGGCGCTGTACTCGGTGTGGCGCGGGATCGACGGCGGGGTGAAGCTGTTCTCCAACATCAACATGGTAATCGCCCTGGTACTTCTGCTATTCGTGGTCTTCACCGGTTCCACGCTGCTGTTCGTCAACGGCCTGTGGGACACCAGCGTGGCCTACCTGACGCATATCCTGCCGCTGTCCAACTGGATCGGTCGCGAGGACCAGACCTGGTTCCACGGCTGGACGGTGTTCTACTGGGCTTGGTGGATCTCCTGGTCACCCTTCGTCGGCATGTTCATCGCCAGGGTCTCTCGGGGACGCACCGTGCGCGAGTTCCTGATGGCGGTGCTGCTGGTGCCGACACTGGTCACCATCGTTTGGATGACCGCCTTTGGCGGCAACGCTCTTGCCCAGTCAGCGAATGGCGTCGGTGAATTGGCCAACGGCATCGGCGAGGTCTCGCTGGCGATGTTCCAGATGCTCGAGCAGCTGCCGCTGACGACCCTCACCTCGACCATGGCCATCATTCTGGTACTGGTGTTCTTCATCACCTCGTCCGACTCCGGGTCGCTGGTGATCGACAGCATCACCGCCGGGGGCAAAATCGATGCCCCTCGCAGCCAGCGGGTCTTCTGGGCCACCCTGGAGGGTGTAATCGCCGGCATCCTGCTCTACGGCGGTGGTGACAAGGCCCTGGGCGCCCTTCAGGCCGGCGCCGTGACCACCGGCCTTCCCTTTACCTTCATCCTGCTGGTGATGTGCGTGGGCTTGGTCAAGAGCCTGAGGGAAGAGCATCGCAGCCTGTCGCGAGCTGCCACCGCCTGACCTTCGTCTCGCCCAGTGACATGCTGCCCCCGGCCGGTGCCGGGGGCAGCGTCGTTTTCACCACCGTCCCGCCGTGCGACGCCTGTATGTCAGGGAAAATTCATCCGGGACTCGACCTCAAAGGCTCGACTGGGCATGGTAGTAACCACGGCGCCGAGCGCAGCCTTGGTTAGCCGCCGTACACGTCGGACGCAGCTAGCTGCTGAATACTCATCCTCATGATCACCGACACCAAGGAGGTATCCCCAATGTCGTCCTTTTGCACCCGCCTGTGCATGACAGGCCTGCTGTCGCTTCTGGCCCTGGCCCCCAACGCTTTCGCCCAGCAAACGACATCTGGCCAAGCCCCCGCCGATATCACCACCGAGCAATTCAATGACTGGCAGGTGGTCTGTCCTAGCGACAGCAGCCAGGGCAACTGCACCATGAACCAGGTGATCAGTAATGCGGATAGCAGCCAGCCCTTGATGCGCGTCGTGGTCGCTTACCCGCCGCAGCTCGAGGGCAGCCCAGCGATGACCTTTCTGACGCCGCTAGGCGTGCGCCTCGCTCCCGGCCTGCAGTTGAGTGCGGGAAGCGCCCAGCCCGCCAAGTTCCCCTACCAGGTGTGCCTGGAACAGGGGTGTCGCGCCGACCTGCCACTGGAACCGGCGATGTTCCAGGCGCTGCGCTCCGGCAGCAACGCGACGCTGAGCCTGGTCGGCCCACGCGGTAACCGCATGGACCTGGATATTTCCCTGATGGGCTTCACCGATGCCAGCCAGCGCATCGCCCCCTGACGGTTAACTCCCTGTCATCAACGATAAGCACCGGCAACAAGCACCCAAGCAAAAAACCCCGGCACAAAAGGCCGGGGCTTTTTGTTGTCGGGGCTTTGACTCAGTGGCACCTTAACCAAACGACGCTACAGGATGGGACCAGCGCCCGTTCACGCGGCGAACGCGGCACCGGCGGCCGAGTGTCGTCTGCCAGTGCCCATCGCATGAGGTGTCTGCCTAGCGCAGCACACCTTCTTCCTTCAGCAGCTTGAAGACCGCCTCGGCGCCCTGCTCGGCGGTGACGTCGGTAAGCACCTGTCCCCCACCCCCTTCGGCCTTGGCAGCGGCGGCCTTGAAGCGGTCGCGGGCCGAAGCGGCCTTGACGATCTTCAAGCGCTTGGGCCGCTTGCGCGCTGGCTTGAAATGCCACTCAGCCATATCGACGTCGACCGCCACCGGTGCCTCGCTCACCTCCAGTCGACCCCGCTGCGCGGGGCCGAAGGCGCTCTGGCGCGGCGCCGGTGCGGCGGCATCGACGGTCACGATAGCCGGCAGGCGTACCTTGAGCCGCCGTCGCTGGCCTCGCGGCAGCGCCTGCAGCACCGTGGCGACACCCTCGGAGACGCCTTCCACGGCCGCCAGGCCACTGACCAACGGCCAACCCAGGCGTTCGGCCAGCAAGTAAGGCAGCAGACCCGAACCCTCGCCCTGCTCGGCCCGCTCGCCGGTTATCACCAACTGCGGCGGTGCCGCATTCAGGGCGTCGGCCAAGGCAGGAAGTACATCGCTGTTCTCGGGCTGCTCGATCAGGGTCAGGGCATCGAAGCCCATTCCCAGGTAGCCGCGCAGCGCTGCCTCGTTGCCTTCATCCAGCCTGCCGGCATGGAGCAATCCGATCTCGGCAGCGGGCAAGGTACGCGCCAATTCCACCCCACGAGCATCCTGGTCGGCGCGCCGGCTACGGCCGGTTAGCGGATGGCGCCCCACGGAGACCAGCACGGTCACCGCGAGCCCCTCTTTTTCGTGAGTCTCAGGCCGCATTGCGCTTCTCCTCCCTTGCCTGCTCCACCAAGGCGACCAGGGCCTCGAGCACCTTCGCCGAGTCGCCGATGACCGCCAGATCGGCCCGCTTGATCATATCGCAGCCGGGATCCATGTTGATGGCCACCACCTTGTCGCAGCTCTGTATGCCCTGGAGATGCTGAATAGCCCCGCTGATGCCCACCGCCACGTAGACGCGAGCGGTGACCCAGGTGCCGGTGGCGCCGACCTGGCGGTTGCGGGCCATGAAGCCGTCATCCACCGCCACGCGGGAAGCCCCTTCGGTGGCTCCCAGCACCTCGGCGGCATGATGGAAACCGTCCCAGTCACGCACGCCGTTACCGGCAGAGAGAATAAACTCGGCCTCGGACAGCGCCACACCCGCCGGATCCACCGCCACTTGGCCAAGATCCTCGATGCGCGAAAGTTGGGCGGGCAGCGCCTGGGGCAGCGTCAGCTCACTGGCCGCATGGCGAGTCTCGCTGATCGGCTCGGCACACTCGGCCAGCGCCAGCGCGAAGCGCGGTAGCGGTCGCTGAATGTCCAGGGTGCCGGCTGCCCCACGAGCGGTACAGCTCCAGCCGAGATCGGCCTCGGCGTTGGCCTCTATCTGCCACACGCCTGTGGCCGGGCGCTCGCCAAGGCGTGCCGCCAGGCGGCGCCCCAGGTCGGCACCGCCGAGTTTGGAATCCGGTATCAGCCAGTGGCGTGGGGTCCAGGCTTCCTCCACGGCGACCAGGGCGCCGAGCCGGGCCTCGGGGACGAAGCCTTCGACATCGGGACCCTCAAGGTGCAGCAGGCGGTCGATGCCCGCCTCTTCGAAGCCGTCTTCCTTATGCTCACCGAAGATGACGGCCAACACCGCGCCGGGCGTCGCCGGATCGGCATCGGCCAGCTGACGGGCCAGGCCCAACAGATCTCGGTCATGCCCGGTCAGGCGCCCGCCGACCATATCCGGCACCACCGCCACCAGGAAGGCCGGCGACTCGATCTCGACCAGCAGCTTGCTCTGGGCGGCCGCCTTGGCGGCCCGGCCGCCACCAGCGCCCTGCTGGACGCCGCTGCGATCGATACGCTTGAGGCCATTGGGGCCCATGAAACCCACGACATGAGGATTCCTGCGCACCAGGCCATGGGGCCCGACCCACTCGCTGGCACCCCCTTGGCCGGCACTTCTGCCAAGTTCAGCCAGCGCCTCCAGATGCTGCGGATGCAGCCGGTTACGGGCAATCCATTCCTTGCGGGGGTCTCGACGTAAGATCTCGCTCATCACAGCACCTCCGCGGCCTGAGACTCTTGTGTCTGGGAGCGGTCGCCGGTGCTCGCCGGTGTCGCTATCAGCGCATCGGCCACGAGCTCAGCGATATCGCGGACCTCGGCGCTAGCGTCAACCACACCTTCGAGCATGGCAGTACACTGCGGGCAACCCACCGCCACCAGCTCGGCACCCGTCTCGCGGACGTCGCCCATGCGCATGTCGGGAATACGCTGCTTGCCGGGAATGTCGGTGATCGGCGCTCCACCGCCACCACCGCAGCAGCGCGAGCGGAACCCGGAGCGTTCCATCTCGGCGACCTCGATACCCAGCGCGCGCAGCACGTTGCGCGGCGCTTCGAACTCGCCGTTATAGCGGCCGAGATAGCAGGGATCGTGATAGGTCACGCTACCGCCCTTCCAGGGCTTGAAGTGCAGACGACCGGCATCGTAAAGCTCGGCGATATAGGTGCTGTGGTGACGCACCTCGTACTGGGCCGGCATTCCGGGGGTCCCCAGCTCGCCGTACTCGTTGCCGAGCACGTGGAAGCTGTGCGGGTCGCAGGTGACGATGCGCTGGAAGCGGTACTTCGACAGGGTGGCGATGTTGCGCTTCGCCAGACTCTGGAAGGTCGCTTCGTCGCCCAGGCGGCGGGCCACATCGCCGCTATCACGCTCCTCGTTGCCGAGTACCGCGAAGTCGACGTCGGCGGCGCGCAGCACCTTGACCAAGGCGCGCAAGGTGCGCTGGTTGCGCATGTCGTAGGCGCCGTCACCCAACCACAGCAGCACGTCGGCCTGCTGACGATCCCGCATCAGCGGCAGCTCCAGGTCGGCGGCCCAGTGCATCCGCGCGCCGGGATCGAAGCCGCCGGGATTGTCGGTGGCGATCAGGTTATCGAGCACCTCGGCCCCCTTGTTGGGGGTATTGCCGTGCTCCAGCGTCAGGAAGCGGCGCATGTCGACGATGGCATCGACATGCTCGATCATCATCGGGCACTCCTCGACGCAGGCGCGGCAGGTGGTGCACGACCACAGCGTCTCGGCATCCACCAGGGCCTGGCCCTGACGCGCCACGATGGGGCCATCGGGACTGCCCCGATGCTCACCCACAGGCTTGCCCCCAAGCCCTTCTGAAGGGTGAGGGCTGCCGGCATAGTGGGCGTCGCTGCCGCCGGCCATGCCGACCACCATGTCCTGAATCAGTTTCTTGGGGTTGAGCGGCTGGCCGGCGGCGAAGGCAGGACACACGGCCTCGCAGCGACCGCACTGCACGCAGGCATCGAAGCCGAGCAGCTGATTCCAGGTGAAATCGCTGGGCGTCTCCACACCGAGCGGGGCGTCATGATCATCGAGGTTCAGCGCCTTGAGACCGGTGGATCGATTGCCCTCGCCCCCTTTCGTGGAAAACCGTTCGGCGCGGCGATGGAAGGCCAGATGCAGGGCCCCGGCGAAGGCATGCTTCATCGGCCCGCCCCAGGTCATGCCGAAGACCACCTCGCCCAGGCCCCAGACCAGCACGGCACTCAACAACAGCGCCAGGACCCAGCTACCGAAATCCTCTGGTAGAAGCCCCACACTGGGCAGGGTGATAGCGAAGGTGCTCATTGAGAAGGCCATCAGACTCTTGGGCAGACGCATCCACGGGCCCTTGGAGAGCCGGGCCGGCGGATTACGGCGGCGGCGAGCCACGAAGCAGCTGCCAACGAACATGGTGGCACTGGCGGCGAGCAGCAACCAGCCGAGCACGCCTTCGGCCAGGCCAAGCCCGTGCACCAGCACCATCAGCACGGCCGCGGCAACGAAGCCGCCGGCGGTGGCCACGTGCGTGTTGGACATCACCTTGTCGCGGGCGACCACGTGGTGAAGGTCCACCAGATAGCGCCGCGGCATGGCGGCGAGCCCCTTGAGCAGGTCGACCGGGGCGGAGCGTCCCTGGCGCCACAGGCGTATACGCCGCCAGGCGCCAATCACCGCCAGCGCCAGGGAAGCGGCGATCAGGATCGGCAGGAGGGTATCGAGCATCTCGGCTCACCTCGCAATCTTGGAATTGTTGGGCGGCCCGGCCATCGCAGACCGGGCCGCTGAGGGCGTCAAATGCTGCTCGGCGCGGGCTTAAAAGTCCTTGCAGAGACGCAGCGCATCGTAGATCGCCGCATGGGTGTTACGCGGCGCGGTGCAGTCACCGAGGCGGAACAGCAGCGGTTCATCACCCTCCTCGCTCAAGCAAGGCTGCGGCTTGATGGCGTAAAGGGCCTCGAGATCCACCTGCCCCTTGTTGCGGGACCGATCCTTGAGCGCGTAGTAGAGCGCCTCGTCGGGGCGTACGCCGTTTTCGACCACGACCTGGTCGACCACGCGCTCCTCCTGGGTGCCGGTGTACTCGTTCTCGAGCACCGCGACCAGCGAATCGCCCTCCCGGTAAACCTTGTGGAGCATCATGTCGGAGGTCATGATCACCTCCTTCTTATAGAGGCTGCGGTAATAGGTCGGGAAGGTCGTACCGCCTACCGCCGCACCGGGCTTGATATCATCGGTGACGATCTCGACCTTGGCCCCTTTATCGGCCAGGTAATCCGCCGCCGACATGCCCGAAAACTCGCACAGCGCATCGTAAATCAGCACGTTCTTGCCCGGCTCGACCTTGCCGTTGAGGATATCCCAGGTGCTGACCACCAGGCTCTCCTCGGCGTTTTCCGAATAGCCCCACTCCTCGTGCTGCTCGAGGTAGGGCCGACCACCCGTGGCCAGCACCACGATGTCCGGACGCAAATCGAGGATAGTCGCCTCGTCGGCACGCGTGCCCAGACGCTGGTCGACCTTGAGGCGGTCCAATTCGAGCTGGAACCAGCGCGTGATGCCGGCAATCTGGTCGCGCTGGGGGGCCTTGGAGGCGATGGTGATCTGCCCGCCCAGCTGGTCTGACGCCTCGAACAGGGTCACCTCGTGGCCCCGCTCGGCGGCCACACGAGCCGCCTCCATGCCACCGGGACCACCGCCGACCACCACGACCTTGCGCTTCTTGCCTTCGGTCTGCTCGATGATGTGCGGCAGGCCCATGTACTCGCGGGAGGTCGCGGCGTTCTGGATGCACAGCACGTCCAGGCCCTGGTACTGGCGGTCGATGCAGTAGTTGGCGCCCACGCATTGCTTGATCTGGTCGACCTGGTCCATCTTGATCTTGGCGATCAGGTGCGGATCGGCGATATGGGCTCGGGTCATGCCGACCAGGTCTACATAACCGCCCTCGAGGATACGCTCGGCCTGGTTGGGATCCTTGATGTTCTGGGCGTGGATGACCGGCGCCTTGACCACTTCCTTGACGCCCGCTGCCAGGTGCAGGAAGGGCTCCGGCGGATAGGCCATGTTGGGGATGACGTTGGCCAGGGTGTCGTGCGTATCGCAGCCCGACCCCACCACGCCGAAGAAGTCCACCTTGCCGGTGGCATCGTAGTAGGCGGCGATCTGCTTCATGTCCTCATGAGACAGGCCGTCCGGATGGAACTCGTCACCGCAGATACGCATGCCCACCACGAAGTCGTCGCCGACTTCGGCGCGCACGGCCTTGAGCACTTCCATACCGAAGCGCATGCGGTTCTCGAAGCTGCCACCCCACTGGTCGGTCCGCTTGTTGACCCGCGGGCTCCAGAACTGGTCGATCAGGTGCTGGTGCACGGCGGACAGCTCGACGCCATCGAGGCCGCCTTCCTTCGCCCGGCGCGCGGCCTGGGCGAAGTCGCCGATGATGCGCCAGATCTCCTCCTCCTCGATGGTCTTGCAGGTCGAGCGGTGAACAGGCTCGCGAATACCGGAGGGCGAGACCAGGGTCGGCCAGTCGAAGCCGTCCCAGCGGGAGCGGCGCCCCATATGGGTAATCTGGATCATGATCTTACCGCCGTGTTTGTGCACCGCGTCGGCGAGATTCTGAAAGTGTGGGATGATCCGGTCGGTGGACAGGTTCACCGAACTCCACCAGCCCTGGGGGCTGTCGATGGAGACCACAGAGGAGCCGCCGCAGATGCACAGCCCGCAGCCGCCCTTGGCCTTTTCCTCGTAGTACTTGACGTAGCGGTCGGTGGTCATGCCGCCATCGGTGGCATGCACCTCGGCGTGGGCGGTGCTGACCACGCGGTTACGGATGGTCAGGTTGCCGATCTGGATCGGCTGGAAGATCGCGTCGAATGCCATGGAAAAACCTCCTCAGCCCTGCGGATTGTCGTCGAGAGTGTCGAGCGGACGGGTCACGAAGATCCCGACGTCGCAGCCTTCCTCGGCGCCGCTCTGCGTTTGTTCGGCGACGGTGCGCAAGTCGCTTCCACGCGCGGCAAGAATCTGATCCATGGCACCGGCGAACCAGCCGGTGAACATGTATTCGATCTTCCGGCCGACCTTGCCCATCTGGTAGACGAAGGCGCTGTGCTCAAGGCGCACGCGGCAGGTGCCGGCGTCGAGGTCGATGGCATCAACGATGAAGAGTCCCCAGCCGCGCTGGGAGAGGCGCTTCATGTAGTGTTCGAAGACGTCCACACCCTTGAGACCGTGGCACTCGGCCTCTTTCTCGCACCAGTGCCAGGCGCTCTTGTAGCCGGCCGCGTAGAGAATCTCGGCATACTTCTCCGCGCCCAGCGCCTCTTCCACGGCGATGTGGTTGTTGATGAAGAAGTGACGCGGCACATACAGCATGGGCAGGGCGTCGGTGGTCCAGACACCGGTGTCGGCATCCACTTCAATGGGCAGTTCGGGGGCCATCTTGGTCACGGTGGGCTCGCTTACGTTGTTGTTGGTCTCGAATCTATTGGATGGCGGCGCCGTTCAGGCGCCCCACACGTCCTTGAGGGTGCGTACCCAGTTCTCGCCCATGATCTTGCACACCTGATGCTCACTCATGCCGCGCCGCAACAGCGCCTCGGTGAGGTTCGGAAACTCGCCGATGGTGCGGATCCCTTCGGGATTGATGATCTTGCCAAAGCGTGTCAGCCGACGGGCATAGCCCTTGTCGTGAGTCAGCCACTCGAAGAAGTCATGACCGTGGCCCTGTGTGAAGTCGGTGCCGATGCCGATGGCATCTTCGCCCACGATGTTCATCACGTACTCGATGGCCTCGACATAGTCGTCGACGGTGGCGTCGACGCCGGCACGCAGGAAGGGGGTAAACATGGTCACGCCGACGAAGCCGCCGTGCTCGGCGATGAAGCGCAGTTCGGCGTCGGACTTGTTGCGCGGATGCTCCTTGAGCCCCGACGGCAAGCAGTGCGAGTAGCAGACCGGCTTTTCGGAGGCCTCGATGACCTCGCGGGAGGTGGTTTCGCCAACGTGAGAGAGATCGCACATGATGCCGACCCGGTTCATCTCGGCGACCACCTCGTGACCGAAGCCGGACAGGCCGCCGTCACGCTCATAGCAGCCGGTACCCACCAGGTTCTGGGTGTTGTAGCACATCTGCACAATGCCCACGCCGAGCTGCTTGAAGATCTCGATATAGCCAAGCTGGTCCTCGAAGGCATGGGCGTTCTGAAAACCGTAGATGACGCCGGTCTTGCCCTCTTGCTTGGCCCTGGCGATGTCGGCGGTGGTGCGCACCGGAAGCACCAGATCCGAGCACTCGGCCATCAGGGCATTGGACTTGACGATGTTATCGACGGTGGCCTGGAAGCCTTCCCAAACGGACACGGTGCAGTTGGCCGCGGTGAGGCCCCCCTTGCGCATGTCCTCGAACAGCTCACGGTTCCATTTGGCGATAACGAGACCATCGATGACGATGGCGTCCTGATGCAGCTCTTGGGGGGTCATGACGAGGCTCCGGAATAATGCGTGAACTTGCCGGCAGCATATCCCCCGGCACACCGGGTTCGGCGCCTGGAAGCGACCGAGAAAATTCCAAAAGCGTCATGGCCGTCGCGATCGCGACATGGCAGGAAATCGGCGTCGGCTTAGAGCCGATCGAGGTAGGCGGAACCGCCAAGATTGCGCATCTGACCACGAATCCAGGCGCTGCGGCGCTGGGTATGGGGGCCTGGGCGCGAGGCGCTCCACTCGCGGGGGTTGGGCAGGATCGCCGCCAGGCGGCTGGCCTGGTCGACGTTTAAGCGTGCGGCGCTAACGCCGAAGTAGTGCTGGGCGGCGGCCTCCAGACCGAAGACCCCCCGATCCCACTCGACGATATTGAGATAGACCTCAAGGATGCGCTGCTTGGGCCACAGCGTCTCGATGAGCAGGGTAAACCAAGCCTCCAGGCCCTTGCGGAGCCAGTTGCGGCCGGTCCACAGGAAGAGGTTCTTGGCGGTCTGCTGACTGATGGTGCTGGCGCCACGCAGCCCACCCCCGTTGAGGCTGGACTCGATGGCCTGGCGGATCTGATGGAAATCGAAACCGTGATGCTCGGGAAAACGCTGATCTTCGGCGGCTATCACCGCGACCTTGGCGTTATCTGAGAGCTCTGCCCAGGGACGCCATTGCTGGTCGATATCGATCGACTCTCCGCTGGCCCAGGACTCCAGCTTGCGCTCGACCATCACCATGGAGCCGAACACCGGCACCACCCGGAACATCAACACCAGCAGGACCGACAATCCAACCCAGCCCACCAACGCAAACCCCAGGACTCGCGCTGTGCGACGCACCCACCTCGGCATCAGACCTCACTCATGATTTTAGGCGCACGCTGGCATAAGTGGGCTCGCCCTGAGCCTGGGCCAAAGCGCCCATGGCCGCCGACAGCGGCTCAAGAGACCGCTCCTCGTAGGTAGCCGACTGCAGCAGGGCCGCCGGCTCCTTACCCAGGGTCACCGGCAACATCTCTACGCTATTCTTCTCCAGGCGCTCGTCCCGAGGCGGGATGCCGAAGTATTCCCGGTAGCATTTGGAGAAGTGCGGAGTGGAGACAAAGCCACAGGCCGACGCCACCTCGATGATCGACATCGGTGTCTGCTTGAGCAGCTGACGGGCCCGCGTCAGGCGCAGCTTGAGATAGTAGCGCGAGGGTGAGCAGTGAAGGTTCTTCTGGAAAAGACGCTCGAGCTGACGGCGTGACACATCCACGTAGTTGGCCAGCTCATCAAGGGTGATCGGCTCCTCGAGGTTGGCCTCCATCAGCGCCACGATCTCCAAGAGCTTCGGCTGGGTGGTGCCCAACACATGCTTGAGCGGCACCCGCTGCAGATCCTGCTCATTGCGGACCCGGTCATAGATGAACATCTCGGAAATACCCGCCGCCAGTTCGCGACCATGGTCGCGGCCGATCAGGGTCAGCATCATGTCCATGGGGGCAGTGCCGCCAGAGGAGGTAGCACGGTCGCGGTCGATAGAGAACAAGCGCGTGGAGAGCGCGACCTTGGGGAAGGCCTCTTGCATGGCCGCCAAGCACTCCCAGTGGGTGCTGGTCTCGTAGCCGTCGAGCAGACCGGCCTTGGCCAGCGCCCAGCTGCCCGTACACACCGCCGCCAGGCGCCGCGACAGCCGCGCCTGAGCTTGCAGCCAGCTCAGGTGCTCGCGCTTTACCGCCCGCTGAGGACCCACCCCACCGCATACGATAACCGTATCCAGCGTCAGCGCCGTATGAGTGGCAACGTCGGGCGTAACACATAGACCGTCACTGGCTTTCACCGACGCTCCGTCAAGGCTCATGGTGTACCATCGATAAAGCTCACGCCCGGCAAGCTGATTAGCCATACGCAACGGCTCGATGGCAGAGGCCAGCGAGATCAGGGTGAAATTGTCCAGCAACAAAAAGCCGATCGCCTGAGAGGTAGCGGCTGTGCGTGAGGCCTCGGGAGCGGTTGTCATTTCGATACTCCGGCGCTTGTGTCTTAGACCCTATTCGTCTTGTCGTTGCTCTTATGAACCAGGGCGTCGGGCATGCCGGCAGTCAGCAAAATGTCGTTTTCAGGCATGCTCACTATAAATGTACCCCGCATGTCGTTTTTTGGCATGGCAAATTTGCCTATCGCACTGCCATTCCCGGTGCATTGCGATAATCACGTCGCTCATGGCTATACGAATGCCGCCTGCCAACATCTCACTTGCGAACAAGCCACGCCGCCTCGGTGACAGCGTGGCCCGGAGGGGCACAATCAACGCTTACGGTGCAGCCGTTCGGCGTGGTAGCGCAGGTGATCCTCGATGAAGGTGGCGATGAAGAAGTAGCTGTGGTCGTAACCGGCATGCCGACGCAGAGTCAGCGGGTGATCACGTTTTTCACATGCCGCCTCCAACCGCTCGGGCATCAGCTGTTCCTCGAGGAAATTGTCGGCTTCGCCCTGATCGATGAACAGCGGCTGGCGCGAGGCGCCCTTGGCTACCAGCTCGCAGGCGTCGTACTGGGTCCAGGCACGGGTGTCCTCGCCCAGATAGTGGGTGAAGGCCTTCTGCCCCCAAGGGCTCTCGATCGGATTGACCACCGGCGCGAACGCCGACACCGCGGCATACTGCCCGGGCCGACGCAGCGCCAACACCAGGGCCCCGTGGCCGCCCATGGAGTGCCCACTGATCGACTCGCGGCCGTTGACCGGGAAGTGCTGACGCACCACCGACGGCAGTTCCTCGGCCACGTAGTCGTACATGCGATAGTGCTTGGCCCAGGGCTCCTGGGTAGCGTTCACATAGAAGCCGGCGCCGCTGCCGAAGTCGTAGCTATCGTGCTCACCGGGCAGATCCAGCCCCCTGGGGCTGGTATCCGGGCAGACGATGGCGATCCCCAACTCGGCGGCGAGACGCTGAGCGCCTGCCTTCTGCATGAAGTTCTCGTCGTTGCAGGTCAGCCCCGACAGCCACCACATCAGCGGCACCCGCTCGCTTTCGGCCTGAGGCGGCAGGTAGATGGAAAACACCATCTCGCAGTCCAGCGCCCGCGCGTGATGCTTGTAGCGCTTGAGCCAGCCGCCGAAGCTCTTGGTAGCCGATACCAGTTCCAGGGATTCAGACATGCTCATGAGTGCGTCTCCTTCGCTCAGTAATGCAGTACGCTGCGAATGCTCTTGCCGGCATGCAGCAGTTCGAAGGCCTCATTGATCTTCTCGAACGGCATGTCCTGGGTGATGAACTCGTCGATCTTCAGCTCACC
Source organism: Onishia taeanensis (assembly GCF_003268885.1). Lineage (GTDB taxonomy): Bacteria > Pseudomonadota > Gammaproteobacteria > Pseudomonadales > Halomonadaceae > Onishia > Onishia taeanensis_A. The sequence goes on from NZ_QLSX01000002.1 coordinate 90,320, forward strand.
CTTCATGTAGCGGTCGACATAGCCCGGCAGCTCGGTGCGGCCCTTGACGCCGCCGAACGCGGAGCCTTTCCAGACTCGACCGGTGACCAGCTGGAACGGCCGGGTGGAGATCTCTTCGCCGGCACCGGCGACGCCGATGATGATCGACTCGCCCCACCCCTTGTGGCAGCACTCCAGTGCCGAGCGCATGACGTTGACGTTGCCGATGCACTCGAAGGAGTAGTCGACGCCGCCGTCGGTCAGCTCGACGATGACCTGCTGGATGGAATCGCTGTAGTCCTTCGGGTTGATGAACTCGGTGGCGCCGAACTGGCGGGCCAGCTCGAACTTGTCCGGGTTGATGTCGATGGCGATGATGCGGCTGGCCTTGGCCATCTGCGCGCCCTGGATGACCGCAAGGCCGATGGCACCGAGGCCGAACACGGCGATGGTGGAACCCGGCTCGACCTTGGCGGTGTTCATGACCGCGCCGATACCGGTAGTCACGCCGCAGCCGAGCAGGCAGATCTTGTCCAGCGGGGCTTCCTTGGACACCTTGGCCAACGAGACCTCGGGCACCACGGTGTACTCGGAGAAGGTCGAGCAGCCCATGTAATGATGCAGGGACTTGCCGTCCACGGAGAAGCGCGAGGTGCCATCCGGCATCAGGCCCTTGCCCTGGGTGGCACGCACCGCACTGCACAGGTTGGTCTTGCCGGAGAGGCAGAACTTGCACTTGCCGCACTCGGCCGTATAGAGCGGAATGACGTGATCGCCCGGCACCAGGCCAGTCACGCCCTCACCGACTTCCTCGACGATGCCCGCGCCTTCATGGCCGAGCACCGACGGGAACAGACCTTCCGGGTCAGCGCCGGACAGCGTGTAGGCATCGGTGTGGCAGACACTGGTGGCGACCATGCGTACCAGCACCTCGCCGGCCTTTGGACCCTCGACGTCGATTTCGGTGAGTTCCAGCGGCTTGCCGGCTTCCAGTGCGATAGCGGCACGAGATTTCATGGCGACTCCTGACAGTAGGATGTAGGAACATTCATCGGCCGGGCAGGAAAGAGCTGCCCAACAAAACTGAAACCAGTCTAGGCGAGAGCGGCTGTCACGATAAACTGGCTGAACCACACAAGATTATTGTCACTCAGCAAAGATCAGGGAGCGCCGTTTACCAAATGCAACGCTGGGATCGTATCGAAGCTTTCGTCGAGGTGGTTCGCCTGGGCAGTTTTTCCGCCGCCGCACGGGCACTCAAGGTCTCGACCTCGCACGTCAGCCGGCTGGTCGGCCAGCTCGAGAATCAGCTTGGCACCACCCTGCTCTACCGTACCACGCGGCAACTGCACCTGACCGACGCGGGCACCCTCTACTTCGAGCATTGCCGCCATCTGTTCGACGGCTTCCAGGAAGCCGAGGCGGCGGTCCACGACTTTCACTCCCGCCCCAAGGGCGTGCTCAAGCTGACCTCATCGACCACCTTCGGCGAGCGCTTCATCGCCCCGCTGGTCAACGATTTCCAGCGCCAGCATCCCCAACTCGAGGTGAACATGCACTTCACCAATCGCCGGGTCGAGCTGATCGATGAGGGCTATGACGTGGCGATTCGCATGGGCGTGCTCAAGGACTCGACGCTGATCGCCAGGCGCCTGTGCGAGCGCCGCGAGTACGTGGTCGGCTCGCGGGGTTACTTTGCCCAAGTCTCGAGACCCCATTCGCTGGCTGAGCTCGCCAATCACTCCTGCCTGCTCGGCTCCCGGGACCAATGGCTATTCGAAGTCGACGGCATGCGCCGCGAAGTCCGCGTCGGCGGCCGCTGGCAGGCCAATTCGGGACCTGCCCTGCTCGATGCCAGCCTCAAGGGCCTGGGACTCGCCCAACTGCCGGACTACTACGTCGAGGAGCACCTCGCCAGCGGCGAGCTGGTGTCGGTGCTCGACCACTTTCGCCATAGCGACACTGCGGTGTGGGCGGTCTATCCACGTCATCGTCATCTCTCGCCCAAGGTGCGCCAGTTTGTCGACTATATGGTCGCGCATATCCATGAAGTACTGCCGGTTAGACGCTGAGCAGACCTGAGCGAGAAAAAACCACGGGAAAAGACAAAAAAAGGGCACCCTACCGGGCGCCCAAAGGGTTGATCGGCGACGGGCAAGGCCCGCCGGCATCAGCATTCGATGGCGTTGACGGCGAGGCCGCCGCGGGAAGTTTCTTTGTACTTGTCCTGCATGTCGCGGCCGGTATCCCGCATGGTGCGGATCGCCTTGTCCAGCGAGATGAAGTGCTCGCCGTCGCCGCGCAGGGCCATCTGGGCGGCATTGATGGCCTTCACCGAGGCGATGGCATTGCGCTCGATGCAGGGCACCTGCACCAGCCCGCCTACCGGATCGCAGGTCAGGCCCAGGTTGTGCTCAAGCCCGATCTCGGCGGCGTTTTCCACCTGGCCGATGCTGCCGCCCATGACCTCGGCAAGCCCCGCGGCGGCCATCGCACAGGCCGAGCCGACCTCGCCCTGACAGCCCACCTCAGCGCCGGAAATCGAGGCGTTCTTCTTGCACAGGATGCCCACGGCGCCGGCGGCCAGCAGGAAGTCGACCACATCTCGTTCGCAGGCGCCGGGCTGGAACTTCATGTAGTAGTGGAGAACGGCCGGAATGATGCCCGCCGCCCCGTTGGTGGGCGCAGTGACCATGCGCCCGCCGGCGGCGTTTTCCTCGTTGACCGCCAGGGCAAAGACGTTGACCCAGTCCATCGCCGAGAAGGTCGAGGTGATCAGGCTGTGACTGCCCTCCATGGCCACCAGGCGACGATGAAGCGAGGCCGCCCGCCGCTTGACGTTGAGCCCGCCGGGCAGCACGCCTTCGTTGGCGAAGCCGGTCTCCACGCAATCGCACATGGCTTGCCAGATCGTCCATAGACCGTCGCGGATATCCTGCTCACTGCGCCATGCCTTCTCGTTCTCCAGCATCAGCTCCGAGATACGCAGGTCGTGCATGCGGCATAGCGCCAGCAGCTCGCCGGCACTATTGAAGTCATAGGGCAGCGGCGTGGTATCGGTATCCAGCGCGCCGTCCTGGGCCTGCGCCTCGTCGATCACGAAACCGCCGCCCACCGAGTAGTAGGTGTTCTCGTAAAGTGGCTCGCTGTGACCGTGAGCGATCAATCGCATGGCGTTCGGATGGTGTGGCAGGCACTCATCATGAAGCTGCATGTCTCGGGCCCAAAGGAAAGGAATCGCCAGCCGGTTGTCGAGCAGCAGGCTATCGGATTCCAGCAGCTCCTCGATGCAGGGGGCGATGAGGGTCGGGTCGATGCGATCCGGCCGTTCTCCCATCAGGCCCATGATCACCGCTCGGTCGGTGCCGTGACCGATGCCGGTGGCCGACAGTGAGCCATAAAGGCGCACCTCGACGCGGGCTACCCGTTCCAGCAGATCCCGGGTCCGCAGCTCTTCGACGAAATCATGCGCGGCACGCATCGGGCCCACGGTGTGGGAGCTCGACGGCCCGATACCGATCTTGAACAGGTCGAAGACGCTGATGGACATAAATAACCTCGTATCGTATAAGCATGGCGCGAGGCCGGCGTGACATTGGCATCAATTTGGCTAAAGGCAGTTTTCCGGCACGGCCAGTTAAAACTATAGTGGTCCCGAGCACTGGCCGATACAATCCAGAAATACTTGCCACGACTTTAGAATAACTAAACCATGAGCCGCTCCCTCAATTCGCAGACCCATGCCTGGCTGAAGGTCTTCGCGGTCAGCGCCCGTCACCTGTCTTTCACCCGCGCCGCCGAGGAACTGCATGTCACCACCGGCGCGGTGAGTCAGCAGATCAAGCAGCTCGAAGAGCGGCTCGGCTTCAAGCTGTTCCGCCGCCTGCCGCGACGCCTCGAACTCACCGACGAGGGCCGACGGCTGTCACTGGTGGTCGACGACGCCTATCAGGCAGTGGGGCTCGAGGTCCGCCGACTGCGAAGCGGCGTGATGAGCGGCATCTTAAGGCTGCGTTCGGTGCCCTCCTTCCTCGCCAAGTGGCTGATGCCGCGATTGCCACGACTGCAGGCTCGTTTCCCCGACATCGAGCTTCAGGTGGTCGCCGAGGACAGCAATATCTCGCTGCGCGAGGGCGACTTCGATCTGGCGCTGGATCTCAACGACGGCCAGTACCCCGGGCTCGCCATCACCCCGCTGATGGACGAGGTGATCTTCCCGGTCTGTGCCCCGGGACTGTTACGAGGCAAGCCACCGCTTCGCCAGCCGGAGGATCTGGCCTGGTATCCGCTGCTGCACGACGTTACCGCCTGGCGCGGCAGCAGCGACTATGCGGAATGGGAGCATTTCCTGCGCGAGATAGACGCCCCCCACGTCAGCGTGCGGCGGGGCTACACCTTCAACCGCAACCAGCTGACCATGGACGCGGCGATCTCCGGCATGGGAGTCGCCATCGCCCGCCAGACCCTGATCACCAACGAATTGAAGACCGGCGCGCTGATCGCGCCCTTCTCACAGCGGGTGGCAACCGGCAAGCGCTACGGCATCGCTCATGTCCCCGGAGCGCTAGATGATCGGCGGGTAAAAGCGGTACACGACTGGCTGGTCGAGGAGGCCACCCGCACGTCGTCGCGCTCATAGTCGTTGCGCGCATGAGTCGTTAAGTCGGTAAGAAGCGCCCATAAAAAAACGCCCGCAAGCCATGCTTGCGGGCGTTTTCATGTACAGCCGTTGCTCTGGTCTGGCCGCCCGAACGGCGGCCAGCGAGGCTCCGACGACTCAACTATTCGTCGAGGAAGGAGCGCAGCGACTCGGAGCGCGACGGGTGGCGCAGCTTGCGCAGCGCCTTGGCCTCGATCTGACGGATACGCTCACGGGTGACATCGAACTGCTTGCCGACTTCCTCGAGGGTGTGGTCGGTGTTCATGTCGATGCCGAAACGCATGCGCAGCACCTTGGCCTCGCGAGCGGTCAGGCCGCCGAGCACGTTGCGAGTGGCCTCGATCAGGCCCTCGCCGGTAGCCAGATCGATGGGCAGCAGCATGGTGCCGTCCTCGATGAAGTCACCCAGGTGCGAATCGTCATCGTCACCGATAGGCGTCTCCATGGAGATCGGTTCCTTGGCGATCTTGAGCACCTTGCGAACCTTGTCCTCGGGCATCTCGAGACGCTCACCAAGCTCTTCCGGCGTCGGCTCGCGGCCCATCTCCTGCAGCATCTGCCGCGATACGCGGTTGAGCTTGTTGATGGTCTCGATCATGTGCACCGGAATACGGATGGTGCGCGCCTGGTCAGCGATCGAACGGGTGATCGCCTGACGAATCCACCAGGTGGCGTAGGTCGAGAACTTGTAACCGCGACGGTATTCGAACTTGTCGACCGCCTTCATCAGGCCGATGTTGCCTTCCTGGATCAGGTCGAGGAACTGCAGGCCACGGTTGGTGTACTTCTTGGCGATCGAGATCACCAGGCGCAGGTTGGCCTCGACCATTTCCTTCTTGGCCCGGCGTGCCTTGGCCTCACCGATCGACAGGCGGCGATTGACCTCTTTCAGCTCCGGCACCTGAAGCTGAACCATGTCTTCTTCGAAGGCGATCTTGCGCTGGGCGCGGGCGACGTCGCCACGGAACGGCTCGAGACGATCCTTGAAGCGCGCATTGGCCTCGAAGAATTCATCCAGCCATTCGCTGCGCGACTCATTGCCCGGGAAGGACTTGATGAAGGTCTTGCGCGGCACCTTACCCTTCTTGACGAAGAGCTGCAGGATTGTCTTCTCCTGATTGCGGACCTGCTCGACGCTGATCCGCACCTGACCGACCAGGCGCTCGAAGTGCTTGGGCACCAGCTTGATCGGCGAGAACAGCTCGGCGAGACGGGCCTGCTCGGCATTGGCCTGCTTGGAGCCACGGCCGTGAGCATCGATCGCAGCCTGAGCGGCGGCGTTCTGCTCGCGAATCTGCTCGAAGCGCGCCTTGGCCTCCTCGGGATCGGGACCGCTGGTGGTCTCCTCTTCCTCGGCGTCCTCATCATCCTCGTCGCCTTCGCCGTCGGCGGACTCGCTCACTGGCTCCTCGACGACTTCAGCCTCGGCGACGCCGGGAATGCCCTCGTCGGGATCGATGAAGCCGGAAAACAGGTCGGACAGGCGACCGGGCGCCTCTTCGTCCTGCGTACCGTCGTAGACCTCGAGGACCGACTCGACCGCACCCGGCAGGTACGCCAGTGCCGACATCACCTCACGAGTGCCTTCCTCGATACGCTTGGCGATCTTGATCTCGCCTTCACGGGTCAGCAGTTCGACGGTGCCCATCTCGCGCATGTACATGCGCACGGGGTCGGTGGTGCGGCCGACATCGCTTTCCACTGCCGCCAATGCCGCCACTGCCTCTTCGGCAGCGTGCTCATCGGTGGACTGGTCCGACATCATCAAAGTGTCTTCATCGGGGGCTTCTTCAACGACATTGATACCCATGTCGTTGATCATGCCGATGATGTCTTCCACTTGATCCGGGTCGGCGATATCCTCAGGAAGGTGGTCGTTGACCTCGGCATAGGTCAGGTAACCCTGTTCCTTGCCGCGCGCGATCAACTCCTTCAGACGTGACTGCTGCTGCGCATTTCCAGCCATAGAAACCCTATCTCGACGAAGAAGAATGAAGCACCCGAACGTTCAGGCATGAAAAAACCATAAAGCCGATCAGTATAGCGGTAAGATGGGCTATTCCGCCAGTATTGCGTTTGCGGTGCCGTTCAGGTGTGTTAGGTTGTTTGGTTGTGCTCGGGAAGGAGCCTTGCGATACACCCTTAGATGGTGCTGATACGCAACAATTCAACCCCGCCCCAAAATTGTGTCGACGCCCGTCAGCGATTGAGCGACATCAGCAACTCCATCAGGCGCTGCTTCTCTTCCCGCGACAGCCGCTGCCCGCCCTTTTCCTTGGCCAACAAGGCCGCGTATTCGCTCTCCGGCGTCTGACGCGACTGGGCACGACAAAAGTGCTCCACCAGGCCATCCAGTTCGGTTGCCCGCGCCGCCGGCGGCATCAATAGCTCCCGCCGCGCCAGTTGCGCCAGACGCTCACCCTCCTGAGTGCCGTGAAAGTGCGCCAGCAGCACTTGCACACTGCGATAGCGCCCGGCTCGCAGCAGCTTGACCAGCTCCTTGAGCAGCGCCCCATCGGCATCCCCCTCGGGGCACCAGTCCAGCGATTCGGGCAGCCGGTCGACCAGGGTCGGCTCATGCACCAGGAGCTGCAGCGCGCGAGCGATCAGACTCATGGCGCCGCTGCGCTTTGGAGCAAAAGGCGCACCCCCTCGAGCCGCCCGCTCATCAGGACCGCCCCAAGCCTCGGCGGGCATATCGTCCTCCGCTTCAGGACCAAAGGGCTCTGCCGGTGCCTTGGCGGCCAGCAGCGCCGTAAAGCGCGCCTGATCCACGCCGGTGCGCGAGGACAGCTCGCTGAGCATCAGCGACTTAAGCACGCCCTCCGGCAACTGCTCGATGGCCTTGAGCACCTGACTGGCATAGCGCTCACGGTCCTCGACGCCTGCCAGGTCGCGTCCGCGGCCGGCCTGCTCGAACAGAAACTCCGATAGCGGGCTTGCGCAGGTCACCCGATCCTTAAAGGCGTCGGGGCCTTCCCGTCGCACCAGGCTATCCGGATCCTCGCCCTCGGGCAGGAACAGGAAGCGGGCCTGACGGCCGTCGATCATCAGCGGCAACACATTGGCCAGCGCCCGGCTGGCTGCCTGGCGTCCGGCCTGGTCGCCGTCAAAGCAGAACACCACCTCGCCGACCATGCGGAACAGCCGCGTCAGATGTTCCTCGCTGGTCGAGGTACCAAGCGTCGCCACCGCGTTGCGAATGCCGAACTGGGCAAGCGCTACCACGTCCATGTAGCCTTCGACGATCAACACTCGCTCAAGGTTGCGATTCGCCTGACGCGCCTCATAGAGACCGTAGAGCTCGCGGCCCTTGTGAAACACCGGGCTTTCCGGCGAGTTCAGGTACTTGGGCTTGGCATCGCCGAGCACCCGACCACCAAAGGCAATGGTACGCCCCTTGAAATCGCGGATCGGGAACACGACCCGGTCACGAAAGCGGTCATAAGTGCGGCCGCTATCCTCACGGTGAACCAGCAGGCCATACTCGACCTGCACCGCCTCCGAGACGCCCTGGCTGGAAAGATGACGCTTGAGCGCCTCCCAGTCATCGGGGGCATAGCCGATGGCGAACTCTGCCTGCACCTCGGGCGACAGGTCGCGCCGCTCCAGATAGCCCCTGGCCTGCTCGGCCTCGGGCATCTTCAGCCGCTCGCGAAAGAAGCTTGCCGCCAGCTCTAAAAGATTGACGCCTTCCTTGCGCTTCTGTTCCCGAGCCTGAGCGCGAGGATCGTCGGCACCTTCCCGAGGCACCTCGATACCCTGGCGCGCCGCCAACTGTTCGACGGCCTCGGGAAAGCGCAGGTTGTCGTACTCCATCAGGAAGCGTAGCGCGTTGCCGTGCGCCCCGCAGCCGAAGCAGTGATAGAACTGCTTGTCCTGGCTGACGGTGAACGAGGGCGACTTTTCCTGATGGAAGGGGCATAGCCCCGCATGGTTGCGCCCATTCTTCTTGAGCGTCACCCGCTCGCCGACGACCTCGACCACATCCACACGGGCGAGCAGGTCATCGATGAAGCGTTGCGGGATCTGGCCCATGGCCATCGCGAGTCATCCTGGAAAAACGACGATAAGTGCCCGCTTCGGGACATCCCGAAGCGACCACTAGAAAAACAAACGGCCACCGTATGGCGGCCGCTTGGCATCCCTCTAGGACGGCATGGCCGCCCTTAGTACGGATTAATACAGCCGTTCGAAACGCTTGCGCTCGCGCTGGAGCTTCTTGGCGTGACGCTTGACGGCGGCAGCTGCCTTGCGCTTGCGCTCGGCGGTCGGCTTCTCGTAGTGCTCGCGACGACGCACTTCGGACAGAACACCGGCTTTTTCGCAGGAACGCTTGAAGCGACGCAGCGCGACGTCGAACGGCTCGTTATCACGTACTTTGACAGAAGGCATTAAGCACTCACCTACCTTGGAATCATGAGTTCGGTTTGAACGCACGCCTCGAGTCTCTTCGCATCGCTTGAAACATAACGTCCAAGCCGCCTTGGGGCGACACAGGGAATCATGAGGAAGAAGCGAAATGCAGGGTGGAACCCGGGCGCACGACCCAGTCATACAGCGCACAGTATTCTAGTCGTGGCCAGACGACATTGCAAACCTTGACGTCCAACCGGTGCCCGATGCCGCACAAAGCACGTATAATGAGCGGTTTACTGTTAGCCAGATACCATGAGCCTGGGGCCTTACCATGCGCGTATTAGGGATCGAAACATCCTGCGACGAGACCGGCGTTGCCCTCTTTGACACCGAGCGCGGCCTGATCGCCGACGCTCTCTACAGTCAGATCGCCATGCATGCCGATTACGGCGGCGTAGTGCCAGAGCTCGCCTCCCGCGACCACACCCGCAAACTGCTGCCGCTGATCGAGGAGGTCCTCGACAGTGCCGGCGTAACGCGCGCTGAACTCGACGGCATCGCCTATACCGCAGGCCCTGGCCTGGTCGGCGCTCTGATGGTCGGCGCCTCTACCGCCCATGGCCTGGCCCGTGCGCTGAATATCCCGGTGCTCGGCGTGCACCATATGGAGGGCCACCTGCTGGCCCCCATGCTCGAGGATGAGTCGCCGGCGTTTCCCTTCGTTGCCCTGCTGGTGTCGGGTGGTCACACCCAGCTGGTCGAGGTGCGCGGACTCGGCGACTATAAACTGCTGGGTGAATCAGTGGACGACGCCGCCGGCGAAGCCTTCGACAAGGCCGCCAAGATGCTGGGCCTTGAGTACCCTGGCGGCCCCAACGTGGCACGCCTGGCCGAACAGGGCGACCCGACGCGCTTTCGCTTTCCGCGCCCGATGACCGACCGGCCGGGGCTCGACTTCAGCTTCTCCGGGCTCAAGACTCACACCCTGACCGCGATCCGCTCACTCAAGGAAGCCGACAAACTCGATGACCAGGCCCGCGCCGATGTCGCCCGAGCCTTCGAGGAAGCCGTGGTCGATACGCTGGTGATCAAGTGCCGGCGCGCCCTGGATGCCACCGGCTTGAAGCGCCTGGTGGTGGCGGGTGGCGTCAGCGCCAATACCCGGCTTCGCGAGCGTCTGGCCGTGGAAACCGACAAGCGGGGCGCCAAGGCCTTCTATCCCCGCGGGCGTTTCTGCACCGACAACGGCGCCATGATCGCGTATGTGGGAGCTCAACGGCTCTTGGCCGGCGAGCGGGACGACAGCGCCATGCGGGCGGTGCCTCGCTGGCCGCTGGACCAGTTGACCCCAGCCGGGCACTGATCACGGCTCACAGCCATGATCGCGCTCTCTAAGATTCCAGCGCTCAACGGCTACTGGCCGGCGAGCGGGACGACAGCGCCATGCGGGCGGTGCCTCGCTGGCCGCTGGATCAGTTGACCCCAGCCGGGCACTGATCACGGCTCACAACCATGATCGCGCTCTCTAAGATTCCAGCGCTCAACGGCTACTGGCCGGCGAGCGGGACGACAGCGCCATGCGGGCGGTGCCTCGCTGGCCGCTGGATCAGTTGACGCCTGCGGGATCCGCCTCGGCCTGATCGATGCGACACGCGCCTACTCTTCCTTGCGGGTACTATCCGCCGATAGCGCCTGTTCCCCGCCACGCCCCAGGCGCTGGATATTCCACACGTGACGCACCAGCACCAGCAGCGCGAAGACAACGATCACACCGCCATACTCTGGCGCCAGCCAGAGGCTGACCAGCGGTGCGAGAGTCGCACTGGCCAGCGACGCCACCGAGGCGGTGCGCACCCGCCAGGCGAGTAGGACCCAGCAGGCGGCACTGACCAACGCCACCCCAGGCGCCAGCACCAGCAGCACCCCGAAGGCGCTGGCCACCGCCTTGCCGCCGCGAAAGCGGTGCCAAGGCGGATAGCTGTGGCCCAGCAGCACCGCAAGCCCCACCATGCCCTGCGCCCAGGGTGAAAGCCCCAGCGCCTGGGCGGCGAACAGCACCGGCATGCCCTTGGCGGCATCAAGCGCAAGGGTCGCCAGCGCCAGACGCACGCCATAGAGGCGCAGCACATTGGAAAACCCTGGGTTGCGCGAGCCGGCCAGGCGCGGGTCGCGCAACCCGGCCAGCCGACACACTGCCAGCGCGCCAAGGGCGCTGCCGCTAAGATAGCCCAGCGCCAGCAGCGACCCCAACGCAAGGGCCAGATGACTTGGCGACATGAGGGTCCTCCTGAAGGTCACGGCGGCCAGTCATGATTCTGCCCGCGGACTCACGTACAATCGAGCGCCGGCAATTCTTACAGACCGACAGGTGGGGGATGCATTGATGGATTGCGTGCTGATCGAGGCGCTCGAAGTGGACACCGTGATCGGAGTCTACGACTGGGAGCGCGACATACTCCAGCGCCTGGTCCTCGACCTGGAACTGGCCACCGACATCCGCCCCGCCGCGGCCGATGACGACATCACCAAGACGCTTGACTATGCAGCCATCAGCGAGCGCGTCGCCGCCTTCGCCGGCGAGCATGACTTCGCCCTGGTGGAAACCTTTGCCGAGCGCCTGGCCGCCACCCTGCGCGAGGAATTCGGCATCGCCTGGCTTGCCCTCACGGTGCGCAAGCCAGGTGCCGTGGCAAGCGCCAGCGCCGTCGGCGTGCGCATCACCCGGGGCGAGCCGTCATGAGCCGCGTCACGGTTAGTATCGGCAGCAACATCGAGCGCGAGCAGCATGTTCGGGTCTGCCTCGACGCCCTTCAAGCCTCTTTCGGCGAGCTTGCCGTGTCGCGGGTCTTCGAGAGCGAGCCGGTGGGGTTCGAAGACGGGCGCAACTTCTACAACCTGGTGGCGGCCTTTGACAGCGACGCCTCGGTGGGCGAGCTGCAGGCCTGGTGCAAGCGCCTGGAATTCGCCAATGGCCGGGTAAAGAACAGCGCCAAGTTCAGCCCCCGCACCCTCGACATCGACCTGCTGACAGTGGGCGCACTCACCGGCGAGCACGACGGCGTCGAACTGCCTCGCGATGAGATCACCGAGCATGCCTTCGTCCTCAAGCCGCTGGCCGAACTACTGCCCGAGGCCACCCATCCGCTCAGTGGCGAGCGCTATGACCGCCTGTGGCAAGCCTTCGATGCCGGCGATCAGCGGCTGTGGCCGGTGGACTTCTGCTGGCAACAGCAGTGGATCTCCCGCGCCGACGTGTCGAAAAACGTCTGACGACGCGCCCGGTCACGCTGCTGGCGTTTAAGGGCAGGTGTCTGCGAGTGCGCAGCCCTCTTCCATGGGCGCTACTTTCGTTCTCTTGATCGACACCCCTCGCCCCCGCCTGCCCCATCGCTCGAGAGCGAAGGTGGTGTTGATTGATATAGCCCCCAAGACCTGTATCGCAGCCAGTCTCTCAGCTAGCGTCCGCCAGTACCTCGGCGATCGCCGCCTGGCGCCGCCGGTCGAGTTCTTCGCCCAGCGCCTTGCCCTTGAAGCCTTCCGCGAGCAACTCCTTGGGCGCAATCGCCTGCGCTGCCTGATAGGCAGCATCCAGCAGCCGGGCGAGCCCGGGTTCGTCCAGCGCCAACAAGGCCAACTGGGGAGCCAGGCGCTCGTCACGCCGCCAGACATCGATGCCGTCATACCAGTCAAGCACCTGGCGGGCGGTGAGCGGCGCGACCTCACTATCCAGACGCAGGGCTCGGGTACGCGCGGCCTGACGCGCCAGGTCGGCGTAGGCCTTGGGCAACTTGAGACGCTCGGCCAGCGCGGCCCGGGCGTCGCCGTCGAGGTGCTCGAGAAGCCGCGCCCAGCGCCAGCGGCGCCGCTCACCTATCTCGCTGTCAGCCGCACCTTCGGCATCGGTCTTCCCATCAGCCTGTGGCGCCGGCAGGCAATGCAGCCGGTCCAGGGCGGCGGCCAGGGCGACACGATCTTCGGTCAACTCGGGCATCAGCACTTCAAGTGCCCCGCAATCATCTAGCGCCGTGAAATAGGCCTCGGGGGATGGCTCCCCCAGCGCCTTTTCGGTTTCGGTCCAGACCCGTTCGGCGACCAGGTGGCCAAGCTCGCCGCTATCGGCGAGCTCGCGCATCAGTGCCAGCGTATCCGAGGCGATAGCAAAGCCGAGCCCCCGATAACGGGCCAGGAAGCGTGAGGTGCGCAGCACCCGCAGCGGGTCCTCGACGAAGGCCGGGGAGACATGGCGCAGCTGTCTGGCGGCGAGATCCCGCTGGCCGTGGTAAGGATCGGTCAGGGTGCCGTCGGCCGACTCGGCCATGGCGTTGATGGTCAGGTCGCGTCGGGCCAGATCATCCTCGAGGCTAACCTCGGGGCTCGCATGCACCACGAAGCCGGTATAGCCGTGACCGCGCTTGCGCTCGGTGCGTGCCAGAGCGTACTCCTCGTGGGTCACGGGATGCAGGAAGACCGGAAAGTCGCGACCCACCGGGGTAAAACCGCGCCGAGTCATGTCCTCGACGCTTGCGCCCACCACCACCCAATCATGGTCATAGACCGGCCAGCCTAGGCGCGCATCGCGCACTGCACCGCCCACGCAGTAGACCTCGAGACCGTCAAGGAAACGATCGTCGCTCATGCCGGTGCCGTGGCCACGCGGGTGGGATGCTGGGCGGCCCAGTCGGTAAAGCCGCCGTCCAGGCTGTAGACCCGGGAATAGCCCTGGCCGGCGAGCCAGGTCGCCGCCTGCTGGCTGGAGTGGCCGTGATAGCAGACCACCACCAGCGGCGCTTCCTTGGGCGTCTCGTCGAGCAGTGCACCGACGCTTGTGTTGTCCAGGTGACGGCTCGCCGGGATATGGCCGCGGGCAAAGCTCATCGGATCACGGATATCGACCAGCGTCAGCGGCTCCCCCTCGTCCAGCCAGGCTTTCAGGGTGGGAATATCCAGGTGCTCGAAGGGCGTCGCGCTCATGGTAGCTCCATGGGTAAAGAGGATAAAACAGCAAGAAGCGAAAGAAGGACGCGGGGCGATCAGCCCCGTGAAAGGCTCGGTTGACGGGTCCGCTTGCCGGTGGTGAGATCCAGCGCGGTCAGGCTGCCGCCCCACACGCATCCGGTGTCCAATGCCTCGGCGCGCACCTGGCTGCCGGGGGTCGCCCCTTCCAGCGCCGCCCAGTGGCCGAAAAGGATATGCGGATCGTCCTCGCGGGCATAGCTGAACCAGGGGGCGAAGCCATCCGGCGCCGAGTCGAGCCCCTCCTTGGCCGAGAAGTCGAGATGCCCGTCGGGATCGACGAAGCGCATGCGCGTGAAGGCGTTGACGATGAAGCGCGCGCGCTCGATGCCGTCGAGATCATCCTGCCAGCGGTGGGGGCGATTGCCGTACATCCGTTCGAGGAAGTCGCCGGCGTCAGCGGCGAGCCGCGCCTCGACCTCTCCGGCAAGCGCCTGGGCCTTGGCGGCCGACCATTCGGGCAGCAGACCGGCATGGCACATCACCGTGTCGCCGTCCTCGCGTGGCTCGCGCACCATCAGCGGCTGTTGCTGCAGCCAGTCGAGCAATGCCTCGCGATCCGACGCCTCGAGAATCGGCGCCAGGGTGTCGGAGCGCTTGGTCGATGCACCACCGCGAGCGACCGCCAGCAGATGCAGGTCATGATTGCCGAGCACCACCTGTGCCGAATCACCCAGAGCGATCACCTCGCGCAGGCAGTCCAGCGAGCCTGGCCCACGATTGACCAGATCGCCGGCCAACCATAGTCGATCGCGGCCCGGCGCGAAGTCGAGCCGCTCAAGCAGCGCCACGAACTCCCGGTGGCAGCCCTGCAGATCGCCGATCGCATAGGTGGTCATGACATCTCCTGATGACGTAGCGGGTGAAACGGGTGATAACGCGGTGCCCTGACGTGACCGGGTGGCGGCTCAAGCCCCGATATGGCAGCACCGGAAGCCGGTATGGCGCCGACATCGCCCGGCATGACGCATAGGACAAGGCACTGCCCGTGCCGACCCAGACTTGCAGTCGCGCCGGCCGCGGTCAATGCACCTGATGGGGACCGGCCAGACGGAAGGGGGCGATGGGCACCTCGATGTGCTGCTGGGTAGCGGCATCGACACAGGTATAGTCACCTTCCATCACGCCCACCGGCCCATCCAGCACCGCGCGGCTGGTATAGGAAAAGGTCTGGCCGGGGCCGATCATGGGCTGCTTGCCGACCACGCCCTTGCCACGCACTTCCTGCACCTTGCCGCTGCTCTGGGTAATTTTCCAATGCCGCGCCAGCAGCTGCACGCTGTGAGACGAGTGGTTGTGCACGGTGACGGTGTAGCTGAACACGTAGCGGGACTCGGCCTCATCGGACTCCTCGGCGCGAAAGGCCGGCTCGACATCGACGGAGAGCGCCGCCATCGTCGCCTCGCGGTGGCTGTCAGTCATGCGACCTCCTCGGCCAGGTGGTCGGCAATGCGAACGAACTCCTCGACGGAGAGCGTCTGCGGGCGTCGGGTCGAATCGATGCCCAGCGCTTCCAGGGCCTCGGCGGACACGCGCCCCTTGAGGTTGTTGCGCAGGGTCTTGCGGCGCTGGCCAAAGGCCTCGCGGACCAGATCGAACAGCAGGGCCGGATCCTTGGCCGGATGCGGCAAGGTCTCATGGGGTGCCAGCCGCACGATGGCCGATTCGACCTTGGGCTGCGGCACGAAGGCCTCCGGCGGCACCACGAACAGCGACTCGACCTGGCAATGGTACTGTGCCAGCACCGACAGCCGTCCCCAGTGGGTGCTGCCGGGCTCGGCGGCCAGGCGCTCGACCACTTCCTTCTGCAGCATGAAGTGCATGTCGGCGATCGCCCCGGTGGTCTCGAGCAGATGCACGATCAGCGGCGTGGAGATGTTGTAGGGCAGGTTACCCACCACCCGCAGCGCCGGGCCGTCGCCACGCAGGGCGGCGAAGTCGAAGGCCAGGGCATCGCCCTCGTGAATCACGAAATCAGGGTATTGGAAGAACTGCACACGCAGGCCGGGGATCAGATCGCGGTCGAGCTCGATCACCTCCAGGGCGCCGCCGGCAGCGTCGATCAGCGGCTCGGTCAGCGCTCCCTGGCCGGGGCCGATCTCGACCAGGCGCTCGCCGGCACGGGGGTCGATGGCCCGCACGATGCGCGAGATGATGCCCGTATCGCGCAGGAAGTTTTGGCCGAAGCGCTTGCGGGCCCGATGCATGGGTGGGCGTGAAGACATGCGATGGATGATCCTTTGGTTCTGACAGGGGTTAGAGCTTACCGACAGCTAGCCCGACACCGATCTGCGATGGCGGCTAAGCACGCTTGCGGGAATAAACGCACGGTCGAGGCCGGCTAGGACAGGGTGTCGCACGCGGCCATTTCAGCCGCCAGGTTCATGGCGACGCGCAGGCTGCCAGTGTCGGCGACGCCGCGACCGGCAAGATCCAGAGCCGTACCGTGATCCACCGAGGTGCGCACCAGCGGCAAGCCCAGGGTGATGTTGGCGGCGCGCCCGAAGCCTGCGTACTTGAGCACAGCGAGTCCCTGGTCATGATACATCGCCAGCACCGCATCGGCGTCATCGAGATGTCGCGGGGTGAAGAGGGTATCGGCGGGATAGGGACCACGCACGTCGAGCCCTTCGGTTGCCAGGCGCTCAAGCGTTGGGGTAATGGTCTCGAGTTCCTCGCGCCCCAGATGACCGTCCTCGCCGGCATGGGGATTCAACCCACAGACCTTGAGGCGCGGTGCGGCGAGGCCAAAATAGCGCTTCAGGTCGGCATCGAGGATGCGCAGCACTCGACTCAGCCCCTCGGCGGTGATGGCATCGGCTACCTCGCGCAGCGGCAGATGCGTCGTGGCCAGTGCCACCCGCAGGGCGCAGCGCGCCGGACCATCGAGCTGGCCGTGGAGCGCCTGGTCGGTGGCGAGCATCATTACCACTTCCTCGACCCCGCAGGCATCGCGCAGGTACTCGGTATGGCCGGTGAAGCCGGCCTGGCCGCCGTCGATGATCACGCCCTTGTGCAAGGGCGCGGTGACCATGCCCTGAGCCCGGCCCTCACGACAGGCGGCGATGGCCAGGTCCAACGTTTCGAGTACATAGGCGCCGTTAGCGGGATCGAGTTCGCCGGCACGACACGGCGCCTTGAGGGCCACCGGCCACACCGGCAGCACGCCGGAGCATGGCGCCGGCGGCGACTCGCCCGGCGCCAGCACCCGCACCGTCACGCCCAGCCCCAGCTGTTGCGCCCGCGCCTCGAGCAGCGAAGGGTCCCCCACCGCCACGATGGTGAAATCCGGAGCGGCGCCAGGGTCTGCATCAGGCGCCACACCTGCGATGCCCTCGGCGGCCAGCATCAGCGCCAGTTCCGGGCCGATGCCGGCGGGTTCGCCGGTGGTCAGCGCCAGTACCGGCGGGTTCATGATGCGCTGGACTCATTCAGGCGATTGTCGATGTAGGCGCCGGCGCGAATCTCCTGCAGCCAGACCTCCATCTCGTCATTGGCCTTGCGCTGAAAGAGGGTCTGGCGGACCTGGTCGCGCTGGGTCAGGTTGCGGCCCTGGCCGCCTTCGCGGTCGGCGAGCTTGACCAGGTGGAAGCCGCTGGGGCTTCTGATCGGCGCAGAGACCTCACCCACATCCAGCGACGGCACTGCGTCGGTGAAGATGCTGGGTATCTCGGCACCCGCGCGCCAGCCCAGATCACCGCCGTTGAGCGCCTGGCCACCATCGGACTCGGCGGCCGCCAGACTGGCAAAGTCGGCGCCGTTCTCAAGCTGGCGACGCAAGCCCTCAATCTTGGCGCGGGCATCGTCGATCTGCGCCTGGCTGGGCGACTGGGGCAGTGCGATCATGATGTGCGACAGGCGATAGCGCACGTCGTCGTTGGCGCCCTGCTGCTCCAGATAGCGATCCACCTCGCGCTCGCTGACGGTGACCCGGCTAGCGACCCGGCGCTGCTGAAGCTGGCGCATCAAGAGCTCGCGGCGCACGTCCTCGCGCACTGCAGCCAGCGTCAGGCCATCGGCCTCGAGGCTATCGGCGAACTGCTCGAGGCTCATGCCGTTGTTCTCGGCGATGCCACGCACCGTGCGATTAAGCTCGGTGTCGTCGACGCTCAGGTTGGCATCACGGGCCATCTGCAGCTGGACTTCCTCGACGATCATACGATCCAGCACCTGCTGCTCGAGAGCCGCATTGCTTGGCGGTGTGACGCCGCGCTTGGACAGCTGGTCACGTGCCCGGGCGACTCGGCTCTCGAGCTCGCTGTACATGATCGCGCCCTCGTTGACGACTGCCACGATGTGATCGAGCGGCTTTAACTGCTGGGCCGTTGCCGTCAGCGGGGCCACGCCCAAGGGCAGGGCCATCATCAGGGCCATGGCCAGCGGGGCGATCAGTCGACTGCGCATATATACCTCATTGACTCGTCTCGTGTGTCGATGCCTTCGCGCCGGGGCGCTCAAAAGGCGGTGGAGCGATAGCCGGGAATGGCCCGCTCGAAGTAACTGTCGGCTTCCTGGCCCACTCCGCCGAGGCCCTTGAAGATGAAGCGCAGGAAGATGCCGCGATCGGTGTAGTCGTCGGCGGTGGTATTGGCGGTGTCGTTGTCCTCGACCCAGTCACGCCATACCAGCTGCAGACCATAGCAGCAGTCGTTCCACTGCACACCCGCCAGGCGCTCCAGGGAGCGGCCGTTGGTGTTGTCATACAGGTAGCGGCCGATCAGGTCGACTTGTTTACTGGCTCGCAGGGCGAAGGAGACATCGAACTCTTCGCGGTTGTAGCCGAGCCGATCCTCGGGGTCGTCGGCAGAGGGGTCGAAGCCCTGCAGCTCCCAGCGATACCCGAGGTTCAGTACATGGCCGCGGGGATCCCGGTAGGCCAGGTCGACCCCGTTGCGCTCGGTCACTTGCCGCTCGGTGTCATAGAGCCAGGCGTAGCGGGTGCTCCAGTAATCGCTGATCTGCCAGTCGATATTCGTCACCAGCGGCGTACGGTCCCGGGTCGCGCGATACCAGGCCGCGTAATTGGTGTCGCGATCCGGGAGCGTATCCGGGTCGCCGTTCATGTCGATACTGCGATCTTCGAAGTAGAACCCCTGGCCGACACCGATATCGAGGCGCTGGCGGCCACTGTCATCCTCGAGGAACCGGGAACTGAGGCCGGCCGATAGGCGGTTAAGATCGCCCACCCGGTCCACACCGGAGAAGCGATACGGCGACCACAGCTGCCCCCAGGAGAAGGCCTGCTCGTTGGTATCGAAATCTGGAAACGCCTGCTGATCCTCGGCCGGCACATAGGCATAGTTGAGGCGCGGCTCCAGGGTCTGTCGGTAGCCATCACCGAAGGCCGAAAGATCACGCTCGAAGACCAGGCCGCTATCCAGCGAGCTGACCGGCACGGTCCGCGAAAGCGTGGTGTCACGATCGGTATTCAGGTTGCCGTAGTCGAGCTCATAGGCGGTGTGCAGCAGCTCGACCTTGGGCTCCAGAAAGCCCCAGCTGGGATCGCCGCGCCAACCAAGCGCCGGCGCCAAATGCACACGGCTACCGGTCGCGGCCTCGCGCAACGGCACTTGCTGCTCGATGACATCACGCCAGAAGTAAGTCGCATTGGAGCGCCACTGCTGATAGAAGCCACTGTCCTGATCCCAGCGGGCATTGGCGGTCAGGCTCGGCAGGCGGTAGAACGGCTTGTCACGCTCGGCCAGCGGGTAGTCGAGCCGCTGATACCCCTGGGCGCGGGCTTCGAGCTGCCAGGTCTTTCCGCTGTAGTCGAACAGCGCCAGTCGCGGCAGGTAGGCGGTATCGGATTCGCCGAAATCGCGTCCGAAATCATCGAAGTAGCGCCCATCGCTGGCTGCACCGTAAGCGAGCTGGTAGTCCAGCCGTGGGCTCAGACGGCCCTGATGGCGATAGTCCAGGTACCAGCGATCCTCACCGCTGAAGGCATCCGGCGGATCGTTGGGGTTGGAGGAGGTCTTGCCCTGATCATTGGCAAGATAGGCGCCCTCGATCGTGCCGGCATAGCCCTGTTGTGAATGGTCATCCTGCAAATAGCGGAACTCGCCGCCCAGCAGGAAGCCACGATCGCTGATGAAGCGCGGCGTCAGGGTCGCGTCATAATTCGGCGCCAGGTTGAAGTAATAGGGCTGGGAATAGTCGAGGCCATCGCCCGAGGCACTGATCACCGGCCACAGGAAGCCACTCTGGCGTCGATCATCGATCGGGAAGCGCACCCAAGGCCAGTAGAAGACCGGCACATCCTGGACCTCGAGGCGAGCATGAGTCGCGGTCCCGTACCCCTTCTCGCGATCCAGCATGATGTCGTTGCCTACCAGTCGCCACGCCTGACTACCCGGCTCACAGGTGGTGAAACTGGCGTCGGTGAGCTGATAGCGGCCGTCTTCGAGACGGGCCAGCCGCTGGGCGTCGCCGCGCAGGCGAGCCTCATGGGCCACATAGTGCGCGCCATCGACCGACGCCGCATCGCTTTGCAGTGCCACTTCGGCGGCGTCGCCGCGCACCAGCAGCCCCTGATCGCGCAGAGCCAGCGGCCCCGTCACCTGGGCACGCTCGCGTGCAGGACCCACGCGCACCGCAGGGGCCTCGACCTGGCTGTTACCGCGGCGCAGCAGTACCTCGCCGGCCAGACTCACCGAGCCGTCTTCGCCATAGCGGGCCCGATCCGAGGAGGAACGGATATCGCCGGGGGTGTCGGCGGCCGGAAGCCGATATGCCGGCATCACGTAGTGGCCGCGGCACAGCGCATCCGACGGCGCATCATCGCCCCAGGGTTGCCAGTCGAGCTGTTCCGCTGGCAGGGGCGCCGGAGGCGCTGCCAGGGCATTGCCGCCGGCGACGGCGGTGAGACCGGCCAGGGCAGTCCAGTAGAGTCGC
The DNA here is from genome assembly GCF_003268885.1 of Onishia taeanensis. GTDB lineage: Bacteria > Pseudomonadota > Gammaproteobacteria > Pseudomonadales > Halomonadaceae > Onishia > Onishia taeanensis_A. Next base: position 111,225 of record NZ_QLSX01000002.1, read on the forward strand.
TTGCCCATCTTCCTCGCTGTCCTTGACGGGTGAAATCGGTATTATACAGGCCGAATCTCGGCTGTCTGCCACCGCTCGGCCGGCGCCGCTGCTGTCTGTCGATGATCCGGCCACTGGCGAACACGGATTTCAGCATGCGTTGCGCCCGGGTGAGCGTCAACAACAACGCCGCGACACGCATCACCACAGGAGAGCCCATGACCTCGGCAGACCCCGCGCGCCTTGGCCCCCTCACCGCCTGGGCGGCCGAGCAATACGGCCTGGCCCCCGACGCGCTAAGGCTGACCCTCGCCGCCGGCGACGCCAGCTTTCGCCGCTATTATCGTCTGACGCTGCCTGACGGTGCCACCCGCATCCTGATGGACGCCCCGCCGGCGCAAGAAGACAGCCGGCCTTTTCTTGCCATCGCCACCGACTGGCTGGCCGCCGGGCTACCGGTACCGCGAGTGCATCACGCGGATCTGGACATGGGCTTCCTGGCACTCGATGACCTGGGCGACACCCCACTGCAGAATAGCTTCACTTCACGCAAGGCCACTCTCGACGGCTTCGATAAGGCCATCACCCTGATCCATGAGCTCCAGGCCAAGGCCCCTAAGGATGCCCTGCCGATCTATGATGCAGCGCTGCTCACTCGCGAGCTCGAGCTGTTTCCCGAATGGTGCCTGGATGGCCTGCTGGGCATCGCTTCGCCGCCCGGCTGGACGACGCTGGTCACCCAACTGGTAGACAGCGCCCTGGAGCAGCCGCGCTTCGTCGTGCACCGGGACTTCGATGCCATGAACCTGATGCTCGAAGACGACGCCCTGGTGCTGATCGACTTCCAGGACGCCGTGGCCGGCCCGCTGACCTATGACTTCATCTCGCTGACCCGCGGGCGCTATCGGCGCTTCGACGCCACGACCCTCCACCACTGGCAGGCGGCCTTTCGCGAGAGTGCCATCGTCGACGGCCGCCTCGACCCGGCCATCGACGCCGAACGCTTCCACTTCTGGTGCGATGCCATGGCGGCCCAGCGCAGCCTCAAGGTGCTCGGCATCTTCTGTCGCCTGACCCTGCGCGACGGCAAGGCTGGCTACCTCGCGCGCCTGCCCCACTTTCTTGCACATCTGGATGACAGCCTGGCTCCCTGGCCCGCCTTCGTCGACTTGCGCCACTGGCTTCATTCAACCTTCACCCCGGCACTCGAGGAAGCCCTGGCGTCGCGCAGCATCGAGGCACCGGCCAGTGAGGTGATGACTCAGGAGGCGACGGCATGAAGGCGATGATCCTGGCGGCGGGACTTGGCAAGCGCATGCGTCCGCTGACCGACAGCTGCCCCAAACCGCTGCTGCCGGTAGCCGGCAAACCGCTGATCGTTCACCACCTCGAGCGCCTGGCCGCCGCCGGCATTACCGATGTGGTGATCAACGTCAGTTACCGGGCCGAACAGATCATCGAGGCGCTGGGCGACGGTGCGGCCCATGGCGTCAGCATCGCCTGGAGCCGGGAAGACAGCCCGCTAGAGACCGGCGGCGGCATACAGAAGGCGCTGCCGCTGCTCGGCGAAGCGCCCTTCCTGCTGATCAACGGCGACGTCTGGTGCGCGCCGGATCTCACAAGACTGCCTACGCTTGATGGGGATCTCGCCCACCTGTGGCTGGTCGACAACCCCGACCAGCACCCGGACGGCGACTTCCACCTGGATGCCGCGGGTCGAGTAGATGCCAGCGGCGCGCCGCGCCTGACCTTCGCCGGCCTCAGCTTGATCGACCCAGCGCTATTGGCCAACCAGGCACCCGGCGCCTTCGCCCTGGCGCCTCTGCTGCGGGACGCCATGGCCGCGGGGCGGGTGGCGGGCCACCACCATCACGGCGCCTGGGTCGATGTCGGCACGCCTGAGCGTCTAGCCGAACTGGATACCCGGCTGCGTGCCATGGCAGAGTAAGCGCCTCGTTTTTTCTTGTGTAGCGCTAAACGTAGCGCCAAACGCCTCGTTGGGCGCCAAGGAACTCGCGTCACCCTTTGAGTGACGTGTTCATCCCCTCTTTATTGATGCCAGACGGAGAAGTTGCCTCATGAAAGCCAGCGTCAAGTGGACCGACGGCCGTCAGTTCGTCGCCGAATCGGGTAGCGGCCACAGCGTGGTTATCGATGGCCCCCCCGACCACGGCGGCCGCGACACCGGCCCCCGCCCCATGGAGATGATGCTGATGGGGCTCGGCGCCTGCACGTCCTTCGACGTGCTGCAGATTCTTGAGAAGTCGCGCGCCCCAATCAGCGACTGCGTAGCCAGCGTCGAGGCCGAACGCGCCGACAGCGTGCCCAGCGTCTTCACCAAGATCCATGTGCATTTCACGGTTACCGGTAAAGGCCTCAAGGAGAAGCAGGTCGAGCGGGCGGTGGCGCTATCGGCAGAAAAATACTGCAGCGCCTCCATCATGCTCACCAACGGCGGCGTCGAAGTGACACACTCCGTCACTATCGTAGAAGAGTGACCCGTTAGAAAACTCCCCGGAGCGGGTGCGCCCGTACCCCGGGGTGTGCATAATACCCGCCTTTCATGCAGCCCCGGCCTAGTCCGACAGGCATACCACGCACTCAAGCACCTGAGGGAGGCTCGGACGTGAGCAACAATCTCCGACTCCACGGCTTCAACAACCTGACCAGTTCGTTGAGCTTCAACATCTACGACATCTGCTACGCCAAGACCGAAGAGCAGCGTCGGGCTTACATCGATTACATCGATGAGCTCTACAACGCCGAACGGCTGACGCAGATCCTCAAGGATGTCACCAACATCATCGGCGCCCATGTGCTCAATATCTCGCGTCAGGACTACGAGCCCCACGGTGCCAGCGTGACCATCCTGATCGCCGAGCACGAGCTCGAGGACCCTGCGCCGGAGCAGACGGAGCCTGGCCCGGGCCCGCTACCGCAAACCGTGGTCGGTCATCTGGACAAGAGTCACGTCACGGTACACAGCTACCCGGAATCCCACCCGGACAACGGCATCAGCACCTTCCGCCTGGACATCGACGTCTCGACCTGCGGCATGATTAGCCCCCTCAAGGCACTGAACTACCTGATCCACAGCTTCGATTCCGACATCGTCACCATGGACTACCGGGTGCGCGGTTTCACCCGCGACGTCGACGGCAAGAAGCTGTTCATCGACCACGACATTACCTCGATCCAGGACTACCTGGCCGAGGACACCAAGAACGCCTATCAGATGGTCGACGTCAACGTCTATCAGGAAAACATGTTCCACACCAAGATGTTGCTGAAGGACTTCGAACTCGACAACTATTTGTTCGGCACCTCGCGTCGTGACCTCACCTTCGAGGAAGCCCGCAACATCGAGAGTCGCCTGCGCAAGGAGATGCTCGAAATCTTCTACTCGCGCAATATGGACTGAGCCGCCGCTCGTCCGGGTTCTGCCCTAACGACAACACCCCGCCGGAGCTCCCGGCGGGGTGTTGTCGTATCTGGAAGAAGGAAGAAGGAAGAAGGAAGAAGGAAGAACAAGGCTCGGCGTGACTCAGTTGCCAAGCAAGCCCCCGACCTAGAGCCGGTAAACGCTGGTGGTCATCAGCTTGGACATCAGCCGCATGCCGGCCTTGACCGGCGCCGGGAACTCCGCGCCGCCGGCTTCCAGGGCCCAGCGTTCGTGGTGGGCCTCGTCCTCGCGCATTTTCTCGAGCACCGCCCGGGAGCGGCGATCGCCCGACGGCAATGCCTCGAGGTGCTCGTCGAGATGGTCGCCGACCTGCTCCTCGGTGGCGGCGACGAAGCCCAGGCTGACCCGGTCGCCCACGGCGCCGGCCACCGCACCGAGACCGAAGGATGCCCCGTAGAAAAGCGGGTTGAGCAGGCTGGTGCGACCATCGAGTTCCTCGAGGCGGGCATCGCACCAGGCCAGGTGGTCGATCTCTTCCTGAGCGGCCTGCTCCATCTGGCTGCGGATGTCAGCCAGCTTGGCGGTCAGCCCCTGCCCCTGATAAAGCGCCTGTGCGCAGACCTCGCCGGTGTGGTTGATGCGCATCAACCCCACGGCGTGAGCGCGCTCGGCTTCATCTAGCTCGCCGTCCTGAACGCCGGCGGACGGGCTAGGCCGCGACGGCTGGGCGGCATGCGGCACCAGGGTGCGCAGAATGGTATCGAACTGCTGGATCAGGTGGTCATTGCGGGAAAACTGGCGATTCATGAGGGCCCCCGTGGATGTTATCTCTAGTCTACCCGAGCCGCGACGCAGCCAGAAGTTGTGGCGAAATTCTGGCGCGCCAGCCACCTCGCAAGGCAAGAGCCCCGAGACATGTCAGTGCAGCTAGCGGTGCCTCGGGCATGCAGGCTCGGTCAGCTCGACGCCCTGATGCCGATTACCCCGCCGGCCAGGTGAAGTCGCGACCGCCCATCAGGTGCATGTGGACATGATAAACCGTCTGCCCACCCCGCTCGTTGCAGTTCATCACCACCCGGTAGCCTTCATCGGCGAAGCCCGCCTGCCTGGCCAGGGTTGCCGCGGTGTACTGCAACCGACCGATCAGCGCCAGGTCCTGCTCGGCAATGTCGTTGAGGGTCGAGATATGGCGCTTGGGAATCACCAACTGGTGGGTCGGCGCCTGGGGATTGATATCGTTGAAGGCCAGCACGTCATCGTCTTCATAGACGATATCGGCGGGAATCTCGCGGTTGATGATCTTGCAGAACAGGCAATCCATGGCGCCTCTCCCTTGAATGACAGTCGGTATAGGGTGGTCCAATCAGTGGTGGTCGCTCCGCGCGGCCTGTGAGCCTAGCGGAAACGCCGCTGGGCTAACAGGTGGCGAACCAGCGGGCCCAGAATCAATTCCATGGCCAGCGGCATGCGCGCCCCGGGCACCACTAGGGTGTGGGGACGGCTCATGAAGGCATCCTGGATCATCGCCAGCAGGTACGGGAAGTCCACCGTGGACGGATCGCGGAAACGGATCACCACGAAGGACTCGGCATCGGTGGGGATATCCTGGACCTCGAAGGGGTTGGAGGTATCCACCGTGGGCACCCGCTGGAAGTTGATATGGGTGCGCGAAAACTGCGGCTGTATATAGCGGACGTAGTCATGCATGCGCCCAAGGATGGTGTCGATCACCGCTTCCTGGGAGTAACCGCGCAGCTTGGTGTCGCGATCGATCTTCTGTATCCACTCAAGGTTCATGGTCGGCGCCACGCCCACCAGCAGATCGACATGGCGAGCGATGTCATGCTCGGCGGTGACCAGGCCGCCGTGAAGCCCCTCGTAGAACAGAAGATCGGTGCCGCTGGGCAGCGGCTGCCAGTCGGTGAAGGTACCGACCTGATGGCCAAGCTCGATCATCCGCTTGTCTTCGGCGTGGATATAGTGCCGGAAGGTGCCGGAGCCCTGATCGCCATATTCCTGGAACAGCGCCTCGAGATGCTCGAGCAGGTTGGCTTCCACCGCAAAGTGGGACAGCTCGTCGGTGCGCTCGGGCTCCTCGCGGAAGATCCGCGACAGCTCGTCCTTGGTGTAGCGATGGAAGGCATCGCCATCCACGGTCGCGGCATGCACATCTTCGCGAGCAAACATGCGCTCGAAGGTGCGCCGCACCGTGGTGGTGCCTGCGCCGCTGGAGCCGGTCACGGCGATGATCGGATATTCCCGGGACATCAGGCGTCGCCCTCGAAAGAAGGCCCGGCCGGCGACAGCGCGTCTTGCACGCCGGCGGGCACCGGGACAGGCTTGCCAGACGCGGGGTCGAGCAATACCAGGTTGAGCCGGGCAGTAGCGACGGGCCGCTGGTCATGCTCACGCACCACCCGGTGATAGACACACAGCGACTTGCCGTCGACGGGAGGAATCGCGGTCTCGACGATCAGCATGTCGGGCCAGGCGGCCTCGCCCTGATACTGGATAGCAAGATCGGCAACCACACTGGGGCAGCCGCCGAGATCCCATTCCCTGAGCCCGCGGGAGGCCAGTGCTTCAGTTCTCGCCTCATGCAACAGCGACACCAGGGCATCGTGGCCAAGGTGACGACCGTAGTTCATGTCGGTGATGCGTACCGACAGGGAGTGGCGGTGCAGGATGGCGTCTGTCGGAAATTCCAGGCGTACTCGTGACATATCAACTCCCCGTCGTATCCCGTCCCAGCGCAACGACTCAGGGCCACCCCTGATCACGCAGTTTCAAATGCTTGGCAGCTACCGCGAAGCACTGGGGCAATCACTGCAAAGAAAGGCAATCCTTGAATGGGAGACAGCGCGCCAGGCAATCAGCTCTCGCGGGCGATGGCGCGGAAGCCGATGTCGCGACGGTAGCTCATGTTCTGCCAGTCGATGGCGGCCACCCCTTCGTAGGCCAGGGCCTGGGCGTTAGCCACCGTGTCTCCCAAGGCGGTTACACATAACACGCGACCGCCGCTGGTCGCGACCCGACCTTGGTCATCCTGGGTAGTGCCGGCATGAAACACCCGGCAGCCGGTGTCCTCGGCGGCTTCGATACCGTCGATCACGTCGCCCTTGCGGTAGCTGCCCGGGTAACCGCCGGCGGCCAGGACCACGCCGACCGCCGGTCGCTTGTCCCACTCGATGGATTCGCGATCAAGTGTGCCCTGACTGCCCGCCAGGCACAGTGCGGCGAGGTCGGATTCGAGTCGCATCATGATCGGCTGGGTTTCCGGATCGCCGAAACGGCAGTTGTATTCGATCACCTTGGGCGCGCCGCTCTTGTCGATCATCAGGCCCGCGTAGAGGAAACCGGTATAGGGATGCCCCTCGGCCGCCATGCCCTTGACCGTGGGCAGGATTACCTCATCCATGATCCGCTGATAGACGGCATCAGTAACCACCGGGGCGGGCGAATAGGCCCCCATGCCACCGGTATTGGGGCCGGTGTCGCCGTCGCCGGCACGCTTGTGGTCCTGGCTGGTGGCCATGGGCAGCACGTGCTCGCCGTCGACCATGACGATGAAGCTGGCTTCCTCGCCGTCGAGGAATTCCTCGATCACCACCCGGGCGCCGGCATCGCCGAAGGCATTGGCCTCGAGCATGTCACGGACCGCCGCTTCGGCCTCGGCTGCGGTCATGGCCACGATCACGCCCTTGCCGGCGGCCAGGCCGTCGGCCTTGATGACGATCGGTGCGCCCTTCTCGGCCAGGTAGGCAAGCGCTGGTTCCACGGCGGTAAAGGTCTGGTAGTCCGCGCTGGGAATCGCATGACGAGCCAGGAAGTCCTTGGTAAAGGACTTCGAGCCCTCGAGCTGGGCGGCGGCCTGGGTCGGCCCGAAGATCGCAAGCCCTGCGGCCTGGAAGCGGTCGACCACGCCCTCGACCAGCGGGGCCTCGGGACCGACGATGGTCAGATCAATGGCGTGGTCACGGGCGAAGGCTTCGAGGCCCGCGAGGTCGGTGGCCCCGATGTCGACGTTGGAGACCTTCGGCTCGACCAGGGTGCCGGCGTTGCCAGGCGCCACGTAGATCGTCTCGACCTGAGGAGACTGAGCGACCTTCCAGGCCAGGGCATGTTCGCGGCCGCCGCCGCCGATGATCAGAACCTTCATCTGCAACCTTGCTCGACTGTTGGGTAAGGGGAATGCGCAATAAGCCGCGCATTATGCCAGAAAGGCGGCGGCCGTGTCGGGAGAGCTCAGTCCTTGTCGCGACTTTTGTCGCCGCCCATGTCGTCCTTGTGACTGCCACCGGGGCCCTGTTGAAAGGTCTTCTGCCAGAAGCGCATGTTCTCTTCGGCCATCTCGCGCATCATTTCCATCGGCGTGTGGCGCATGGCTTCCTTCCACTGGTCCTGCATACGCTGCTGCTGTTCCATCATCAGCTGGGTGCCCTGCTCCAGATAGCGGGCCAGCGGCAGCGGCTGGGCCATATCGTAGACGCGAATGAACTGGGCCAGCAGGTCGTTGGAGAATACCTCTGAGTCACCGCCGGACTGCTCCTGTTCGATGATGATCGACAGCAGGATGGTGCGCGTCAGGTCTTCACCGGACTTGGCGTCCTCGACGCGAAACGGCACTTCCTCGAGGATCAGGCTGCGCAGGTCTTCGAGCGTCACATAGCGGCTCTGTTCGGTATCATAGAGCCTGCGGTTGGCATACTTGCGAATCACGCGCACGGACGGTGCTCCTATTATCAGCTTTGCTGGTATTGTGCACCGCGTCTGGCGTTCTAGCCACCGTCGCCGTTTCCTGTCACCCGCTGCGCGCCGCCGAGGCCTCATGAATCTGATCCTGCTCGATCCTGCCGATCTCACCGACGACCACCACGCCTGGGTGCGTGATCCAAGGCGACTGCGCCACCTGCGAGAGGTGCATCGCGCTTGCCCCGGCGATGAGCTGACGCTTGGCGTGAGCGGCGGGGCCATCGGTCGCGGCCGGCTGGTAACGCTCGACGATGAGGGCGCCCACTTCGCCCTCGATGCCTTCGATCAGGCCCCGCCGCCGGCGCTGGATATCGAACTCGTGCTGGCTCTGCCGCGCCCGCGCATGCTGGCGCGTTCGCTGGAGCACGTCACGGCCCTTGGCGTGAAGCGCATCACCCTGCTGCACACCCGGCGAGTAGAGAAGAGCTACTGGCAATCGCCCGAGCTGTCCGCAGAAAAGATCCACCAGCACCTGGTGCTGGGCCTTGAGCAGGCCCGCGACACGGTGATGCCCGAGGTGGAGCTGGAAACCCACTTCAAGCCCTTCGTCGAGGATCGCTTGGCGGCAAGGCTCAATGAACGCAGCGGGCTGCTGGCCCATCCCGGCATGGAAGCGGCCTGCCCTCGCGGACTCAATGCCCCGGCGAGCCTGGTGGTGGGCCCCGAGGGCGGTTTCATTCCCTATGAGGTAGAGGCGCTATTGGCGGCCGGCTGCCAGGGCATTCACCTGGGCAGCCGGATCCTGCGGGTCGAGACGGCCGTCATCGCCCTGCTGGCGCGACTCGGCTAGCCAACCTCACTGCTGCAAGCGCTCGAGCAGCGATACCGTGGCGAAGCCATCAGGCGTCAGACCCTGAGCCGCCTGAAAGGCCCGCAGCCCGGCGCGGGTGTTGGGGCCCATGATGCCGTCCGGCGTCCCTGTGGCGAAGCCACGAGCGTTCAGCGAGCGCTGCAGCTCGCGGACCTGCGCCCTGGAAAGCGGCGTTTCCTGGCGCGGCCAGTCGGCGCGAATGCCAGGCTCTCCCGCCACCCGGCGCGAAAGGGTGCCCACCGCCAGCGCATAGCTGGTGGCGGTGTTGTAGCGAAGGATGGCGCGATAGTTGCCGCCAACCAGGAAGGCGGGGCCACGAGCGCCGGCAGGCGTGAGGATCGATGCCTTGCCAAGCGCCGGCAGCGCCTCGCCGTCTGTCGCGCGCACGCCCTGTGCCGCCCAGGCCTGGCTTGAGCGCCGCGTGGCCAGCTCGGTCTGGGAATAATCGAAATCCGCAGGCAGGCGCACCTCGACACCCCAGGGCTCGCCGGCCTGCCAGCCGGCTCGCGCGAGGTAGTTGGCGGTGGAGGCCATGACGTCGGGAATGCTGCCCCAGATGTCGCGGCGGCCATCACCGTCGCCGTCCTCGGCATAGGCGAGGAAGCTAGACGGCAGGAACTGGGTATGCCCCATGGCTCCGGCCCAACTACCGATCATGCGATCCGGGGCGATATCGCCGTTCTGGATGATCTTGAGCGCAGCGATCAGCTCGTCATGGGCGAAGTCGCGGCGGCGGCCATCGAAGGCCAGGGTCGCTAGGGAATTCAGCGTCGAGAAACTGCCGAAGTTGCTGCCGTAGTTGCTTTCCACCCCCCATATCGCCACCAGCACCTCCGCCGGCACACCGTAGCGACTGGCCATACGCTCCGCCGTGGCACGATGCTCGGCTAGGCGCTTGCGGCCGTTGGTCACCCGGGTCGATGAAACGGCCGTGTCCAGGTACTGCCAGATAGGGCGCACGAACTCGGGCTGGGCGCGATCGTACTCGAGGATCTTGGGTTGGAAGCGAACATCGGCCAGGGCCCGATCGAGCGTCGACTCGGCAATGCCCTTGGCCCGTGCTTCGCGGCGGAAATCGGCGAGCCAGGCCTCGAAAGAGGCCGGCGACTCGGCCTGCGCGTTAACGTCCTGTCTGCTATCGGCGGCCGGTGCCGTCGCCTGATCAGTTGCCTGGGACGAGGATGTTGCCGAGGCTTGGCTCTGGGCTTGGCTGACCTGACTGCTCTGGCAGCCGACCAGGGTGCTCAACAGCAGCGAGCATACGAGGATCCTGCGCATGGCGGGGTGATACTCCATCATCACGAATAAAGGAGAGCATCATCGCGCAGATCGATCCAGGCCACCAGCCTTCCCGCCGCGCCAACCAGCGGTATCGCTACAGAAGCTGCCAAAACCGAAGGATCACAGCCAAGTGGCAGGCGACCACCACGACGGTCAGCACATTGCGCAGCCCTCGATACCACTCGGGTAGCCCAACACTGCCAGTCGCACTCGCCTCATAGCCGCGCACCGCGATATAGCCGAGCATCAGCAGCGCGGTGCCCGGCGCCCCGCCCCACAGCAAGGCCGGCCAGGCCATCAGGCTGGGCACCATGCTCAGCATGACACGGCCGCGAAATGCCGGGCTCTTCGGTGCATCTCGGCCCATGGCGAGCCCCCAGTGGATGCCGCCGAGAAAGGACAGTATCACCGCGCTGTAATAGACAAAGGCCTGTATGGCGAAGACCGACCAAGCCCCTGGCGCCCACCAGGCGCCCAGGGCCGTGGCCACAAAGGGCAGCAGCCCGGCCAGGCCCAGCATGACGGGTAGACGACGATCATCAGATAGGGACAGTACGTGCATCACGTCTCCCTGGCAGCGTCGAAAGGAGGAGTGTCGACAGCGGCAGAATCAACAAGAGATGAGTCGCCAGTAGAGGATGGCAGCGCCATCAAGGCGTCGCCCCAGGCATCGGGGATGACACAGGGTGCAGGGAAGGCGTCGGGGGCCGCGCGCCAGGGCTGATGGCGAGCCTCACCTTCGGCCAGACGCTCAAGCTCGGGTCGCCAATGGCTCACATAGTCGCCGGCCGGGTCGTAGTGCTGCGCTTGCCAGAGCACATTGAAATAGCGCCCGCGGCTCGCCTCTCGTCCGACGCCGGCCACATACCCCCAGTTGCCCCAGTTGCTGGCGACGTCGAAGTCGATCAGGCAGTGTTCGAACCAGGCCGCGCCCAGGCGCCAGTCGATGCCCAGGTCATGCACCAGGAAGCTGGCCACATTCTGGCGCATCCGATTGGACTGCCAGCCGGTGGACGCAAGCTCGCGCATGCCAGCATCGATGAACGGCACGCCGGTCTCGCCGCGACACCAGTCGTGAAAGGCCGGTGGCGGTTCGGGCAACGTTCGAGGGCCAAAGAGCAAGCCCCCTTCCTTTCGAGCGACCCAGTGAAAGTACTCCCGCCACATGAGCTCGAAGATCACCCAATAGCTCGACTCACAGGCGCCATGGTCAAGCTCCCATGTCCGCACCTGGTCATGAACCTGCCGCGCCGACAGACAGCCGGTCGCCAGCCAGGGCGACAGCCGGGTAGAGAACTCGGCGCCCAGCAGGCCATTGCGTGTCTTTTTATAGCGAGCGATGGCGCCGCTATGCCAGAGATAGTGATCGAGTCGCGCCTGAGCGGCTTCCTCGCCGCCCTGAAAACGAAAATCGCCGCGCGGGTCGGGGCGCCAGGCGGCGGCCTCCTCACAGACATCCTTAAGAGGCGGCAGTCCTCTAGGCGCTTTCTCCGGCCATAGCGGCAGCGTGATCGGCGCAGGCTGAGCTGGCGGTACGCTGCTTTCTGCTTCCATGCGCCGACGAAAGGCCGAGAAACTGCCCGGCAAATCCTCAAGAGCAAAGGGCAGCGCCTGATCGTCGAACAGGGTATCGCCCTGGCAGCGACGAAGGTTGCAGCTCTCCGGCAATTGCTCGGTGAGTCTTGTCAGGTCGGTGGCCTCGTCATGTCCTGCAGCGTCACGCACATGAATGCGCAAGACACCTACTGAGGCAGTAAGTTCGGCAATCACCGTCGGCGGATCACCGACGCGCACCAGTAGATCCCCTCCCCGTTTAAGAAGCTCGCCACGCAGGGCGATCAGGCTCTGCCAGAGAAAGCAAAGCCGGGCTGCACCGATGCGACGCGACGACAGACCTGGCGCAAGGGGCGAAAGCCAGCGTTCGTCGAGCACGTAGACACACATCAGGGAGCCCGGCGGCGAATCAAAGTGGAACAGCGGGTTATCGGCCAGGCGCAGATCATCGCGCAGCCAAACCAATTCAGGATTCATGCCGACCGCCTGGCGCGACGCGCCTCTCGGCGACAGCGTTCGCTGCAATGTTGCACCTCATCCCAGCAGCGAGCCCACTTGCGCCGCCAGCGAAAGGGGCGCTCGCACTGGCGACAGGTCTTGACGGGAAGCTCAGCCTTGCGTCGCATGCCATCACCTTAGGAAGTGCCAAGAGGCAGGTCGATAAATTGGACAAATAAATTAATTCGTATAGGTATTGTACACCAAAATATAGGTAACGTACCCGACATCTCCAACGGCGGGCGCAAACCGCTAGCATCATCAATGCCACCGGCCCCACCCACCGATGCCAGAACCGGCAGCGCAGTGGAGCCAATGCAAGACAGACAAGCGTTGATGATTCAAGGCGATAAAGCGGTTAGCAGCACCTGCGTCGAGCGATCCTTTACGCTAGAGTAGGGCGGCGTCTGGCCCTGAGATGGATCACGCCATGCCGCCAACGCCGGCCCAGTGGGCTTGCCTTGGCGAATGACAACGGGTATCACCCCAATTTCCCCGGACCCGCGCAGGACGAACGATCGATGACATTGCTCTGGATTCCCTTGCTGACCCTGCTGGGCGTGCTGGCTCCCATGTGCCTCGAGCGATATGGGCGCAACCTGTGCTCCCTGGGCACGGCCACGCCACCGGCTATTGCACTGCTGCTGACCCTGACCCTGGTACCGGCTCTCTCGGCCGGCGAGGTGCCCCGCATTGCCATCAGTTGGATTCCCCAACTGGGGCTGGATCTGGCCTTCCGCCTGGACGGCCTGTCGCTGCTGTTCACTACGCTGATCCTGGGCATCGGCCTGCTGATCATCCTCTATGCGCGCTACTACCTGGCGCCCGAGGAGCCCTTCGGCCGCTTCAATGCCTACCTGATGCTGTTCATGTTCTCGATGGTCGGCATCGTCATGGCCGACAACCTGCTGCTGCTGTGGGTGTTCTGGGAGATGACCAGCCTGTCGTCCTTCCTGCTGATCGGCTTCTGGTCGTCCCAGAGCGATGCCCGCAAGGGGGCACGCATGGCGCTGACCGTCACCGGTGCCGGGGGCCTTGCGCTGCTCGCGGGCCTTTTGCTGATCGGCGACATGGTCGGCAGCTTCGACATGGGGGTGGTGCTCGATAGCGCTGACGTCATCCTCGCTGACCCGCGCTACCCGGTCATGCTGGTGCTGGTGCTGATCGGTGCTTTCGCCAAGTCGGCCCAGTTCCCCTTCCAGTTCTGGCTTCCCAATGCCATGGCCGCCCCGACCCCAGTCTCCGCCTATCTGCACTCGGCCACCATGGTCAAGGCCGGCATCTTCCTGCTGGCGCGTCTGCATCCGGCGATCGGCGACAGCGCCATGTGGGGCTGGCTGGTCACGCTGACCGGCATGACCACCTTCCTCTATGGGGCCTGGTTCGCGCTGCTCAAAACGGATCTCAAGGGTATTCTGGCCTTTTCCACGGTCAGCCACCTGGGGCTGATCACCGCGCTGTTGGGCATCGGTAGCCCGATGGCGATCCTTGCCGCGCTCTTCCACATTCTCAACCATGCCACCTTCAAGGGTGCGCTGTTCATGAGTTCGGGGATCATCGATCACGAAGCAGGCACCCGGGAGCTTGCCAAGCTGGGCGGACTGCGCCGGGCGATGCCGGTCACCGCCCTGCTGATGACCCTGGCGGCGGCCTCGATGGCCGGGGTGCCGCTGCTCAACGGCTTTCTCTCCAAGGAACTGTTCTTCAAGGAGACGCTGGATGCCGGCCTGCTCGGCGGGCTGGGGTGGCTGCTGCCGCTGCTGGCGACCCTCGGCGGGGTGCTGTCGGTGGCCTATTCGCTGCGCCTGGTGCATGCAGTTTTCTTCAAGCCGGCCAAGACCGCGCCGCCGAAACATCCGCATGAGCCGCCGCGGCTGATGCGAGTGCCGGTGGAATTTCTGGTCATGCTCTGCGTCGCGGTGGGCCTGTTCCCGGCATTGCTGGCCACCGGCCTGCTGGATCTCGCCACCCAGGCGGTGCTGGGCGAATCACTCGAGTTCAAGCTGGCCATCTGGCATGGCGTCAATGCCCCCCTGGCGATGAGCATGATCGCGCTGGGCAGCGGCGTTGCACTCTATGGCGTGCATGCCTCAATCCGACGCTTCGTGCGTCAGTTCGCCACTACCGATGCGCGAATGATCTTCGAGAGCAGCATTCAGCGGCTGGTGGCACGCAGTCAATCGCTGACCGCACGCCTTGAGAACGGCTCACTGCAGCGCTATATGAGCCTGCTGCTGGGCGCGGCGCTACTACTTGCCACCCTGGGCCTCCTGGAGCTGCCGCAGTTGTCGGGCGGAAAGCTAGAGGGCGAGCTTGACGGCGTACTGATGCTTGGCGCGGCGCTGCTGATCTTCGGCGCCCTGGGGACCGTCGTGACCCATCGCTATCGCCTGGTGTCGCTGCTGATGCTGTCGGTGGTGGGGCTGGTGGTTTCATTGACCTTCGCCCGCTTCTCGGCTCCCGACCTGGCGATGACCCAGCTCTCAGTCGAGGTGGTGACCATGATCCTGCTGATGCTGGCGCTGTTCTTCCTGCCTCAGAAGACGCCACGAGAGTCCTCGGCCCATCGCACCATTCGCGACATCGCCTTGGCCGGCGCACTGGGCATGGTCGTGGCAAGCCTCAACTATGCAGTGCTGACTCGCGAGGTCGACAGCATTTCCCGCTTCTTCATTGATAACAGCGTACCCGGCGGCGGCGGCCATAACGTGGTCAACGTCATCCTGGTCGACTTCCGCGGCTTCGATACTCTCGGCGAGATCACGGTGCTGGCGATCGCCGGTCTCGCGATCTTCAAGCTGCTCAATCGTCTGCGGCTGTTCATGCCCCACAGCGACGCCGAGGGCCGCGTCTGGTCAGCGGACCGTTACCCGATGATCCTCACCAGTGTCTCCCAGTGGCTGCTGCCGCTGGCGCTGCTGGTCTCGGTCTTCATCTTCCTGCGCGGCCACAACCAGCCCGGTGGTGGCTTCATCGCCGGCCTAGTCACCGCGGTGGCGCTGATTCTGATCTACATGGCGCGGGGCGTGGAATGGACCCAGAGCCGTCTGGACTTCCCTTACCAGCTGGTGGCCATCGGCGGCGTTGCCGTGGCGACGCTCACCGGGCTTGGTAGCTGGCTGTTCGGCCGTCCCTTCCTGACATCCGCCTTCGGGCACTTCAAGCTGCCGCTGATCGGCGAGTTCGAGCTGGCCACCGCCATGCTGTTCGACCTCGGCGTCTATCTGGCAGTGGTCGGTGCGACCCTGATGATCCTTGCCAACCTGGGCAAGGTGACCACGCCGCACCGCCCGTCCAAGGATGCCCAGCCCGCCACCAGCAAGGAGAAAAGCTGATGGAAAGCCTGTACGCCATCACCACAGGCATCCTCACCGCCTGTGGCCTCTTCCTGACCCTGCGCGGGCGCAGCTTCCCGGTAGTGGTCGGCCTGACGCTACTGTCCTACGCGGTCAATCTGTTCCTGTTTTCGATGGGTGGGCTGACCACCAATGGCGCCGCCATTCTCGACGGCAGCGGCAACTACGCTGACCCGCTGCCCCAGGCGCTGGTGCTGACCGCCATCGTGATCGGCTTCGCCATGACCGCCTTCGCGGTGATCCTGGCCATGCGTGCCCGCGGCGACATGGGCAATGACCATGTCGATGGCCGTCAGGTCGACGAGCCGCGAGAGGAGCGCCGCTGATGCTGCAACATCTGATTGTCCTGCCCGTCGTGCTGCCACTCGTCAGCGGTATTCTGCTGCTGATCAGCCGCCACGGCAGCACCTCTCTCAAGCGAGTGCTGGGCATCGGCAGCACCGCCCTGCTGCTGGCCGTCGCCATCGCACTGGTCGGCAAGGCGACCGGCGGCGAGGTCTCCTACTATGCGCTGGGCGACTGGCAGCCGCCCTTCGGCATCGTCATGGTGCTCGATCGCCTCTCGGCGCTGATGATCCTGCTCACCGCCGTGCTGGCGCTTGGCTGCGTGGTCTTCGCCAGTGCCGGCGACGATGAACAGGGCAGCAACTTCCATGGGCTCTTCCAGCTGCAGCTGATGGGCATCAACGGAGCCTTCCTGACCGGCGATCTGTTCAACCTCTTCGTGTTCTTTGAGGTGCTGCTGCTGGCCTCCTACGCGCTGCTGATGCACGGCGGCGGCAAGGGACGCATCCAGGCCGGCCTGCACTATGTGGTGCTCAATCTGGCGGGCTCGGCGCTGTTCCTGATCGCGGTAGGCGTGCTCTATGGCGCTACCGGCACCCTCAACATGACCCACATGGCGGTGCGCGTAGCCGAGCTCGAGGGCGAACGCGCCGGGCTGGTCAGCGCCGGCGCGCTGCTGCTGCTGGTGGTGTTCGGCCTGAAGGCGGCGATCCTGCCGCTGTATTTCTGGCTGCCAAAGGCCTATTCCTCGGCGCCAGCACCAGTGGCTGCGCTGTTCGCGATCATGACCAAGGTCGGCATCTACACGATTCTCAGGGTCTACTCTCTGATCTTCGGCGATCAGGCGGGCCCGCTGGCCGCCATCGAGCAGCCCTGGGTGTGGTGGCTGGCGCTGGGCACACTGGCGGCGTCCGCGGTCGGCGTGCTGGCAGCCCGGGACCTGCGCCTGCTGGTCGCCTACCTGGTACTGGTCTCGGTGGGCACCCTGCTGGCGGGCATCGGCATGCACACCCCCGAAGCCATTGGCGCCCTGCTCTTCTATCTGATTCACACCACCCTGGTCACCGGCGGCCTCTTCCTGCTGGCCGAGCTGATCGGTCTGCAGCGCGGCAAGGCCGGCACCCGGCTGGTCAAGGGGCGTCCGCTACGCAATGGCGGGCTGCTGGGGGTCCTGTTCCTGATGGGCGGTGCCGCCGTGGCCGGCCTGCCGCCGCTGTCCGGCGCCATCGGCAAGGCACTGCTGATGGTCGCCGCGACGCCGGCACAGCAGCCCTGGCTATGGCCGCTGCTGCTGATCGCCGGACTGTGCTCGCTGGTGGCGCTGTCCAGGGCCGGCTCGACCCTGTTCTGGCGCAGCCACGATGGCGAGCCCAGCGATCGTCCACTGGGCCGGCGCCAGCTGTTCGGCGTGATATGGCTGCTTGGCGCTTCCCCCCTGCTGGTGCTGCTGGCCGGTCCGGTCAGCGACTACACCCAGGCCACCGCAGAACAATTGAGCTCGCCTGCAGTGCAAATCCGTGCCCTGCTGCCTGATGCCGGAGGTGACACATGATCACGCCCCGCTCTTGGCTACCCATGCCGCTACTGTCGGTCCTCTTGCTGGTCGTCTGGCTGCTGCTGGTTAGCAGCGTGTCCTTCGCTCACCTGCTGCTGGGCAGCCTGCTGGCCATCGTCATCCCGCTGCTGAACCGGCGTTTCTGGGACGTTCAGCCTCGCGTCAAGAAACCCTGGCTGCTGGTGCGCTACGGCCTGCGGGTGCTGGGTGACATCATTCGCGCCAACCTGCAGGTGTCCTGGCTGATTCTCAACCCCTGGCGGCGCATGCGTCCGGCCTTCGTCGAGTATCCGCTGATGCTCGAGGACCGGTTCACCATCACGCTGCTGGCCAACACCATCACCCTGACGCCGGGCACGGTATCGGCCAACCTGCGCATGGACAGCCGCACCCTGCTGATCCACGCCCTGGACGCTCCCGATGAACAGGCGCTGATCGACGAGATTCGCGAGCGCTACGAGCAGCCGCTCAAGGAGATCTACGAATGCTAGATACCGCGCTGTGGATCAGCCAGGCGCTGATCCTGATGGCCCTGATGCTCAACGTCTACCGTATGGCTGTGGGCCCGTCGATGCCCGACCGGCTGCTGGCGCTGGACACCATGTATGTCAATTCCATCGCCCTGATCGTGCTGATGGGGCTGTGGCTTAACACCAAGACCTATTTCGAGGCGGCACTACTGATCGCCATGCTCGGTTTCATCAGCACCGTGGCGGTATGCAAGTACTTGCTGCGCGGCGACATCATCGAATAGGCAGGGAGATCCCTATGAACTGGTACGTGTTTCTGGAGGGGGTGATCTCGGTGCTGCTGATCGCCGGCGGCGCCTTCGCCTTCATCGGCTCGCTGGGTATGGCCCACCTGCGAGACTTCTACATGCGCCTGCATGGCCCGACCAAGGCGACCACTCTGGGGATCGGCTGCATCCTCAGCGCCTCGATGCTCTACTTCGGGGTCACCAAGGGCGAGCCGGTGATGCAGGAGATGCTGATTACTCTCTTCCTGTTCATCACCGCCCCAGTGTCGGCCCACCTGCTGGCCAAGACCGGCCTGCACCTGAAGCTCAAGCATGCCGACAAGACCCGCGGCCGACCCCACGAAATCCACACGGAAGACGCCAACGAGAAGCCGGTACTGCACCCGGACAAGGGCCACTGAGCGCCGCCCGCGTCAGCCATCCGCATCAAAAAGGCCCCGGACGATATGTCCGGGGCCTTGTCGTTCACGGGGGCCATGAAGCACTGGGCGTGGCAAAACTGCGCTTGGCAAGACTGGGCTTGGCAAGACTGGGCTTGGCAAAAAGGCCTAGAGCCAGCCGCCGAGCTCCTGCCTGGCGATCGCCGTAAGCACATCGATATGCGCCTCGTCGGCGTTTAGGCAGGGCACATAGGTGAAGGTCTCGCCGCCGGCGGAGAGGAAGGCCTCGCGGATTTCCTGCTGCACTTCCTCGAGCGTCTCGACGCAGTCCGAGGCGAAGGCCGGCGAGATTACCGCGATGTGCTTTTTGCCCGCCCGGGCAAGCTCGGCCACCTTGTCAACGGTCGCCGGCCCGACCCATTTCTCGGGGCCGAACTTGGACTGGAAGGCGGTCACGATCTCATCGTCCGCCATCTCCAGATGTTCCTTCACCAGCCGCGTCGTCTTCTGGCATTGGCAATGGTAGGGATCGCCATCGAGCAGATAGCGCTCGGGCACCCCATGATAGGACGCCACCAGCACCTCGGGGCGGCCACCCTGATCGGCCTGGGCCCGGTCATAGGCCACCTGGATCGAGCCGCCCAGGGCCGCGATATAATCCGGCCGATCGAAGTAGGCCGGCACGGTACGCAGCGCCGGCTGCCACTTCAGCGTCATCAGGGTACGAAAGACCTCATCGTTGGCGGTGGCGGTAGTCGGCGAGCCGTATTGCGGGTAGAGCGGAAAGAACAGCAGCCGCTCGCAGCCCTGCTCATGCAGCCGGCGAATCACGCTGTCGGTCGAGGGGTTGCCATAGCGCATGCAGAAATCGACCACCACCTCATCGCCGAAGGCCGCCTCGAGGCGCTCGGCGACTTTTTCGGCCTGTTCGCGGGTAATGGTCAACAGCGGGCTCTCGTCGCGCTCGGTGTTCCAGATGCTTTGATAGGCCTTGCCGGAGATGAAGGGGCGGCGAGTCAGGATGATGCCCTGCAACAGCGGCTGCCACAGCCAACGGGAGTAATCGACCACCCGCTGATCGGAGAGAAACTCCGACAGATAGCGGCGCATCGACCAGTAGTCGGTGGCATCCGGGGTGCCCAGGTTGGCCAATACCACGCCCACCTTCTTGCGCGGCACCGGCGGATGATCGGCGCCGGCATGAGCAAGGCGCCCTTCGCCGGGCTGTTCGAGGGTGGCGGTGGGCGAACGGGGACTGGCTGCGGACATCGTGGAATCCTTGTGACGTAACCGACTGATGGATCGACAGCTTATCAAAGGGATGCCATCGAGAAGAATGCAGTTATACTATCATCCATATTTGTATAACTTCAGGTCAATATATGTCTAAGCCGCTGATCCTGGTGCTGGGTGATCAGCTCAGTCCGTCGATGGCGAGTCTTCAAGACCTGCCGGACAGCGCCGTGGTGGCGCTTTGCGAGGTCGACGAAGAAGGTCGCTACGTGCCCCACCACCCGCAGAAGATCGCGATGATGTTCGCCGCCATGCGCCACTTCGCCATCGAACTCGAGGCATCGGGCGTACAGGTGCATTACAGCACTCTTGACGATGACGACAATTGCCAGCAGCTGCTCGCCGAGGCCGAGCGAGTGGCCGCCCTCCATGGCTGCGACGAGATCCGCGTGGTCCGCCCCGGTGAGTGGCGGCTGCATGCGGCCATTCAGGCTCGCGCAACTGCGGGTCAGTCCCTCGCCAATGCGAGTGGCGAAGGTGAAAGGGGCGAAAGTGGCGAAAGTGGCGAAAGTGGCGAAAGACAGCATACCGCCCTGCCCTGGCGGCTAATCGAAGACGACCGCTTCTTTACCACACCAGCGGACTTCAACGCCTGGGCCCGGGGCCGCAAGACCTATCGCCTCGAACACTTCTACCGGCATCTTCGCAAGCGCAGCGGGCTGTTGATGGAAGACGGCCAGCCCGCCGGCGGCCAGTGGAACTTCGATCACGATAACCGCGAGCCGCTGCCCGAGCATCTCGCCTTTCCCGCGCCGCCGACCCATGAACACGACGCCACCACCAAGGCGGCACTGGAGCTGGTGGCCTCGCGGTTCGGGGAGCATTTCGGCTCTCTCGACACATTTCACTGGCCGGTGACCAGGACACAGGCACTTGCCGAACTTGAGCATTTCCTCAACGCCTGCCTGCCGGACTTCGGCCGCTATCAGGACGCGCTGAGTGACCAGGCGCCCTTCCTCTTCCACTCACGGCTGTCGGCGGCGCTGAACCTGGGTCTGCTGTCGCCCGTCGAGGTCTGTCAGTCCGCCGAGGTCGAGTATCGCGAAGGGCGTGCGCCACTCAACTCGGTGGAGGGCTTCATCCGCCAGATTCTTGGTTGGCGAGAATATGTGCGAGGGCTCTACTGGACGCGCATGCCCGACTACAAGCGCAGCAACGGCCTAGGCGCCAAGCGTGACTTGCCGGCCTTTTTCTGGACCGGCGACACCGAGATGCGCTGCCTCAAGCGGGCCATCGAGATGACCCGCGATCACGCCTATGCCCACCACATTCAGCGGCTGATGGTCACGGGTAACTTCGCCCTCCTCTGCGGGGTCAAGCCGGAAGCCCTCTGCGACTGGTATCTGGCGGTGTATGCCGATGCCTGTGAATGGGTCGAGCTGCCCAACACCCTGGGCATGGTGCTGCATGCTGACGGCGGCCTGATGGGCTCCAAGCCCTACTGCGCCTCGGGCAAATACATCGATCGCATGGGCGATCACTGCAAGCACTGTCGCTATGACCCAAAACACGTCACCGGCACTCATGCCTGCCCCTTCAATAGCCTCTATTGGAATTTCATCGAAGCGCACCGCGACGTCCTGGCCGACAACCCGCGCATGAAGCTGATCTATGGCTCACTTGGCCGCATGAAAGACGAGAAGCGTGAGGCCATGCGCCAGCAGGCCGACGCCTTCCTGGCGCGCCTGGACACGGCGCCCGCCTATGGGCGAGGCCAGCACCTGGCAGGCTATCGTGACGCCGATAGCTCAGCCCCCACCACCTACCAGGAGCCTTCCTGATGTCCCCAACCGCCCCGCCACCCCGCCATGCCGTCTCCCCCGTGACGCTCTTTCACGACGGTCACTGCCCCTTCTGCCAGCGCGAAGTCGCTTGGCTCGAGCGGCATCCGCGCCGCGACCGCGTCAGGCTGGTCGATATCCAGGCCGATGACTTCGATGCGGCCGCTTGGGGGCGCTCCTTCGACGCCATGATGGGCCGCCTTCACCTCGCTGATGCCAAGGGCGCCTGGTTCGTGGGCATGGATGCCAGCCGGGCACTGTATGCCGTGCTGGGCTATCGGCGGCTGGTAGGACTGACGATGCTGCCGGGCCTGGCCTGGTGTTTCGACCGCGGCTATGCGTTCTTCGCCCGCTATCGGGTCAGGCTGGGTAACTGGTGGCAAGCAAGGCAGCGCCGGCAAGAGAAGGCCTGACGGGATAAGGGCTTGAGAGAGAGCGCTTTAGTGGGAAAGCCTGCCCATGGAAGTGCGGCTTGATAGCACAGATTAATAGTGCAGCTTGATAGTGAGGCTTGATAGTGCGGGATAACCCGCCACCGGTGGCATGAACGCTCGTTCAAGGAGCGAGGGTGGCAAGTCGTAATAGTGGCAAGTCAATGAAGCCGGCGATATGCCGGAAGTGCTGATTGAGTCGTGGTCTGAAGCGCGCGGTGTGAGGCGCACAGTATGAAGCGGAAGCTC
Source organism: Onishia taeanensis (assembly GCF_003268885.1). Taxonomy (GTDB): domain Bacteria; phylum Pseudomonadota; class Gammaproteobacteria; order Pseudomonadales; family Halomonadaceae; genus Onishia; species Onishia taeanensis_A. The sequence goes on from NZ_QLSX01000002.1 coordinate 133,590, forward strand.
GGCAAAGGGCATGATCCACACCGATGATGCGGTGCCCAACCATGGCGCCTAGAAGACCAGCGGCATACGCGAGCTGAGCGCATCGTGGTAGTGGGCGTCACGGCCGATCACCTCGTCGTGGGCCACATACTGCACCAGATAGGCCCGGTGGACGCCGACCCGCTTGAGTTCCAGATAGATATCATCGAGGGCGCGAAAGAGCATCGGCTTGCCGCGCTGGGTCAGCAGATGACGCGCGCCCTCGATATCTTCCAGTTCCACTTGATAGAAGCGGCTGCCGGCGTGGCTGATGACGCGAATTTCGAAGTTGTCGTGTCGCTTGGCGAAAGCCTTGAAGTCTTTAAGTTCCATGCTGTCCTCCTGGATCGCAGGCTGGTGGCCGGACTCGATGACAGCCTGCCATGAGGCCCGGTAGTGGCGGCTCTGAATATAACGGGACCCGATAGGCTGGCTCCAGATATACCTGGGGCACAGTTTGGCTGTGCCCCATGACGGCAATATGACATGTCGCCCTCACCGTTGTGACCCTGGCCGCTACGCCATGTTCCACTCAAACAGCACTTCCGCCACCACGTCAGCCAGCACTGACGCCATCAGTGATAATCCGCCATCACTGATAGTCGGCGGGATCGATGGCCTTGCCAAGGGAGTTGCGGTCGACCCAGTTGCCGGCCTTGGTTTCCTTGTAGCGGAACACCACCTTGTCGCCGACCGCGACCGGGATCTCGGAATCCTCAGTCTGATAGCTGAAGGTCTCGCCATCGACCACTAGTCGGTAGCGATACAGATCGGGCATGCCGAGCCATTCCTTGAAGGGCCCTTCGCGCTCGACTTCCTGAAGTTCGCCGCGTCCCTCGAGTTTTGGGGTCCGCTTGCGGTTGCCGCGTCGAAATCCGCCTGCCATAAGCTATCCTCGTTCCACTGACTGATTCATCTGACTGATTCATCTGACTGGTTCATTAAACTGGTTCATGGGACCAAGCCGGGCATTATACGGCGGCCCATTGCAGTCTCAACCATGATCCCCGCGCCGTGGCAGGTGCGACTATTCGCCGAAGTGCTGACCGTAGCTGTCGGGCGCCAGATCCTCAAAGCGGGTGTACTTGCCGATGAAGGCCATGTGCACCGTGCCGATGGGACCGTTACGCTGCTTGCCAATGATCAACTCGGCCAGTCCCTGGTTATCGGGGTTGTCCGGGTTGTAGACCTCATCGCGATAGACGAAGGCGATGACGTCGGCGTCCTGCTCGATGGCCCCGGACTCGCGCAGATCCGACATCACCGGGCGCTTGTTGGGACGCTGCTCCAGGGAGCGGTTGAGCTGAGATAGCGACACCACCGGGCAGCCGAATTCTTTGGCGAGCCCCTTCAGGGAGCGCGAAATCTCGGAAATCTCGCCGGTGCGGTTCTCGGAAAAACCGGGAATCTGCATCAACTGAAGGTAATCGATCATCACCAGGCCGATATTGCCGTGCTCGCGCACCACCCGGCGGATGCGCGAGCGCATCTCGTTGGGCGACAGCGCGGCGGTATCGTCGATAAATAGCTGCTTGTCTTTCAGCAGATTGACCGCCGATGTCAGACGCGGCCAGTCCTCGTCCTCGAGCTGACCGGTACGCACCCGGGTCTGGTCGATGCGACCAAGCGACGACAGCATACGCAGCATCAGCGCCTCGGCGGGCATCTCCATGGAGAACACCATCACCGGCTTGTCGCTTGAGATCACGGCATGTTCGACCAGGTTCATGGCGAAGGTGGTCTTGCCCATCGAGGGACGCCCGGCAATGATCACCAGGTCCGAGGGCTGCAGACCCGAGGTCATGTCGTCGAGATCGCGAAAACCGGTCGACAGCCCGGTCATCTCGCCTTCCATGTTGAACATTTCATCGATGCGATCCACCGCCTTGGCGAGCAGGTCGCTCATGCCGATGGGGCCGCCGGTCTTGGGGCGATCCTCGCTGATCTGGAAGACCAGCCGCTCGGCCTCGTTGACCAACTCATCGGCCGGTCGCCCCTGAGGCGCAAAGGCACTCTCGGCGACCTGGCTGGCCGCTTGAATCAGCTTGCGAAGCGTGGCCCGCTCGCGAACGATCTCGGCATAGGCGCGGATATTGCTCGCCGACGGGGTGTTACGGGCAAGCTCGGCCAGATAGGCGAGCCCGCCGACGGTATCCAGCTGATCGCGGTTCTCCAGCGCCTCTGACAGCGTCACCACATCCAACGGGTGCGAGCCCTCGGCCAGGCCTGCCATGGCATTGAAGATCAGTCGGTGCTCGTAGCGGTAGAAGTCGCCGGCCACCAGCTGCTCGGAGACCGCATCCCAGGCCGAGTTGTCCAGCATCAGACCGCCCAGGACGGACTGCTCGGCCTCCAGCGAATGGGGCGGCACCTTGAGCGCAGCAGTTTCCTGATCGAGCTCGACGGGTTCGTTCATGGAGTCGGGCACCTTCGGTGATTCGGTAAGCGGCGCTCATTCTACCCCATCCCTGCGACACACCCCATTCCTGACCGGGCTTCCTGGCAACGAAAAAACCCGCTGGCCCTGAGGCACGCGGGAAGGATCGATACACCGAGCTGGCGACGAGGGCGGGCGTCGCGACACGCCCGCCCTGTCGTTACATGCAGTATGGTTGAGTTTTACATTAGAACCAGACTTCTGTTTGCACGCCAAAGCTCCACTGACCGCCGGTGAAGCCGTCTTTGCCGAAATCATCGGAAATATCGTCACCGGCGCTGTCGGTCGCCGTGTTCAGGATGTAATCGTTGAGCTCGTCGTCCCAGTCAGTGTAAGAAGCAAACACGCGGATCTCGGGACGCTGCCAGAAGCCGCCCACCTGAGGCTTGAAGGTCGGAGCGATGGTGAACTTGCTCCAGTTGCCGCTGACCGCATTGCGAGACTTGTAGTCTTCGGGCTGCAAGTCCATGTACTGATAGCTGGCCTCGTACTGCATCTCGAAGTTCTCGGTCAGCTCATTGGCCAGACGCACGTTCACCCCTGACCACTGGTATTTATCTCCCGCATCGAAGCGATCTTCACTGGTTTCCGCGAACACGGAAGGCGCGATCCGCCAACGAGGTGCCAGGTAGGTGGTGCCATAGACGGCCAGACGCGCCGCCGAGGCATCCTCGGTGAGGTCACCGTTGGTCCCCAGCGACTTCACTTCGGCCCCCAGGCCCTGACCATACAGCAGCGCGGCCTTGAAGCTGCCCTCATTGATTCCGAAGAAGCTGTCGCCATGGTAGGCCAGCATGGTGTGGATACCGCTGTCTGCCGCCTGGGAACCATTGCCCAGATCGCGTTTGTCGTTGTCGGACGCCGACATGGCGTTGATCATCCACTGCACCTTGCCGAAGTAATTATTGGCGGTGAAGATCAGGTTATCGGTGTTGCCGGTCAGGTTGGGCGATGTGCTGTCGACGGGATACTCGCTGAAACTGCGGCCATAGAGTGAGAAGTTGGCCTTCCAGCTATCGCCAAGCTGTACGTCGTAGATACCGCCGCCGGTCCCCGACAGGAAGATGACATCGGAATCGATCCAGTGGATGTCGAAGTTATCGCGATCAAAGCGCTTGCCCGCCCAGATCGAAGCATTGGCGAAAGCGCCGGTAAAGCTCGGCAAATCGCTGAACTCGGCATAGACCTGGCGCACATTGAGACTGGATTCATCGGCGGTCCAGTCGTTACTGGTGGTCACTCCATCGGCGATCATGGTGCGGTAAAGAGCCTTGGCACCGTTGTCGTAGGTCTTGCGGTAGTTCAGAACCGACTCGACGTAGGTATCCGGTTCATTACCCAGTCGGCCCACATAGCCTCCCACACTGCCCGCAGGCGTCACGGTTGGGCCACCCGGAATACTCTTGCCATCGTCACCGACCAACAAGCCGGAGCGGGCATAGGCGTTGAAGGAGAAGCCTTCTTCACCGCTGGCTTGGCGGGCGACCTCATCCAGACGCTCCTGGCCGGCATCAACGGTCTCCTCGACCGAAGCGGCGCGGGCTTCGGCGGCATCGGCGCGTGCCTCGGCGGCGGCGACACGGGCTTCGAGATCGGCCAGGCGCTGTTCGATATCGCTTTGCTGGGCGCTGGCCAGGCCGCTCAGGGTGAAGCTGGCAACGGCTATAGCGGCGACGAGCGGGGTTCTCAGCATGGCTGCATTCATGGGGGCGAGTCCTTTTATGCTTGTTGTGTGTAACACCGGGGCTAGCAGTCTTTATCGATTAAGATGACCGGCGAGAATGGATATCGCCGATGTCATCGAATAGCCCCTGAACGACCCCTTCCACAAAACAGGAGTCATCGTTCAAAGCAAAACTTAATCGTTTAAGCCCGCCCCCGCAAAAGGAAATCGACCCTGTTCCGACCAATGTCTAAACAAGATGGGGGAGCGCTATCAGTCGAACCGTCATCCGCAGTGGCAGTTCCATCAGGCGGCGGACTGCCCATATCGGGAAGGTCGAAGGACGAAAAGCGCGCACAAAAAAAGACACACAGGGAAATCCCCGTGTGTCTCTTCATGTCGTGCGTCACGTCATGCGCATCGAAGATGCAGCGTGACTCGCTCGGCGACGACTTACTCGGCGACGATTACCACGCGCACGCTGGATGCCACTTCGGCATGCAGCTGCAGGTCGATATCGTATTCGCCAGTCCGGCGAAGCGGACCTTCCGGCATGCGGACTTCGCTCTTGGCGAGGTCGATGCCGGCCTGGGCGATGGCTTCGGCCAGGTCGCGCGGACCGATGGAACCGAACAGCTTGCCGTCTTCGCCAGACTTGGCGACCAGCGAGAGCTCGATTTCGGCCAGCTGTGCAGCGCGGGCTTCGGCTTCGGCCTTGCGCTCGGCGGCCTGAGCTTCAAGCTCGGCACGCTGGGCTTGGAAGGCTTCCAGGTTTTCTTTGGTTGCCGGAACGGCCAAGCCGTAAGGCATCAGGTAGTTACGGCCGTAACCGGGCTTGACGGTGACCTTGTCACCCAGGCCGCCCAGCTTGCCAATGTTGTCGAGCAGAATGACTTCCATCTCGTGAACCTCTTGTCAGACGCTGCGGGCCAGACGCGTGCGGAAGTCCGCAAACGTATCGATCAGAGCCAACAGCAGCACAATCAGAATCGTGGGCCAAGTAGTGATCAGCAGTACGTAAAAGATCACCAACCAGAGCCCCTTCATCCCCTTGAGACCAATAATTCCGTGAATCAGCGCGATGCCCGCGATCAGCAGGGGTACCCAGGCAAGAATCGCCAGCCCCGGCAACGCCAGCAGCGAGCCGAGAATCCCCAGCACCACCAGGGTCACCAGCTCCCGCGGCGCCAGCCGCAAGGAGTGAAACTCCTCGCGGAAGCCGCCGGGGTTATAGAGCCCGGATTGCCAGCCGCGCGCCATGGCCAGGCAGGCCACGGCGAGCAGCAGCACGATGATGCCGCTGACACCACCGACGATCAGGGTCGCGAGTGCCTCGGTGGAGATGCCCTGACGGGTCAACTCCTCCAGCATTCGCTGGGCCTCCGGCGAGCTCTGACTGAGCTGATCGATCAGTGCCTGGCTGCCACCCGGTGGCAGAAAGACCCCCAGCTGGACCATGGCGGCTCCGGCTAGCGAGCCGCTGATCAGCGCCTCGGACCAGCGCAGGCGCTCTCTGAGCACCACGCCCATCAGAGTCACCAGCAGCAGGGTCGCCAGCGGGATCACATCTCCCTGAACCCACCACCATCCTGCAGGCAGGCCGGCAGCCAGGATCACCGGCAACGCCGATGCCATGCCCTGGCGCAGAGTGACCAAGCCAGCGATGGCGGCACTCATCCAGAACAACCAAGGCACCAGCCCTGCAAGCGCGGCCCCTCCGGCAGCGTAGGGCAGCCCCCGCATCATCCAGCGGGCAATCGACAGCATCACGCGAACGGCTTACTGGTGGCTATCGGAGTACGGCAGCAGAGCCAGGTAGCGCGCGCGCTTGATAGCGCTGGACAGCTGACGCTGGTAGCGTGCCTTGGTACCGGTGATGCGGCTCGGAACGATCTTGCCGGTCTCGGTGACGTAGGCCTTGAGAGTGTCCAGATCTTTATAGTCGATCTGCTTCACGCCTTCGGCGGTAAAACGGCAAAACTTACGGCGACGGAAAAAGCGTGCCATGTAAAATCCTCCTGGCGGTGCGTATCAGTTAGCTTCAGCGGTTTCGGTACGTTCGCGCGGCTTGTCTTCGCGACGCGGACGCTTTTCTTCCGCCGGCTTCATCATCGGTGAAGCTTCGGTGATGGCTTCCTTGCAACGCACGACCAGGCTACGGATGATCGCATCGTTGAAGCGGAAGATATTCTCGATTTCTTCGAGGGTCTCGCCGCTGCACTCGACGTTCATCAGCACGTAGTGAGCCTTGTGGATCTTGTTGATCGGATACGCCAGGTGACGACGGCCCCAATCTTCCAGACGATGAACGCTGCCGCCGCTCTCGGTGACGAGGCTGGTGTAACGTTCGACCATCGCCGGAACCTGTTCGCTCTGGTCCGGGTGGACCATGAACACGATTTCATAATGACGCATAGTGTCTCCTTTCGGTTTGACAGCTTCCATAGGGCTATGTCGAAGGTCAGCCTTCGCAGCACCAGGGGAAGCAAGGAGTGATTTAACGGGTGTGTTGTCTGGCCGCAGTCCGACCAAGCCGGACAATTGTAGTGACCGTCTGGCTAGCTTGCAAGCTGGCGCTGCCGCAGAGCCTCGAACAGGCAGATACCGGTGGCCACCGAGACGTTGAGGCTCGACACGCTGCCCACCATCGGCAACTTGACCAGGTTATCGCAGGCTTCGCGCGTCAGCCGCCGCATGCCCTTGCCTTCGGCGCCCATCACCAGCGCGCAGGGCCCGCTGAAATCGCCGTCGAAGACGCTGGCGTCGGCTTCGCCGGCGGTGCCGGTGATCCATACGCCGTGATCTTTCAGCTTGCCCATGGCCCGCGCCAGGTTGGTGACCTGATAGACCGGCACGCTCTCGGCAGCCCCGCAGGCGACCTTGCGCACGGTGGCGTTGAGCGGCGCGGCCTTATCCTTGGGCACGATGACGCCATCCACGCCGGCCGCATCGGCGCTGCGCAGGCAGGCACCGAAGTTGTGCACGTCGGTGACACCATCGAGGATCAGCAACAGCGGCGGCGTGTCCTTGGTCCAGCCCTTGAGCCGGAGCCACAGAGACTCTTCGCCCTCGACCGATAGCGGCGGACAGAAGGCCACGATGCCCTGATGCGCCGCGCCCTGGGCCAGCGCATCGAGGGTGTCGCGGGGCTGGAGCTGGACGCGGGTACCGAGACGACGAGCTTCGTCGAGCAGCTCGGCCAGGCGAGCCCCTGCATTGCCGTCCTGCACCCAGAGTTCGCGCGGGGCCTCGCCCCTCGCCAGCAGGGCGCGCACCGCGTGCACGCCATATACCGCATCGAGGCCAGCGGGGGCCTTGGGCCCACGCTGGCCGGGACGTCGTTTCATGATCGGCTTTTCCTGATAGTTCGTAGCATGCCGGCGCCTGGCCATGATGCTCAGCGATAAGCACCTGGCCTTGTTTTAAGCACCTGGCCTTACGCCTTTGCTCAGCGCTTGGCGCCGCCGCCCCGCGGCTTGCGCGGCCCGCGGCGACGGCCTGACTTGGGCTTGTCGCCCTTGGGCTTATCACCTTGCGGCTTGTCGCTGCCCGCCTGCTCGGTGCCCGGCTTGCGGCGCGGCGCACGCTTTTGACGCGGCTTGTCGTCGACCAGATCGAAGTCGATCTTGCGGTCGTCGAGATCGACCCTTGCGACCTGCACGGTGACACCGTCGCCCAGCCGATAGCTGACGCCGGAACGCTCGCCCTTGAGGCGATGCTTCTCGGCCTCGTAGTGGTAGTAGTCGGAGGGCAGCGAGGTGACGTGCACCAGCCCTTCGACATAGACATCATCGAGGCGCACGAAGATACCGAACTGGGTAACCGAGGCGATGGTGCCTTCGAAGACATCGCCGACCTTGTCGGACATGAACTCGCACTTGAGCCAGTCTTCCACGTCGCGGGTGGCATCGTCGGCGCGCCGCTCGGTCATCGAGCAGTGCTCGCCGAAGTGCACCATCTGCTCGAAGGAGTACGGTGCCCAGCGGCTGGGCGGCTCCACCGAGGCGCCGTCGGCGCGCAGCACGGTCGAGGTCTGGCGCGGCCCACGGATCACCGAGCGAATGGCGCGGTGCACCAGCAGATCCGGATAGCGGCGGATCGGCGAGGTGAAGTGAGCATAGGCCGGATAAGCCAGGCCGAAGTGCCCTTCGTTCTGGGGCGAATATACCGCCTGGTTCATCGAACGCAGCATCACCGTCTGGATGATATCGGCATCCGGGCGATCCTTGATGACCTCGCGCAGCGCCTGATAGTCCTGCGGCGTCGGCTCGTCGCCGCCCCCCAGGGAAAGACCCAGCTCGTTGAGGAACAGGCGCAGGCGATCCAGACGCTCAGGCGTCGGCGGCTGGTGAATGCGATACAACGCCGGGAGATCATGCTTGTCGAGGAAGCGCGCGGTGGCGACGTTGGCTGCCAGCATGCACTCTTCGACGATCTTGTGGGCGTCGTTGCGCGAGCGCGGGACGATGGAGTCGATCTTGCGCTCTTCGTTGAAGAGGATCGCCGTCTCGGTGGTCTCGAAGTCGATGGCCCCGCGCTCGCTGCGCGCGGTGCGCAGCAGCTGATAGAGCTCGTGCAGCTGCTTGATCGACGGTACCAGGGAGGCGTACTCATCACGCAGTGCCTGGCCTTCGGGGCTCTCCGGCTCCTGCAGGATCTTGCCGACCTTGTTGTAGGTCAGTCGCGCATGAGACTGGAAGACCGCCTCATAGAAGCGGTAGCGGCTGATAGCGCCGGTTTTGGAGATATTCATCTCGCAGACCAGGGCCAACCGGTCGACCGCCGGGTTCAGCGAGCACAGGCCGTTGGAGAGCAGCTCGGGCAGCATCGGCACGACCTGGCCCGGGAAGTACACCGAGTTGCCGCGCACCAGTGCCTCTTCATCCAGCGCACTGCCGGGCCGCACATAGTGCGAGACGTCGGCGATGGCGACGATCAGCTTCCAACTGCCGGACTTGGTCTGGTAGGCGCAGATAGCGTCGTCGAAGTCTTTGGCGCTTTCATCATCGATGGTCACCAGCGGCAGGTGACGCAGATCGATGCGATGCGCCTTGTCGTCCTCGGCGACCTCGGCGGACATCGAGCCGATCTGCTCGTCCACCGCCGGCGGGAATTCGTCCGGGATATTGTAGCTGCGGATGGCGATGCCGATTTCCATCCCCGGGTCCATGCGCTCGCCGAGCACCTCGGTGACCTCACCCACTGGCTGCTTGCGGGTCTCGGGCTGCTGGACGATCCGCGCCGATACGACCTGTCCGTCCTGAGCGCCACCGCTGGCGCTATGGGGAATCAGCACTTCCTGAGAGATGCGGCTGTTCTCGGGAATCAGCACCGCGAACTCGTCGTTGTTCTGACGATAGATGCCCACCACGGTCTGGGTGTTGCGAGCGATGACTTCGGCGATGGTTGCCTCATCACGGCCACGGCGATCGCGGCCGCTTACACGCACCAGCACATGATCGCCGTGGAAGACACGGCGCATCTGGCGTGGCGGCAATACCAGGTCAGGCTTTTTGCCGTCGTCGCGGAGGATGAAGCCGAAGCCGTCGCGGTGCCCGAGCACCTTGCCCTTGATCAGATCGAGCTTGTCGATCAGCGCGTAGGCGCCGCGGCGGTTGCGCAGCACCTGGCCGTCGCGCTCCATCGCCGCCAGGCGACGGCGCACGGCTTCTAGCTGATCGTCGTCCTCGAGGCCCAGCAGCCGGCTCATGTTCTCATGAGTCATCGGCTTGCCGGCCTCTTCGAGGCGGCGCAGGAGGTATTCGCGGCTGGGTACCGGATTATCGTACTTGTGGGCTTCACGTTCCGCGTGGGGATCGTCGCTGAGCGTCCACTGAGTCATACGCAAGGCGTCCTTAATAAGGGAAAAACGATGCACCACGGACGTGAGGCAAGAATTCGTGTGTTCATTAACATCGCGCCAGTATAGCGTCGCAAAGAGCCCGACCCAACCATAACCGTGACTACGTCTCAAGCATTCGGCGGTCAGATCCTGGTTGGCCCGCGCGCAGAAAAATCTTTCTGGCGCCCCGGCCCACGTCTTGCATTGTCACATGGAATCGGTATTATACCGCCCACTTGCCCGGGTGGCGGAATTGGTAGACGCGCTAGCTTCAGGTGCTAGTGTCCGTATGGACGTGGAGGTTCAAGTCCTCTCCCGGGCACCATCGATGATCTCAATGCTTCGGCCCGATCATCACGGGATGAAAATCCCACCGGCAGTAATGGCTGTTAGAAGTACCAGCAGGACCCGTTGATCACTCAACGGCACAACTTGGCTTGTGTTCGCCCAGGTGGCGGAATTGGTAGACGCGCTAGCTTCAGGTGCTAGTGTCCGTATGGACGTGGAGGTTCAAGTCCTCTCCTGGGCACCATCCTGATCACTTTTACAAGATGATCTCGATACACCAGCACGCGAACACCGGCCAGCATGATGCGCCCGGGTGGCGGAATTGGTAGACGCGCTAGCTTCAGGTGCTAGTGTCCTTATGGACGTGGAGGTTCAAGTCCTCTCCCGGGCACCAATTCGCATCATGTAGCAACACCTTCCCGATACGCCGGTCCCGGCGACCCCGCTGCCCAGATGGCGGAATTGGTAGACGCGCTAGCTTCAGGTGCTAGTGTCCTTATGGACGTGGAGGTTCAAGTCCTCTTCTGGGCACCATCGCTTTTCCCGCTTTATCTTGCCTGTTCTCCCAACAAGCTCCTCTCCCCCATATCTTGTTTCCCCATACGTTGTTTTTGCTTAACTTTGTTTCCACCTATCCTACTCTGCACACGTTGTCCGGTATTCTTTGCCCCGCACACGTTGTCCGGTAATCCTTGTCCGGTATTCGGTGAACCCTTCCCTTTGCTGCCCCAGCTCTTGTGCTCGCCCCCTATCCGTTAGGCCTACTCTGTACGCTACGTCTCGCACGCCTGCGCCGTGATGCACGCGACTGCCACCTAAACCGTCTCGCCTTGAGCCACCCACTTTGGCACATGCCGGGAACCAGGGTTACTGAAAGCGTCCGGGACGCCGTGATACTGCCTGCAGAGCCCAACCACGGTCGTTAACGTTGCCCTCGAGACGCGCCGCCGCTGCCGAGGGCAGGTTCGGGAAGAAGTCCAGGCCAGTGCGGGCCTCTATCTCGTCGACGCTAACCAGGAACCGGTCCAGCGGCTCGCTGCCACTGACATCCTGGGGCATGATGAAGGCCAGCACGCGAGGCGTCTCGGAGGGCACGACCAGGATCTTGTAGAACGCCTCGGGCACCTGCGTGAAGCCCACCCGACGAAAGGCCCCATCGAGAAAGTCTTGGGGGTAGATGGGCCCGGTAATCACCTGAAGGGTGCCGAACCGCGGCACGAAATAATCCATGACCGCCTCCTCCAATCGCTGCCAAAGCTGGCGATTGAGGCTGGGCCGCTGGGGCGACATATTGCTCATCAGAAAGGTCTGGCGCTGGGCCTCGCGACCATAGACGGCGGCGATGGCATAATTGGGCGCCAGGTGACCACGATCATAGCCGCTGCCGCTATAGCTATCGGTACTCACCGGCCAGAGGGTGCGCCAGTCACGCTGAAAACCGGGGCGATCGCCGATCCGCGATGTCCCCACATCGTTCAGCCAGTAGCTGACCCACAGCGGATTGACCCTCAGATCGGACCAGCCCACCAGATATCCATCGTTGCGCAGTACGCGATGCAGGCTCAGCGGAGTGGGGGTCTCCCAAGTCGTGATGCCCATCCAGCTCAGGCTGTCGCGATATTCGGCCTCCTGGCTATACCAGAGCCCGGTGGCCACTGCCGCGAACAGCCCCATGATCATCAGGCGACGCAGCCCGGCACGCCCCATCGACAACAACATCCCCATTCACGCCCCCGGCTGTAGTTTCAGCATTCCCGACGCCAAACCAGGACGCTTCCCGGCCGCCGCCTGGCCCACATCGGGCCGACCGGCGGAGTATACCAGCGTCACCTGATGCGCACAGGCGGCGCTGGGGCGGCTATGGGCCGATACAGCACGCCGAGGATTCCCTGCTCCCAGTGTCATGCACTAAACTACCCCTATCGAACTAGCCGTACTTAGCTCCCTTACATAACTACCTGTATATAACTACCTGCATGTCACAACATGCACTGGACGACATGCACTGGACGACATGCACTGGACGACATGCACTGAATTGAGAGGATAGCGCGCCGTGAGGCGCTGTTGATCGAAATGGTAGCGAGACGGCGCGGCAGTGAGGTGCAATAGTAGCTAGGTGCAGCGCTAGCCAAACGAAGCGCTAGCAAGGCATAGGAAGAAGCAAGAGGCAGGACCAGCGAGGCAAGGTAGCCTCGCCCAAACCAGAGGCGGCCCGAGCCGCCCCTTTGACCGTGAAGCGGGTCCCGCCCCTGGCAAGGCATCCAAGGACCCGGAAAGACCAATCCCAAGGAGATACCATGGCTAATCAGAGTCGTCGCGACTTTATGCGTAACAGCCTGCTGGGCCTTGCCGCCCTGCCGCTGGGTGCGGGCATCCTGTCACGCCAGGCCCTGGCTCAGGATCTACCGCCTCTGGACCCGGAAAATCCGCAAGCCAAGGCACTGAACTACGTCGCCAAGGCAAGCGATGCCAGCGACCATCCGGCCTACGCTGATGGCGAACAGTGTTCCAACTGCATGTTCTATAACGCCGATACCCAGGGCTGCCAGCTGTTCCCGCAGAACAGCGTGGCGGCAGGCGGCTGGTGCCAGTCCTGGACCGCTGCCTAAGGCCCCGATGCTGCCGTCCCGGCGGCAGCACTGCGCTGAGGGCCAACCCATTGTGCCCAGGCACTACGACAAGACCCGCCAATTGGCGGGTCTTGTCGTTGCTGGGCTTGTATCAATCCTAGCTTTGCTCGACCAAGGGTTGTCTCGATCCTCGCTTGGTACAAACCATGAGCAAGCATCACCCCATATCGGTGGCTGGTTACTCCTGCCCCCCTTCGCTGGGCAGCGGCCACTGATAGCGACGCACCACCTCATCTTCTTCGATCGATTCGAGCCGCACCGTGAAACCCCAGAGCTGGTGCAGGTGACGCATCACCGGATACACGCTCTTGGCCAGCGGCCGGCGACGGTCCTGGACATGACGCAGCGTCAGCGAGCGATCGCCGCGAATATCGGCGGCATATATCTGGATATTCGGCTCCCGCACCGACAGCGCGTACTGAACCGATAGCGCCTCGCGCAGCCGCCGATAGCCGCGCTCATCGTGGATGGCGGCCACCGTGAGCATCTCGTCCTGGTCGTCGTCGATCACATTGAACAGCTTGAGGTCACGAATCACCTTGGGTGACAGGAACTGCTGGATGAACGACTCGTCCTTGAAGTTACGCATCGCAAAATGCAGCGTATCGAGCCAGTCGCTGCCAGCGATGTCGGGGAACCACTCGCGATCCTCATCGGTTGGCGCTTCGCAGATGCGGCGAATGTCGGTAAACATCGCAAACCCTAGGGCATAAGGGTTGATGCCATTGTAGTAGGGGCTATCGAAGGGCTGCTGATGAACCACGGCCGTGTGCGATTGCAGAAACTCGAGGATCAACCCTTCATCGACTAGGCCCTCGTCGAACATCCGGTGCATGAGGGTGTAATGCCAGAAGGTAGCCCAGCCCTCGTTCATTACCTGCGTTTGACGCTGCGGGTAAAAGTACTGCGCCAGCTTGCGCACAATACGGACGATTTCCCGCTGCCAGGGCGCCAGCAAGGGAGCGTTCTTCTCGATGAAATAGAGCAGGTTTTCCTGAGGTTCAGGCGGGTAGCGACCGGCCTGATGCAACCCCAGAGGGTCATCGCCATCGTCCTGCACGCTCTCTTCCAGGCCAGAACCGGCCAGTGGAATGGTCCGCCAAAGCGTATTCACCTGCGCCTGCAGGTATTCTTCGCGTTCGGTCTGTCTCAGCGCCTCTTCCTCGGCGGAGATCGGCGAAGGGCGCTTATAGCGATCAACGCCGTAGTTCTGCAACGCGTGGCAGGCGTCCAGCAACTGCTCGACTGCCGCCACCCCGTAACGCTCCTCACACTCGGCGACGTATTTACGTGCGAACACCAGATAATCGATGATCGAGCTGGCGTCGGTCCAGGTACGAAACAGGTAGTTGCCCTTGAAGAAGGAGTTATGGCCATAGCAGGCGTGAGCCATGACCAACACCTGCATCATCAGGGTGTTCTCCTCCATCAGATAGGCGATGCAGGGATCCGAGTTGATGACCAGCTCGTAGGCCAGACCCATCTGGCCGCGGCGATAGGCCTGCTCGACGGACAGGAACTGCTTGCCGAAGGACCAGTGATGGTAGCCCACCGGCATGCCCACGCTGGCGTAGGCATCCATCATCTGCTCGGACGTGATCACCTCGATCTGATTGGGGTAGGCATCGAGCCGGTATTCGTCGGCAAGCCTGGCAATCTCACGTTCGAACTCGGCGAGCACCTCAAAATTCCAGTCCGAACCGGTGGCGATGGGAGTCTGACGGGTCATGCTCATGCTGCCTCCTGGAGCCGATCAGGCCTCGACCTTGCGAAACAGCTCGCGAAACACCGGATAGATATCCCCCGGCTCGACAATCTGGCGCATGGCGAAGCGTGAGGGGAAGTCCTGTTCGACGGCCTCGTACTCCTCCCACAGCGCCTGATGGGCGTGGGGCGTAATCTCGACGTAGGTGAAATAGGCGAGCTGTCGCATCAGTGACTTGGTCAGAACTTCACGGCAGGTCGTGGAATCGTCGTCCCAGTTGTCGCCATCGGAGGCCTGGGCAACGTAGAGGTTCCACTCGGTGGGCGGGTAGCGGTCACGGATGATCTCGTCGACCAGGGTCAGGGCGCTGGACACGATGGTGCCGCCGGTCTCCCTCGAATAGAAAAACTCTTCCTCGTCGACCTCCTTGGCGGCGGTGTGGTGGCGCACGAAGACCAGCTCGACCTTCTCGTAGTTACGCTCGAGGAACAGATAAAGCAGTAAGAAAAAGCGTTTGGCGATGTCTTTGTGGGATTGGGTCATTGAGCCCGAGACGTCCATGACACAGAACATCACCGCCTTGTTGGACGGCGTGGGCTGGTTGACCAGGTTGTTGTAGCGAAGGTCATAGGTATCGATGAAGGGCACCGCCTCCAGGCGCTTTTCTAGCCGTTCGATCTCGGCCTTGAGCTCCTGAATGCGTGAGGGGTTGCGCAGCACCGGGTCCTTGCGCTCCTCCTCTGCCAGGGCGTCCATGGCCTCACGCAAGGCACGACGGATCGGCGCACGCATGGCGATGCGCCGGGCCTGAGCCTCGCGCATCGAGCGCACGATATTGATCCGCGACGGCACCCCGTCGCGGGTGATGCCGGACCGCACTGGCTTGACCTCTTCGAGATCCATCAGCTGCTTGCGCTCGAGATGCGGCAGCTCCAGGCCGTCGAAGACGAAATCGAGAAACTCATCGCGAGTCAGGCTGAAGGCGAATTCATCCATGCCCTCGCCCTGGTTGGAGGCCCCACCCTCGCCGCTGCCATCACCCCCGCCGCCACCGTTGGGGCGACGCAGCCGATCGCCCTCATCGAATTCGCGGTTGCCGGGACTGACGATGGAGCGATGCCCGCCCTGACCGTGCTGGAAGACCGGCTCGGAGATATCCCGCGTCGGGATAGAGACCTTTTCACCGTGCTGCATGTCGGTGATCGAACGGCGATTGACAGCTTCCTCCACCGAACGTTTGATATGAGTGCGATAGCGATCGAGGAAACGCTGCCGATTGACCGCACTCTTGTGCTTGGCATTGGCCCGTCGATCGATGAAATAACTCATGCTGCCCTCCCGGCGCATCGCGCCGCTGGCCGGGCCGGTCACCCGGCCCGGCGATGCGCCTCACGGCGCCACCCCGTCCAGGTCTCAGTCGCGCGCTACTGAGGCCTGGGGTATCACTGGGACCTTATGAAGCGTCACTGGGACTTGCGAACGCGCAGGTACCATTCCGACAACAGCCGCACCTGCTTCTCGGTGTAGCCGCGATCGACCATCCGCGCGACGAAGTCTTCGTGCTTTCTCTGATCCGACTGGGACGCCTTGGCATTGAAGGAGATTACCGGCAGCAGCTCCTCGGTGTTGGCAAACATCTTCTTCTCGATCACGCCCCGAAGCTTCTCGTAGGAGCCCCAGCTGGGGTTCATGCCGTTATTCTGCGCCCGCGCCCGCAGCACGAAATTGACCACCTCATGGCGGAAATCCTTGGGATTGGAGATGCCCGCCGGCTTCTCGATCTTCTCGAGCTCCTCGTTGAGCGACTGGCGGTTGAACAGCTCGCCGGTCTCAGGGTCGCGGTATTCCTGATCCTGAATCCAGAAGTCCGCATAGGTCACATAGCGATCGAAGATGTTCTGACCGTATTCGGAGTAGGACTCCAGGTAGGCGGTCTGAATCTCCTTGCCGATGAAATCGACGTAGCGCGGCGCCAGGAACTCCTTGATGAAGCGCAGATAGCGCTCGAAGACTTCCTTGGGCAGCTGCTCCTGTTCCAGGCGCTGTTCCAGCACATAGAGCAGATGGACTGGGTTGGCGGCGATCTCATGGGTGTCGAAGTTGAACACCTTGGAGAGGATCTTGAAGGCAAAGCGGGTCGAGAGCCCGTTCATGCCCTCATCGACCCCGGCTCCGTCGCGATACTCCTGAATCGACTTGGCCTTGGGATCGGTATCCTTGAGGTTCTTGCCGTCATACACCCGCATCTTCGAGTAGATGCTGGAGTTTTCAGGCTCCTTGAGCCGGGAGAGCACCGTGAACTGGGCCAGCATGCGCAGAGTGTCAGGCGCGCAAGGCGCCTGGGCCAGCGACGAGTGCTCGAGCAGCTTCTGATAGATCTTGACCTCTTCGGTCACCCGCAGGCAGTAAGGCACCTTGACCATGTAGACCCGGTCGAGGAAGGCCTCGTTGTTGCGATTGTTGCGAAAGGTCTGCCACTCGCTTTCGTTGGAGTGCGCCAGCACCACGCCATCGAAGGGAATCGCCCCCATGCCCTCGGTGGGGTTGTAATTGCCTTCCTGAGTGGCCGTCAGCAGTGGATGCAGCACCTTGATCGGCGCCTTGAACATCTCCACGAATTCCATCAGCCCCTGGTTGGCCTTACACAGCCCGCCGGAGAAGCTGTAGGCATCCGGATCGTCCTGTGAATAGAGCTCGAGCTGGCGAATATCGACCTTGCCGACCAGCGAGGAGATATCCTGGTTGTTCTCGTCACCGGGTTCGGTCTTGGAGATAGCGATCTGATTGAGGCGCGACGGAAAGAGACGCACCACCCGGAACTCGGAAATATCGCCGCCGTACTCCTTGAGGCGCTTGGATGCCCAAGGCGACATCACGCTCTTCAGACAGCGCCTGGGAATGCCGTACTCGTCCTCGAGCAGCTCGCCATCTTCCTCGGGGGAGAACAGCCCCAGCGGTGACTCGAACACCGGTGAGCCCTTGATGGCATAGAAGGGCACATGCTCCATCAGCAGTTTCAGGCGTTCGGCCAGGGACGATTTACCGCCCCCCACCGGGCCCAGCAGATAGAGGATCTGCTTGCGCTCCTCCAGGCCCTGGGCGGCATGACGGAAATAGGCAACGATCTGCTCGATGGCCTCTTCCATGCCGTAGAACTCGGAGAACGCCGGGTAGCGTCGAATCACCTTGTTGGAAAAAATGCGGGATAGCCGGGAATCCTTGGCAGTATCGATCACCTGGGGCTCCCCGATCGCCACCAGCATGCGCTCGGCGGCCGAGGCGTAGGCGGTGGGATCGCTACGGCAGAGCTCCAGGTACTCCTTGAGACTGAGTTCCTCCTGCTGAACGCGTTCGTAGCGATTCTGGACATGATCGAAGATGCTCATCGAAGCCTCCTTAAGCACGATTCCTCGACGATGACGGGATATGTCAGTTCGAGGCGGGCACATCTATCAGCGTAGACAGATTCGGTTGCCAGGGGCTTCCTGCACACTTCAACGCAACGACTATCTGACGCCACTGCCCTATAAGAGCTCAGAAGCGGGAAGATCGTTCGTTGAAAGTCGCCGAGATTTTGAACGCTAGGCGAAAAAGCCGCCGACCGCCAGTGAATGGCGGTCGGCGGGGAGGAGATCAGGCGGGTGGGAAAAGCGGCTCAAGCCTGGCTCAGGGCATCACGCATATCGTCGAGCAGCGCATCGAGCAACTCGGTGGTGGTGTTCCAGGAACACACGAAGCGCGCCCCGCCGGCGCCGATAAACGTGTAGAAGGTCCAGCCGCGAGCCTTGAGCTCCGCGATCGCCGCCGGCGGCAGGCTGACGAAGACGCTGTTGGCCTCGGTCGGGAACATCGCCTCGACGCCGGGCAGCCCAATCAGGCCGTCGGCCAGATAACGGGCCATGGCATTGGCATGTTCGGCGTTGGTGCGCCAGGCGCCGCTTTCCAGGAGCCCCAGCCAGGGGGCGGCAATGAAGCGCATCTTGGAGGCCAGCTGGCCGGCCTGCTTGCAGCGGTAGGCGAAATCCTCGGACAGCTCACGGTTGAAAAACAGGATTGCCTCGCCCATCGCCATGCCATTCTTGGTGCCCGAAAAGCACAGCGCGTCGATGCCGACCTGCCAGGTCAGCTCGGCGGGCGACACCTTCAGCGCCGCACAGGCGTTGGCAAAGCGCGCGCCGTCCATATGCAGACGCAGGTCATGCTTGTCGGCCATGGCGCGAATCGCCCGCAGTTCATCGAGGCTGTAGAGAGTGCCGACCTCGGTGGCCTGGGTCAGTGAGATCACTCGGGGCTTGGGATAGTGGATATCGCTGCGTTTGGTGACCAGCGCCTCGATGCCCTCTGGCGTCAGCTTGCCATGCTCGCCCGGCGAGGTCAGCAGCTTGGCGCCGTTGGAGAAGAATTCCGGCCCGCCGCATTCGTCGGTCTCGATATGGGCGAGCTCGTGGCAGATCACGCTGTGATAGCTGCGCCCCATGGCGGCCAGCGTCAGCGAGTTGGCGGCCGTGCCATTGAAGACGAAGAAGACGTCGCAGTCGTAATCGAAGAGTTCACGAAAGCGGTCGGTCGCCCGCTCGGTCCAGCTGTCGTTGCCATAAGCGAGATCATCGCTGCGATTGGCCTCGAGCAGGTATTCCATGGCCTCTGGACAGATCCCGGAGGTGTTGTCACTGGCCAAGTAGCGCGGAGTGCAGTCGGGTTCCATCTGAGGTGTCCTTACACACAGTGTTCACGAAGGCGCATTGCGACGGGGTTCATCGCAACACCCTGGCAGTCGGCGTGGATTGCACGCTAAAGCCAGTCTATCACCCTCGTGAGAGGCTGCACCTGCTTGCCCTCATCGCCCATTCCACGGCGACCCAAAGCGCTAGAGACGCGCCGCCAGCCGCGTGCCCTGGTCGATGGCCCGCTTGGCATCAAGCTCGGCGGCCTCGTCGGCACCACCGATCAGGTGCACCGCCACCCCGGCGGCCTCGAGCGGAGCGAAAAGCTCGCGCACCGGCTCCTGGCCGGCACAGACCACGATGCTGTCGACCTCGAGCAGCCGCGGCTCGCCCGCCACGCGCACATGCAACCCGGCATCGTCGATAGACAGATACTCGCAGCCTGCCAGCGTCTCGACGCCACGATGACGCAGCGAGGCCCGGTGCACCCAGCCCGTGCTAGTGCCGAGCCCCTTGCCGGGCTTGCTGGCCTTGCGCTGCAGCAGGGTCACGCGGCGCGTCACCGGTGGACGCTGGGCAGCGGTAAGCCCCGCACCCTCGTGGGCCGAGAGATCGACGCCCCACTCCCGACACCAGTCGCCCAGCGCCTGTTGTGAGCCCGGGTCCCAGCTCTTGTCTGAGACCTGATCTGAGTCCTGGCCTGCTACCTGCTCCGCTGCCTGATCCGAGGCACCCTCCTGCGCGCCATGGGTCAGCAGTTCCGCGACATCGAAGCCGATGCCACCGGCACCGATGATCGCCACCCGCGGGCCGACCCGTTCGGGGTGGCGAATCGCCTCGGGGTAGCTCAGCACACTGGGGTGTTCGCTGCCCGGCAAGTCGAGGCGACGCGGGCGGACGCCGCTTGCCAGCACCACGGCCGAGAAGCCCTTGAGAGCCTCCAGGGTCGCTTGGGTGTTCAGGCGCACGTCGACGCCGTATTTATCGAGCATCACCGTGTAGTAGCGCAGCGTCTCGTTGAACTCCTCCTTGCCGGGAATCCGCCGGGCATAGTTGAACTGCCCGCCCACCTCGCCCGCGCGCTCGAAGAGCACCACCCGATGGCCGCGGCTGGCGGCGGTGACCGCTGTCGCCAGCCCCGCCGGCCCGGCGCCGACCACGGCGATGTCCTGGGGCGATTCGGCCGGCGTGATCGAAAGCTCGGTCTCATGACAGGCCCGCGGGTTGACCAGACAGGAGGTCAGCTTGCCCTGAAAGGTATGATCGAGGCAGGCCTGGTTGCAGGCGATGCAGGTGTTGATCTCGTCGCTGCGCCCCTCATGTGCCTTCGACAGCCAATCGGGGTCGGCGAGGAAGGGTCTGGCCATGGACACTAGGTCGGCGTGCCCCTCGGCCAGCACGCGCTCAGCGACCTCTGGCATGTTGATGCGATTGGTGGTGATCAAGGGCACCGAGAGCTCCGCCTTCATGCGCCGCGTCACCTCGGTGAAGGCGGCCCGTGGCACGCTGGTGACGATGGTCGGCACCCGCGCCTCGTGCCAGCCGATGCCGGTATTGATGAGATCCACTCCGGCTTCTTCGAGGGCGCGACCCAGTGCGACCACTTCCTGCCAGCTGCTGCCCTCATCGACCAGATCCAGCATCGACAGGCGAAAGATGATCAGGAAGTCCGCCCCCAGAGCGGCGCGGATGCGGCGCACGATCTCCACCGGAAAGCGCATGCGGGCGGCGAAATCCCCGCCCCAGGCATCCTCGCGCTGGTTGGTTCGCCGGCACAGAAACTGGTTGATCAGATACCCCTCTGAGCCCATCACTTCGACGCCGTCATAGCCGGCATCCAAGGCCAGGCGGGCACAGCGCACATAGTCCTCGATCTGCTGCTCGACCTCGTCACCTTCCAGCGCTCGAGGAGTGAAGGCGCTGATCGGCGCGCGAATCGCCGAAGGAGCCACCAGCTCGGGGGAGTAGGCATAGCGGCCGGCATGCAGAATCTGCAGGCAGATGCGCCCGCCCTCGCCGTGCACCGCCTCGGTCACCGGGCGGTGAGCGCGCGCTTCATGCGCGTTGGTAAGCTTGGCGGCGCCCTGGAAAACCGCGCCCTCCGGGTTGGGGGCGATGCCGCCGGTGACGATCAACCCTACGCCGGCCCGGGTCCGCTCAGCGTAGAAGGTCGCCAGCCGGTCGAAGCCGTCGGGCGCTTCCTCGAGGTTGGTGTGCATCGAGCCCATCAGCACACGATTGGGCAGGGTCAGGTTACCCAGCGTCAGCGGTTGGAACAGATGCGGATAGGTCGTCACGGCGAGTCCTCGCACGATGGCACGGCTTGATTTCAAACAACCGTATGACAGTCCAGCCAGGGCCGCAAGACGGCCAAGGTCGACCATCGACCCCGCAGGCGCCTAGGACAGTAAAACCAGATCGTGCGGACAAGCAATTAAAGCAGACGTAAGGACAGACGTAAGGACAGGTGTTAGGAGAGAGAAGTAAACAGGCGCAACGAGGGCAGGATACAACCAGAGCGCCTCGAGGCGGCGAGGAAACCACAGGGCCAGAAACGACAAAACCCCAAGCCACAAGGCTCAGGGTTAATATCGGGTATCGAAATGGCGGACCGGACGGGACTCGAACCCGCGACCTCCGGCGTGACAGGCCGGCATTCTAACCAACTGAACTACCGGTCCGCGTGGTGGGTGATACTGGACTCGAACCAGTGACCCCCAGCATGTGAAGCTGGTGCTCTAACCAGCTGAGCTAATCACCCACATATTCGATAGGCGGCGCGTAATTGAATGATCGATGGCGGACTGGACGGGACTCGAACCCGCGACCTCCGGCGTGACAGGCCGGCATTCTAACCAACTGAACTACCAGTCCATCGAACAACAAGTCAACACTTGCCTTGGTACTGCTTAACTACTAAATGAGAAAAGTGGCGGACTGGACGGGACTCGAACCCGCGACCTCCGGCGTGACAGGCCGGCATTCTAACCAACTGAACTACCAGTCCGCATTTTTTCTCTACGCCTCCAGGGCATCTCGAAGAGATGGTGGGTGGTACTGGGCTCGAACCAGTGACCCCCAGCTTGTAAGGCTGGTGCTCTTCCAACTGAGCTAACCACCCTTGGGGACGTGGCGCTGCATTCTACAGGGCGACGGACCAAAGTCAACGCCAGCGACACAAATAATTCGTCAGAGAGCAGCCCGAATTTCACAGGGCATTCATCAACTTGCGCTCTTAACGTGCGCAAAGCCGCGCCATGCGCGGGCGGTGGGCAATTCAGTGCTCGATCACCCCGTCTTGCGCTACCGGAAGATTCATCTGATTCCGCTGGCGCCTGTTGGCGCATTCGGCCCATACGCGCCCAAGGATTTCATCTACCGGCAACTCGCCTATCGATGCAGAGGCTTATGCATCGGCTTTGGCGAGGGCCATGCGGGCGGCGATCGCTTCTGCCGCCTCAGCAATCAAATCAGACTGACGCAACCCGCTGCGGCGGGTCGGCGTCCAGTCATGATCTCCCGCCTCCAGAAAGTGAACCTCGGCGCAGGCGGGCAGCGCATAGCCCTCCACTTCCTCGCGTCGGCCGAAGGGATCACGTGTGCCTTGCAGCACCAGCGTCGGACAGGCAAGCGCCGGCCAATGCGCCAGCCGGGTTCGCTCGGGCTTGCCAGGCGGATGAAAGGGATAACCACACAGCACCAGGCCGGCCACCATCGGCTGATTCGCCCGCTCGCTTCCCGTTGCGGTCTGCGGTGAGTCACCCAGCTCGGCGGCCAGCAGGCTCGCCACGCGCCCCCCCATCGACTTGCCGCCGAGCCAGGGAGCGGGCAGCCCAGCCTGCGACAAAAAGTCGCACCAGCCGGCCAGCTCTTCCACCAGCCGTTCGACCTTGGGCGGCGGTCGCCGGCGGCCTTCCTGTCGCATCTGCTGCAGGTAGGCAAACTCGATCGCCAGCACCTGCACCCCGGCCTGGCCAAGCGCCTCGCGCAGCGCGACCAGGAAAGTCGAGTCCTGGCCGGCCCCGGCACCGTGGGTCAACAGCAGTCGACCATGGAGCGCCTCGCCGCTGACGTCGATTGGCCCTCGCTCTGCGATCCACCAGGTGCCCGTCTGCCCCTGAGCGAGTCGTTGCCCGAGTTCAGCCGGTGTTTTCAGCGACTCGCTGGCGTCGATGGGGTATGCCACTTACTCTCCTATTAATAATCAAAAAGTAATAACGGAAATGTGCATGAGCTTCTGGTGCGGGTGCCACGAGCGCTGGGCTAGAATCGCTTCCAGACTCTTGATCTGCATCATTATGGCGGCGGCATGCCTCGGGCACACTCCGGTTTTGGACGTCTCCCCGACACCGCGTTCAACGGGAACCTGACATGAACACAGCATTTGAGCATCCGGTCTACAACTACAAGGTAGTTCGGCAGTTCGCGATCATGACGGTGGTATGGGGCATCATAGGCATGAGCCTGGGTGTGATCATTGCCGCGCAGCTGGTCTGGCCGGAACTCAACCTGGGGTTGCCGTGGACGAGCTTCGGCCGCCTGCGCCCGCTGCACACCAATGCGGTGATCTTCGCCTTCGGCGGCTCGGCGCTGATGGCGACGTCGTACTATGTGGTGCAGCGCACCTGTCAGGTTCGCCTCATCTCCGACCGGCTCGCCGCCTTCACGTTCTGGGGCTGGCAGGCGGTGATCGTGTCGGCGGTCATCACGCTGCCGCTGGGCTTCACCACCTCCAAGGAGTATGCCGAGCTCGAGTGGCCGATCAACATTCTGATCGCGGTGGTCTGGATCAGCTATGCCATCGTGTTCCTGGGCACGATCAAGCAGCGCAAGACCGCGCATATCTACGTGGCAAACTGGTTCTATGCCGCCTTCATCCTGACGGTGGCCGTGCTGCACATCGTCAACAACGCCGCCATTCCGGTCGGGGCCTTCAAGTCTTACTCGATCTATCCCGGCGCAGTGGACGCCATGGTGCAGTGGTGGTGGGGCCACAACGCCGTGGGCTTTTTCCTGACGGCGGGCTTCCTCGGCATGATGTACTACTTCGTGCCCAAGCAGGCCGAGCGTCCGATCTATTCCTATCGTCTGTCGATCGTGCACTTCTGGGCGCTGATCACCACCTACATGTGGGCCGGCGCTCACCACCTGCACTACACCGCCCTGCCCGACTGGGCGCAGTCGCTGGGCATGATCATGTCGATCATCCTGCTGGCCCCCTCCTGGGGCGGCATGATCAACGGCATGATGACCCTGTCCGGCGCCTGGCATAAGCTGCGCACCGACCCGACCCTGCGCTTCCTGGTGGTGGCGCTGTCGTTCTACGGCATGTCGACCTTCGAGGGACCAATGATGGCGGTGAAGACCGTCAATGCGCTGTCCCACTACACCGACTGGACCATCGGTCACGTGCATTCGGGGGCTCTGGGCTGGGTGGCCATGATCACCATCGGCTCCATGTACCACCTGATCCCACGGCTTTACGGAGACACCGAAATGTACTCGGTCAAACTGATCGCCGTGCATTTCTGGCTCGCGACCATTGGCACCGTGCTCTATATCGCCGCGATGTGGGTCAACGGCATCCTGCAGGGCCTGATGTGGCGGGCGGTCAACGCCGACGGCACCCTGATGTACACCTTCGTTGAAGCCCTCGAGGCCAGCCATCCCGGCTATGTGGTGCGCTGGATCGGCGGCCTGTTCTGGGTCACCGGCATGCTGCTCATGGCCTTGAACGTCTACATGACGGTCAAGCGCAGCAACACCGAGCCCCAGCCGCTTCCTCAGACCGCCTAACAGGGAACCTGCACCGATGAGACACGAGATAGTCGAAAAGAACGTGGGGCTGCTCGCCGTGCTGATCCTGTTGGTGATCAGTTTCGGCGGCCTGGCCGAGATCGTCCCGCTGTTCTTCCAGAAGGAGACGACCCAGCCGGTGGCGGGCCTCGAACCGCTGAGCCCGCTGGAACTCGAAGGCCGCGATATCTACATCCGCGAGGGCTGTGTCGGCTGCCACTCGCAGATGGTGCGCCCCTTCCGCGCCGAGACCGAGCGCTACGGGCACTACAGCGTCGCCGGCGAGTTCGTCTACGATCACCCCTTCCTGTGGGGCTCCAAGCGCACCGGCCCGGACCTGGCGCGGGTCGGCGGCCGCTACTCGGACGACTGGCACCGGGCGCACCTGTACAACCCGCGTGACGTGGTGCCGGAATCCAAGATGCCGGCCTATCCCTGGCTGTTCGCCAACACCCTCGACGGTGAGGCCACCGAGACCAAGATGCGCGCCCTGCAAAGCATGGGCGTGCCCTACACCGACGAGCAGATCGCCGGCGCCGGGGACAGGATTCGCGGCGAACAGGAAATCACCGCGCTGGTCGCCTACCTGCAGCAGTTGGGCACCGTACTCAAGGGTGCGCGCTGATCATGGACATGGGCACCTTTCGCGGCATCACCACCCTGCTGATCCTGATCGCCTTTCTGGGCATCGTGGCCTGGGCCTACTCGAAGCGTCGCCGCAAGGACTTCGATGAGGCAGCCAACCTGCCCTTCGCCGACGAACAGGACGACGTGATGCATGACGACCGTGCCTCGCCGGACGAGGTGGATTCCCGACAGGACAGGGGAGACAAGAACACATGAACAACCTATGGGGCGACTCCCTTTCAGGCTTCTGGAGTGGTTGGATCATCGTCATCACGCTGGGCACCATCGCCTTCTGCTGGTGGATCCTGTTTGCCAACCGCAAGACCGACAAGGTCCCGGACGCCGAGGGCAACGTGGGCACCACCGGCCACCAGGCCGATGGCATCGAGGAATATGACAACCCGCTGCCACGCTGGTGGTTCATGCTGTTCGCCGGCACCATCATCTTCGCGCTCGGCTATCTCGCCCTCTATCCCGGGCTTGGCAACTATGGCGGCCTGCTCGGCTGGACCCAGGAAAGCCAGTGGGACCAGGAAGTGGCGCGCGCCGAGGAGCGCTATGCGCCGATCTTCGCTCAGTACAACAACGTGCCGGTGCCGGAGCTTGCCAAGGACAGCGAGGCCATGCGCGTCGGCGAGCGCATCTTCCTCAATAACTGTGCGGTCTGCCACGGCTCCAACGCCCAGGGCGGCTACGGCTTCCCCAACCTGACCGACGACGACTGGCTTTACGGCGGCGCGCCGGAGAACATCAAGACCACCCTGCGCAACGGGCGCAACGGCCTGATGCCCGCCTGGCAGCAGCTCGGCGAGACCAACATCGACAATGTGGCCAACTACGTGATGTCGCTCTCCGGCGCCGAGCATGACGCCGACGCCGCCGCCCTTGGCCAGCCGATCTTCGCCGCCTCCTGCGTGGCCTGCCACGGGCCGCAAGCCAAGGGCAATCAGGCGCTGGGCGCCCCCAATCTGACCGACGACATCTGGCTCTACCGCCAGCCCGGCCAGCCGCTTGGCGACGCCATCCGTCAGACCCTGCGCAATGGCCGCAACGGTCATATGCCCGCTCAAGCCCCCTACATCGGCGAGAACAAGGTGCACCTGGTCGCCGCTTACGTTTACAGCCTCTCGAACTGAGCCATCGCTCGCCGGGTGCGTCTCGCCGTCGCACCCGGCCGCCTGCCAGCTAACCGCCCGCTACAATAGCGATGTGCCCGGCATCCGCCGGGCCCCCAAGAGCCCCGAGCCGACGCGGTGATGTCATGTCCGACAGGATTCCCACTCAAGACGTAACGACAGACGCAAGCGTCGGCCACCATGACCCGGCGCCAGCGACGTCCACCGCCATGTACCAAAGCCGGCGTCACATTTACGTGCGCGAGATCAAGGGCGTCTTCCAGCGTCTGAGACGCGCCTCCAACTGGGTGTTGATGGGCCTGTTCTTCGGTCTGCCCTGGCTCTCCTGGGGCGGTCGTCCGCTGATCCTGTTCGACCTGCCCGCCCGCCAGTTCCATATCTTCGGCGGCACCTTCTATCCCCAGGAATTCATACTGCTGTCCTGGCTGTTAATCATCTGCGCCTTCGGACTCTTCTTCATCACCGTCTTCGCCGGCCGGGTGTGGTGCGGCTATACCTGCCCGCAGAGCGTCTGGACCTGGCTCTACATCTGGGCCGAGAAAGTCACCGAAGGCCGTCGCAACCGCCGCATCAAGCTCGACCAGCAGCCCATGAGCCTCGACAAGGCCTGGCGCAAGGGGACAAAGCACCTGCTGTGGCTCATCATCGCCCTGGCCACCGGACTGGCATTCGTCGGCTACTTCACGCCCATCGAGGGGCTTATCGCCGACCTCGCCCACTTCGAGCTGGGCGGCTGGGCGCTGTTCTGGACCGGGTTCTTCACGGTATTCACCTACTTGAACGCCGGCTGGCTGCGCGAACAGGTGTGCATCTACATGTGCCCCTATGCCCGTTTCCAGTCGGTAATGTTCGATCAGGATACCCTCGTCGTGTCCTATGACATCGCCCGCGGCGAACCGCGTGGCGCCCGCAAGAAGTCCACCGACCACCGTGCCGCCGGGCTCGGCGACTGCATCGACTGCGATCTGTGCGTGCAGGTCTGTCCCACCGGCATCGATATCCGCGATGGTCTGCAGTACGAATGCATCAGCTGCGCGGCCTGTATCGATGCCTGCGACAGCGTGATGGACAAAATGGGCTACCCCCGTGGCCTGATCCGCTATACCACCGAGCATGCCCTGGAAGGCGGCACGACCCATATCCTGCGTCCGCGGCTGATCGGCTATCTGGCGGCCCTGCTGGTGATGGTCGGGCTATTCGCCTGGGCGGTGAGCGACCGAGACACCCTGGAGTTCGATATCGAGCGAGACCGTAACCAGCTCTACCAGATGACACCGGACGGGCGCATCAGCAACGCTTATACCCTGACCATCCGCAACCTGGATGACCGCGAGCATACCTACCGCATCAGCATGCAGGGTCTGCCGGGCATCGAACTGATCGGCAGCGAGGCGGTCACCATTGGCGCGGGCGACAGCCGCCTAGTCACCCTGCAGGCCGTCGTCGACGCCGATACCATCAGTCTGCCCAGCCACGAACTTCAGGTGATTCTTGAGGCCAGCGATGACGACATTCGCCAAGAGCATGAGACCCGCTTCATCGGACAGATCAGGAGATGACCTTGAACTCACAGCCGACTAACCCGTGGTACAAGGAGTTCTGGCCCTGGATGCTTCTGGCCGTGCTCGGCTCATCGATCATCGCCGGCACCACCTTTCTGGTGCTGTCGATCACCAGCTACGACGGCATGGTCGAGGACAATTATTACAAGACGGGACTGGCCATCAACCAGGTGATCGCCCAGGACCACCGAGCCACCGAGATGGGCATGGCCGCCAGGATCCGAGTCGATGACCTGACCGGTGACATCAATGTCGATCTCAGCGGCGAGGCCCGGCCCCAGCGACTCCTGCTGACGCTGACCTTCCCCACCCGCGACGATCGCGACCAGCAGTTGATCCTTGAGCACGTCCGCGGCAGACACTATGTCGGCCAGGCGCCAAGCCAGCTCGAGTATCGCTGGTACCTGCAGCTGGAGCCCGACGTTCAGGACCCCGAATGGCGCCTGCAGGGTGAAGCGACCTTCCCCAGTGCAGAGGCCTTCCGCCTGAAGGCCCAGGCGCCCGACGATAGCCAGTGAGCGCCATGACCGATAAGCGCATCATTCAGATCACGCCAGCCGCCTCATGAGTGTCGAGGCGGCGTCACAGGGTGTCGACACCGGCTGCTATCACTGCGGCAGCCCGGTGCCCGCCGGCGCCCCCTGGCAGCTGGTGCTCGATGACCGGGCCCACTCGCTGTGCTGTCCCGGCTGCGAGGCGGTGGCCCACGCTATCGTCGAGGGCGGACTCTCGAGTTACTACCGCTTTCGCACCGAACTGCCCGAACGGCCCTCGAGCGATTCGAGCACCCGGCGCGCCCAGGCTGAAACCTGGCAGGTGTTCGACGACCCGGCACTGCAAAGCGAATTCGTGCACGCCAACGGCGATGGCCTGACCGCCACTCTAGCGGTAGATGGCATCACCTGCGCGGCCTGCGCCTGGCTGATCGAGCATCGCCTGAACGCGCTCGATGGCGTCACCTCAAGCGCCGTGAACCTGAGTCATCACCGGCTAAGCATCAGCTGGGACCCGGCGCGCATCGCCCTCTCGCAGCTGCTCGCCGAGCTCGCCGCTATCGGCTATCCCGCTCAGCCTTACGCGCCCGACCAGGCGCAGCAGCGGCTCAAGCATGACGAGCGCATGGGCGTGCGCCGGCTGATCGTCGCCGCCGTGGCGATGATGCAGGTGATGATGTTCTCCGTGCCGATCTACTTGAGCGACCCCGGCGAGATGTCCAGGGACTTCCTGGTGCTCTTTCACTGGCTGTCCTTCGCCCTGGCCACCCCGGTGGTGCTGTTCTCGGCGGCGCCCTTCTTCCACAACGCCCTGCGCGATCTGCGCAACCGCACCCTGGGCATGGACGTACCGGTGTCGCTCGCGATCGGTGGGGCCTATCTCGCCAGCGGCTACGCGGTGCTTTCCGGTCAGGGCGAGGTCTACTTCGACTCGGTGTCGATGTTCACCTTCTTCCTGCTGTTCGGACGCTATATCGAGATGCGCGCCCGACGCCGCAGCGGCCATAGCGGCAATGCGATGGCCGGGGTGCTGCCCGCCTCGGCGACTCGCCTCGAGGCCGATGGCAGCGAGCGCGTGCTGCCCGCCAACCGCCTGACCGCCGGCGACCGGGTGCTGGTGCGACCCGGCCATGGCGTGCCTGCCGACGGGGTGATCGAAGACGGCACCTCGAGCCTGGATGAATCGATGCTCACCGGCGAGTCCCGCCCGGTCACCCGCCGCCCGGGAGACGCCGTTACCGGCGGCAGCCACAACGTCGATAGCCCGCTGGTGGTGCGCGTTACCCATGTCGGCCACGAGGCCCGTGCTTCGGCGATCCTCGATCTCACCGACCGGGCCTTTGCCAAGCGCCCGCGCATCGCCGAACTGGCCAGCCGCTGGGCGCACCTCTTCGTGCTACGCCTGCTGGTAGTGAGCCTCGGCGTGGCCATTGCCTGGGCCTTCATCGACCCGTCACGGGCGCTGTGGGTAACGCTCTCGGTGCTGGTGGTGACCTGTCCCTGCGCTCTGGCGCTGGCCACGCCCACGGCGCTGACCGCAAGCCACGGCCGGCTGCGCCGCCGTGGATTCCTGATCACCCGCGCCCACGCCCTCGAGGGACTCGCCCAGGCTAGCCGGGTCATCTTCGACAAGACCGGCACCCTGACCACCGGCCGCATGACGCTTGTCGAGACGCATCCTGTGGCCGGGTTCGAGACACAGCGGGCGCGCGCCATCGCCGCGGCCCTGGAGGCGCACTCCGAGCACCCCATCGCGCGGGCGTTCAGCCCTCACCGAGACGTCACCATCAGCGCCGAGACAGTGATCAACCGCCCCGGACAAGGACTGGAAGGCGGCCTCGAGGGTCGCCGCTGGCGGCTTGGCAAGCCCGCTTTCGCCGCCGGCAGCGACGCCCCGCCGCCACCCGGCCAAGGCCAGTGGCTGCTGCTCGCCTGCGAGGGGAAGCCGCGCGCCTGGTTCGCGCTCAAGGATGATCTGCGCGACGACGCCCCAACCACCGTGCAAGCTCTAAAGCGCCTGGGGCTGTCGGTCGAGCTGCTCTCCGGCGACCAGGAGGCATCGGTTGAGGACCTCGCGCAGCGGCTGGGCATCGAGGACTGGCGTGCCGGCGCCAGCCCCGAAGACAAGCTCGCCCGTGTCGAAGCCCTTCAGGCGCAGGGGGAATCGGTGGTGATGGTCGGCGACGGCATCAACGACGTGCCGGTACTGGCCGGCGCCGAGGTGTCGATCGCCATGAACGGCGCCACCGATCTGGCCCGTACCCGTGCCGATGCCGTGCTGCTCAGCCCGCATCTGTCGCGTATCGTCGAGGCCATCGAGGTCAGCCGTGCCACCCGCCGCATCATTCGCCAGAACTTGGGCTGGGCGCTTTGCTACAACCTGACCGCCCTGCCGCTGGCCGCCTGCGGCCTGGTACCGCCCTGGCTCGCCGCCATCGGCATGTCGGCAAGCTCGCTGGTGGTGGTCGGCAACGCTCTGCGGCTGGGCCGCCCCCATCGAAGCGTAGTCACCGCTGCCACGCCGCCGCCTCACGCCCGAACAGAGCCTCTATGAGCATTCTCTACCTGCTGATCCCGTTATCCCTGCTGCTGCTGTCGCTGGCCGTCTGGGCGTTCTTCTGGGCGGTCAAGAACGACCAGTTCGATGACCTCGAAGGTCCAGCGCATCGCATACTCTTCGACGATGACGACAATGACCTCTCGCCGGCCGCCCGCCTGCGCCGCGAACAGGCGAAAACCACGCCCGCGAATAAGCCCCAGGCCCAACCCGGTGATGCCCAGCCTAATGAAGAGACGACCCCGCAGGGCGCAGACGACAACAGTCGCGCTGAACTCAAGGAAGAAGGAGCAAGGCAAGAAGAAAGAGAAGGAGAAGAAACAAGCAATAAAGACGATGGCCGGGAGGCCGGGCCGCGATGAACCCAACCGGCCTCGATCTGCCGCCGCTGGCCGCCGCCTTCGTCTTCGGCCTGCTCGGGGGCGCCCACTGCATCGGCATGTGCGGTGGCATCATGAGCGCGCTGAGTTTCGCCGTACCGCCCAGCATGCGCCATCCGGCAAGGCTCACCGGCCTGTTGCTCGGCTACAACCTGGGCCGCATTGGGAGCTACATGCTCGCCGGCGCCCTGGTGGCCGGGCTCGGCACCCTGATCGGCGGGCTCGCCAGCGGGGTGCGCCTGGCGCTGTCGACGCTTTCCGCCGTCATGCTGATCCTGATGGCGCTGTATATCGCCAACTGGTGGAAGGGCCTGCTCAGAGTCGAGGCCCTGGGGCGGCGCCTGTGGCGCCATCTGGAACCGGTCGGCCGACGCCTGATGCCGGTAGTTAGCCTGCCCCAGGCCGTCGCCTTGGGGGCCGTCTGGGGCTGGCTGCCCTGCGGGCTGGTCTATTCGATGCTGGCCTGGAGCCTGGCCACCGCCGAGCCCCTCGCGGGCACCGCCCTGATGGGGGCCTTCGGGCTCGGCACCCTGCCCGCTCTGCTCGCCACTGGCCTCGCCGCACGCTCGCTTGGCCGCCTGATCCGCCACCCAGCAACCCGCGCCCTGGCGGCGGGGCTGATCATCGCCTTCGCGCTCTGGCAGCTGGCCAGCGCCTGGCGGCTGATATAAACCTGGCGGGCCGCCATTTCCACGGGACTTGACCTGGCGCAAGGGGCCAGGCCTCTGGCGACACTAGACTGGAGGCATTCGCATCCAGTGGAGTATGCAGTGATGTTTAGCCCCATGCCCGCCCCCTCGTCGTCCCATGCCTGGGACCCGGCGCTGCTCAAGCGCTATGACATCAGCGGGCCGCGCTACACCTCCTACCCGACCGCGCCCTCCTTTCACCAGGGCTTCGGCGCCGAGGACTTCGAGGCGGCGCTGGTGCGCAGCAACGCAAGGTCCCGTCCGCTGTCGCTGTATGTGCATGTGCCCTTCTGCCGGCGCATCTGCTTCTACTGCGCCTGCAACAAGATCGCCACCAAGAACACCCGGCTGGCCGAGCCATACCTTTCCCGAATCGATCGCGAGATGGTGCTCACCAGCCGCCGGTTGGACACCGCCCGCGAGGTCACCCAGCTGCACTGGGGCGGCGGCACCCCCACCTTCCTGACGCTTGGCCAGATGGGGGATCTGTTCGACCGCCTGGATGCGCGCTTCGGCCTCAGCAACGCGCCCGATCGCGACTACTCCATCGAGATCGACCCTCGGGAGGCGAACGTGCTGACCCTGCGTCACCTTCAGGCACTGGGCTTCAACCGGCTGAGTCTCGGCGTTCAGGACCTGGACCCCAAGGTCCAGCAGGCCATCAACCGGGTCCAGCCCCGGGTACTGACCGAAACGCTGATCGACGAGGCCCGACGGCTGGGATTTCGCTCGCTGAACCTCGATCTGATCTATGGCCTGCCGCACCAGACGCCGTCGAGCTTCGCCGCAACGCTCGCCCAGGTCATCGAAATGACCCCGCCGCGGCTGTCGGTGTTCAACTATGCCCACCTGCCCAGTCGTTTTGCGCCCCAGCGTCGCATCCGTGAGGCCGACCTGCCGGACAGTGACGCCAAGCTGGCCATGCTGCAGACAAGCATCGACATGCTCGAAGACGCGGGCTATGTGCACATCGGCATGGATCACTTCGCGCTGCCCGACGACAGCCTGGCCCGCGCTCAGCGCCAGGGCACCATGACCCGCAACTTCCAGGGGTATTCGACACACGGCAACAGCGACCTGGTAGGGCTGGGCGTTTCGGCCATCAGTCGGGTGGATGACTGCTATGCCCAGAATCCCACGGCGCTCGGCGACTACGAAGTGGCGCTGGACGCCGGGCGGCTGGCCACCGTCAAGGGCATCCGGCTGAGCCTCGACGACCGCCTTCGCCGCCGCGCCATCGAACGGCTGATGTGTGACATGGCGCTCGATCTTGAGACGCTGGGGCACGAATTCGGCCTCGACGCGATGCTCTGGCTCGACGATGCCCTGGCCCGCCTGGCTTCCAGCATCGAGGATGGCCTGATCGAACAGCACGGCAGCCGGCTGACCGTGACGCCGCGTGGGCGCCTGCTGATCCGGCATCTGGCCATGGCCTTCGACGCTCGGCTGCCCGAGCAGGCCAAAGAGCGCTATTCGCGCATCCTATGAGCCTGGAGCCTGTAGACTTATGTCTATGGCCCAGCAGCGGCGCTCACAGCGCCACTGCCCGAGTTCGAGAACCAAGGAAACTTTGCCTCCTCCGCTCTCTCTTCCATAATGGGCCCCGCGGATGAACTAGAATGTATAAGGATGCAGCCAAGGAGAAGGACATGCCCGCCAATGCGCTCGGTCACCGAGCCCGCCTCACCGAAACCCGCTGCCAGACCTGCAGCCTCAGTTCGCTGTGCCTGCCCCTCGCGCTGGAAGTGGAGGACATGGACCGCTTCGATGCCATCATTCGTCGTCGCGCGCCTCTCAAGAAGGGCGAGACGCTGGTGCGTCAGGAGGCGCCCTTCTCCAGCGTCTTCGCGGTACGCTCGGGCAGCCTCAAGCAGCTCATCAGCGCCGGCAGCGGCGATGAACAACTGAGTAACTTCTATCTGCCGAGCGAACTGGTCGGCCTGGACGGCATCGACGAGGAACGCTATCCGGGCACGGTAGTGGCGCTGGAGACCACCACCGTCTGCGAGATTCCCTTCGACCGGCTCGACGGGCTGTCGGAGCACCTGCCGGAACTGCGTGCCCAGCTCTATCGCAGCCTGAGCAAGGAGCTGCGCGACGACCGGCGCATGCTGCGCCTGCTGTCACGCATGACCGCCGACGAGCGGCTGGCAAGCTTTCTGGTCAATCTGTCGTCGCGCTTTCGCCGCCGCGGTTACTCGGCCTACAGCTTCCGGCTATCGATGTCCCGCGCGGACATCGGTAACTATCTGGGGCTCGCCGTGGAAACCGTCAGCCGCATCCTGGGACGCTTTCAGCAACAGCAGCTGCTGGCCGTATCGGGACGCGAGGTCAACATCATCGATCTCAAGAACCTGGCCGAGCTGGCCAACGATGGCTGCCCTTACGACGGTTAGCCACCCAGAGCGCTCATACAACGCAAAACGCCAAGCCCTGAGGCTTGGCGTTTTTTTATGGGGCTGATCTGGACGACGCGCCTGGACAAAGCGCCTGGACAAAGCGCCTGGCCGATACGTCTGGTCAATGCGTCTCGGAGCGGCGCGTCGGCTAGGCCTCGCCGCCAAGGTCCAGCGCATCGATACGATTCTCCCGGCGGCGTGCCTGTTCGGCTTCAAGGCCCTTGAAGTCGAAGAGTTCGCGATCCGCCAGCTGTGACGGCGCCACATTGGTTACCGCCTTGAACATGCTTTCCAGGCGCCCGGGATGTTTGGTTTCCCATTCGGCCAGCATCTCCTTGACCACCTGACGCTGCAGATTGGGCTGCGAACCGCACAGGTTGCAGGGAATGATCGGAAACGCCATGCGCTGGGAAAACTCCTCGATATCCGCCTCGCGACAGTAGGCCAGCGGACGAATCACGATGTTCTTGCCGTCGTCGGAAAGCAGTTTGGGCGGCATCGACTTGAGGCTGCCGCCGAAGAACATGTTCAGGAACAGCGTCTCGAGGATGTCTTCGCGATGATGGCCAAGCGCTACCTTAGTGGCCCCGATCTCTTCGGCGAAACCGTAAAGCGAGCCGCGCCGCAGGCGTGAGCAAAGCGCGCAGGTGGTCTTGCCTTCCGGGGTCTTTTCCTTGACCACCGAATAGGTGTCACGCTCGAGGATGTGGTAATCGACGTCGAGCTTGTCCAGGTATTCCGGCAGCACGTGTTCGGGGAAGCCCGGCTGCTTCTGGTCCAGATTGACCGCCACCAGCGAGAAATTCACCGGCGCATTGCGCTGAAGGTTCCTGAGGATCTCCAGCATGGTGTAGGAGTCCTTGCCGCCGGACAGGCAGACCATGACCTTGTCGCCCTCTTCGATCATGCCGTAATCGATGATGGCGTTGCCGACCTGACGCCGCAGGCGTTTCTGCAGCTTGTTGAAGGCGCGCTTGTCATTGGCGGCAGCGTCCGCCGCCGCAGCGTCGGCTACATCGTTAGCAGAGGTATCGGAGACGCTCGGGGGGTAAGTCACGGCAGTATCGGTCATGATCGCAGCAAAAGGGGACAGAAATGAGGCGCCATCTTACCACCGGCACCCGGGGCTAGCGACCGGGCATGCCATTAAGGCTGCGTTAATTCCTTTAGCGTAATGTCATTTGCGGTAGGGTCCTGCCACGACATAGAGTCCTTCATCGAAAGGTCCTGCCACGCGGAGCCCTGCCATGCAGAGCCCTGCCCCGGCAGAGACCTGTTTCGACAGAGTGTTCTGCTACGAGGTCATGAGCCCGACGCTCAACATGGAGCGTGTAACTGCCAAGACGGCGGCGACGCGTCCGGTGCTGGCCATTTCGACGCCTCCCCGGCGTGGAATATTTCCATCTACCGGAGTATTGCCCCGATGTCGCTTGCGCAACGCATTCGCACCAATACCATCCTGAAGACCCTCGCTCAGAGCGCCGAGAAACGCCTGAAACGCCGACTGACCAGCCTGCTGTGGCGGCTGCTGCGAGCTCCCGAGGCCACCGCGATCGATGAACTGGGCGACGTCCGGCGGATTCTGCTGATCCGGCCCAACTATCGTATCGGCAACGCGCTGATCAGCACGCCGGCAATCGACGCTTTCCGGTCACGCTTTCCCGACGCCCGCCTCGACCTGCTGGCCACCGACAAGACTCGGGGGCTGTTCGACCATCTGCCGGTGGATCATTGCCACACCATGACGCGGCGCGCCATCCTGCGTCCCTGGCTGCTGGTAACACTGCTTGCCCGCCTGCGCAGGGAGCGCTACGACCTGGCCGTGCAGCTGGTGCCGGGCTCACTGACCGGGGCCATCTGCACCCGACTGATTGGCGCCCAGACCACTATGGGGCGCGCCAAACCCGAACAGCGCTGGTTCGACATCGAAGTGGAAGGCGCCACACCGCATGCCTATGATGCACCGCGCCCCTTCGCGCATGCCCTGGGGGTGGCCTGTCGCAACCGCCCGCGCCTGCACCTTAGCCACGACGAACAGGCCCGCGCCGAGGCGACCCTGGCGCACTGCCTGCCCGCCGTCGAACCAGCATCTGTCAAGCCTGACACCGCTGGCGTGACGCCTACGTGCGAGCCCTTCGTCGCCGTCTTTATCGGCGGTCATCTGGACAAACGCCTTCCCTGGGCGCAATGGTTCGACATCCTGAACGCCCTGGAAGCGGCCAATCAACGCCACCTGGTGTGCCTGGGCCCGGAGGAGGCAGATCTCGCACCGACCATCTCGCATCACCTGGAGGGCAGCCGCTTCGGGGCCCTGTGCCCACCGCAACCCCTGCGAGACTTCGCCGCTCTGGTGGCTCGATCCGGCGTGCTGATCAGCCCCGACTCGGGGCCCCTGCACCTGGCAGCCGCCCTG
Source organism: Onishia taeanensis (assembly GCF_003268885.1). Lineage (GTDB taxonomy): Bacteria > Pseudomonadota > Gammaproteobacteria > Pseudomonadales > Halomonadaceae > Onishia > Onishia taeanensis_A. The sequence continues at coordinate 170,893 of NZ_QLSX01000002.1, forward strand.
GAGGTGCCCACCATCGCCCTGATGCAGGTAAAGAAATCGCAGAAGTTCGTGCCCCGAGAGCCCCATGATCAGGCCCTGTGGCGGCCCACCGCCGAAGAGGTCGTTCAGGCCGTGACGCGGCTTGATTTGTTCAGGCGCACGTACATCAAGGCCGTGGTAACGGCATCGCCAAGTGCCGTATGGCGCCCCATGACCGGCACGCCGAGGGACTCGGCCATGGCCTCGAAGCGCAGGCTGGGCTCTATGTCCGGGCTTACGCGACGCACTGCCCGGGCATAGCGCTGGGCGATATCGACGGTGGCATTGGGCAAGTCGAAGCCGAAACGAGGACGCAGCTGGCGATTGAGCATGGCAATATCGAAGGCCACGCACCAGCCCACCAGCGGCCGGTTACCGACGAAATCCAGAAACTGCGCGAGGGCATCCTCGACGCTCGCGCCGCCTTCCAGGTCGATGCCGCGCAGGCCATGGATGCAGATCGAGTCACCGGTCAGGCGGGCCGGACGCGACAATCTCAGATCCAGCGACTCGCTGGTCAGCACCCGGTCGCCGCGTACCTTGACCGCGGCGATCGAGACCAGCTCGTCGCGACGCGTATCGAGGCCGGTGGTCTCGCAGTCGATGGCCACCATCTCGTCGCCGGTATAGGGATTGAACAGCCAACCGTAATCGCCACCGGCCTGGCGACGACGATCGGTCACACGGCGCCACGCTTTTAACATCCTGCCTCCTGCCGTCAATATTCCAGATGAAAACGCTGGGTCAGACGCTGTTTGAAGTCCTTGACGATATGCAGCGCCTCACGCAGCAGGTCACGTTCCAGTGACGACAGCTGCTGCACGACGACCCGATTGGCGTCGCGCTCGGCATTGACGCCGTCCAGGTGCTCGAGCTGCTGCTTGAGGCGCAGCTCGGTGAACAGCGACAGAGCCTCGCCCAGATCCTCGGCGAAGCGCGCATCCAGGCGGCCATCGGCCACCAGGGCATCCAGCCGCTCCAGCGTCGACGTGGCGCGAATGCCCCGTTCCAACGCCAGAGTGCGCACCCCATGCACGATGGGGAAGATGCCCCCCTTCTTGATATCGATGCCGTGCTGGGGTTTCTTCAGGGTGCCAAACAGGCTCAGCGGCGTGGAGAACTGCAGCGCCGCTCGGGCGAAGTACGTCAGCAACAGCTCGTTACCCCCGCAGGCCTCGAACAACCCATCACGTACCTCGTCGAGCAGGGCCGAATTGCCGGCCACCGCATGGGCGTCGAGGATGATCGCAAGCTTCATCAGGCTTTCGCCGTCGCGGCGCTCGACCCACCGGATGATGCGCTCCCGCCAGTCCTTGACCCGCCCGACCCAGGCCGGGTTGGAGACCATGATATTGCCCAGGCAGCGCGGATAGCCGAGCGCCACCAGGGTCTCGGTGAAGTTCTCCATCTCGACGCTACAGTCGGGCCAGTCGGCGTCGTCGGCAAGGATCAAGCCGTTGTCCTGATCCGTCTTGAGAATCTGCTCGCCACGTCCTTCGCTGCCCATCACCATCAGGCAACTTTGATGCTGGCGCGCCTCATCGATCTTAAACACCCAGGCCTTGTGCATGATGCGACCGTTCAGCGCCGCCAGCAGGTCCATGGCGAAACGCAGCTTGACGCCCTGTACCATCAGCGCCTTCACAAGCTCTGGGGTGCGCGCGCTGGCCGCGGCAAGCTCCTCGAGGCTGTCCGCCTGCTCGACCTGCAGGCTGACCACATAGCTGCGGCTCGAGAAGTAGCTCAGCACGTCGGTGAGCTCGACCACCCCCACCGCCTGAGTGCCCTCGATCACCACCACCCTCGCCACCTCGTGGCGCGTCATATTGACCAGCGCCTCGAACAGATACTGATCGGGACGAGCACTGACCAGCGAGAAGTGAGCGATTTCGACCACCAGGCTTTGCTGATCGCCGCCGTCGATCACCAGAGCATTGAGCAGGTCGGTCTTGGTGACCATCCCCAGACGCGGCCCCTGGCGAACCAGCAGGCTGTCGGCACGGCTGTCGTTGAGGGTGCGCACCGCCGTGGCGATGCTGGTGTCTTCCTCGACCAGTAGCGGCGGTCGCATGCATTCGGCGATACGCGCCAGCATGAAGCCGGCCATGCTCACGCCACCCTCGGCACGTCGTTCGGTCATCAACCGCGTCTTGTCGGAGAGGCGCTGGCGGAAGAACTCGGCGAAAGCAGGGTAGCGCTCGCACAGTCGTTCGAAGAGCGTGTGCGGCAACAGGTAGCAAAGGCATTCCTGTTCGGCCTTGAAGCGGTAGCGGCTCTTACCGTTGAGAATGCTGATTGCGCCGAACAGATCCCCCGCCGTGTAGTGGCCGATGCGAGCCGTAGCACTGGGTTCGGAGGTATCCAGCTCGGCGACCTCACCCTTGTGAATCAGGTAGACGTATTCGCCGGGCTGGCCCGCGTCGAGCAGTACCTCGTCGCTTTCGTAATAAGCCAGATCCACGCCACGCCGCACCAGCTCACGCCCGTCATCATCGAGCAGCGAGAAAGGCGGTTGGGAGAGATCGACATCGACCATGGCGATGACCTCGTTGTGCGGCGGCCATGTCACCGCGGATAACGACTCAGCTCACCGGCCGCATGGCGCGACCTTCGTCTTATCTGTATCGAGAGCGAGTGCAAGCGCCTTTTCACGTCACGACAGTGATGGCTGATCTGACGGCGCCCGCCAAACATCATTTCACTGTCAGGCAGCATAGCAACAGCTTCTCACGGACCGACACCTAGACCATCGTTCAACCTTTTTCCTTTTGGATGATGTCGATCAAAACCGGGCTATACCATCGTCCTAACCGAACGACTAAAGACAGGTTAATAAAAACCACAATAAACAGTAAAACATTGAATTAAAAGGAATTTAGAAAAACCTTTCACAACGCCTGCGTGCCCTGATACCAAAGTCTGGGATTGTTTTTCCAGGGTTATTGACCAGTATCAGGGCTGATGAATGCAGTGACATCAGCGCGCATTCCACCAAAGACAAAGAAACAATAAACCAACGTCTTATCGAGGCACCGAGAGAAGGCCGATGATGAGGACAATTCTGATGACATCTCGCCCTAACCTCGCAATTTCATCCACGACTGGAAACGCGACTCGGGGTGATGCTCGAAGAATGATCGACCTGATACATCGCGCTTAATGTCGGTACAACAACTCAACCCTGGAACATCCGGAGAGCATGACTATGGCAGATGAAAAATCCAATGCTGCTGCTTACTGGTCGGCCAACGTGCGTCTAATCACCGGCTGCCTGATCGTCTGGGCGCTGGTGTCCTATGGCTTCGCCATTCTGCTGCGTCCGCTGCTGGCGGGCATTCCCGTGGGCGGGACTGACCTGGGCTTCTGGTTCGCTCAGCAAGGATCGATCCTCACCTTCATCGGCATCATCTTCTTCTACGCATGGAAGATGAACCGCCTCGACAAAAAGTTCGGTCTCGGGGAGTAATCGCATGAGTCAATTTGCCATTAACCTGCTATTCGTGGGCGCTTCCTTCGCCCTGTATATCGGGATCGCGATCTGGGCCCGAGCGGGTTCCACCAAGGACTTCTACGTCGCTGGCGGCGGGGTACATCCGGTCACCAACGGCATGGCCACGGCCGCCGACTGGATGTCGGCGGCATCATTCATTTCCATGGCCGGCCTGCTGGCTTCTGGCGGCTACGCCAACTCCACCTTCCTGATGGGCTGGACCGGCGGCTACGTCATCCTGGCGATGCTGCTGGCCCCCTACCTGCGCAAGTTCGGCAAGTTTACCGTGCCGGACTTCATCGGTGACCGCTTCTACAGCAACACCGCGCGCCTGGTAGCGGTGATCTGCCTGATCGTGGCCTCGATCACCTACGTCATCGGTCAGATGACTGGTGCCGGCGTTGCCTTCTCGCGCTTCCTCGAAGTCAGCAACACCTGGGGAATCTGGATCGCCGCCTTCATCGTGTTCCTGTATGCGGTCTTCGGCGGCATGAAGGGCATTACCTACACCCAGGTGGCCCAGTACGTGGTGCTAATCATCGCCTACACCATCCCGGCGGTGTTCATTGCGCTGGAACTGACCGGCAATCCCATTCCCGGGCTCGGCATGTTCAGCACTCACACCGCATCCGGTGTGCCGCTGCTCGAGAAACTGGATGATGTGATCAATGCACTGGGCTTCCGCGACTACACGGCAGACGTCGACAACAAGCTGAACATGGTGCTGTTCACCATGTCGCTCATGGTCGGTACCGCGGGCCTGCCCCACGTCATCATCCGCTTCTTCACCGTGCCCAAGGTCGCCGATGCGCGCTGGTCCGCCGGCTGGGCACTGGTCTTCATCGCCCTGCTCTACCTGACCGCCCCGGCCGTGGGCTCCATGGCACGCCTGAACCTGATGACCACCGTCTATCCGGACATGGCCGGCCAGGTCGAGAGCTACGAGGACGCCGCCAACAACCCGATCCTCTATGCCGACCGTCCCGAGTGGATCAAGACCTGGGAAGAGACCAATCTGATCACCTTCGACGACAAAAACGGCGACGGTCGCATCCAGGTCTACAACGACAGCAACGCCGACTTCGCCGAGACTGCCGCACAGCGTGGCTGGAACGGTAGCGAGCTCAACGTCAATAACGACATCCTGGTACTGGCTAACCCGGAGATCGCCAACCTGCCCGGCTGGGTCATCGGCTTGATCGCTGCAGGTGGTATCGCGGCAGCCCTGTCCACGGCCGCCGGCCTGCTGCTGGCCATCTCGTCGGCGGTCAGCCATGACCTGATCAAGACCATGATCAACCCGCAGATCACCGAGAAGGGCGAGATGCTGGCGGCACGCATCTCGATGGCCGGTGCCATCCTGCTGGCGACCTTCCTGGGCTTGAACCCCCCGGGCTTCGCGGCGCAGACGGTGGCCCTGGCCTTCGGCATCGCCGGTGCCTCGCTGTTCCCGGTGCTGATGATGGGCATCTTCTCCAAGCGGATGAACAACCATGGCGCCGTGGCCGGCATGCTCTCGGGCCTGGTCGCCACCCTGCTGTACATCTTCACCTACCTGGGATGGTTCTTCATTCCGGGCACCAACACTCTGCCTAATACTCCGGATAACTGGATCCTGGGCATCTCGCCGCTGTCCTTCGGTGCGGTAGGCGCGATGATCAACTTCGCCGTGGCCTTCAGCGTCTCCCGCGCCACCAAGGCGCCGCCGCAGGAAATCCAGGACCTGGTGGAAAGCGTCCGCTATCCGAAGGGTGCTGGCATGGCGGTGGATCACTAAGTCATAATGCACGCCTGACAGCGCCACCCGGCGCCACGGCATCACCCAATCGGGCTTCCAGCAGGAAGCCCGATTGCTTTGAGGAAACCCGAATATGATGTGGCACCTGATCGCGGCGGTCTTCGCCGGTCTCGGCGCGGCGGGCATCGCCCTGCTGCTGAGAAAGCTCAGCGGCAAGCGGCTGCCGCGCTGGATCATCCCGGCCTTTGGCGGACTCGGCATGCTGGCCTACCAAATCCATGCCGAATACAGCTGGTTCGATCACAAACAGCAGCAGCTGCCGCCCTCGGCCAAGGTGGTATCGAGCGAAAAGAGCGAGGTGTTCTGGCGGCCCTGGACCTATTTCTTCCCGATGACGACAGCCTTCCAGGTCATTGACCGGGAGAACCTGATCCGTCGCCAGGCAGGTGATGATCAGCTCGTCGAGTTCATTCGCTATCGCTTCGAGAAACAGGCCATTGACCATGTCACCACGCGGTCCTACCTGATGAACTGCACCACCCGCGAGCGGCTGCCGCTTGACGAGTCTACCGGCGAACCGAAGCTTGACGAACTCGTACGCCTCGAGACCGACGACCCGGTCTTCAAGGCGGTCTGCACCGCCTCCTGAGGGCCATACCAGTCGTCCCCGCCACTCCATCTGCCGTCCAGGCCCCACCGGGGCCTTTCCTGCACTGATCGACTGCCAAGCGCTCCATATCTTGAGCTACCGAGCCTGTGAGCCTCATCGAGACTTATGCTCGACGGAGGGCCTGGTCCTCGGACCATTGGCCTGATCCGATGCCCCTCACCGGCTGCCTTCCGGGGCGGCATTGCCCTAGAATGGGTCGACATTCGAGGGAGAGCAGGCATGTTCCACGGCTGGCTACTGATCGCCATATCGCTTCTGTATATCATCGTCCTCTTCGCCATTGCCTGGCGGGGCGACCGTCATGCCCAGCAGCATGGGCCAAGCCAACGACGCCCAATCATCTACAGTCTGGCGCTGGCCATCTACTGCACCTCCTGGACCTTCTATGGTGCAGTGGGTGAGGCCGCCACCTCGGGCTGGTCGTTTGCCAGCATCTTCGTCGGCCCGATCCTGACCTTCCTGCTGTTCTGGCCGGTGCTGGCCAAGATGATCCGCGTCGCCAAGCATCAGAACGTCACCTCGATCGCCGACTTCATCGCCTCCCGCTACGGCAAGACCCAGTCGCTTGCCGCCTTTGCAAGCCTGGTGGCGCTGATTGGCACCCTGCCCTACATCGCCCTGCAGCTGAAGGCGGTAGCGGCCGCCTTCCAGGTGCTCACCGACAGCACCGACGTGACCCGCGCCCCGCTGTTCGCCGACACCGCCTTCTACGTAGCGGCGGTGATGGCGCTGTTCGCGATCCTCTTCGGCACCCGCCATACCGATGCCACCGAACATCACGAGGGCCTCATCCAGGCCATTGCCTTCGAGTCACTGGTCAAGCTAGCGGCCTTCCTGATGCTCGGCGCCTACGTCACTTGGGGGCTCTTCGACGGCCTGGGTGACCTGCTGGCACGGGCCGACATCCAGCTCGAGCTGCAGCGCCAACTGGCCGAACAGGACTTCGGCAACGGCTTCTGGGCGCAGACCCTGCTGGCGATGCTGGCGGTCTTCTGCCTGCCGCGTCAGTTTCACGTTGCCGTGGTCGAGAACACGCACCGCGACGATGCGCGGCGCGCCCGCTGGCTGTTCCCGCTCTACCTGGTCGCCTTCGGGGTCTTCGTGCTGCCGCTGGCCGCCGCCGGCCTGACGCTGTTCGCCGGCACCAACATCGAGCCCGATACCTATGTGCTGGCCATTCCCATGGCGGCCGACAATGTGCCGCTGACGCTGCTGACCTTCATCGGCGGCTTCTCGGCGGCCACCGGCATGGTGATCGTCGCCACCGTGGCGATCTCGATCATGATCTCCAACGAGATCGTCATTCCGCTGCTGTTCCGCCTGCGCTGGTTCGATACCAAGGCTCGGGACTATGGCCGACTGGTGCTGCGCGCCCGCCGCGTCACCATCGTGATCATCCTGGGGCTTGCCTACGGCTTCTATCAGCTGACCGCTGAATTCAGCACCCTGGCCTCCACCGGCATGCTGTCGTTCGCCGCCGCCGCCCAGTTCGCCCCGGCTCTGCTCGGCGGCCTGTACTGGAAGCGCGGCAATCGTCTGGGCGTGATCGTCGGCATGAACATCGGCTTCGCCATCTGGGCCTACACGCTGCTGACGCCTGCCCTTATCCAGGCCGGGGTGCTGCCCGGCGATTGGCTCGCCGGCGGGCCGCTGGGCATTGGCTGGCTCTCGCCCACTGACCTGTTCGGCCTCAATGTCAGCGATAACTTCACCCACGGCGTGATGCTGTCACTCGGCCTCAACCTGTTCGGTTATATCTTCGTCTCGCAGATGACCCCGCAGCGGGTGGTCGAGCGCATCCAGGCGTCACTGTTCGTCGACAGCGTCGAGACCCGCCAGACACCGGTCAACAGGCCCTGGGCGGGCGCCACCACGGTGGGCGATCTCAAGGTACTGTGTGAGCGCTTCCTCGGCGCCGATCAGGTGCAGCGCGCTTTCGATGACTACGCCCGGCGCAACGGCAAGAACCTCGAGGACCCGCAGCGCGCCTCCATCGATATCATCCAGTTCACCGAGCGCTTCCTGGCTTCGGTGCTCGGCGCCTCCTCGGCGCGCATCGTCGTCAACTCTGCACTGCAGGGGCGCGGTATCGGTATCTCGGACGTGATCTCGATCGTCGATGAGGCCTCCCAGGTGCTCGAGTTCAACCGCGCCCTGCTTCAGGCCACCATCGAGAACATCAACCAGGGCATCAGCGTGGTCGACCAGAACCTGCGCCTGGTGGTGTGGAACCAGCGCTACCTGGAGCTGTTCCGCTTCCCCGACCATCTGATTCGGGTCGGCGCTCCCTTCGACAAGGTACTGCGCTATAACGCCCACAACGGCGAATACGGCCCGGGCGATCCCGAAGAGCATGTCGAGTTGCTGGTCGACAACATCCGCGAGGGTCAGCCCCACCGCTATGTGCGCTATCGCCAGGACAGCACCGTGCTCGAGGTGCAGGGCATGCCGATGCCGGGGGGCGGCTTCGTCTATACCTACCAGGACATCACCCGCCAGAAGCGCACCGAGGAAGCGCTGATCCGCTCGGAGAACAACATCCGCATCTACACCGACAACGTGCCGGCGTTGATCGCCTACTTCGACAAGGAATGTCGCTACCTCTTCACCAACCGTGCCTATGAACAGGTCTTCGGCATCGACCGCAATGCGGTGATCGGCAAGCGCTTCGAGGAGGTGATGCCGCGGCACGTCGCCGACGAGGGCCTGCCCTGGATGCGCCGCTCACTGTCCGGCGAGCGGGTCAGCTTCGAGATTTCCCAGCGCGATGACGAGGGCGGCACCCGCTACCTGCTGGTCACCTATACGCCGCACTTCGGCGACAGCGGCACCATCCTCGGTTTCTTCGCCCTCTATCAGGACATCACCGAACGCCGTCTAGCCGAGATTGCCCTCAAGGAGACCAACGAGAACCTCGAGGAACGAGTGCGCGAGCGCACCCTGGCGCTCTCGGATGCCAACGCCGCCCTGCGCCAGGAGAACCGGGTACGCGCCGAGGCCGAGCAGGCCCTGCGCCAGGCCAAACAGGTGGCCGAAGATGCCAACGCCTCCAAGACCCGCTTCCTGGCGGCGGCCAGCCACGACCTGCTGCAGCCCTTGAACGCCGCGCGCCTGTTCACCTCGGCACTGGCCCAACAGGACGACGCCGAAGACCTGTCACGCACCATCGGCCATATCGACAACTCGCTGCAGGCGGCCGAGGAGCTGCTCAGCACCCTGCTCGACATCTCCAAGCTGGACGCCGGGGCCCTGACCCCGCGCCGCAGCCACTTCGCACTGGCCGATGTCTTCCGTCCGCTGCGCGCCGAGTTTGAAGTAATGGCCGAGGAGCGGGGCCTGGACCTGGTGGTGGTTGCGACCGAACAGTGGGTCGACAGCGACGCCCAGATGCTCAGGCGCATCGTGCAGAACTTCCTCTCCAACGCCATCCGTTACACCCAACAGGGTCGGGTGCTGCTGGGCTGTCGCCGCCGCGAGGGACAGCTGGTCATCGAGGTCTGGGATACCGGCCCCGGCATTCCCGAGGCCAAGCAGGCCGAAATCTTCCAGGAGTTCCGCCGCCTCGATCAGGCCTCGCGGCACAAGGAAAGCGAGAAGGGACTGGGCCTGGGGCTGTCGATCGCCGACCGCATGAGCCGGGTGCTGGACCATCCGATCCGGGTGCGTTCCTGGGAGGGCGTCGGCACCGTCTTCTCGGTGGCCGTACCGATGGTGGCCGCCCAGCAGGTAAGCACTCAGGAAGAGCCCTCTCCGCGGCGCGCCGGCAACAAGCTCGCCGGCACGCGCGTAGTCTGTATCGACAACGAGACGCTGATCCTCGAGGGCATGAAGGCCATGCTCACCGGCTGGGGCTGCGAGGTTTTCACTGCCACCTCGATCGGCGGCGCCAAGTCGATCCTGCGCCACCTGCAAAGTGATCCAGATGCAATACTCGCCGACTATCATCTGGACAACGAGGTGACCGGCCTGATGGCCCTGGACGCCCTGGCCGAACGCAGCGAGGGCCCGGTTCCCGGCATCGTGATCACCGCCGATCGCACCGAAGAAGTCGCCGAGGAGATCAAGCGAGCGGGCTACCAGCTGCTGCTCAAGCCGGTTCGCCCCGCCGCCCTGCGCGCGCTGCTGACCCGCACCCTGCAGGCCAACCGCGCCAGCAGCCGCCACGAGAGCTGATCAGCGCCCCCGTTTTCGGGTCATCCGAGCCTTCAGCAATAAAACGAGCATTAACCAATAAAAAAAGCCCGCCGAGATGGCGGGCTCTTTCTTGTCGGGAAGACCGGCGAGGACGGCCTGTCGGCGACACGCCTGGCGGGGCTTCGGTGCCGCTCTCAGACGCTGGTCTCAGGAACGGCCTGGCCGGCGATCAGGACTCGACCTTGGGCGGCTCGACCTCGAGCTTCTGGGCAGCGATCACCGCCTGGGTGCGGGAGTGAACGCCGAGCTTGCGCAGGATGGCGGTCACATGCGCCTTGATGGTCGCCTCGGAGACATTCAGCTCATAGGCGATCTGCTTGTTGAGCAGCCCTTCGGTGAGCATGTTGAGGACCCGAAACTGCTGCGGCGTCAGCGACGCAATGGCCTCGGCGAAGCGCGACTCTTCCTCGTTGGCCTCGCCGAGCACGTCAGCAAGCTCGGCGGGCAGCCACACTTCACCGTCGAGAATCTCACCCACCGCCTCGGCGATCAGCGACAGAGAAGAAGACTTGGGAATGAAGCCGGAGGCGCCGTAGTCGATGGCGCGACGCACCACATAGGGTTCATCGCTGCCGGAAACGACCGCCACCGGCACATCGGGATTCTGGCCGCGCAGCTGGATCAGCCCAGAGAAGCCATGGGCACCCGGCATGTGCAGGTCCAAAAGGATCAGGTCGGCATCCGGGTGGCGAGTCACCACCTCGGTGGTGGCTTCCATGGTGTCGGCTTCCACGATCTCGGCCTGGGGCGCCAGCTGCCTCAGCGCTTGAGTGAGGGCAGCGCGGAACAGCGGATGATCATCGGCGACGATGAATTTCTGGGCAAAGGCCATTGAGACTCCTCCGGATCCTCTTGTCAGCGACCAACGTACCGGTAGACGCTGGTGAGTTCGCCGTTGTTTTACGGCATGTTACCCCATGGTAGCGGGTATTCCCAAGCTTACCGGGGAATTGTCGACATTTACTTGCCACAGCACAAAAAACCGGCCCGAAGGCCGGTACAAGACAGGAAAGAACCCCGGGCTGGCGTGTCCCCTGACCCCGCGGATCCCGGCAGGCAGCAACGCCTGCCAAGCTCCGACGACGGGTCGGCGTTCCTCCCTGATACGTCGGTTCAGAAGACGTCAATTGGCCGCGCGATTGGCGATCAACTCCTCGACCACCGAAGGATCGGCAAGCGTGGAGGTATCGCCCAGGCCATCGGTCTCGTTAGCGGCGATCTTGCGCAGGATGCGGCGCATGATCTTGCCCGACCGCGTCTTGGGCAGCCCCGGCGCCCACTGGATCACGTCCGGCGAGGCGATCGGCCCGATGTCCTTGCGCACCCACTGGGTCAGCTCCTTCTTCAGGGCGTCGCTTGGGTCAATGCCATCGTTCAGGGTCACGTAGATGTAGATGCCCTGGCCCTTGATATCGTGGGGGAACCCGACCACCGCGGCCTCGGCCACCGCATCGTGGGCCACCAGCGAGGACTCGATCTCGGCGGTCCCCATGCGATGCCCGGAAACGTTGAGCACATCATCGACACGGCCGGTGATCCAGTAATAGCCGTCCTCGTCACGACGACAGCCATCGCCAGTGAAGTACATATTGTCGTAGGTCGAGAAGTAAGTCTGCACGAAGCGCTCGTGATTACCCCAGATCGAGCGGGCCTGCCCCGGCCAGGAGTCGAGGATCACCAGGTTGCCGTCGGTCGCGCCTTCCAGCACATGGCCTTCATTGTCGACCAGCGCAGGCCGCACGCCGAAGAAGGGCCGCGTGGCAGAGCCCGGCTTGAGGTCGGTGGCGCCAGGCAGCGGCGAGATCATGATGCCGCCGGTCTCGGTCTGCCACCAGGTGTCGACGATCGGACACTGGGAGTTACCGATCACTCGGTAGAACCATTCCCAGGCCTCTGGGTTGATCGGTTCGCCCACTGACCCCAGCAGGCGCAGGCTGTCGCGCTTGCTGGAGGCCATCACGTCGTCACCGTGTGCCATCAGCGCCCGCACCGCGGTGGGCGCGGTATAGAGAATGCTGACGTTGTGCTTGTCGACGATCTCGCCCATGCGCCCGTGGGTCGGGTAGCTTGGCACGCCCTCGAACATCAGGGTGATGGCGCCATTGGCCAGCGGACCGTAGACGATGTAGCTGTGGCCGGTCACCCAGCCCACGTCGGCGGTGCACCAGTAAACCTCGCCTTCTTGATAGTCGAAGACGTACTGGTGAGTCATGGCCGCATAGGTCAGGTAGCCACCGGTGGTGTGCTTCAGGCCCTTGGGCGTGCCGGTGGAACCGGAGGTATAGAGGATGAACAGCGGATCCTCGGCGTTCATCTCCTCTGCCGGGCAGTCGGTGGACTGACCATCGACACGCTCGTGGAACCAGACGTCGCGACCCTCGTGCCAGTCGATGTCGCCGCCGGTACGCTTGACCACCAGCACCGACTCGGCCACCTCGGCACCCTTGCGGGTCAGGGCCGCATCGACGTTGTCCTTGAGCGGCACCTGCTTGCCGCCGCGCACCGACTCATCGGCGGTGATGATCAGCTTCGACTCGGCATCGATGACACGCTGGGCCAGGGCGTCCGGGGAGAAGCCGCCGAACACCACCGAGTGGACGGCGCCGAGGCGCGCACAGGCCAGCATGGCCATCGCCGCTTCGGGAATCATCGGCATGTAGAGGGTGACCACATCACCCTTCTTCACGCCCATCTCCTTCATGGCGTTGGCCAGCTGACAGGTGCGGGCATGCAGCTCGCGATAGGTCAGGGTCTTGGACTCGCTGGGGTCATCGCCTTCCCAGATGATCGCCGGCTGATCGCCGCGGGTCTCGAGATGACGGTCCAGGCAGTTGGCACTGACGTTGAGCGTGCCATCCTCGTACCAGCGGATGTCGACATTGTCTCTGGCGAACGACGTATTCTTGGCCCGGGTCGGCGCCTTGATCCAGTCGAGCCGCTTGGCCTGCTCGGCCCAGAACCCTTCCGGATCGTCTACCGATTGCTGATACATGGCCAGGTATTTGGCGTTATCGATCCAGGCGTTGGCGGCGATATCATCGCGCACCGGATGGACATGTGGCTGTTCGGTCATTGAGGAACCTCGTCCAGAAGAGTGCCAGAAATGGAGTGTCGCCGGCCGCGGTTTACCTATCGCCGCCGACCCGGAAAACTAGTCCAGCATATACCCGTGCTTGCGGCCGCGCCTTTTAGACATTGGTAGACACTCAATCTTATTGAATAACAAAGGCTTACTGGCTTTTCCCGAATGCCTGCGCGGATTGATAGACCAAGGTCTCGGCACATTGTCGACAGCGATACGCCTGGCCGCGCATGGCCCGGCGGTGCCGACGCAGGCTGAAGAAGTGCGCCTGGCAGCCACAAGCATAGCGATAAGGCGCAGGGCTCGCCCGGGCCACATCGAAACGATGGGTGGTGCTGGGCGAGAGCCCAAACAGCTGGCGCATCACCGTCTTCCACTCATGGCCATGGGGGCGCAGGCGAGGGCCTTCGTCGAGGTGCCAGACCAGCCAGTGCGCCATCTCGTGGGGCACCACCTCGACGAGGAATGCCTGACGGTTCTCGGCGAAAAGTTGGGCATTGAAGCGCAGACCGCCGCGGCCGAAATGCGCCTGGCCGGCGCTCTTGCCACGCAGGTCGAGCCACACCTTTGGCCGAGGCAGGCCAGGATGGACCTCTCGACACAGTTGCCAGGCGGCCTCGACCCGCCGATGAAGACACGCCTGGAGCGCAGCGGCATCCAGCGGCTCTAGCTCCTCGGGGGCCGGGGTTGGCAGAACGGGAGCGGAAGAAGATGGGGTGGTCATGGGATGCTAGAATGGCGCGCCATGGCAGGCGCGTAAAGTGCCTCTTATTCTCCCTGGCGAGACCGACGACGAGATTTCCGATGTCCGAGACCCCCGTTCCCACGCCCCTGATCGACGACGAGGCACTCGACCGCCTCGATGACTTCCTCGAATCCGAGCGCGTCGATGCCGACGCCCTGGATGTGATTGGCGCCCACGGCTTTCTGGTGGCCCTGGCCGTCGCCCCCCGCGAGACGCCCGCCACCACCTGGGTCGGCGAGCTTTTCCACGGCGAACCGGACTTCACGGACAGCGCCGAGCGCGACGAGATCCTGGGGCTCCTCGAGGCCCTGAAGGCGAATGCCATCTCGACCATGGAGCAAGGTGGTCTGCCAGAGCTGCCCTTCGACCTGGAGCTTGGCGGCATCGCGCCCGCGGAAACGCCGATCGGCGACTGGTGCGCGGCCTTCATGGAGGCGGTATTCCTCGACGAGACCGCCTGGTTCGAGGGTGACGAAGAGAGCGCCGCCACCCTGCTGCTGCCTTTCATGGCGCTATCGGGGCTGTTCGACGACGAGCCGGACATGGCGGAGCTGGCAGGCGACGAGGCGCGCCTCGAGTCACTGGTGCGCCAGCTGCCCGAGCTGGTGCTGGATCTCTACCTCAACTATCGAGTACCGCCGGAAACCGCCAAGCCGACCCCGCGCAAGAAGAAGCCGGCCGGCAAGGGCGGCAAGGGGCGCCGCCGCTAGCGGGCGGACAGCGAGGCTCAGCGTAGCCGGGTGAGCAGAGAATCCACGCTGCCCCACAGCCATTCGCGCAGCCGCTGCAGCCTCGGGCGCTCTGCCCAGCGCTGGGCATCGACCTCCTGGCTTGCCAGGAAGTTGCGCTCGAACAGCGCCTGTACTTCGCCGGCAAAACGGACGTCGCGCACCTCCTGATTGGCCTCCAGATTCCACTGCAGGTTCCAGTGGTCGAAGTTGCAGGAGCCGATCGCGCTCCAGTTGTCCGCCAGCGAGAACTTGGCATGGATGAAACTTGGCTGGAACTCGAAGATACGCACCCCGGCGCGCAGCATACGGCCGTAGAAACGCTGGCCGGCATAGCGCACGCCGGGGTGATCATGGCCCACTCCCGGTAGCAGCAGGCGCACGTCCACACCGCGGCGCGCCGCCCGCACCAGGCGGTTGCGCAGACTCAGGGTAGGCACGAAATAGGGCGTGCAGATCCAGACCCTGTCCTGCGCCGACTTCAGCTGCGCAAGCAGCGAACGGCGAATCGCCTGGTAGCGATAGCCCTGCCCCCAGACCACCCGCCCCAGCATGCCGCTCGCTCCGCGGTCTTCCTGCGGTGCCACGCGCAGCCCCCGCACCAGGGCAGCTTCTCCCTCGCCGCGACTCAACGACGAATCCCAAAGCTTCGAGAAGAGCCGCACCCAGTCGGCGACCACCGGCCCTTCAATACGCACTGCCACTTCGTACCAGGCGCCGAGGAAGGCATCGACCGACCCGAAGCCCCCGGTGAAGGCCACCTCACCGTCGATCACCAACAGCTTGCGATGATCACGAGTCAGATTGTGGGCAAGCGACCGCCAGGCGAGAGGGTTGAAGTAACGCATCGCCACGCCGCGCTCGGCGAGTCGCTGGCGATCGGCGGTCTCGAGCCCCATGGCACCGTAGTCGTCGAGCAGCAGCAGCACCGTCACGCCTCGCTCCGCGGCCGCTCCCAGGGTCTCGATCAGGGATTCGGAGAGCCGCCCTGACTCCATCAGGTAGAGCTCGAGGATCACCGACTCCCGGGCAGACTCGATGGCCTTGAACATCTCGGGAAGAAACTGCTGGGCCTCTGCCAGCAGCGTGAAGCGATTGCCGTCGCGCCAGTTGCCTTGCATGCTTGCATCCTTTTCGCGTGTGTCGTGTCACACCCTGTGCTTGCTTACCGGTGAGGCAGCGAGTGTCGCCCTCGACCTACACAGTGCCTGTCCCCGCTTATTTACCCACCCCTTGCCACCGCTTTGCGCCCCTTCCGCGACTCCTTCTAGCGACGGCAAGCGGGTCGGCACCTGCATCTTGGAGCGATGCGGGCGCTCAGATCGGCGCCACCGGCGCTATACTAGGCCCTCTCATATTGCATAAGGTAAGGGAATGCCCTGGACTTCAGCCCTTGCCGGCCTCCTGTGCCGCCCCGTTCGGGCCCTTATTCGCGCCTGGGTCGAGGTGCGCCTGACCGAACCTGATCCGGCATCGCTTGGGCTGTCCCCGACGGCAGCGACGGTCTATGTACTGCCGCATCCGGCACTCTCGGATCGCTTGCTGCTCGAAACCCTGTGCGCGCGAAGGGGACTGCCCGCACCGACCCTGCCCCTGAGTGAACATCACCCGACGCTGCCACGCTGCGTGGCCCTGCCGGGACGGCGCCGAAAAGCTCAGGCGCCCTTCCTTAGCTACCTCGAGTGGCTACATGACCACCCCGAGCAGGATCTCGAACTGCTGCCGGTCAGTGTCTTCTGGGGACGCGCGCCGGGCAAGCGCTTCGGGCTCTGGTCGCTGCTCACCGCCGATGACTGGGCGCTGACCGGCCGTCTCAGGCGTGCCCTGGCGGTGCTGGTACACGGGCGCAGCGTCGAGGTGCACTTCGGGGCACCGCTGTCGCTGCGCGGGCTGCTCGAAAGGCGACCCGATGCTCTTACCAACCGCAAGGTAGCGAGGCTATTGAGAGTGCACTTCCGGCGCCAGCGCACCCGGGTGCTGGGTCCCGACCTGTCCCACCGGCGCACCCTGATTGACGGCGTGGTGGCAAGCCCGACGGTGCGCCAGGCCATCGCCGAGACCGCCAAGTCCGAACGCCTGAAGACGCCCCGCGTGAAGGCGCGAGCCCGACGCTACGGTCGCGAGATCGCCTCCAACATGACCTATCCGGTGCTGAGGCTGCTCGACGGACTGCTCGAACGGCTATGGACACGGCTCTACGACGGCGTCGACGTTCAGGGTATCGAATCGGTCAAGGCCCTGGCCGGCGACCATACACTGGTCTATGTGCCCTGCCACCGCAGCCATATCGACTATCTGCTGCTGTCCTACGTGCTCTTTCATGAGGGGCTGATGCCGCCGCATATCGCCGCCGGTCGCAACCTCAACATGCCTCTCGTTGGGCCGCTGCTGCGGCGCGGTGGCGCCTTTTTCCTGCGCCGCAGCTTCAAGGGCAACCGCCTCTACCGCGCGGTCTTTCAGGAGTACCTAGAGCGCCTGCTGTCCCGCGGTCATTCGCTTGAGTACTTCATCGAAGGGGGCCGCTCGCGCAGCGGGCGTCTGCTCGACCCTCGCCCAGGCATGCTGGCGATGACGCTGCGCTCTCATGCCCGAGGGCTGAAAGCGCGCGGGCACTCGGGACGACTGGCGTTTATCCCGGTGGCCATTGGCTACGAGCGGATCATCGAGAGCGACAGCTACCGGGCAGAGCTTGCCGGCAAGCCCAAGCGACGGGAGACACCGCTTGGCCTGTTCAGCGTCCTTGGCCGACTGCGCCAGCCCTTCGGCCGGGTTAGCGTAACCATTGGCACACCGCTGCCACTGAGCCCCTTCCTCGATGCCGAGACACCCGAATGGCGCCAGGCCAGCGACGAGCGCTGGCAGCAGCGCGCGGTGCCGCGACTGGGCGAAGAACTGGCGCGACGCATCAATGCCGCCGTGCCGCTCAATGCCGTCAACCTGATCGCCCTGGTGCTATTGGCGACCCCGCACCGCGCCATCGAACGCGACCTGCTCGAGCGACAACTTGAGCTACTGGTCAACCTGGCCCAGAGGACATCGGTGAACCCGGACGACCCAGGCAGCCTGAGCGCCGCTCAAGGGCTCACCGGCTCACCCGCGGCATGGATCCCCCACGTCGAGTCGCTGGGCTTCATCGAGCGGCGTGCCCAGACGCTCGGCGAGCTGGTGCTGGCGAGCCCCGAGCAGACGAGCCTATTGAGCTGGTATCGCAACAATGTGCTGCATCATTTCGCGCTGGCAGGCCTGGTGGCCTTCGCCTTTCGCAACAATGCCCGCTTCACTGAGGAGGAACTGCACGCCGTGCTGGCACCGGGCTGGCCGGTGCTGGTCCGCGAGCTGTATATCACCCCGCCCAAGGACCTGGCCGCGGCGATAGGCGCTACGCTCTATCAGTTGACCCGCGAGGGGCTACTCGAACGTGGCACACCGACGGACGCTGGCCAGAACCGCACGCCACGCTGGCAGCGCCCTGCGGCGAGGCTTGCTGCCCGCGAACAGCTGCATCTGCTGGGCCGGCTGGTCCAGCCATCACTCGAGCGGGGCTACCTGCTGCTGACCAGCCTGTTGCGCCTGCCAAGCGCCAGCCTGACCCGAGAACAGCTCGCCGAGCAGAGCGGGCTGCTGGCCGAGCGCCTGGCGCTGCTGTCGGGGCTGGACGCACCGGAGTTCTTTGATCGGCGGCTTTTCGCCGGGCTGGTCGCGAGCCTGGAAGCCGATGGCTGGGTATGGCAGGACGAGGCCGGGCGGCTCTGCTACGGCGCCGCATTGACGGCGACCGCCGATCATATCCACACCCTCTTCGACCCGGCGCTGCGCCACCGCCTGCAGCAGCTCGCCACCCCCGCCATCACGCCCTCGCCCTCGCCCACGGCCGACACAACGCCGACCACGCCGCCGGCCGACGGTGCCTAGCACATCAGCCACGATAGGCAGAGTGATGAAGAAGCACTCGGGAAGGTACTTGGCCATTTCCTGACAAGCGGTTAGAGATCGCGCAGCGAGCGGTGCACGTAGAGATCGTAGCGGCTGGTCTTGCCCTCGAGAACATGGTGCGGAGCGGGGCCCTCGATTGGCGGCGCCTTGCGCGGACGCTTGACCACCACCCGGTGGCTGGCGACGTCCAGGGCGGCTTCGAGAAGCCTTGGCGCATCCTCATCGTCGCCGGCCAGCTCACGAAAGAGCCGCATTTCCTTTTTTACCAACGCCGACTTGTCGCGGTGGGGGAACATCGGATCCAGGTGAATCACCTGAGGCGCGTGGCGGGTGTCGGCGATGGCCTCGGCAAGCCCCCGGCTGGCATCAACGTGGGCGAGCAACAGCCGAGCGGCGATTGGCGCGACCTCTGCGTCGAGCCGGGCCCGGACCAGTGCATCTTCGAGCAGCGCATAGATCGCCGGCACCCGTTCGAGCATCAGCACCCGGGCGCCAAGGCTTGCCAGCACGAAGGCGTCGCGGCCAAGCCCTGCCGTGGCATCGACGATGCTCGGCGTGGTAGCCCCCTGGCCCTTTCCAGTCCCCTTCCCTGTCCCCAGGCCGCAGGCCTTGGCGATAAGCTGGCCACGCCCACCGCCGAAGCGGCGGCGGTGGGCGGCCTTGCCGGCCACGAAGTCGGCGGCCAGCGGCTTGCCATACAGGCGCTCGTCGCCGGCCAGCACCAGTTGGCCATCGTCGTCCATGAGCGTCAGCCGAGGCCCAGGCGCCTTTGCCAGCGGCAAGCCAAGGCGTGCGGCGAGCCCGGCAAGAGCGTCGCCGCAGACGACCACCGAGGGTTCTTCATGCACCGCCTCTGTCGATCGATCTTCGCTCACCGGCTCTTCTGCCAGGCCACCTGATCGCGAAGATAGACCGGCTGGGCGAGATGCGGCGCCTCGCCGCCGCCCGCCTCCAGGGTCTGGGCCGCCAGCAGCACCATCTCCTCGGCCGCCGGCTGCATGTCAGGCAGATGCTGGCTGACGCCTGCCTGCACCGTCACCGGCAGCGTCTCCCATTGCTCCCATCCCGAACCTACGCCGACCCAATCGGCCTCTTCGTGGCCGGCGGGTAGGCTCAGCCGCTCGGGCGACAGCAGCGCTTCGTCGGCGAGCCGGGTCAGTTGGCCAGCATGGCAGCGGTAGGCGGCGGTGTAGAGCTCGCCCATGCGGGCATCGATGACTGGCAGCACATGACGCAGGTGAAGCCGACGATGGCCGGCCAGCGCCAGCGCCTCCAGGGTAGAGACGCCGATCAGCGGGATCTCGAGGCCGAAGGCCAGCCCTTGGGCGACGCCTGCGGCGATGCGCAGGCCGGTAAAGGAGCCGGGACCGCGCCCATAGGCCAGCGCGTCCACATCGGCGAGCGTCAGGTTGGCCTCGCTGAGCAGCTCGTCGATCATCGGCATCAGCCGGCGCGTATGTTCGCGGGGCGCCAGCACGAAGCGAGACAGCAATTGATCATCATGGCCGTCGCGGCGGCGAAGCAGCGCAGCGGAACAGGCGCTCGAGGAGGCATCCAGGGCCAGCAGGGTCGGCATAGCGGTATCGGGGTCAGGAGATGTGGGCGGCATTATACGCCGCGGCTCAAGGGCGGGGAAAGGTACGGGGCGTGCGGCGGGCACCGCTCTCAGCTGACGGCCACCAGAACGACCGAGGGCCCGCCATGGCGAGCCCTCGGGGGAAGCAGCGAAAGGCGATCAGCCCTCAAGCGCATCGATCACCTGGCGGGTGATGTCGTCGACGCTGCCCACACCCTCGACCCGGTGGTAGGTCGGGGCGACGTCGGCGTCTTCCTTGGCCCACTGCTGGTAATAATCCACCAGCGGCGCGGTCTGGTCGTGATAGACCGACAGACGATTGCGCACCGTGGACTCCTGATCGTCCTCGCGCTGGATCAGCGCTTCGCCAGTGACGTCATCCTTGCCGATTTCCTTGGGCGGATTGTATTCGACGTGATAAACCCGGCCAGAGCCCGGGTGAACGCGACGGCCCGCCAGGCGCTTGACGATTTCTTCGTCGTCGACGGCGATTTCCAGCACGTGATCGATCTTCACGCCGGCGTCCTTCATGGCATCGGCCTGCGGCAGAGTGCGCGGGAAGCCGTCGAACAGGAAGCCATTGGCGCAATCGGGCTGGCTGATGCGCTCTTTGACCAGGGCGATGATGATGTCGTCAGACACCAGGCCACCGGTGGTCATGATTTCCTTGACCTTGATGCCCAGCTCGCTGCCTTCCTTGACGGCGGCGCGCAGCATGTCGCCGGTGGAGATCTGCGGAATGCCGAAGCGCTCGCAGATGAACTGGGCCTGGGTGCCCTTGCCGGCCCCGGGGGCGCCCAACAGGATCAAACGCATCAGAATGACTCCTTGAATGACTTCGCGTTATAGAGTGAAGAGAAAAATGTGATGACCGCAGACAATACCGGGGCCACGCTCGTGAAACAAGCGACGCCCGATCAGGGCCGTCCTAATGCTGACAGGGATCATCCTCACCGGCTTGGCTCGTCTTTCCCAATAGCACTTTGGTCGGGTTTACCCAAGACTCTGCTGGCACCAACACAAAAAAACGGCGCCCGCAGGCGCCGTTTCGGTAGCCGGCAGACGCCGGCGGGTCATGCAGACCGGATCACAGCAGCATCCGGCGGATGTCGGTCAGCGCCTGAGCCAGGAAGGCCGTGAAGCGTGCCGCATCGGCACCGTTGACCGCACGGTGATCGTAGGACAGCGACAGCGGCATCATCAGACGCGGCTCGAAGTTGCTGCCGTCCCACACCGGCTTCATCTGCGCCTTGGAGACGCCGAGGATGGCGACTTCCGGCGCGTTGACGATCGGTGTGAAGGCGGTGCCACCAATCGACCCGAGGCTCGAGATGGTGAAGCAGCCACCGGTCATCTCGTCGCGCTTGAGCTTCTTGGTCTGTGCCTTCTTGGCCAGTTCCACGGATTCCTTGGCCAGCTCGATCAGCGACTTCTGGTCGGCGTTGCGGATCACCGGCACCATCAGGCCGTCCGGGGTATCCACGGCCAACCCGATATGCACGTACTTCTTGTGCACCAGGGTCTCGCCGTCGCTCTTCAGGCTGACGTTGAACTGCGGGAACTTCTTCAGCGCGAAGGCGCAGGCCTTGATCATGAACGGCAGCGGGGTCAGCTTGGCGCCCTGCGCCTCGGCCTCGGCCTTCATCGACTTGCGGAAGGCCTCGAGCTCGGTGATGTCCGCCTCGTCGAACTGGGTCACATGCGGAACGTTGAGCCAGCTGCGATGCAGGTTGGTCGCCCCCATCTTCATCAGGCGACCCATCGGCTTCTCTTCCACTTCGCCGAACTGGCTGAAGTCCTGATCCGGGATCGGCGGGATGCCGGCACCGCCGGCTGCCGCCGGTGCCGCGGCAGGAGCCGCCTTGCCCTGGGACTGGGACATCATCTGCTTGACGTAGCCGTGCACGTCTTCCTTCAGCACCCGGCCCTTGGGACCGGTAGCCTTGACCTGTGACAGGTCGACGCCCAGCTCACGCGCCAGCATGCGGACCGCGGGGCCGGCATGCACACGCTTGCCGTCGCTGACCGGTTCGGCCGCTTCGGGAGCGCTTTGAGGCTTGGATGGCGCAGCGTCCTGCTTCGGCGCTGAGGCCTCTTTTTTAGACGCTGAGGGCTCTTTTGCCGGGGCTGAAGGCTCCTGCTTCGATGCCGCCTTCTTGGGTGCGGACTTCGCACCGGCTACCTCGACATAGCCAATCAGATCGCCCTCGGAGACGGTATCGCCTTCCTTGACGGCGAGCTCAACAAGCTTGCCCTTGAAGGGACTCGGCACGTCCATCGAAGCCTTGTCGGACTCCAGCGTGATCAACGCATCTTCTTCGTTGATCTCGTCGCCCTCGGCAACCGCGACCTCGATGATCGGCACGTTCTCGCTACCGCCGATATCGGGAACGCGGATCTCCTTGCGCTGAGGCTCGCCTTCACCGGCATCCTGTGAGTCGTCGTCCTCGCTCTGCTCAGACGCGTTGTCGCTGCTGTCATCGGCAGCCGGTTCGGATGCCGACTCGGACTCGCCGTCATCCTCGCCATCTTCACCCGCGATTTCCATGGTGCCGATCAGGTCGCCTTCAGAGACGGTGTCGCCTTCCTTGACCGCCAGGGAGACGAGCTTGCCGCTATACGGGCTCGGCACGTCCATCGAGGCCTTGTCGGACTCCAGCGTGATCAGCGCATCTTCTGCGTTGACCTCGTCGCCTTCGGCAACGGCCAGCTCGATGATCGGTACATCTTCGCTGCCACCGATGTCCGGCACCTTGATCTCGACAGTGCGTTTGCCGCCCGGGGCTTTCTTGGCCGGCTTGTCATCGCTCTTGGGCGCAGCAGTGTCCTTGCTGGCCGACGCCGCCGGCTTCTCGTCTTCGTCCTTGGAGGCTGTCTTTTCGTCCTCGCCGCCGCCTTCGGCTTCGAGTTCGAGAATGTCGTCGCCTTCGGAGACGGTATCGCCTTCCTTGACCAGCACCTTGACGACCTTGCCGCCCTTGGGCGCCGGGACATCCATGCTGGCCTTATCGGACTCGAGAGTAATCATGGTGTCCTCGGCGGCGATTACATCGCCTACCGACACCGCGATCTCGATGATTTCGACATCGGTGCTGCCACCGATATCGGGGACTTTGATGATTTCGCTACTCAAGGTCGCGCTCCTTTCCTAATCATGCTCGCCGCAGGCGCAAAATGGGTCAGGCGGGCGAGCCAACGAGCGGTGATCCTGCCTAGCCGTCGTCGCTCGCCCTTCACCTGATCAACCCGTTACGGGCGCCTCAGGAATCCACCGGATTCGGCTTTGTCGGATCGATGCCATACTTCTTCATGGCATCCGCAACGACCTTGCGGTCGATCTCACCACGCTCGGACAGCGCTCGCAGCGCGGCCACGGTGACGTAATAGCGGTCCACTTCGAAGAAGCGACGCAGCTGCTCTCGCGTGTCGGAGCGACCATAGCCGTCGGTCCCCAGGACGTGGAAGTCAGTGGGCACCCAGGCACGAACCTGGTCAGCGTAGAGCTTCATGTAATCGGTCGACGCGATCACCGGGCCTTCGCAACCTTCCAGCTGCTGAGTGATCCAGGGCTTCTCGCGCTTGTCGTCCGGCTCGAGGAACTGGTTGCGATCATAGTCGAGCGCTTCGCGACGCAGTTCGTTGAAGCTGGTCACGCTCCAGACGTCGGCGACGACGCCATGCTCGTCGGCCAGCATCTCGGCGGCGGCCTCGACTTCGCGCAGGATGGTGCCACTGCCCATCAGCTGAACACGCGACGCCTTCTTGCTGCTGGCCTTGCCTTCCTGCAGACGGTACATGCCGCGCACGATGCCTTCTTCGCTGCCTTCCACCATCTCGGGATGAGTGTAGTTCTCGTTCATCACCGTGATGTAGTAGAAGCAGCTTTCACGATCCTCATACATCCGCTTCATGCCGTCCTGCAGGATGACCGCGACTTCGTGGCCATAGCAGGGGTCGTAAGAGCGGCAGTTCGGCACGGTCGACATCAGGATATGGCTGTGGCCGTCCTGGTGCTGTAGGCCCTCACCGTTGATGGTCGTGCGACCGGCGGTACCACCGATCATGAAGCCACGGGCCTGCTGGTCGCCGGCTGCCCAGACCAGGTCGCCGATACGCTGATAGCCGAACATCGAGTAGTAGACGTAGAACGGAATCAGCGTCATGTCGTGGTTGGCGTAGGCGGTTGCCGCCGCGATCCAGGCGGCCATGGAGCCGGCCTCGGTGATGCCTTCCTCGAGGATCTGGCCTTTCTTGTCCTCGCGGTAGTACATGATCTGGCCGGCATCGACCGGATCGTACTTCTGGCCGCCGGAGGCGTAGATGCCCAGCTGGCGGAACATGCCTTCCATGCCGAAGGTACGCGCCTCATCGGGGATGATCGGCACCACCCGCGGACCCAGCTGCTTGTGCTTGACCAGGCCGTTGAGCACCCGCACGAACGACATGGTGGTCGACACCTCACGGTCGCCCGAGCCCTTGGTCTGGGAGGCGAACATCTTGTCGTCGAGGCCGGGGATCTCGAGGGTCTCGTACTCGGTGCGCCGCTTGGGCAGGAAGCCGCCCAGCTTCTCGCGCTGCAGGAACAGGTACTTCATCTCCGGGCTGTCTTCGTCCGGACGATAGTAGGGTACCTCACCGTTCTCGAGCTGCTTGTCGGAGATCGGCACACCGAAGCGGTCGCGGAATTTCTTCAGCGCCTCATGTTCCATGGACTTGATCTGGTGGGCTTCCATGTCGGCCTCACCGCTGCCGCCGCCCATGCCATAGCCCTTGACGGTATGCGCCAGGACCACGGTCGGACGACCGTCGGCGTTGTTGACCGCCTCATGGTAGGCCGCGTAGACCTTCTGCGGATCGTGACCACCCCGGTTGAGACGGAAGATGTCCTCGTCGGAGTAATCTTCGACCAGCTTGCGGGTCTCTTCGTACTTGCCGAAGAAATGCTCGCGGGTATAGGCGCCGCCGTTGGCCTTGTAGTTCTGGTACTCGCCGTCGACCGCCTCGTCCATGCGCTTTTGCAGCATGTCGTGCTTGTCGCGTTCGAACAGCGGGTCCCACTGACCGCCCCAGACCACCTTAATGACGTTCCAGCCGGCACCGCGGAACACGCCTTCGAGCTCGTCCATGATGCGCGAGTTACCGCGCACCGGGCCGTCGAGGCGCTGCAGGTTGCAGTTGATCACGAAGATCAGGTTGTCGAGATTCTCGCGGCTCGCCAGATGCAGGGCACCGAGGGATTCCGGCTCGTCACACTCGCCGTCGCCGAGGAATGCCCAGACCTTGCGGTCGCGCATGTCGGTCAGCTCACGGGAGTCCAGGTACTTCATGACGTGGGCTTGGTAGATCGCCTGGATCGGCCCCAGCCCCATGGAAACGGTCGGGAACTGCCAGTAATCCGGCATCAGATAGGGGTGGGGATAAGACGGCAGGCCGCCACCCTCGGCTTCCTGACGGAAGCTGTCCATCTGCTCTTCGGTGAGCCGGCCTTCCATGAAGGAACGTGCATAGATACCCGGGGTCACGTGGCCCTGGATATAGATCAGGTCGCCCTTGTGTTCGCCATCGTCGGCGCGGAAGAAGTGGTTGAAGCCCACTTCGTACAGCGTCGCACAGGACTGAAAACTGGCGATGTGCCCGCCAAGCCCCTTGTGCTTCTTGTTGGCACGCAGGACCTGCGCCATGGCGTTCCAGCGAATCGCCGAACGCAGCTTGCGCTCGATGAACATGTCACCGGGGATCTTCGCCTCGCGATGCACCGGAATGGTGTTGCGATGTGGCGTATTAACAGAGAACGGCGGAATGCGGCCATCGCGACGCAGGCGATCAGCCAGACGACTCAATAAGTACTGAGCACGCTCCTCGCCTTCCCGATCAACGACCGATGCCAGGGATTCCATCCATTCCTTGGTTTCGGTCGGATCGAAATCTTCTCTTGCCTCCAGACTCATAGACGTCTCTCCGAATGAAGATATTGTGTCGGTCTGCCCTCACCCGGGAGGAGGGAGGGGCGTGTGGCGCTCTTCAGTGCGGGCGTGATCTTCTATGGATCACGTCTCCAGAATAGTGGGCATGTAGTGTCGTTACAGATTGATACGCGCAATGCCCGGAATCAGGCCACGAAGATACCGCAAAGACCAGCCCCTGCCAATTCCGGCAAAAATGGAAAGCCTTTCCAATTTAAATATTGCATTGCAGCACAAGGGCCTAGCGCACCACTCCCCTGCAGCCTAGCCGAAAGCTCGCACTCTGTAACCGGGCTACAAACGGGGCGTCCAACGCTCACATTTCGGCGCCGCGTAAACCTGCAGTTTTTTCCGTTGGAAAGCCCGCCTATCGGCGGCTCAGCTACCGATGATTCAACTACCGACGATTCAACTACCGGTGATTCAACTACCGACCGCTCACAGACCGTCCGCCAGGCACTGCCGAAAATAGGCCCAGTCGAAGGCAGGACCAGGGTCGGTCTTGCGCAGCGGCGCAATGCGGGCATGGCTGGTGATGCGCTCAGGGGTCAGCGCGGGATAGTGGTCCAGCAGGTCCTGGACCACGCTTGCCAGGGTGGCGTACTGGGCCGCGCTATAAGGGCTCTGCTCGTCACCCTCGAGCTCGATGCCAATCGCGAAGTCGTTGAGCTCTGCGCGCCAGGCGACGCCATCGAACCAGCATGAACGGCCGGCGTGCCAGGCGCGCAGCTCGAAGGGCACGAACTGCACGGCTTCACCATCGCGGCGAATCAGCAGATGGGCGGAAACGCGAAGCGCAGCGATCTGGGCGAAATAAGGATGAGCGGCGGGGTCGAGGCGGTTGGTGAACAGCCGCTCGATGGCATCGCCCGCGAAAACACCCGGCGGTAGGCTGATCGAGTGCAACACCAGCGCCGACACCTCGCCTTCGGGGCGAGCATTGTGGTTGGGTGACGGCAGTTGACGAGCCTGTGCCCAGAGGCCCTGTTCGATGCTCATGCGTCGTGCCTCATTCGACTTCTCTCTGGTCATGGCCTGGTCACGGCTTGCACCATGTGACGCGCTAGGCGTGGATTCCCTATAATGGAGCATTGTCGCATCGTTTCATCCTTCAGGCACCGCTGCCCCGAGCCGGTGCTGCCCACGCCAGGGAGCCCAGGCACGCCATGCATTATCACGAAGCACTCGCCGAAGAGATCCGTACCAGCGCCGCCCGGCTGTTGGCCGAAGACGTCGGCCCTGGCGACATCACCGCCCAGCTGATTCCCGAACGCCAGTGGGCCAGCGCCCGGGTCATCACCCGCGAGGACGCCGTGCTGTGCGGCGTGGCCTTTGTCGACGAGCTGTTCCGCCGCCTGGATTCCCGCGTGACGCTTAACTGGCAGCATGCCGACGGCGACCGGCTGGCGGCCGGCGACACCCTGCTCGAGCTCGAGGGCCCGGCCCGCAGCCTGTTAACCGGCGAACGCGCCGCCCTGAATCTCTTGCAGACACTCTCCGGCACCGCCACCCGCACCCGCGCCTATGTCGACCTGATCGAGGACACCGGTGTGCGCCTGCTGGATACCCGCAAGACCCTGCCCGGCCTGCGCCTGGCCCAGAAATACGCAGTGACCTGCGGCGGCGGTTACAACCATCGGATCGGCCTCTATGACGCCTTCCTGATCAAGGAGAACCATATCGCTGCCTGCGGTGGGATCGCCGCGGCGGTCAAGGAAGCCCGCGACATCGCCAAGGACCTGCCGGTCGAGGTCGAGGTCGAAACCTTCGAAGAGCTCGATCAGGCGCTGGCGGCCAGTGCCGACGTGGTGATGCTCGATAATTTCTCGCTGGATGATCTGCGCGAGGCGGTGCGCCGTGGCAGCGGCCACGCCACCCTGGAAGCCTCGGGCAACGTCAGCGACGCCACCCTGCGCTCGATCGCCGAGACCGGCGTCGACTGCATCTCCAGCGGCGCCCTGACCAAGGACGTGCAGTCCATCGATCTGTCGATGCGCATCCTGAAAACCGAGACCCGTTGAGCCGGCCACCCCGTCTCTAACGAACCCCGCCCGAAGACGACAACAGCGCCTCCGGGCGGGCACTTGCGCATCGACCATTGAGGCGTCCGCTAGGTCTCGACCAGATCCAGCCGCTTGACCAGGCGGATCCGCGGCAGTTGCTCGCCGCCACGCTCTACCCACTCTTCCCCTTCCTGGGACCAGCCGCGCTGGATCAGGCGCGGCGCCAGCATCAGGCTGGCATCGATGCGCACCCGCGCAAGCCCCTGCTCCCGAAACACTCGCTCCGCATGCACCAGCAGGGTGCTGCCGATGCCCCGGCGAGCCAGCGACGGCCAGACATAGAGCGTCTCGATGCGCCCCTCGCCATCGCCGCCCTGCCCAATTTCCAGAAAGCCCACGCAGCGCCCGTCGCAGGCCGCCACCAGGGTCGGGTGAAGCAGCTGGCGAGCCGCCCAGGCACTGCCCTCACGGGGCAGCACCGACGCCCAGGCACGACGCTGCTCGACGCTGTAGTGCTCGGCCGCGCCCTGCATCACCGCATGATGGAAGACCTCGGCCTGATCGGCGCCGTCATCGGGCAGCGCGTCGCGATAGACGATGCGCGCCTTGCCGGCGCGGGGACTGCTATCAGCGGCGGATATCAGTTCCTCCTGATGCGAAACGGGCTTGATCGAGATTCAACGTATCAGAGCTCACTTCATCAAAGCTCGCTGCCAGCGGATGTTCGCCGGTAGTCATGCCGGGCTCACGCACCAGCTGGCAGGTAGCGAGGCCGGCCGCCCGGGCGGCGTCGAGTTCGGCGACGACGTCCGACAAAAAGAGAATCTCCTCCGGCGCCCTGCCGATCGCCTCGACGATCCGCCTATAGCTCTCGGCCTCACGCTTAGGGCCGGTGGTGGTATCGAAATAACCAGAGAACAGTGGCGTGAGATCGCCAAGATCGCTATGACCGAACAGCAGCCGCTGGGCCTGCACCGAGCCCGAGGAATAGACGTAAAGCTCGCACCCTGCCGCCTGCCAGCGCATCAGCGCCTCGGCGGCGTCGGGATAGACGTGGCCGGTGAAGTCCCCGGCCTGATACCCGGCCTCCCAGACCATGCCCTGCAACGCCTTGAGCGGCGTGGCCTTGCGGTCCTCTTGAATCCAGCCCTCGAGAATGGCGATCAGCCGCTCAAGGTCCGCGTCGGGTTCAGCGGCCTCCTCGCGGGTCGCCTCGAGCTGCCTGGCGACCTCGGCCTGCTGGTGGTGATGGCGAACGAAATCACCCAGCTGCCGGCGAGCATAGGGGAAGAGCACCTCATGGACGAAAGCGATCGAGCCGGTGGTACCCTCGATGTCGGTGACGATGGCGCGAATCATGCCACGCTCCCCGATTCCGACTGAGCGGCATCTCCCCTGCCGGTCGGCAGGGCCTCGAAGCGCGGGAAGCGTGCGGCGATGGTCTCACCGGTAAAGTTCGCCACCCAGCCCTCGGGATTAGTGAACAGGCGGATGGCAGTGAAGTGCGGCGCCGGCCCCATATCGAACCAGTGCGGCGTGCCCGCCGGCACCGACATCAAATCGCCCTCGGTGCAGCCCACCGCATAGACCCGCGCGCCCAGATGCAGGTAGAAGACCCCTTCGCCGCGCACGAAGAAGCGTACCTCGTCCTCGCTGTGGCGATGCTCGTCGAGGAACTTGGCGCGCAGCGCATCTTTGTCCGGGTGCTCAGGCGTCAAGCCGATCACGTCGGCGGTGGCAAAGCCGTTGTCGGCCTTGAGGTGCCCGACCTCCTCAGCGTATGCCGTCAGCACCACCTCGGGGTCAGCGTCGGGGGCCAGGTCGGCCTTGGTGGCCCAGCGCTCGAAGCGAATACCGTGAGCCGCGAGTTCGGCGGCGATGCGTTCACCGTCGTGAGTGGTCAGCAGCGGCTGGTCCGGGTCATGTTCGTGGTAGACGTTAAGAAAGCTCATGGCAGTGCTCCATCGGGCAAGGCGAGCGGGCAGGCCGCGACCTGCCGTATCGTGGGCCGCCCCGCTCAGCGGGTGCGGCGCATCATCAGTTCACAGTCGAAGAGGAAATCCAGCGCCTCGGCCTGGCGCAGGCAGCCGGCCATGTCTCCCGCCCAGGTGTAGAGGCCGTGACCGCGGATCAGGTAGGCGCGGGTGTCGAGACCTCGCAGGCGCACGCGCACCCTTTCCGCCAGCGCGGCGATGTCTTGGTCATTGTCGACGACGGGCACCGCCAGTGCCGTGTCGTGGCGGGTCACGCCCTCGATCGCCTTCTGCAGCTCGAACCCCTCGAGCCACAGGGTATCGCCCTCGATCAGGCGCGACAGCACGGTGGCGGCCCGGGAATGGGTGTGCAGCACGGCGCCGGCCTCGGGCCAGTCCTGGTAGAGCTGGCCATGCAGGCGTGCCTCGTCCGACGGCTTCTGTGGGCTGCCAAGCGGCGTAACGGCGAAGTCGGTGACCATGACATCAGCCGGCACCAACCGCCCCTTGTGGCGCCCCGAGGCCGTCACCGCCATGTGAGTCTCATCCAGGCGCACCGAAAAATTGCCGCCGGTGGCCGGCACCTGGCCGGCCCGGTACAGCTCGTCACCGGCGGCCACGATGGCCTGCTGGGCGCGGGCCAGTTGCTCGAGATCGATCACCGCTGTGTCTCCCGTGAATATGCCGCCAGCCTACCGAAGGCTCGCGTCGCCGCCAATCCTCATGACAGCGCAAAATGGAGCACCGTGCGCCGCCCACACAGGCACGGCATAATGGCGGCCATGAATCCTCCTTCTGCACCCAACGCCGACACCTTCGCCCTCTCGCCCATCGGGCGCATCGAGAGCGACTACCCGGACAAGTTCGGCATCCCCCGTCAGCCGGGACTGGCGCCGGCCGCCCACGCCCGCCTGGTGCTGCTGCCACCCTATGACGACCCGCTCACCGTGCGCGGCCTCGAGGCCTTCAGCCACCTGTGGCTGACCTTCGTCTTTCACCATAGCCCCGAGCGCTGGTCGCCGCTGGTGCGTCCACCGCGCCTGGGTGGCAACGCCAAGGTCGGGGTCTTCGCCAGCCGCAGCACCCACCGCCCCAACCGCCTGGGGCTGTCGCTGGTCGAACTCAAGGGCATCGACACCGACAACGGCGTGGCACTCGAGCTTTCCGGCCACGACCTGCTCGACGGCACCCCGGTACTCGACATCAAACCCTACCTGCCCTGGGCAGAGGCGCGCCCCGAGGCCAGGGCCGGTTTCGCCCCCGCCGCCCCGCCCCAGTGCCCGGTCGACTTTTCCGCAGAGGCCGAGGCGATACTGGCCCAGCGCGAAGACGCCGCCTCGCTGCGCGCCCTGATCAGCCAGGTCCTGGCCCAGGACCCCCGCCCCGCCTATCGCAAGGGGGCCGAAGAGCGCCTCTACGGGGTGCGGCTGCGCGACGTCGACGTGCGCTTTCGCGCCCTGGCCAATGAGGCAGGCGAGACGCGCCTGGAGGTCGTCAAGATCGTGGCGGTATAGCGTTCGCCATGGTGGTCTGGCCCGTCGCCACGACGTCGCGAGGGCGCTATGAACCCATCCCTGGGCGCTACTTTTGCCATCCCTGGCAAAAGACCCTCGCGCCGCCTGGCCCCAGCTCGCCCCGGCCCGACCCGGCGCTGATTGTTCGTATCGCTAGCCATGTGCAGAAACGACGAAGGGCCCCGTAAGGCCCTTCGTTCAGCATGGAGTGTTGGCCGTCTCAGTCGAAGCTGATACCGATACGACGGCCTACTTCCTCATAGGCCTCGATCACACCGCCAAGGCCCTGACGGAAGCGGTCCTTGTCGAGTTTCTCGCGAGTCTTGGCATCCCACAGGCGGCAGCCGTCCGGCGAGAACTCATCGCCGAGCACGATCTGGCCCTTGAAGACGCCAAACTCGAGCTTGTAGTCGACCAGCAGCATGCCGCCCTCGTCGAACAGCGCCTTGAGCACATCGTTGACCTTGTAGGTCAGCGCCTTCATTTCCTTGAGCTGCTCGGGAGTGGCCCAACCGAAGGTCTCGGCCAGCGACTCGTTGATCATCGGGTCGTGCTGGGCATCGTTCTTCAGGAACAGCTCGAAGGTCGAGGGCGTCAGCGCCTGGCCTTCCTCGACGCCAAGACGCCGGCACAGGCTGCCGGCGGCGATGTTACGCACCACGCACTCCACCGGCAGCATATCGAGCTTCTTGACCACGCACTCGGTGTCCGAGAGCAGGCCGTCGAAGTGCGTCGGAATGCCGGCTTCTGCCAGTTTGCCCATGATGAAGGCATTGAACTTGTTGTTGACCATACCCTTGCGCGCCAGGGATTCCATGCGCTCGCCGTCGAAGGCACTGGTATCGTCGCGGAATTCGAGGATCAGGCGATCCGGGTCGTCAGTGTGATAGACCGACTTGGCCTTGCCGGCATAGAGCTCTTGACGCTTTTCCATGAGGGGTCTCCGAATGGGGGGGTAACGGACAGAGGTGATAACAGGGTCGTGTAAACAGGTAACGGATGACGTGGCGGTGCGACAAACGGGGGCTAAACAAAGCCTAGCGGATGGTCTGCCAGTCCAGGCCCTGATCCTGGGCGGCGACCACCAGCCGTGACTCATCGCCATCAAGCAGCGGCACCAGCGCTTCCAGCGCAAGCTCTGGGCGGTTGTTATGTTCCGACAGGTGCGAGCAGACGATCCGCTGCAGCCGGTCGAGCCCGACCCCCGCCAGCAGCGTCGCCGCCTGCGGGTTGGACAAATGCCCCCAGTCGCCCCCCACCCGGCGCTTGAGACGCGGCGGATAAGGTCCATCGGCCAGCATCTGCCGATCATGGTTGCACTCGAGGATCAGGGCATCGCAGCCGGCGAAGGCCTGGATGACATGGGCGCTGGGATGGCCAAGATCGGTCACGACACCCAGCCGCCGACCATGGGCGCTTAAGTGAAATTGTACCGGTTCTCGGGCGTCATGGGGCACGGTCACCGGCATGATCTCGATCCCGCCAATGGCCAGCATCGCCTGAGGGGTGATCCACTCATGGCGCGGCACTTCCTTTAGACGACCCGACAGCCAGGTCCCCGGCGTCAGATAGACCGGCATGCCATGGCGCCGTGCCAGGGCGCCGACGCCACCGATATGATCGCCGTGTTCATGAGTCACCAGCACCGCAGCGAGTTGCTTCGGGTGCAGCCCCAGCCGGGCGAGCCGCCGCTCGGTATCGCGCAGGCCGAAGCCGCAGTCGATGAGCAGGTGAGTCTCGCCGTCGCTGACCAGGGTCGCATTACCCTTGCTTCCGCTGCCCAGCGACGCGAAGTGCAGGGCACGTGCCGCTGGCGGCATCAACGCAACAGCGAGGACAGCCGGCCCAGCAGGTCGCGCACGCCGGCATCGTCCAGCGCCGGCTCACCGACACTCGTCACCGTCAGGCGCGCTTGGCCTTCGGCCGCCGGCACCACGTTGAGTCGCGCGCGACGGGGCGTCTGGTCGCTGAACAGCCGGTCGATCATGCCCGCATGGCGCTCGGCCAGCGGCAGATAGGCAATCTGGAAGTCGCCGCCTGCGGCGTCCTGGTCCAGAAGCTGCTGCTCGGGCTGGTCGAAGTCGCGCTCAAGCAGGTGGCTGAGTTCCGCCCAGGCCTGCTCGGCGTCGGCATCGATCAGCAAGGCCCGATCGCCCTCACCGCCAACCAGGCGCGCCGCCGCGGCGCCAGAGGCCTCGCGGCGGGACAGGTTCGAGGCCATGGCGGTCTGGCCGCGGGCGTTGAGATAGCCGGCCAGGGCGTTCAGGCAACCGTCGAGAGCGCTGGCGTTTTGCTCGCAGCGCACCTCGCTGGTGGCGCCCAGGCCATCGCTAACGGCAATCACGCCTTCGGGAGTCGTCAGGCGGCGTGCCATATCATCGCGATCAGTGACGCTCAGCCGTTGGCGCTCGCCGAACTCAACGACACGTGGCCAGACCACGTCCGGCGGGTCGTTGACCGCGAGCCAGCGGGCATCGCCCATGCTCCGGCGCTCGACGTAATCGCGCTCCGCGACCGACGGCTGAGGCCTTGGTGCAGTGAACTCGTCATCCACCTTCCGGTAGGGCCGATTGGCCTTGGGTACCGGCATCGCGTCGCGGGTCTCATAGAGCTGGCTGCCGGCCGGCAGGATCAACGGCTCGGCGCTCTTGGCCTGCGAGTAGGCTTCACTACGATCATCGTAGTAGCCGCCGCTGGAACAGCCGGCCATTGCCAGGGCAACGGCCGCTACCAGCGGCATCCAGTTCATGGCAGCTTTCATGCATCCACCTTGATTATCGGACAAGCGAGAGGCGTTCAGTCGTCGCTGACGCCGGCCAGCTGCAGCGCCTCGCTAACCGTTGAATGGTATTTCTCGGACAGCCAGGTCAGCGGCAGGCGAATGCCCTGCTCGGCGTAGCCCATGTAATTCAGCGCCCACTTGACCGGAATCGGATTGGCCTCAATGCCCAGTTGCGTATGCAGCGGCATCAGCCGGGTGTTGATCTGGTGCGCCTTGTCGGCATCGCCGGCCACGGCAGCCGCGCACAGCTCGTGCATGGCGCGGGGCACCACGTTGGCGGTCACCGAAATGTCGCCGTGGCCACCCATCAGCATGAAATCGCAGGCGGTGGCGTCATCGCCGGAGTAGAGCATGAAGTCGGAGCCCTTGAGGCGCTCGATCAGATCCTCGGCGCGCTCCAGGTTACCGGTGGCGTCCTTGAGGCCGATGATGTTGTCGACCTCGGCCAGGCGCAGCACGGTCTCGTTGTAGATGTCCGAGCAGGTGCGGCCAGGCACATTGTAGAGAATCACCGGCAGATCGCTGGCGTCGGCGATGGCCTTGAAGTGCAGGAACAGGCCTTCCTGGGTCGGCTTGTTGTAGTAGGGTGCCACCGTCAGGCAGTAGTCGGCGCCGACTTCCTTGGCGTAACGGGTCAGCTCGACCGCCTCGGTGGTGTTGTTCGAGCCGGTGCCGGCGATGACCGGGATACGGCCATTGACCTCTTCCACCACGGTGCGGATGACATCGAAATGCTCGGCAAAGGACATGGTGGTCGGCTCGCCGGTGGTGCCGGCGGCGACGATGGCATCGGTGCCATGCTCGAGATGGAAGCTGACCAGGCGGCGCAGCGCCTCCCAATCGATCTCTCCGTTCGCCTTCATCGGCGTCGCCAGGGCGACGATACTGCCTGTGATCATCTTCTTTCCTCTACAAACGCCTGTGCATCAGCCGCCGCAGAAGGTGGCGCTGATGGTTCAACCGGGATATGAAGCCGTATATGAAGCCAGGGCCTAGATGGTACTCAGGCCGCCAGAGCCTGTACAGAACCCAACGCAAGGACTTTTGTCCGGGCCTCGTCGTCTTGGACACGGCCTTTACAGCGCCGCGGCGCTGACGTGTAATCCTTGCACAACGTAGATGCTCGGCACTCGGGTGCCGGCAGGTCATTCGAACCAATGCTGAATGCAGAAACTTTGAATTCAAAAGCTGTGAAATCAAAACCGATGAATTCAGCTACTACCCAAGGAGCGTCCCATGAGCGTTAGCCTCGGCAACCCCGTCCCCGACTTCACTGCCACTGCGACCGGCGACACCACCGTGACCCTGTCAGAGCTCAAGGGCAAACAGGTGGTAATCTACTTCTATCCCAAGGCCAGCACCCCGGGCTGCACCACCGAAGGCGGTGACTTTCGCGACCACAAGGATGCCTTCGATGCCGCCGACACCGTGATTCTCGGCGTTTCTCGAGACGGCATCCGCGCCCAGGAAAACTTCAAGGCCAAGCAGGACTTCAACTTCGAGCTGATCTCCGACAAGGACGAAGCGGTCTGCAAGCTGTTCGATGTCATCAAGCTCAAGAAGCTTTACGGCAAGGAGCACCTGGGGATAGAGCGCAGCACCTTTCTGATCGATACCGAAGGCAAGCTCGCCCGCGAATGGCGAGGCGTCAAGGTCAAGGGCCATGTCGAGGAAGTGCTCGAAGCGGCCCAGGCCCTGCACGCCAGCTGACAACCAAGCCCGCCCATGCCGACCGCCAGGGGCGGCGTGGGCGAGCCCGTGTTTCAGGATTTAGGCAGCTCGCCCCTCACCGGCTGGTCGGCGAGCTCCTTGATTCCACGCGGCCAGGCATAGACCAGCGCCTTGAGCAGCGTCGCCAGCGGAATCGCGAAGAAGATTCCCCAGAAGCCCCAGATGCCGCCGAAGAACAGCACCGCCAATATGATCGACACCGGGTGCAGGTTGACCGCCTCGGAGAACAGAATCGGCACCAGAACGTTGCCATCCAGTGCCTGCAGCACGCCGTAGGCCAGGATCACGTACAGGAACTGCTCACCGATGCCGAAGTGGAAGCCCGCAACCGCCGCCACCGGCAGCGTGGCCACCGCGGCGCCGATGAAGGGAATCAGCACCGATAGCCCCACCAGCATGCCCAGCAGCGCCGAATACGGCAGGCCGAAATAGGCGAAGGTCAGGAAGCCGGCACTGCCGACGATGACGATTTCGATGAACTTGCCGCGCACGTAGTTGGCGATCTGGGCATCCATCTCGTGCCAGATACGGGTCATCAGGTCGCGCTTGCGCGGCATCAGCCATAGCGTGAAACCGACCAGCCGCTCCCGATCCTTGAGCATGAAGAACACCAGGATCGGCACCAGCACCAGATAGATGATCAGGTCCATGAGATTGCCAAGCGAAGCCAGCGACAGGGTCAGCGCCCGCTGCCCGAACTGGGTCAGCTCGCGACCGGCGGCGTCTATCCAGCCCTGAATCTGATCCGGGGTGACCAGATTGGGGTAGCGCAGCTGAAC
Source organism: Onishia taeanensis (assembly GCF_003268885.1). Taxonomy (GTDB): domain Bacteria; phylum Pseudomonadota; class Gammaproteobacteria; order Pseudomonadales; family Halomonadaceae; genus Onishia; species Onishia taeanensis_A. The sequence goes on from NZ_QLSX01000002.1 coordinate 207,812, forward strand.
CTCGTCGAGAAAGCGCTGGCCGCTGGCGAACATGCGCGGAATCTCCTGCACCAGACTGACCAGCTGATTCCAGATCAGCGGCATGACGATCAGCGCCATGGCCAGCAGAATGCCGAGAAAGCCCACGAACACCAGCAGCACCGCCACCAAGCTCGGCACATGGCGTCGGATCAGCCAGTTCACCGCCCCCTGAAGCAGGAAGGCGATCACCAGTGCGGTGAGAAAGGGAGCGAGCATGCCACCCAGCAACACCACCGCGGTGGTGCCAACAATCAGCAGCACCAGCAGGATGACCGCTTCCTCGTCGGAGAAGTAGCGTTCCAGCCAGCCCGAAAACAGTGCCTTCAGCGTCATGCCGAACGCTCCTTATCGCCCTTGCGCAGCCAGTAATGGTAAACCTCGCCGCGCGTTTCCCGCGCTGGCATCTCGTGGCCGCTCTGGGCAATGTAGGACTCGAAGTCCCGCCAGGAGCCGGCATCGGTGGCAATCACCTCGAGCACCTGCCCCACCGCCAGCCGCGACAGTGCCTGCTTGGCCTTGAGCAGCGGCAGCGGGCAGGGCAGGTCTCGGGCATCGAGTACATCGTCTGGTTGCAAGGTCATGCCGTCTCCCGAAACAATGGGGATGAAGAATGGAGATGAAAATCGGACCGTCAGGCGGCCCTCAGTACACGGCACTTTAGCGGATCGGCAGCGGTCGGAGAAGAAGGCGCGCCTCGCCCGGGCGCTCATGCACGAGGAACATCATGCCATTACCCCGGAAGGCTTGGCGACACGCCACCATCGCGCTGGCCCTGGTCGGCGCCCTGACCACGACGCCGGTTCAGGCCGTTGAGTTCGACCTGCCGCAGCTGGGCTCAGCCACCAGCGGTGTCAATCCGAGCGAGGAATACCGCCTGGGCCGCACCTGGCTACGCCAGTTTCGTGCCCGAGCACCGCTATGGCAGGACCCGATCAGCCAGGACTACGTCGACACTCTGATCGCCCGCCTGCTGCCCGACAGCGGCGTCCAGAGCAACCACCTGCTGGTGACCCTGGTCGATAGCCGGGTACTCAACGCCTTCGCGGTGCCAGGGGGTGTGGTGGGGGTCAACGCCGGCCTCTTTGCCTTCGCCAAGGACGAAGCCGCCCTGGCCTCGGTGCTGGCCCACGAACTGGGCCACCTTTCACTGCGCCACTACGCTCGCCAGCAGGCCAGAGCCGAAGAGACCCAGCTGCCGACCATGGCCGCAATGCTGGCCGGCATGCTGCTCGCTGCCGGCGGCGGAGGCGATGCGGGAATTGCCGCAGCCATGGGCTCTCAAGCCGCCTTCTTCCAGGACCAGTTGGCCTATTCGCGGCGCTACGAGCAGGAAGCCGACCGGCAGGGCCTGCAGGTAATGCGTGACGCCGGCTACGATCCTCAGGCGATGGTCGACATGTTCCGCGCCATGCAGCGCCAGGCGGCCTTGCAGGGCGGCAACCCACCGGAGTTTCTGCTCACCCACCCGCTCACCGAGTCGCGCATCAGCGATATTCAGGCCAGGGCCATGGGCCTGGGAACCGGCACGATCCGCACCCCGGACCCGCAATATGACATGGTACGGGCCCGCGCGCTGCTGACAATCCACCAGGACGCCCCCGGCCAGGCCACCAGCCTGCTCGCTCAGAGCGATCCCGCTCCAGCCGCCAAGCGCTACCTGGCGGCCTTGATCCGCGCTCGTCAGGGCGACCTGTCCGGCGCTCTTTCGGCTCTCGATGCCCTGGCACGAGAATGGCCGGACCTGCCGTTGATCCCGACCAGCGCCGCCGAACTGGCCCTGGATGCCGGCCAGCACGGCGAGGCCCTGTCACGCAGTCAACGCCTGCTGCGGCTGATGCCTGACTATCTGCCGGCAAGAATGATCGAAGCGGAAGCCCTGCTGCAGCAGGACCCCAAGGCCGCCTTCGACACGCTGCGCGACCTTGCCGAGCAGCGCCCCGAAGACCCCGGAGTCTTCAACCTGCTCTCAGAGGCCGCCGGACGCAGCGACCGCGAGGCCTGGAGCCACCTGGCCCGCGCCGAATATCTGCAGCTGACCGGGCATATCACTCAGGCGATTCGCCAGCTGGACATCGCCGAGGACGTGGCCAAGCAGGAGAGTGACGTCGGCATTACCGGTCGCATCGAGGAGCGCCGCGAAGCCTTCGAGACCTACCGCGAGGACCTCAAGGACTTTCAATAGCCGACGACGCCTCGCTATTGACGTGACGTCTCGTTCCTTACCAACACAAAAAAGCGGCCCGCCCCATGCTGGGGCGGGCCGCCTTTCTATGCGATCAACTCACTGTCCTATCAGCTCACTTTCCGATCAACTCACTATCCAATCCACTCATCGCCCCGTTCAACGTAAGCGACAAGTGCACCGCATCTATCGGGTCAGTTGAAGGCCGGCGGACTAGCGCTGGAAATTGAGCATCCGCTCCAGGGGTTTCAACGCCTTCACGCGGAGCGCGTCGTCCACCTGAATCTCGCCGCTCAGCTCGCGCAGGGCGCCGGCCAGGTTGTCCAGGGCGTTCATGGCCATCCATGGGCAGTGGGCGCAGCTCTTGCAGGTCGCGCCACGCCCGGCTGTCGGCGCCTCGAAGAGGGTCTTGTCCGGTACCGCCTGCTGCATCTTGAAGAAGATGCCGCGGTCGGTGGCCACGATCAGCTTGTCCTGGGGCAGCTCCTTGGCCGCCTTGATCAGCTGCGAGGTAGAGCCCGTCACGTCGGCGAGTTCGACCACCGCCGCCGGTGACTCCGGGTGCACCAGCACCGCAGCGTCAGGATAAAGCGCCTTCAGATCCTCGATGCCCTTGGCCTTGAATTCCTCATGAACGATGCAGGCACCGTCCCAGAGCAGCATGTCGGCACCGGTCTGCTGCTGGATGTAGCCACCCAGGTGCTTGTCGGGCGCCCACAGAATCTTCTCGCCGCGCGCCTTCAGGTGCTCGATCACGTCGACGGCAATCGAGGAGGTCACCACCCAGTCGGCGCGCGCCTTCACCGCCGCCGAGGTGTTGGCATAGACGACTACAGTGCGATCGGGATGGGCATCGCAGAAGGCCGCGAACTCATCGGCCGGGCAGCCCAGATCCAGCGAACAGGTCGCCTCCAGGGTCGGCATCAGCACACGCTTTTCCGGCGACAGAATCTTGGCGGTCTCGCCCATGAAGCGCACGCCAGCCACCACCAGGGTCGAGGCCTCATGGCGGGCACCGAAGCGGGCCATTTCCAGGGAGTCGGCCACACAGCCGCCGGTTTCCTCGGCAAGCTGCTGGATGGCGTCGTCGGTATAATAATGCGCTACCAGCACGGCATTACGCTCGTGCAGCAGGCGTTTGATTTCATCAATGCGCGCCTCATCCTCGGCGGGAATGCGCGTCGGGCAGTAGGCGCGGGCCAGATGCTCGCGCACCTCGGCTCGGGAAGTCATGATCGTCATCGTGTCTACCACTGTGACTGGCAGGGGCTCCCCCTGCATGGCACCAGATGCATCGGCCGCTGTGCTCTCTGCACGCGCCGAGGCTCCAGAGGGCGTTGACGGTACGGCTCCCGCACCGTCTGCCCAACTGACATTTTAGCTCGAATCGAGGCGCTTGTCGTCGCTAGAACACTCAACACGGCGTAAAGCGCCTGCCATGCGCGACGCCGGTAGTGATATCGCCCACTTCCAGGAGGCCTCGTCCACCCCGCTGCTCGCCCTGGCATGCGGCCGCCCTGGCATGTGGAAGCGCTGCCATCAGGCACTGCCCTGTTTATCGGCCCGCGTATCGCCCCTGGGAGGCGACGGGCTTTTCATCCGCACTGCCCCGCCCAAGCTCAGAGATCAACTACACTGAGAGAGTGAAGTCGCGATTTGGCTTCATCCCTCACCGTGTCGCGTTCGCGACAGGAAGTTAGTCCCATGAACACATTGCACGGGCCTGCACTCACTATCGGGATAGCAGTATTGCTACTCACTCTCTCGGGCTGTTCCGGCATGTCGGCACAGGACAGGAACACCGCCCTTGGCGCGGGCGCCGGCGCTATCGGTGGTTCGGTGCTGACGGGTGGCAGCACAATGGGCACTATCGGCGGCGCCGCCGTCGGCGGCGTCATTGGTCACGAAGTCAGCAAGCCTGACTGAAACAACACGACCATCAAGGAAGCGTGTTGTATCTCACCAAGGAGCAATAAAACATGAATAATATCGTCTATATCATAGGCGCCGTCGTGATCGTGCTGGCCATCCTGTCATTTCTCGGCTTTCGCTAGGCTGGCACCTGGGCGTTCAGCATTTTGTTGGCACAGAAAAAATGTCAGCACAGACAACCCACGCATAGCAAAACGCCCCGACCTCAGGGAGGTCAGGGCGTTTCGGCATAATTTGGTGGGTCGTGTAGGATTCGAACCTACGACCAATTGGTTAAAAGCCAACTGCTCTACCAACTGAGCTAACGACCCGC
>NZ_QLSX01000002.1:212279-470550 GCF_003268885.1 Onishia taeanensis
TGGTGGGTCGTGTAGGATTCGAACCTACGACCAATTGGTTAAAAGCCAACTGCTCTACCAACTGAGCTAACGACCCGCTCGACAGGGCGCATAGGTTACTCGTATCGCCCTGTCTTCGCAAGTCTTTTCAGGCAATTTTCAGCGCTTGCGCTGTCCGGTCGGCTTGCGCATGCCTTGCACCGGGCGACGCTTGCGCTTGTCGCGGCTCCAGCGGTTCTTCTCGTCCGGGGTCAGCTCCGGCACCTTGCGCGACTCGAGGCCAGCAAGGGTCGACAGGTTATCGACTTCGGCCTGGGTCAGCTCGGTCCATTCGCCGGCCTTGGCCCGCTTGTCGAGGAAGATATTACCGTAACGCACGCGCTTGAGGCGGCTCACGGTCAGCCCCTGGGATTCCCACAGACGACGCACCTCGCGGTTGCGGCCCTCCATGATCACCACATGGAACCAGGTGTTGATGCCTTCGCCGCCGAACTCCTGCACGTCGGTGAAGTGCGCGGGGCCATCGTCGAGCATCACGCCCTCGACCATGGTCTTGACGTGGGCCTGGGTCACGTCGCCCATGACCCGCACCGCATATTCGCGCTCGACCTCGGTGGACGGATGCATCAGCCGGTTGGCCAGTTCGCCATCGGTGGTGAACAGCAGAAGACCGCTGGTGTTGATGTCCAGGCGGCCAACGGCCACCCAGCGCTCGCCCTTGAGGCGCGGCAGGCGCTCGAAGACGGTGCGACGCCCTTCCGGGTCCTTGCGGGTGCACAGCTCGCCCTCGGGCTTGTTGTACATGATGACCCGCCGGGTGCTCTCGGCGGCGGTCTTCAAGCTGACCGGCCGGTCGTCGAGGCTGACCCGATCACGGGGCTCGACGCGATCGCCGAGGCTTGCCACCTGGCCGTTGACCTTGACGCGCCCGGCGCTGATGGCGGTTTCCATCTCGCGGCGCGAGCCGAAGCCGGCACGGGCCAGCACTTTCTGCAGTTTTTCGCTTGTGGTGTTCATGACTCTGAGGGTGTCTCGTCAGATGAGTGATCCGTTCCCGCGCGGCCGTCATCATCGACGGTCGGCGCTTGGCGGGCGCGGTCGGCCAGGCGTGCTTCGAGATCGGCGAAGCTGAGCCCGGCCTGCGTGGACGCCTTCCCGGCGTGTGGGTCCGCGTCGGCCATCCCGACCGTCGCGTGTTCATCGTCGGGCGCCGTAGCTCCCGCCTGCGGAGCCTGGGCCCCGTCCTGCTGTGCTGGCGATGCTGCCTCTTCTTCTGCGGCAGTGCCGCCAGCATGTGTCTCGTCTTCGCCTGATGGGGTCTCGCGGGTCTCTTCGTCGTGTAACGCTGCGTCGTCGCCTGCGGCCTCCCCGCTCGACCTCTCTGAACCATCAGCAGACTGCTCGAGCTCGTTGAAGCGCGCCTCGAAGTCCTTCAGCTCGTGCATCGGCGGCAGCCCGTCCAGGGTCTTGAGGCCGAAGTCGTCGAGGAAGGCGCGGGTCGTGGCGTACACCGAAGGTCGCCCGGGCACATCCCGCTGACCCACCACACGAATCCAGCCGCGCTCGCTCAGGGTGCGCATGATCGAACTCGATACCGCCACGCCGCGCACCTCTTCGATATCGCCACGGGTCACCGGCTGACGATAGGCAATCAGCGCCAGGGTTTCCAGCAGCGCGCGGGAATAGCGCTGCGGACGCTCGTCCCACAGCCGCGACACCCAGGGCGACAGGCGCTGGCGAATGCGCAACTGAAAGCCCGAAGCGGTCTCGATCAGCTCCAGGGCGCCGGATTCCAGGCGCTCGCCGAGCCGGGCCAGCGCCTCTCTAAGGTCGCGCCGCGGCGGCCGCTCATGATCGTCGAACAGGCTCTCCAGGCGCTCCGTCGACAGCGGCTCGCCGGCGGCCAGCAGGGCCGCTTCGAGAATCTGATCGAGATGGTGGCGCTCGTTCATGGCGCGGGCTTACTCCTGCTCGGCATCGGTGAGCGGCGGTGGGCGCCGCCCCGGGTCTTGCGTGTCATCGGTGGCCTCGAAGGGGCTTTCCTCTCCCCTTTCCGCCTCGCCGGCCACAGGCTCGTCGGCTTGCTCAGGCTGATAGGCCTGCTCCGGCTCGGCCAGCCGCGCGCGGACGTGAATCGGCGACAGTGGCGCATTCTGCACGATCTCGATCATCGCTTCCTTGGCAAGCTCGAGCAGTGCCATGAAGGTCACCACCACGCCTGCTTTGCCCTCCTCCAGCGTAAAAAGCGCTTCAAAGGGGGTATAGCGCTGATGATGCAGCGCCTCCATGATCTTGAGCATGCGTTCGCGGGTCGACAGCACCTCGCGGCTGATATGGTGCTCCTGGGTCAGCTCGGCGCGCTTCATGATGCCCGCCAGGGCACCGAGAAGCTCGTCGAGCTCCACGTCCGGATGCACCACCCGCGTCTCGAGATCGGGCAAGGCGGCAGTGGCCGGGAACCAGTCGCGGCCGACCCGGGGCAGTTCGCCGAGCGACTCGGCGGCCTCCTTGAGGCGCTCGTACTCCTGCAGGCGACGGATCAGCTCGGCCCTGGGATCGCCTTCGTCATCCTCGTCGTCGCCCTTGGGCGGGCGCGGCAGCAGGGTGCGCGACTTGATCTCGGCGAGCATCGCCGCCATCAGCAGATACTCGCCGGCAAGCTCGATCTGCATCGCCTTCATCAGCTCAACGTACTCGATGTACTGACGGGTGATCGCGGCCACGTCGATGGACAGGATGTCCAGATTCTGGCGGCGGATCAGGTACAGCAGCAAATCCAGCGGGCCCTCGAAGGTTTCGAGAAAGACCCGCAGCGCTTCGGGAGGAATGTACAGATCCTCCGGCATCTGGGTGATCGGCTGATCGAACAGCCGCGCGAGGATATCCGCCTGCTCGGCGGCGGCAGCTGGCTCATCGTCACGCGCCGTCTCGGATATCTCGCTCACACCCTGGGGGATCTCCTGCCATCGTGGCGCCGGCCCGCGTGACCGGCAAAGTCGCGCAGTCTACCAAGAGTCATGCCCCGGACGTAAGCCAGCCGTGACGCTGGCTATCTCGTTCAAGGACGAAACCCAAAGCGACATCACCTATCCGGGCCGGCCGCCTCGGCCTTGCGGTAGCGCCCCTGATAATCGAAGAGCTTGTCGCGCACCTGCCAGAAGCGCCCCACCTTGCGGCCTACCACGAAATCGGGCGCCTTGAGCCGGGCTTCGCCCTGTACCACTTCCTGAATGCTGGTCGGCCGCCAGTCGGTGCCTGGGGCCCGCAGATGCCGGGCGAGAAAGGCACGCTGGAAGGCGTGGCGCTGGGCCGGCGTCTCCAGCGCAAACCACTCGGCGAGCGCGGTGCCATCTTCATCGTAATAGCTGATCTTGAGTCGCTCCAGGCCTCGACCATTGCGCGCCGTCTCGAGCTGCATGGCGCTGACCCTCAGCACCCGGGCATCGCGCAGCTTGAGGGCCTCACGCAGCTTGTCGTCAGGGTCCACCAGCCGCTCGCCACAACCGTGGCAGGTCCGCGCCGCGATGTCATTCTCCGCACCGCAGCATTCGCAGGCCTTGAAGCGAAAGCGAAACGAGCACTGTTCACTGGCGCCCGACGCCGCGCCTTGACCTTTATTGCCGCCCGAAGCCGCGCCTTGCCCTTTATTGGCGCCCGACGCCGCGCCTTGACTCTTATTGGCGCCCGACGCCGCGCCACCTTGCCTGTCGCTTTCGTCCTTCATACCCGGTTCGTTGCGTTCGATCAGCCCCTGACAGCGCCGGCCAAAGTGCTCGATGACCAGCTCGCCGTCCATGCGCCCCCAGAACAGGTTGGCGTGGCCGCACTCGGGACATTCCACCTGCACCGGCTCGGTGTCACCGGCCGGGCGCGGCGCGGCGACCTCGGGGGCATAGATATCCCAGGGGTTGCCGGCGTAGTCGAGGATCAGGCAATCGCGCTTGCCCGGCGCCAGCCGCAGGCCGCGACCGATGATCTGCTGGGAGAGACTCACCGACTCGGTGGGTCGCAGTATCGCGATCAGATCCACGTGCGGCGCATCGAAGCCGGTGGTCAGCACCGAGACGTTGACCAGGTACTTGAGCGCGCGGGCCTTGAAGGCCGCGATCAGCCGCTCCCGCTCATCCGAGGCCGTGGTGCCAGTGATCAGCGCCGTCTCGGCGGCGGGCAGCAGGCCGGTCACTTCCTCGGCGTGCTCGACGGTTGAACAGAACAGCATCACGCCCTGTCGGTCCTCGGCGCGGGCCATGACATCGGCGACGATGCCGGGCGTGGCTCGGGCGCCCTTGACCACCTGGTTCATCTCCTGCTCATTGAAGCTGCCGCCGATGCCTGGCGCCAGCGCCGAGAAGTCATAACCCTCGATGGCCACGTCGATGCGCCGGGGCTCGCTCAGGTAGCCCTGGCGCACCATCAGCCGCAACGGCTGCTCGAAGACGCAGTCCTTGAAGAAGCAGTCCTCGTCGCCCCGCACCATGCCATGGTGATGACGATGGAAGATGAAGCCCTGCCCGAGGCGATAAGGAGTGGCGGTCAGGCCCAGCACCTTGAGGCGGGGATTGGCCTCGCCCAGAGCGCTGATCACGCGACGGTAGCTGGCATCTTCACCCAGCGAGACCCGATGGCACTCGTCGATCACCACCAGGGTAAAGTCCCCCGCCGAGAAGGCATCGAGGCCGTTGATCACCGACTGCACCGAGCCGAACACCACCTGCCGGGTCGCCTCCTTGCGCTTGAGCCCGGCGCTGAAGATATCCGCCGAGAGGCCGTAGGCCTCGTACTTGGCGTGATTCTGCTCGACCAGCTCGCGCACATGGGCGAGCACCAGCACGCGGCCGCGGGCGATGCGGGCGAGCTCGGCGATCACCAGCGACTTGCCGCTGCCGGTGGGCAGCACCACCACGGCCGGCGCGTCACTGCCACGGAAATGGGCAATGGTGCGTGCCACCGCCTCGTGCTGGTAGGGGCGCAGGGTTGGCACGTCGGAGGCGAGCGGTGTCGCGGAGGGGGCGGTTTGCGTCATGGCGCGCATTCTACCTTAGCGCCGGGCCAAACGTAGATAACCAGAGAACCAGAGAGATAGAGAGACAGGGCGTGGGTGGCAAAGGGCAAAGGCAAGCGATCAGCACCAAGAGATCGCAACGAGAGCGCCAAGAGCAGCACAAAAAAGCGCCGCCCCGAGGGGCGGCGCTTGCTGGCTTGAGATCGGGCCGGTGCCTGACTGGCCGGGCGTGGCTAGCCTGACCTGACAGGCCGAGCCCTTCGGCTCGGCGCGTCAGGGCTCCCGGGCTCAGCCCAGCCAGGCGCGAGCGTTGCGGAACAGCCGTAGCCAGGCGCCGTCCTGCGTCCACTCGGCTGGACGCCAGGAGTTGGTCACCGCACGCGCCACCCGCTCAGGGTGCGGCATCATGATGGTGACGCGCCCGTCCGGCGTGGTCAGGCCGGTGATCCCCGAGGCGGAGCCGTTGGGGTTGGCCGGATAGCGGCTGGTGACCTGGCCGTAGTTGTCGACGTAGCGCAGCGCGATCTGATCGCTGCCCTGCATGGCGCGCAGGTGGCCCGCGTCGCGGAACTCGGCACGGCCCTCGCCGTGGGCCACGGCGATCGGCAGTCGCGAGCCTTCCATGCCGGCGAGCAGGATGGAGGGGCTCTTCTCGACCTGCACCATCGACACCCGGGCCTCGAACTGCTCGGACTCGTTGCGCACGAAGCGCGGCCAGTTCTCGGCGCCGGGGATCAGCTCCTTGAGCTGGGAGAGCATCTGGCAGCCGTTGCACACGCCCAGCGAGAAGCTGTCCTCGCGCTCAAAGAAGGACGCGAACTGCTCCCGGGCGCGCTCGTTGAACAGCACCGACTTGGCCCAGCCGCCGCCGGCGCCCAGCACGTCGCCGTAGGAGAAGCCGCCGCAGGCGACCAGCCCCTTGAACTCATCGAGACTGACGCGGCCGGCGAGGATATCGCTCATGTGCACATCCACCGCTTCGAAGCCGGCGCGATCGAAGGCCGCCGCCATTTCGACGTGGCCGTTGACGCCCTGCTCGCGCAGGATCGCCATCGGCGGGCGGGCCAAGTTGACGAACGGCGCGGTGATGTCCTCGTCAACGTCGAAGCTCGGGGTCGCCGAGAGGCCCGGGTCACGGGCGTCGAGCAGGCCGTCGAATTCGTTCTTGGCGCACTCGGGATTGTCGCGCAGCGCCTGCATCCGGTAGCTGGTCTCGCTCCAGGTGCGCTGGGTCAGCTGGCGAGTGGTCTCGAGCAGCGGCTCCTCGAACAGCGTCACACGCACCTGATCGTCGTAGCGTGGACGGGCGATGACGCCGCAGGTATCGATGCCGGCGGCGGCAAACTGCGCCAGCACCGCCTCGGTGTCGCGGCGATTGACCTGGATCACCGCACCAAGCTCTTCCGCGAACAGGGCATCGACCGCCTCGACCGGCTCGTCGACCAGCCAGTCGAGCTTGATCTCGAGGCCCGCGTGAGCGGCGAAGGCCATTTCCAGCAGGGTGGTGATCAGGCCACCGTCGCTGCGGTCGTGGTAGGCCAGCAGCTGGCCGTCGGCATTCAGCCCCTGGATGACACTGAAGAAGGCCTTCAGGTCTTCGGGATCGTCGACGTCCGGGCAGTCATGGCCGACCTGGCCGTAGACCTGAGCCAGGGCCGAGCCGCCGAGGCGGTTCCGCCCGGCGCCGAGATCGATCAGGATCAGGTCGGATTCGTCCTGCTCCAGGTTGATCTGCGGGGTCAGGGTGCGCAGCGCATCGCTGACCGGGGCGAAGCCGGTGATCGCCAATGAGAGCGGCGCGGTGACGCTCTTGTCCTCGCCTTCCTCGTCCTGCCAAGCGGTGCGCATGGACATCGAGTCCTTGCCCACGGGGATGGCAATGCCCAGCGCCGGGCACAGCTCCATGCCCACCGCATGCACGGCGTCATACAGTGCCTGGTTCTCGCCGGTGTGGTCGGCGGCGCTCATCCAGTTGGCGGACAGCTTGATGTCGGAAAGCTTGCCGATCGGCGCCGCGGCCAGGTTGGTGATCGACTCGGCCACCGCCAGCCGGGCGCTGGCGGCCGGGTCGATCAGCGCCACCGGCGGCCGCTCGCCCATCGCCATGGCTTCGCCCTGGTGGGTATCGAAGCTGGCGGTGGTCACGGCGACATCCGCCACCGGCACCTGCCAGGGGCCGACCATCTGGTCGCGGGCGACCTGACCGGTGATCGAGCGGTCGCCGATGGTGATCAAAAAGCTCTTGGAGGCCACGGCGGGCAGACGCAGCACCCGGTCCAGCGCTTCGCGCAGGTCCAGGTTATCCAGCGCCACGCCGGGCATATCACGCTCTTCGCGACTGAACTCGCGCTGCATCTTGGGCGGCTTGCCGAACAGCACGCTCATCGGCAGGTCGACCGGCTTGGTGTCGAAGTGACCGTCGCGGACTTCGAGGTGATGGGCCTCGGTGGCCTCGCCGACCACCGCGAAGGGGCAACGCTCGCGCTCGCAAAGCGCCTCGAAGGTCGCGAGCTGCTCGGGCGGCACCGCCAGCACATAGCGCTCCTGGGCCTCGTTGCACCAGATTTCCAGCGGGCTCATGCCCGGCTCGGCGTTGGGCACCGCACGCAGCTCGAAGACACCGCCGCGCCCGCCGTCCTTGACCAGCTCCGGGAGGGCGTTGGACAGGCCGCCGGCACCGACGTCGTGGATAAAGCAGACCGGATTCTCATCACCCAGTGCCCAGCAGCGGTCGATGACTTCCTGGGAGCGACGCTCGATCTCGGGGTTGTCGCGCTGCACCGAGGCGAAGTCGAGATCTTCGCTGGAGCTGCCTGAAGCCATCGAGGAGGCTGCGCCACCGCCGAGGCCGATCAGCATCGCCGGGCCGCCCATCACGATCAGCTTGGCGCCGACGGGGATATCGCCCTTCTCGACGTGGCCGTCACGGACGTTGCCGTAGCCGCCGGCCAGCATGATCGGCTTGTGGTAGCCGCGGCGCTCGATACCGCCAGCGCCCAGGGCGTCCTGCTCGTAGGTACGGAAATAGCCGGCGAGGTTCGGGCGGCCGAACTCGTTGTTGAAGGCGGCACCACCGATCGGCCCTTCGAGCATGATGGAGAGCGCCGACTGGATGCGCTCGGGCTTGCCGTAGTCGAAGGCTTCCCAGGGCTGCACGAACTCGGGGATACGCAGGTTCGAGACCGAAAAGCCGGTGAGGCCGGCCTTGGGCTTGCCGCCGAGACCGGTGGCACCCTCGTCGCGGATCTCGCCGCCGGCACCGGTGGCCGCACCGGGATGCGGGGCAATGGCGGTCGGATGGTTGTGGGTCTCGACCTTCATCAGGATCTGGATCGGTTCCTGATGGCTTGCGTAGGTGGCCCGCTCACCCGCCTTGCCGGTCAGCGGCGCGGCGAAGAAACGCCCCGCCTCGCTGCCACGAATCACCGCAGCATTGTCGCTGTAGGCTGAAAGAGTATCTTCCGGCGACTGCTCGTGGGTATTCTTGATCATCTTGAACAGCGAGCGCGGCTGCGCCTCGCCGTCGATCACCCAGTCGGCGTTGAAGTTCTTGTGGCGGCAGTGCTCGGAGTTGGCCTGGGCGAACATCATCAGCTCGACGTCGGCCGGGTTGCGGCCCAGCCCTTCGAAGGCTTCGAGCAGGTAGTCGATCTCGTCTTCGGCGAGCGCCAGACCGAGCGCCTGGTTGGCCTCGACCAGGGCCGCGCGGCCCTTGGCCAGCACATCGACCTGGCCAAGCGGGGCCGGCGACTGATGGGAGAACAGCTTGGCCGCATCGGAGGCATTGGTCAGCACCGACTCGGTCATGCGGTCGTGGATCGTCGCCACGATCGCCTCGAAGGCTTCCTCGGAGAGAGTGCCGTCGAGCTGCACACGATAAGCGATACCGCGCTCCAGGCGCTGGATCTTGTCCAGGCCACAGTTGCGCACGATATCGGTGGCCTTCGAGGACCAGGGCGACTGGGTGCCGATACGCGGCACCACCAAAAACAGATGACCGTCGCGCGCGCCGGCCGGGGCCGCGGCCCCATAGTCCAGCAGACGCTCGAGGGTCGCGGTTTCTTCGGCGGACAGATCGCCGTCATGGTCGATGAAATGGACGTAGTCGGCCGTGAGGGAGGCGACTTCCGGTACCTGAGTACGCAGGGCGGCCATCAGCTTGGCATGACGGAAATCAGAGAGGGCGGGCGCACCTCGCAGTTCGAGCATGTCGTTCGAGCCTCGGGAACAAAGCATGAAATGGGGGCCGCGGCCTGCGGCAACGAATTCCCCATGATACTGGAAAGGCCGCGCCACCGAAATCCGCGAGGTGGCAGCCTGTAAAAGGGTAGTTTAAGGTGAGCTTTCCTTATTGCGACTGAATCTACTAATGCTAAAGGCCGTCGCCCGACATCTGCTGCACTACCATCGCTGGTACCTGTCGCTGGGCGTTGCCGTCACCCTGGCCCTGCTGCCGCATCGTCAGAACCCGGCTCCAAACCGCCATTTGGAGGAGGTTCGCGACCGCGACTTCCTGACTGTCGTCAGCCGCAACACCCCGACCAGCTACTACGAAGGCCGCCGCGGACCGACCGGCTTCGAGTACGAATTGGCGCGCCGCTTCGCCGACCACCTGGGCGTCAGCCTGTCGATGGAAACCAAGAGCGACATCGCCAGCGTGCTTCAGAGCGTCGCCAGTGGCGAGGGCGATATGGGTGCCGCGGCGCTGACCCTGGCGCCGTCCAGAACCGACCTCAACTTCAGTACCGCCATCCTCGAGCTACAGCCGCAGGTGGTCTATCGTCGCGGACTACCCCCGGTGGACAGTGTCGACGACCTCGTGGGTCTCGAGATCGCTACCATTCGCGACTCCGGGATCGGTGGCGTGCTGCGCGGCCTGCAGGAAGAGTTTCCCGAACTCAGCTGGCGCGAGGCCGCCGATCTGGAGGTGGCCGACCTGTTACAGCGCGTCGAGGAGGGTGAACTGGATGCCGCGGTGATCTTCACGCATCAGTTCACCCTCAACCGCCTGTTCTTCCCCGGCGTCGATGATGGCGTCACTCTCGGTGAACCCCTGAGCATGGTCTGGGCCTTTCCGGCCGACTACGGCCTTGGCCTGCAGCGCGAAGCGAACGACTTTCTGGCGTCGCTACGGCGCGACGGCACGCTCAATGCTCTGATCAAGCGTTACTTCGGTCAGGAGGACTATCTCGAGTACGTCGGCGCCCGCACCTTCATTCGCCAGCTTCAGGAGAAGCTCGACGACTACGATGACCTGTTTCGCAAGGCCGCGAGGGAGACCGGGTTCGACTGGAAACTGCTGGCAGCGCTCGGGTATCAGGAATCCCACTGGGAGCCACGCGCCACCTCGCCTACCGGGGTACGTGGGCTGATGATGCTGACCAACGCCACCGCCTCCGAAATGGACGTCAGCAACCGTCTCGACCCTGCACAAAGCATCGACGGCGGTGCCCGCTACCTGCGCGAGATGATGGACCGCCTGCAGGAAGAAATCACCGGCGATGACCGGCTATGGATGGCGCTTGCCGCCTACAATGTGGGCCTTGGCCATCTCTATGACGCCCAGAAGATCGCCGAGATGCGCGGCGGTGACCCCTATGCCTGGCCGGACGTACGCGAGGCGCTGCCACTGCTGCAGAATCGCGCCTGGTACTCCAAGGTGCGTCACGGCTATGCCCGCGGCGGCGAGCCGGTGATCTACGTGCGCAATATTCGGCGCTATTACGAGATCCTCAACTACGTCGACCGCAGTCAACAGCAGTTCTTCCAGCTCAACGAGCGGGCAGAAAGCGAAACGGCTGACGACGGTCAGCAGTATGATCGCATCCCACCGATCCTATGAGCCGACGCCTTCTCACCCCCGTTTCTCTGCTGCTGTGCTGCTCGGCCCTTGTCACTATCGTGGCGGCTGGCCTATCGCAGGACATCGGTTTCAGGGACCCCAGTCTGGTGGCCACCCTGGCACTCACGCTAGCCAAGCTCGCCTGGCTCTGCCACTGGCCGCGCCTGGCACGCAGCATGGCCAGCGTCACAGTTGCGTGCCTGACGCTCGGACTCTTGAGCTATCTGCTGCCCGAATACTGGGTCGCTACGGCACGCTGGCAGGCCATTGCCGCCTGGCTTCAGCCAGGCACGGGCCTAGAGGACTGGCGAGCACCGTTGCTCGCGACACTCTGCCTGATCCTGCTCGGCGGCGCCCAGCTGACGGGGCGCCGTGCCTCGCTGGGCAGCCCCATGCTGCTCGGTCTGGCGGTACTGATGTGGCTCGCTCAGTTGGACGTTGGCATCATGCCAGCCACGCGGTGGGTCATTGACTATACGGCGGCACCGACCGCGCTGGTGCCCATGGGCTGCCTATTGGCCGCTCATGCACTGCGCCTTACCATCACATTCATCGCTGAGCGCCAACTGCTGGTCCGCCCTCTGTCGATGGCGCTGCTACTCGGCGGCCTGGCCCTGGCATTCTCCCAGCACCTGCAATTCCTCGAGGACCGCCGCCTGCATAGCGTGCTGAAGGAAGAAAACGACCGGCTGGCCGATAACCTTTCCGGGGAGGTCCTCGATCATCTGCGTGCCATGCGGCGCTTCGTCAACGGCTGGCGGCTATTAGATTCGCCCCCGGATGCTGCCAGCTGGGCCGTGATGGCCGAGCCGCTGTATCGCGACTTCGGCTATTTCGTGAACATCGCCCTGGTCGAACCCGATTCGCGCATTCGTTATGTCTACCCCATGGATGCGGCCAATCAGCGCCTCCTGGGCATAAAGATATCCGAAAACCAGCCTGCCGGGCGCCCGGCCCAGCAACGAGCGCTGATCGACCATCAGGAAGCGATTACCGACGTCATCCCACTGCTGCAGGGTCAATACGGCATCATCTACTACCTGCCGACCCAAATCGCCACCGGCCGCTTCATTGGCGCCAGCGCCATGGTGCTCAGCCTGCAGGCCCTGACCGACACGCTCACGGAGACCGTCGACGCGCAGCGCACCCGGCTCGAACTGCGTCAGGCATCGAAACCTCTGGCCATCCTGGGGCCCGGCGACGGCAATCGCGCCTGGGCGAACACCGCGCAGATCCATATCGGTGATCATCCGCTGACGCTGACGACCCTGCCCTCGCGGCTGCGACTGCTGGAGTACCACGCCAGGCTGCCAGCGGTCGGCCTGGCCACCGGTCTGGGCCTTTCCTATCTACTGTTCCTGGTGCTGTTCTCTCACCGGCACCTGGCCATCCAGCACCGTCTGCTCCATGGCTCCCACGCCCAGCTGCGCCGGGAAATCAAGGCCCGTAGCCGCCTGCAGAAGGAAGTCGAATGGCTGGCCCGTCATGACGAACTGACCAACCTGGCCAACCGGCGGATGCTGATGGAAACCCTCAAGGCGCAGCACGACACTCGCCCGCTGTGCGTGATGATATGTGACCTTGATCACTTCAAGCGGATCAACGACAGCCTCGGCCATCCGGCAGGCGACGAGTACCTGAAACGCCTGGGCGAGCTGGGCGAGGCCGTGGCGAGCCGAGCCGGCGGTCTGTTTGCTCGCTACGGCGGCGAGGAATTCATCGTACTGCTGCCCGGCTGCGATACCGCGCGGGGCCTGCAGGTGGCCGATGAGCTCAAGACCTCACTCCAGTCCGCCAACCTCCAGCACCATGACGGCGAAGCATTGACCATGAGCATCGGCCTGACCGCCCTCGAGCAAGGGCCTCTGGATATCGCCACGCTGATGCAGGTCGCCGACGAGGCTCTCTATCAGGCCAAGGAACAGGGACGCAACCGAATCGTCAGCGCCACGATGCCGGTCTAGCCACGCCGCGCAACGACGACCCGAACACCGACGCGCGCGCTGGGTCACGCGCTTTCGCTCATGCCCCTGCCGGTCACTGACGGCGATCGGCGAAGAACGCCTTCAGCAGCCGCTTGGCCTGGGCGGCCAACAGCCCACCTTCCACCTCGACTCGGTGGTTGTACCAGGGCTGGGCGAAGAGGTTGGCGCGGGATTCCACCATGCCCGTCTTGGGCTCGGCGGCGCCGTAGACGACTCGCGCCAGGCGCGCGTGGATGATCGCCCCGGTACACATCAGGCAGGGCTCCAGCGTGACGTAGAGGGTGCAGCCGTCGAGGCGATAGTTGCCACGCCTCGCAGCCGCATCGCGCAGGGCACGTACCTCGGCATGGGCACTGGGGTCATGGCTGCCGACCGGGGCATTGAAGCCCTCGCCCATGATCTCGCCGGCGTCGTCCACCACCACGGCGCCCACCGGCACCTCACCCGCTGCGAGGCCAAGGCGCGCCTGATCCAGGGCGCGGTGCATGTAGAATTCATCGCTGCGCATCGGCGAGCCTCTCGGGTATGCTGTGAAGATTGAAACAAGCGTATGGCGCTCGCAGCGCCATGTCAGAGGATCACATCATGTCTCAAGCGTTGGACAATCTGGTGGCCCTGCTGGGGCTGGAGATGATCGAGGAAAATCTCTTCCGAGGCCATAGCCAGGACCTGGGCTTCCCCCAGCTGTTCGGCGGTCAGGTACTCGGTCAGGCGCTTTCGGCCGCCACCCGCACGGTGCCCGCCGAGCGTCGCGTGCATTCCCAGCACGGCTATTTCCTGAGGCCGGGCGACCCACAGCTGCCGGTGGTCTACCAGGTCGACCGGGTCCGCGATGGCGGCAGCTTCACCACCCGCCGGATCACCGCCATCCAGAAGGGCAAACCGATCTTCTTCTGCAGCGCCTCCTTTCAGGGCGACGAGCGCGGCTTTCATCATCAGCTCACCATGCCCGACGTCGACGACCCGGAGACGCTGATTCAGGAAGGCGCCAAGGTCCAGCGCTTCAACGGTCATCCCATCGAATTCCTGCACCTTGACGACGAGGCCCCAGGCAGCGACGGCGCGCCGCGCAAACGCCTATGGTTCCGGCTGGCGGGCGAGCTACCCGACGACCCTGCCCTGCACCGCTATCTACTGGCCTACAGCTCGGATTTCAATCTGCTGACCACCTCGCTGGTTTCCCACGGCGTTGCCTTCGGTGACCCGCAGCTGCAGATAGCCAGCCTCGATCATTCGCTGTGGTTCCATCAGGACGTCACCGTCAATGACTGGCTACGCTACGACATGGACAGCCCCTGGGCCGGCGGCGCCCGCGGTTTCGCTCGCGGCAGCATCTATGACCGTAAGGGCCGACTGGTCGCCTCTTCCGCCCAGGAAGGCCTGACCCGCGTTCGCGATTTCGAAGGCTGACGGCAAGCATTCAAGAACCGGCACCCAAGGACGGACACCCGGCGGGATGAACTGGCAGGCAACGGGCGTTGCCCCTATTCTCAGCTCGGGGCTCCGCTCAGGCATTCTAGGCCCCGTCGTGCCGGTGTAGCTCAGTTGGCAGAGCAGCGCATTCGTAATGCGCAGGTCGGTGGTTCGAATCCACTCATCGGCACCAGAACAAGCAATAACGTGCAGGCGCTGGGGAATAGGCTCTTAAGAGCACGTCCGCCCATGACGTCATGCATAACTGGCACCGCCTTAGTAGTCCTGTCGCCTCACCGCCGCGCGATGATCCACACCGCATGAACGATGCCGGGTATGTAGCCGAGCAGCGTCAGCAGGATGTTGATCCAGAACTGCAGACCGAGACCGACTTGAAGAAAGACACCCACCGGAGGCAGCAGGATCGCGAGCACAATGCGGATAACGTCCATGAGATAACTCCTTGTATTGATGGCGATGAGCCTGCTTGCCTGTATCGACCACTGCGTGTCTCGGAATGTTCAGAGCGTAAACAGTCAAGAGCGCAGGAAGAGTAGAAAGGCGCGCTGTCCCGGACCTCTTCGAGCCTAGCGGGGCCAATGCCATCAGCTAGCGCTACGGGTATGAACCTGACCTCACCATTCCTCACCATCGCCAAGGGCCAGGTTTTCGTAAAGGTTTACTTTCTCGGCGTTGATCTCGCTCGGCTATGTCTAAGAGCAAGTCTCAGTGCAAGTCTTAGAGCAAGTCTCGGGGCTAGCCTCAGGGCTATTCCCGAGGCTTGTCGTGTGCCCACTCAGTCGACGCTGGTATCCCGGAAGGCGGAGTTGATGAGGCAGTAGAGCCCATAGCCGAACAGGCCGAGAGCCACCACGCCCAGTAGCCAGGGGCCGA
The DNA here is from genome assembly GCF_003268885.1 of Onishia taeanensis. Classification (GTDB taxonomy): domain Bacteria; phylum Pseudomonadota; class Gammaproteobacteria; order Pseudomonadales; family Halomonadaceae; genus Onishia; species Onishia taeanensis_A. The sequence goes on from NZ_QLSX01000002.1 coordinate 227,395, forward strand.
AGGGCTGGGCGGCCAGAACGTTCAGCGCGCCGCCGAGCCCTTGAGCCTGACTCGGATCGGTTCGCCATGCAGCGATGCACAGAAAGAGACCGATGATCATGAAGACCACCCCGCGAGCTGAGAGGCCCCAGCGGGTGATGCCCTCGAAGAAGCGGCGCTGCGCCGTGGACATGTCCTGGTGATGCCAGTTCTTGAGGTAGGAGCGGGTGATGGCCCGCCACAGCTGACGCAGGCCGACCCCCAGGAACACCAGACCGACGGCGAAGATCAGGGCCACGCCTCCCCGGTGGCTCATCAGCAGGGCGGTGCGATCCTGAGCGGCGCCTTCCCCCGACGCCATCGCCAGGTTACGCAACAGGTCGAAGCAGTAGACCCCCAGGCTGCCGTGGGTGAGGGTGCTGACGAGAAAGCCCAGGCGTGTCCCGCTTCCCTTGAGGCCCAGCCCTACCTCCTCGGTATCCAACAGGGCCTGCAACAGGCGCCACAAGGCGTAAGCGAACAGCCCGATGCCCAGCAGGCCGAGCATGACATCTCCGAAAGGTCGACTAACCAGTTGGTTGATCGCCTGCTTGGAACCCACATTGTCCCCGCCAAGCCCAACCGCCGCCAGGGAGGCGAGGCCACCAATCAGCAGATAGACGATTCCCTTGGCGACATAGCCGGCGCGAGCTGCAAGGGAAAGGCCCTGCTTGAGTCGTGTCTCGGATCGCGTCATGGGGGCTCCGTGCCGAGGGGCGGGGGTCGAGGGGAACGCCTCAGGCTCAGGATCACGATGGTAAGGGCCCCCCGGGCGTTTGACTACATGGTCATGCCGGGAAACCCTTTCCAACAGTTCCGCTATAACCAACGACGCCGACCGCGAGCGGTCGGCGTCCAGAGTGAGGCCGGCGAAGTAGCCCAGGTGGGAAGTGTCAGCCTGGGCTCATGCCACGCAGCCGCTCGCTGCGGCGGCGCAGCAGTTCAAGCGTTGCCAGCAGCAGCATCGACAGCACTACCAGCATCGTCGCTACCGCCAGGATGGTCGGGCTGATCTGCTCACGAATGCCTGACCACATCTGAAGCGGCATGGTGCGCTGCTCGGGCCCGGCGATGAACAGCACCACCACCACCTCATCGAAAGAGGTGATGAAGGCGAACAACGCCCCCGACACGACCCCCGGCGTAACCAGCGGCAGTACCACCTTGAAGAAGGTGCGTGTGGGGTTGGCACCCAGGCTGTGAGCAGCGCGGATCAGGGTGGTATCGAAGCTCGACAGGGTCGCCGTCACCGTGATCACCACGAAGGGAATGCCCAGCGCCGTATGGGCTAGGATCACCCCCAGATAGGTCTGGGCCAGTTGGATCTTCGAGAAGAAGAAGAACATCGCCGCCGCCGAGATGATCAGCGGCACGATCATCGGCGAGATCAGAAGTGCCATAATCAGCCCGCGGGCCGGCATATGCCGGCTCGACAGGCCAAGCGCGGCGATAGTGCCAAGCACCGTGGCCAGCACCGTCGAGGAGATACCGACGATGAAGCTGTTCTTGATCGAGTTCAGCCAGGCGCTGGAGGTGAAGAACTCCTGATACCAGCGCAGCGAATAGCCTTCCGGATCGAAGTTCAGCATCGCCTCCGAGAAGGTGAAGTACGGCTCGGCATTGAACGACAGCGGGATGATCACCAGCAGCGGGCCGACCAGAAACAGGAAGACCAGCGCACACAGGACGAGAAAGACGTAATGCCAGATGCGCTCGCCACGGGTGGCATAGGAAGGAATCGCCATCACATTACCCCAGTTTGACTTTGTCGACGCCGATCAGGCGGTTGAAGATCATGTAGAACACGATGACCACGAACAGCAGGATCGAAGCGATCGCCGCGGCCAGGCCCCAGTTCAGCGAGGTCTGCATATGGTAGGCGATGTAGTTGGTAATGAAGCGTCCCGACTGGCCGCCTACCAGCGCCGGCGTGATGTAGTAGCCGATCGACAGAATGAACACCAGAATGCCGCCGGCGGCGATGCCGGGAATGGTCAGCGGGAAGTAGACGCGCCGGAACGACAGGAACGGCTTGCCGCCAAGCGACCGTGCGGCCCGCATGTAGCTTGGAGGAATCGTCTTCATCACCGAGTACAGCGGCAGAATCATGAACGGCAGCAGGATATGGGTCATGGCGATGATGGTGCCGGTCTTGTTGTGAATCATCTGCCATCGCGCTTCGTCGGCGACGATCCCCAGCGCCACCATCATGTCATTGAGCACCCCCTGGGACTGCAGGATGGCGATCCAGGTGGTGGTGCGCACCAGCAGTGAGGTCCAGAACGGCAACAGCACCAGGATCATCAGCAGGTTGGCACGCCGCGCCGGCAGGTTCGCCAGCAGAAAAGCGACCGGGTAGCCGAGCACCAGCGTCAGCAGGGTGATCAGGCCACTCATCCAGAAGGTGCGCCAGAACAGCGCCACATGGATCTGCAGGTAGTCCGGCACCTCGACAATGTCGCCGGCGGGCGTGTACTGAAGATCGACCGCCGCCAGGTAGTACGACAGGGTATAGGGCGAAGATTCACGCTCGATCAGTTGCCAGGTCTCGAGCTCGCCCCAGGCGTCGTTGGCATCGATCAAGGCCGCCTTGTAGGGCGGTTCGATGCGTGACAGGCGCCGGGCGGTGCCCATTACCGCCGAGCGCATGCCCGACTTCTCGTAGTTCAGGCGACTCGACACCAACCCCAGATTGCGCTCTTCCTGACCGATCTCAAGATCTTCTGCCAGGGCGGCGTAGACCGGCTCATCGGGCAACGAGGCGCCGTCCCAGCTCTCGAGAGCCGCCACGGTGCGCGGCAGGGCATTGGAGACTTCGGGGTTGTCGACGCTGCGCCAGAGCATGTCGAAGATCGGCATCACGAAGGCGATGATCAGGAAGGCCAGCAGCGGCGAGACCAGCAGCAGGGCCTTGAGTTTCAACCGGCGCGAGGCGCGGCGCAGACTGACTTTCAGCGGCACGCCGTCGGCAGTGGTCAGCGGAGCAGAAGGGGAATCAGACACGCGAGCCTCTCCATTCGGGTCACCGGTGATCAACTCACCGGGCATTCGCGACCCCGCCGCGCATCACGGCAGGCGTGATGCGCAGGCGAGGCACGGAGAAAGAGAGCGCCGCCCGAAGGCGGCGCTGAGTCTTACATGGCCAGCCAGGCGTCGAAGCGGCGGCTCAGTTCATCGATGTTGTCGGCCCAGAACTCGTCATTCTTGGGAATGGCGGTAGCGAAGTTGGGCGGGAAGGTCGGCATGTGCGGGGTCATCTCGATGCCGGTCTCGGCGTGGGTGGAGACCATGCCTGAGGACGATTTGCGGGCCGGACCGTAGGAGATGTAGCGGGCCTGGTCGGCGAGACGCTGGGTATCGGTGGCGAAGTTGAGATAGTCCTTGACCTTGTCGAGCTTGCCGGTCGGCACCACCCAGCCATCGAGCTCGAAGACCTGGGCATCCCAGATGATCTCGAAGGGCTGCCCCTCACTCAGCATGGCGTTGAAGATCCGCCCGTTGTAGGCCGAGCCGAAGGCGACCTCCTGGTCGGCCAGCAGTTGGGGGGGCTGGGCGCCTTCCTGCCACCAGATCACCTGATCCTTGATGGTATCGAGCTTGGCGAAGGCGCGCTGCACGCCCTCCTCGGTGGAGAGCACGTCATAGACGTCTTCCGGTGCCACGCCATCGGCGACCAGTGCCCACTCGAGGTTGTTGATCGGCTTGCGCATCAGGGTACGCTTGCCCGGGAAGTTCTCCAGGTCGAAAACGTCGGCGATGGTGCTCGGCTGCTTGTCCTCGGGGAACATCTCGGTGTTGAAGGCGACGATGTTGGAATAGACGATCGAGGCGACGAAGCACTCATCCAGCGCCCCGTCGACGAAGTCCTCGCTGGGCGGCGTGCCGTCCGGCGCATCCGCCAGCAGGGCATCATGGTCGAGGGGCTCGATCAGGCCCTCGGCGCAGGCGATCAGGGCATCGGCGGGCAGCATGTCGACCAGGTCCCAGGTCACGTTGCCGGCCTGGGACTGGGCACGCAGCCCGGCCAGGGCGTTGCCGCTGCGGTCGATGTTGACGATCTCGTCGCCGGTCTTCTCCATCCAGGGCTCGTTGTAGGCCTTCTGCTGGCTCTCACTGTAGGCCCCGCCCCAGGAGACGATATTGAGGGTTTCGGCCTGGGCGCTGACCGCCGCGGCCAGCGCACTGAGGCCGACCAAGGCCAACGAGGCACGCCGGATGCGCAGCGAGCGACGACCTGCCACCTGCTTCATGACGTTGTACATGACATTCTCCATTTATTGTTGTGCTTGGTTTTACCGTACGTTTTTTGCTGTCTTTCGTTTTGCCGTACTGGGTTTTGCCGTACTGACTCTTTCCCTGCTTAGCGGTTGAGATATTGCCGATGATGCCGCGCTGCCACGCCTCGCGTGATCCACGGCGTCTCTGCAAGGGGATAGGTCTCCCCAGGACCCTGCTTACGCATCCAGCGCGCGGCAGTCGACGCTGCACCAGCCGACCTGGATGTCCTGACCCGGCCGCAGGCTTTCAAAGCCGGCGGCATTGGGCGTTTTGAGGATGAATTCGTCGCTGCCGCACACCGACAGGCGGGTGCGCAGGTGATCGCCCAGGTAGATCACTTCCTGAACGCGAGCGCTGAAGACGTTATCGAAGCGCTCGGCGTCACCCTCGCGGAGGATCGAGACCCGCTCCGGGCGCAGCGACAGCGTCGTGCGCGACCCGGGGCCCTCGACGGCCACCGGCTTGGCGGTCACCGTCTCGCCGCTGTCCAGGCGCACCGTGCATGTCTCGCCCTGCTGCGCGGCCACCTCGCCGACTAGGCGGTTGTTCTCGCCGATGAAGTAGGCCACGAAGGCATTCTCGGGGGCCTCGTAGAGGGTCTCGGGACTCGCCAGCTGCTGCACCACGCCATCGTTGAAGACCGCGATGCGATCCGACATGGTCAGCGCCTCGGTCTGGTCGTGGGTCACATAGATCATGGTCACGCCCAGGTCGGCGTGGATGCGCTTGATCTCGTACTGCATTTCCTCGCGCAGGTTCTTGTCCAGCGCGCCCAGCGGCTCGTCCATCAGCACCAGCTCGGGTTCGAAGACCAGCGCCCGCGCCAGCGCCACCCGCTGCTGCTGGCCACCAGAGAGCTGGGCGGGGCGACGGTCGCCGAAGTCGCCCAGGTGCACCATGTCCAGCGCCCGCTTGACCTTCTGGTTGATCTCATCCTTGGACAGGTCCCGCACCTCGAGGGGAAAGGCCAGGTTCTCGGCCACGCTCATGTGCGGAAAGAGCGCGTAGTTCTGGAACACCATGCCGATGCCGCGCTTGTGGGGCGGCAGACCGTTGATCGGCGTGTCCTTGAGCAGGATCTCGCCATGGGTGGGGGTTTCGAAACCGGCCATCATCATCAGGCAGGTGGTCTTGCCCGACCCTGACGGCCCCAGCAGGGTCACGAACTCCCCCTGGCGGATATCGAGGTTGAACCCCTTGACGACCAGACTCTCGCCGTCATAGCTCTTCTGGACATCGATAAAGCGGGCAAATAGCGATTCTTCATCGGCTTCGGCCGGGGCACTGGGCGCTGCTGCGAGGGTCTGGGTCATGCCGGGTTCCTGTGCGTCGCCGTTATTGTGATTGTTCGGGCACGGCTGCGGAATGCGGCCTCCAGCGAGGATGGGCCTCATTCTTTTCCACAGCTCACATCGACACTAGAGCGGATATCTATCGCAAGACAAGCACGGGGTGGGACAACCAGCGTTGAATGGCGCTGGTGTCGGCCGGTGTGGTTTCTGATAGCTGCGGCGATTTCCGTGTCGTCAGATCAGCGGGTCGAATACCGCCAGAGGCCCCTCACCAGCGGCGTGGTTGACCCGATACACCTGGTTGATCTAAGCCTGCCCGGATGAGCTCGGAAGGCCTCGTTGCCCGCAAGAAACTTGGTGGCAACCGGCTAACTGTGCTGACGACAGCGATGCCTACTGAGGGCCATACTGACGCCATTGATGCGAATCCCGCCGATATCGGACGGGCAAGGAGGCGTGCCCATGGACGAGGTCACCCGCCAGTTTCTGACCAGCCATCATCTGGCCATCCGGCTCGCCGTGGCGCTGCTGCTGGGTGCACTGATCGGCCTGGAACGGGGCTGGGAAGCCCGAGGCGAGGCCGCCGGCCAGCGCATCGCCGGCATTCGCACCTTCGCACTAGTGGGCCTGCTCGGGGGCATCGCCGCCCTGCTTGCCGAGCGCATCACGGTCTGGGCCTTTCCAGCGATCTTTCTCGGCGTGGTAGTGACTAGCCTGATTGCCTATCAGGCCCGGCTTCGCGAGGTGCCCGACTACAGCATCACCAGCATGGTCGGTATGCTGCTGACCTTCTGCTACGGCGCTATCGCCGTGGCTGTCGACCCGACCCTTGCCGCCGCAGCGGCGGTGATCACCACGCTGATTCTCGACAACAAGCACGAGATCCACGGCCTGCTCAATAAACTGCAGCGCCATGAGCTGGATGCGGGCTTCAAACTATTGCTGATCTCGGTGGTGATCCTGCCCCTGCTGCCCAACCAGAATCTGGGCCCGGGCGGGGCCCTCAACCCCACCACCATCTGGTGGCTGGTGGTGATGATCGCGGCGATCTCCTTCGTCGGCTATTTCGCCATGCGCCTGGGCGGCACCCGCCGTGGCATCCTCTTCACCAGCCTGTTCGCCGGACTGAGTTCCTCCACCGCCCTGACCCTGCATTTCGCGCGCCTGTCGCGGCGCTCGGAAGGGCTCGGCCCGCTGCTGGCCGCCGGCATCCTGATCGCCTGCGGCACCATGTTCCCGCGCATTCTGCTCTACTGCCTGGTGATCAATCCGGCCCTGCTGGGCCCCTTGATCGTGCCGGTCGCGGTGATGGCGGCGCTACTGTGGCTGCCGGCGCTCTGGCTATGGCACAACCACCATGACGGCGCAGCGCTGGAGGAACCAACGCCCACTCAGAACCCGCTGGAGCTCAAATCGGCGCTCTTGTTCGGCGCGCTGCTGACAGCGGTAATGCTGCTCGGCGAGTGGCTGCGCGAGTGGCTCGGCGATGCCGGGATCTACCTGCTGTCGGCGGTCTCGGGCATTGCCGACGTGGATGCCATCACGCTGTCGCTGACGCGCATGGCCGAACACAGCCTGGCACTGCCCACCGCCGTGCTCGGCATCGTGTTGGCGGCGTCGGTCAACAATCTGGTCAAGGCGGGACTGGCGAGCGTCATCGGTAGCCGGCAACTGGGTTGGCGAGTGGCAGGGCCGATGATCGTGTCGCTGATGGCGGGGCTGGCGGTGGCCTGGCTGATCTAGGCCACCGACCAACCGCCTGGGGCGCTGCAAGGAAAAGGGAGTCAAGCGGGCGAGCCGCATGAAAGGGACCAGAAGCCCAAGGGCTGGGCTCAGCGGTCCTCTTCGTCATCGGCGGCGACACGATCCCGGCGGTCGCTTTCTTCCTCGATGACGTCATCGATGACCGCCATGAGATCATCGACATCGACCTCGTGGGTGTCGTGGGCGAAGCAGCCGGTCAACTGACTGTCGGGAGTGAGTTCGCCGGCCTCGAAGCGGGCCCAGATCTCATGGCCGTACTCGGTTTCCAGCAGCGACGGGGCGAAACGGCCGAAATAGGCGCGCATGCGATCCACATCCCGGCGCAGCATCATCGCCGCACTATTGTTGCCCGCGGCATCCACCGCCTGAGGCAGGTCGATGATCACCGGCCCCGCGGCGTCGAGCAGGACGTTGAACTCCGACAGGTCGCCGTGCACCAGGCCAGCACACAGCATGCGCACGACCTCGCGGATTACCTGATCATGGTAGTCCAGCGCCTCGGCCTCGCTCAGCTCGCAGTCGTCCAGGCGGGGAGCGGCCTCGCCTTCGGCGTCGGCGACCAGCTCCATCAGCAGCACGCCATCGATGAAGCCATGCGGCTCAGGTACGCGCACACCGGCCGACGCCAAGCGGTAGAGGGCATCGACCTCGGCATTCAGCCAGGCGGATTCCTGCTCCTGCTGGCCGTAACGGGTCTTCTTCGCCATCGCCCGGGCTCGGCGACTGTTTCGCACCTTGCGGCCTTCCTGATATTGCACCGCCTGCTTGAAGCTGCGCTGGCTGGCTTCCTTGAAGACCTTGGCACAGCGCAGGGTGTCGCCGCAGCGCACCACATAGACATTGGCTTCCTTGCCGCTCATCAGCTGGCCTTCCACGGCGTCAATCATGCCGTCGTCGACGAGCGGTTGCAGTCTCTTGGGTATCTTCATAACGCCTTCACGGGCCCTGCCTTGCCGGTTGCGCGCCCATCAGTCAGGCGCTGTATGCATCATCGCATGTTCACAGGGGGAGAGGGTAAACCACCGCAGGCAAAATTTGGCCAGCGTCATGGCTATCGCTGCCCTCTCAGCGACTCACCGCCGTTTTCATTCCAGCATAAAAACGCCCGCCCACGGCGAAGCCGGGGCGGGCGCAGGGTTAACACCAGGCGGATCAGGCCGCTTGAGCATCCTTGAGGCTGGCCATGTCGATGACGAAGCGATACTTCACGTCGCCCTTCTGCATGCGCTCGAAGGCCTCATTGATGTTCTTGATATCGAGCATCTCGATATCGCAGGTGATGTCATGCTCGGCACAGAAATCCAGCACTTCCTGGGTTTCCGCCAGGCCGCCGATCAGCGAGCCGGCCAGCACGCGGCGCTTCATCACCAGGTTGCCGCCCACCAGCGCCGGGTCCACTTCCTGGATCAGGCCGACCAGGATGTGAGTCCCGTCGTACTTGAGCGTCGCGAGGTATGGGTTGAGGTCGTGGGGAACCGGCACGGTGTCGAGCAGGAAGTCGAAATGCTCGGCCGCGGCCGCCATCTGCTCATCGTCGGTGGAGACGATGACATGATCGGCGCCCTGCTTCTTGGCCTCAGCGACCTTGGATTCCGAGCGGGTGAATAGCGTGACTTCACAGCCCAGCGCCTTGGCAAACTTGACGCCCATGTGACCCAGGCCGCCCATGCCGATAATGCCGACCCGGTCGCCGGCCTTGACGCCATAGTGGCGCAGCGGCGAATAGGTGGTGATGCCGGCACACAGCATCGGAGCCGCCACGGCCGGATCGAGCTTATCGGGAATCGAGACCACGAAGCGCTCGCTGACGACCACGGAATCGGAATAGCCGCCCTGGGTCATGGTGCCGTCGTGGCGATCCGGGCTGCCATAGGTCATGGTCATGCCTTCCAGGCAGTACTGTTCCAGGTCGTCCTTGCAGGCACTGCAGTGGCGGCAGGAATCCACCATGCAGCCTACACCGACCACATCGCCGACCTTATATTTAGTGACATCGCTACCCACTGCGGTGACGCGGCCGACGATCTCGTGGCCCGGCACCAGCGGATACTGGCTCATGCCCCAATCGTTGCGGGCGAAGTGCAGGTCAGAGTGACAGACACCGCAGTAGTCGATCTCGATGGACACGTCGTCCTGGCGCGGTGTGCGGCGCTCGAAGCTGAACGGTGCGAGGTCCGACTCGGCCGAATGGGCGGCATAAGCGTTGGCTTGATGGCTCATGAGTTGCGTGTCCTCCTGAGAGAGTTGGGCTCATGCAAATGATGAGAGAGCACCATTGTGGTCCTGCGACCGCATCACTGCGACAAACGATCCTGTGTCATTTTTGCCTATTCCTCCAAATCATGACGCCCAGCAGCGGGTTTTCTCGCCAAAAACGGCATTATTCAGTCATCATAGGGGCATACGGCCTAGCTGTGACGCACCGGCTCTCACCGACTCTCTTCCATCTACTCGCTCACCGACTTTCCGTGGCCCAGCACCTTAGGCTGACCGCCTTGATTGACCACTACCGACAGGAATCGCCCATGTCGCTCTCTTCCCGCCTGATGACGCTGATCAAGCCGCTGATCGATCGCGACGGATTCACCCAAAGCGCGGTACCTGCGGTCTCGTTGATGGCCTGCCACCACCAGGTGCCGCGCACCCCACTGATGTACGAGCCGAGCCTGGTGATCGTTATCCAGGGCCGCAAGATTGGCTATCTCGGCGATCGCGAGATCCACTACGATCCGGGCCAGTACCTGGTACAGACTCTGCCACTGCCCTTCGAGTGTGAGACCTTTGCCTCACCCGACGCGCCGCTGCTGGGGCTTTCCGTGCGCATCGAACCGGCGCTGCTCAGCGAGCTGGTACTCGAGATGACAGGGCTTGAAACAGGGCTTGAAACAGGGCCCGACACCGGAGGCGACGCGACATCGCACTCAAACGAACCGCTGCCGATGGCGTCGGTGGCGATGACCGCCAGCATGCAGGAAGCGGTCGTGCGGCTGCTGCGCGCCCTGAACGACCCGCTGGATGCACGCGTGATGGGCGAGGCCCGGGTGAGAGAAGTGATCTTCGAGGCCTTGAAGGGCGAACAGGGCGCGGCGCTGCGTGCTCTGGTGAATCATCAGGGCCACTATTCTCAGATCATCCAGGCACTGGCCCAGATGCATGCCGACGTCACCCATAACGCCTCGGTCGAGGTGCTGGCTCGGGATGCCCACATGAGCGTCTCGTCGTTCCATCAGCACTTCAAGCAGGTGACCCGCGCCACGCCGCTGCAATACCTGAAGCGACTGCGCCTGATCAAGGCGCGCCAGTTGCTGAGCCATGACGACCTGAACGTCAACCAGACCGCCGATGCGGTGGGCTATCGCAGCGTTGCCCAGTTCAGCCGCGACTACAAGCGCACCTTCGGCGCCAGCCCCCTGCAGGATCGTCGCCAGAACCGCAGCCTGTCCGATGCCGACGCCAGCTGATCGCTCACGGCGGCAGGCGCCTGCCCTATCCATCGGCCCTATCCACCAACCCTATCCACCGGCCCTATCCTAGCCTGACCTGAGGTGACCGGACCTGAGTTGATCCCAGTCAGGGTGACCGCTGAGCGCATCGACTAGGCTAAGGCCTGGTGACTATTTCTGCCGTCCCAGGCTAATGCCAACAAGTGAGCGCCGACGTGTCGATTCGCAATCTGGATGCCCTGTTCACCCCCTCTTCCATCGCACTGATCGGCGCCAGCAACCGCCCGGACTCGGTAGGTGCGGTGCTGGCCAAGAATCTCTACGAGGGCGGCTTCGCCGGGCCGGTGATGACCGTCAACCCGCATGAGACCGCGATCCGCTCGACACTCAACTACCGCTCGGTGGCCGAGCTGCCGATCGCCCCGGACCTCGCCGTGATCTGCACCCCGCCGAACACGGTGGTGGAGCTGGTCAGTGAGCTTGGCGAGCGAGGCTGTCGCGCCGCGGTGGTGATCACGGCAGGCTTCGGTGAAGGTAACCATGCAGAGGGGCAGGCGCTCAAACAGGCGGTGCTGGATGCCGCTCGGCCTCACCAGATGCGCATCATCGGCCCCAACTGCCTGGGGATCATGGCGCCCCATGCCGGCATCAATGCGAGCTTCGCCCATGTCGCACCGACCCCCGGAAATCTGGCCTTCGTCACCCAGTCCGGCGCGGTGGCCACCTCGGTACTCGACTGGGCCGTGAACCGCGGCATCGGTTTTTCGCACATGTCGTCGCTCGGCGCGATGAGTGATGTCGACTTCGGCGACATGCTTTATTACCTGGCACTCGACCCGCACACCCATGCGATCCTGCTCTATGTCGAGGCGGTTAGCGAAGCCCGCAAGTTCCTCTCGGCGGCGCGCATGGCCTCGCGCAACAAGCCGGTCGTGGTGGTCAAGGCCGGTCGCAGTGACGACGGCGCCCGGGCGGCGTTATCGCATACCGGCGCAATGGCCGGCGCCGATGCGGTCTATGACGCGGCCTTCCGCCGCGCCGGCATGTTGAGGGTCAAGACACTCGACGAGCTGTTCCAGGCGGTAGGCACCCTGGCCTCCGGCGTGCGGGTCAAGGGCGACCGGCTCGCGGTACTGACCAACGGCGGCGGCATCGGCGTGCTGGCGGTGGACGAGCTTGCCGAGGGTAACGGCCGATTGGCCGAGCTGTCCCCTGAGACCCTCGCTCACCTGGACACTCGCCTGCCGGCCACCTGGTCCCACGGCAACCCGGTGGATATCCTCGGCGATGCCACCGGCGAGCGCTATGTGGTGGCGCTTGAGGCGCTGATCGAGGCCGATGACGCCGACGCCATCCTGATCATCAACTGCCCGACGGCCGTGGCCGACAGCTTTGGGGCCGCCCAGACGGTGATCAACACCTTGCATACTCGCCACCTGCCGGTGCTCAGCTGCTGGTTGGGCGAAGCCGCTGGCGCCGAGGCGCGCCGGCTCTTCGCCGACCGCCGCCTGCCCTTCTACGATACGCCCGAGCAGGCGGTACAGGCCTTTGGCCACCTGTGGCAGTACCACCGCAACCACGAACTGCTGATGGAAACGCCCCCGGCGGTCACGGACCTACCCGAGGACGCGCCGGCCAAGGCCAATGCAATCATCGACGCGGTGCTCAACGAGGGACGCGACGTGCTCACCGAACCCGAGGCCAGCGCCCTGCTGGCCGCGTTCGGGGTGCCGGTGGTGCCTGCTCGCCAAGCCCGGGACGGCGAGGAGGCTGCCCGCTTGGCCGCCGAGCTGGGCTTCCCCGCGGTGGTGAAAATTCTGTCGAAGGACATCAGCCACAAGTCCGATGTGGGCGGCGTAAAAATCGACCTGACCTCCAGTGAGGCCGTGAGCAGGGCCACCGAGGACATGCTGGCCCGGGTACGTCAATCGAGCCCCGAGGCACGCATCGAAGGGGTCAACGTGCAGCCGATGATCAGCCGTCCCGGCGCCTTCGAGCTGATTCTGGGCGTCGCCGAGGACCCGATCTTCGGCCCGGTGATTCTGTTTGGCCAGGGAGGCACAGGAGTGGAAGTGATCGGCGACCGAGTGATCGGCCTGCCGCCGCTGAATCCCTTGCTGGCCCGGGAGATGATCGAGCGCACCCGCGTATCGCGGCTGCTCAAGGGCTATCGCGACCGCCCCGCCGTGGATAGCGAGGCCATCGTGCTGGCACTGGTCAAGCTCTCGCAGCTCGTCGCCTGCCTGCCGCGGGTGGTATCGCTGGATATCAACCCGCTGCTGGCCGATGCCGGCGGCGTGATCGCTCTGGATGCCCGGGTCGTGGTGCGCGATGCCAGCAAACCGCGAGCGCCAATGACCATCCGCCCCTATCCGCGAGAGCTCGCCCAAGACATCGTCACCCAGTCCGGCCAGCACTACCGCCTGCGGCCGATCCGCCCCGAGGACGAAGACGCCCTGGTGGAGATGCTCAGACGCTCCGATCGTAGCGATATCCGGCTACGCTTCTTCGCCGCGATCAAGCGCTTCGATCATGCCTTCGCCGCCCGCCTGACTCAGCTCGACTACGAACGCGAAATGGCCTTCGTCGCCCAGCCTCAAAACGCCGATAGCATTCTCGGCGCCGTTCATCTGATCGCCGAGCCCAATCAGGAGCGCGCCGAATTCGCGGTAATGGTGAGAAGCGACATGAAGCAGTCGGGGCTGGGCTACTGCCTGATGCAGGCGATGCTCGACCACGCCCAACGCATGGGGATTACCTGGGTAGAAGGCGAGGTGATGCTGGAAAACGATGCCATGCGCCGTATGGCCAGAGAACTCGGCTTCAAGGAGCAGGAGTTGGAGCGCGGCGCCGACTCGGTGGCCATCTCGCTCAAGCTCGACCATGCCGCAGACGACGGCACGGACGCTGGCAAGGCCGCTGCCCCGGAAGGCTCAAACGATGGTTCCAAGAACGATTCCAAGAACGATTCCAAGAACAGTGGCTCGGCACCAGGCAGTGCAACTACCCCTGCTGAGTCAGCCAAACCCGACTAAGAGCGCCGGTGGCTATCCGTCACCGTTAATGTCGGGAATGCGCTGCAAATGCAGATGGCGCGCCAGGCGAATCGCCGGGCGCACCAGGAACTGGAAGCTGCCGATGATGAACATCCAGATCGCCAGATGCTCCTGAGCGGGATACAGGAACAGAATGCTGCCCGCCAGAAACCATAGCGCAATAAGCACATCGTTGAAGATGCTCAGCGCCTCGTAGCGCTGACGGATGACCAACTCCTCATGGCCCAGATGCAGGGTAAGCGAGTTTTCAGATTGTTGCTGGGCCATGCGCGCCTCCTTTTAGCCATGCGTATGAACGTGCTGACAAACGAGTGTGACTGCCTTGCCTAGCGGCTGACCCGCCGGGCGCGAAATGAGCGCCCCTTGAGCTTGCCATTGGCGAGCTGATCGAGGGCTGCCTTGGCCTGTTCGCGGCGCACCGCGACGAAGGTGCTGCGATCTAGCACCTTGATTTTGCCTACCGCATCGCCGGCGATGCCTCCTTCGCCGGTCAGGGCGCCAAGGATATCGCCAGGGCGCACCTTCTGCTTACGCCCGCCGTCGATCTGCAACGTCACCATCGGTGGCGCAAGGGGCGCCTCGGCGAGCGCCTGGCGAGACGGCAGCGTCTCAGGTGCAAAGGCCTCGTCGAGGCGCTCGCCGAGCTTCTCCAGGCGAAACGCCTCCTTCGGGCCATAAAGGGTACAGGCGATACCGCTGCCCCCGGCCCGCCCGGTGCGGCCGATCCGGTGCACGTGCACCTCGAGCTCGCGGGCGATGCCGTAGTTGAAGACCGCATCCAGAGCGTCGATATCCAGGCCACGAGCGGCCACGTCGGTCGCGACCAGGATCGAGGCGCTCTGATTGGCGAACAGCACCAGGGTGCGATCCCGGTCGCGCTGCTCAAGGTCACCGTGCAAGGCCAGGGCGCTGAAGCCGTGCTCGCAAAGCGCTTCGGCCACCTCGCGCGTCTCGCGCTTGGTGTTGCAGAACACGACGCTGGTGGCGGGCCGATGGGTCAGCAGCAACAGGCGCAGGGCCTCGAAGCGCGCGTCTTCGTCGGCCACCTGGAAGAAGTGCTGACGGATGCTGGTGCTATCGTGGGTCGATTCGACCTCCACCGTGACCGGCTCGCGCATCAGCGACTCGGCGATCGGGCGAATGGCATCGGTATAGGTGGCGCTGAACAGCAGCGTCTGGCGATCCTTAGGCGTAACGCCGATGATCGCCTCCAGGGCATCCTTGAAGCCCATGTCGAGCATGCGATCGGCTTCATCGAGCACCAGGGTCGAGAGCGCATCGAGGGACAGCGTGCCCTTGCGCAGATGTTCTTCGACGCGGCCAGGCGTGCCGACGACCAGATGGGCGCCGTGTTCCAGCGAGCCACGCTGCGGGCCGAAGGGAGCACCACCGCAAAGCGTCAGCACCTTGACGTTGGGCAGGGCGCGGGCCAGGCGGCGCAGCTCGCCGGCCACCTGATCAGCAAGCTCGCGGGTCGGGCACAACACCAGGCCCTGAACGTCCAGGCGCGCGAGGTCGAGCCTCGACAGCAGCCCCAGGCCGAAGGCCGCGGTCTTGCCCGAGCCGGTCTTGCCGCGCCCGATCACGTCACGGCCGTCAAGCATCGGCGGCAGGCTCTGGGCCTGGATCGGCGTCATGGCGTGATAGCCCAGCGCGTCGAGATTGGTCAGCAGCGCATCGGCCAGTGGCAGGCGCGCGAAAGAGGTGGCATCAGACACGGTGGGCGGTCCTTGGCAGCGGGAAAAAGCGAGGATGGGCAGGATACCAGACCCTTGCCGTGATCGTCTGGAAACCGCGCGGCATCTCGCGGCAAGAAATACCCCTGTTACCGATTTCGGTTGTTCAGTAAGATTTCCGCTTCGATCACGACGCAACAGGATGACACGATGGGCAGGGCCTTCCAGAACCGCAAGGAATCCATGGCCAAGACGGCCGATGCGAAAACCAAGGTCTACAGCAAGTACGGCCGTGAGATTTACGTGGTCGCCAAGTCGGGCGGTACCGACCCCAGCAGCAACCTGACGCTGCGCGGCCTGATCGAACGCGCCAAGAAGGATCAGGTGCCTTCGCACGTGATCGACAAAGCGTTGGACAAGGCCGCCGGCGCCGGCGGCGAGGACTTCTCGCCGGCCCGCTACGAAGGCTTCGGTCCGGCCAGTTGCATGATCATCGTCGAGTGCCTGACCGATAACCCCAACCGCACCTTCGGCGACGTGCGCAACGCCTTCAACAAGGGCAAGGGCAAGATCGGCACGCCGGGCAGCGTCAGCCACATGTTCGACCACTGTGCGATCCTGCGCTTTGCCGGCGAGGACGAGGAGGACGTGCTGGAGTCACTGATGGAGGCCGATGTCGATGTCACCGACATCGAGAACGAGGACGGCCACATCACCGTTTTTGCGCCGCATACCGAATATGCCAAGGCCAAGCAGGCGCTGATCGACACTTACGGCGAGATGGACTTCGAAGTGGACGAGATCCAGTTCCTGCCCCAGACCCATACGCCGGTTGAGGGCGACGACGTGGCCCCGTTCGAGAAGCTTCTCGATATGCTCAACGACCTGGACGACGTGCAGAACGTCTACCACAACGCCGAGCTGTAAGCCTGTCGCGCCGGGCTCGTTCACGGCCCGGCGCATGCCCCTATCTACACCTATCTACGCCACATTGGCATGACGCAGGCGGGGCCAACACTGCTAAGGCCGGGCTATATAGCAGTGAAGAGACGGTGACGTGACGTTTCGCGACCTTGGCAATCTAGGGGCCTGGGCAATCTCGGGAACTAGGCAATCTCGCGAAACAGGATCACGTAGCGCCTTCTTTCTTCGCGAATAACGCCATTCGCCGTGACCCGCACCGTCCGCAGCTGACCATCACGTCGCTCAAACTGACATGCCTTTTCCCAGCGCTTCCCCTGATCGAGCATGTCGACCAGATCGGGATGTACCATCAGAAACAGCCGCATCGCCGAGCTGGCCTCTTCCTTCGAAAAACCGCTCATCTCCGCAAAGGCGCTGTTGGAGATCAGCACCTGCTGCTGGTCGTCGAGCACGATGGCCGCATCGCGGGTCTCGGCAAGCACTTCCTTGGCCAGGTCGAGCTCCTCCTCAGTCTGCTCGATGTCGGTGATATCGGTAGCGATGCCGCCGATCAGGTAAGGTGCGCCATGATCATCAGTGATCGGAAACTTGCTGAACAGAAAGCTCCGCGCCCCCGACCGCGTCTTGAGGACCTGCTTGTATTTGACCGGCTCACAGCTAAGCAGCACATGACGGTCCATTGCCAGCGCATACTCCATGATCTCGTGATCGAGCACTTCCCACATCGGCCGTCCCAACAGTTGTTGCGGCGTGGTATTCAACGCCTTGGCATATTGCTGGTTGACCAGGCAGTAGCGGTGATCCAGATCCTTGAGAAAGATCAGGTCGGGGGAATGCTCGATGATGCCGGCCAGGTACTTGTCGCGCTCATGGATACGCCGCAACATCTCCTCGAAGGCCCGACCGACGCGGGTAAACTCCTCAAAACGCCCGTCCTTGAAGGGTTGGGGCGCCCCGCTGTCCGGCATCTGCTCGGCATAACGGGTTAGGTTACCCAGCGCGCTGGACGTCAGCCGGTTGATCACCAACATCATGATGACGCCGAACGCCACCACCATCAGGCTGGCATACCCCAGGTTGGTGGTATAAACATCGCGCAAGGCATGGTAGCTGTCGCTGGGCAGCGCCGTGAGGACCCGATAGGCCTCACTCCTGTCGACCCTGAGCACATGCTCGCGCAGGATGCCTGCCGGGGTGATGCGCACCTCGTCATCGGAGGCTTTCAGGGCGTTGAGTTGCTGCAAGGCATTCGCTCCGCTTTCCAGCGAATCGAGGATCGTGCCCCCCTGACTCAGTGCAATCGCGCGAGCACCAAACATCGACTGCAACTCATTGAGGATCCAGAAGTTGTCGTTGAGCAACACGAAGGTATGCAGTCGGCCAACCACCTCGCCAAGCCGCGGCTCGACCACCGGCAGCGTCAGTCGCAGCAGACTATAGTGCTTTTTTTGAGTATCAGGCCCGATATCGGCATCGACGGTGACCCAACGCCCCAACCGCGGCTCTGAACGGCTCAGCGCCTCGAGCGGCAGTTTCAGGTTCAGCAGGCTGACATTGGGTGCTGCCTGAAATTGGCCATGGTGCTCAATCACCATGGCATCGATATAGCGGGAATAGCTGTCTCGCATCAGCCCATGCATGACCTGATCCAGCAGCGCGTTATCGTCGAGCACCAGGGCCCGCTCGAGCGCCGCGGACTGGCTGACCTCCTCGCTGTACTGACTAATGTTGCGAAAATGACTCTCGACGACGCTATCCAGCATGCGCTGGTCGCGAGTATGGGCCTGCTCGGCTTCCTGCTTCAACGCGCGCTCCGCCCCCAGATAGGCGGTCGTCAGCAAGGTCAGCGACACCCCCGCAAGCATCGCCAGCACCAGCGCCAGCAACAGCCGCGAGAAACGCCAGGTCCTCATTCGAGTGCTCCTGCGGCAAGCTCATTTGCCAAGGCGCCATCGGCCATGTCGCTGTCACCGCTACGTTCACCGCTACGTTCACCGTTACGGCCACCCTCGTCGTTGTCATTGTTATCGTCACCGACGCCGCTGAGACGAAACGCCTGGCGTTCGAGATAGCTGAGTACCTCGGGCGACACCGAACGCTCGACCAGCATCATCTGGCCGGAAAAGACCTGCGGCACCCGCTGTGGCGCCTGCATCAGATCCAGCTTGCTGGCCTCGGCCATGGCGATGCCGTTGTCGTCGTTCATCCGCATGACAGTCAGGTCGAGCTCTCCTTGCCGAAGCGCCGCCAGCTCTGCCTTGCCGCCGCCCCAGCCGTTGATCAGCACATCCAGGCGCCCTGCTTCACGAAGCGCACGCAAAGCGCCCAGTGCGGTATCCGTGGCGCTGGCAAAGATCATCTTCAGGTCAGGGTGCTGTTGGAGCGCGCGCTGCGTGGCTCGATAGGCTTTTTCGGCCTCACCATCAGTGTAGAAGGCTACGACCTGTTCGATGTCGGGATACTTGGCGGCGGCAGCGGCAAAAGTCCCACCCCGCATCTCGCTGACATATCCCGGAGCGAAATACAGCATCAGATACTTGCCACGGTAGTCGATGAGTTCAAACATCCGGTCGGCAAGTAGCTGCGTTCCCTGCACATGGTCGAAGCCGACATACAGGAAAGGCGGTGTGCTCTGCCAGTCCGCCAGCGGTGTTGTGATGTTCTGCAGGATCAAGCGTGTTCGGTGCTGAGCCAGGATGCGCTCGATCATCCGGCTTTGGGGCAGCAGGTCCAGGGTAAAGGCCAGGTAATCGGGGTCCCATCTCAGGGCGTCAGCGAGCTGCTGTTCCTGAAGGTCCAGGTCCCCACCGGGACGGGAGAAGTAGGTCTTGAGCTCGAAGGGAATCTCTAGCCGTTCCAGACGACGAGCCATCGCCCTGCTACTGCGCCGCCAATAGCCCGAGGCCTGCTGGCCGGGATAGACCATGGCAATGCGCACTGCACGTGCCGGCGGCGTGGCCAGCGGGTCAGCCGGTGCCTCAACCTGCTCGGTAAATTGCGCCATTAACTCACGCTGCTCAGGATGGCGGGTCAGGTGTTCATTGATGTTCAGATAGCCCGGCGCCGCCGCATAGGGCGATGCCGCGGCCATCAAGGGGATAAAGCATTGCAGCAGCAGCGTGATCAACGCCAGCTCTCGACACCATCTTGCCATGGGCCACCTCTTCCTGGGCCTCCGCCCTCCATACCAACTCCCTTTGGGCCATCGCCGGTCCGGCAGCGGAAACACTATGCCAGCCGCCAGGCCGAACACTTCGCAGCGCACGCCACGATTTCTGCAGTGAATAGGTGACATGCGAGCCTGACAGGTAGTGGCATGGAGTCGTGCAGTTGCGTAAGAAACGATGTTACGGACGTGTGACGTTACAGCCAACGTCCAGAACGACAGCGGGCCCCTCAGCGCCGGTCACGAGTATCTGGCGGGGACGCGCTCAGCTAACGCAACGCTTGACGGCGTACATGTCGGTATCAGCATGGCGGAACAGCTGCTGGCGGTCACTCCCCTGCTCGGGGTACAGCGCGGTGCCAATGCTCACCGTTATGTCGAGCTCGAGGCGCTGACCACCCAGGCGGAAAGGCACGGCAAGCGCAGCACGGATCTTGTCCGCCACAACGACGACCGAAGGCTTCTCCGCGATATCGGTCAGCAGCACCGTGAACTCATCGCCGCCCATGCGCCCCACCATGTCGGACTCGCGCACGATACTCTCGAGTCTTCGAGCCACCTCGCAAAGCAGTTGGTCGCCCGCCTCGTGCCCAAGGGTATCGTTGATGTCCTTGAAGCCATTCAGATCGAGATACAGGAGCGCCAAATGCTCGCGAGAGCGATGGGCGCGCTTCAAGCACATGTCGAAATGCTGATTGAAGAGCATACGGTTGGGCAGTTCGGTCAGCGGATCATGACGGGCCATGTGCTGCAGGCGAGCCTCTGTCTGCTTGCGCGAGATGGCGGCAGCGACCTGAGTGGACACGAACTGCAAGAGCCCCTTTTCCTCCTCAGTGTAGCGAATGACATCGGTATAGCTCTGCATCACCACGGCACCGATCACCCCCGCCTGCGAAATCAGCGGCACGCCCAGCCAGTCGACCCATTCCTGGCCCTGCGCTTCGGCCTGCTCAGCGGTGATCAGCAGCGCCTGACCGCTGTGAATGACCTCGGCGAGAGGCGTGCCGGACACTAGCGGCTGCGATGCCGGTAAAGGCACCCGCTCATCGATGTAATAAGGGAAGGTCAGCCAGTCCTTTGCCGCATCGAACAGGGCCACCTGAAAGTTGTCCGCCGGCAGCAATTCGTCAATCACCTGATGAATCAGCTGGTAGAGCTCGACCAGGCCATCGGCCTGGTACGCTGCCTCGGAAATCCGGTAGATCGCCTGCTGCACGCGCTCGGCTCGCTTGATCTCGGTGATGTCTCGAGCCACCGCCAAACGGATGCGTTCGTCGTCCAGCCAGCGCGCCGTCCACATGATATCGACGGCGTGCCCATCCCTGTGGATGTAGCGATTCTCGAAATGCATCTTGAGCTGGCCGTCCATGACCTCGGAGGCGGTGGCCAGCGTGCGCTCCCGATCATCCGGATGCACCAGGTCAATCATGGCCGTGCCAATCAATTCCTGCTGGGTATAGCCAAGAAGGCGTTCGCAGGCGGAACTGATGAACACGAAGCGCCCCTCGACATCGACCGCACAGACCGCGTCAGGCAATAGATCCAGCAGTTTGTCGAGGAGCAGCTCGGAATTCATATCGTCTCAATCCAAGGTCAGCAAGGCACGCTTACGCAGTCCCGATGCATAGTACGGCACTCAGGCAAGCAGCCGTTGAGCAAACAGCCGTTGAGAAGGAAGCGGCATTAGGCTGTTAATGTAAAAGACTTCTCTTTGGTATTCGAATGATTGTGCGCTTTCCTTTCGAATACCGTCGGCTATGGAGCAACCTCATGTCCCGATCCTCGCTGGGCATCCTGCTGGCAGCGGTCCTGTTCATGCTCGCGGGCTGTGGCGATTCCTCAGCCCCCGCAGCAGACCTGGCCACTCCCGAAGAGACCGGTGTCCTCAAGGTCGCCACGCGCAACGGCGCCACTACCTATTATTTCGACCGCCACGAAAACCCCGCCGGCCCCGAATACGACCTGACACGGCGCTTCGCCGACGATCAAGGCTGGGAGATCGAGTGGTCGCTCTTTGATTCTACCTCCCAGGTGCTCGAGGCCCTCGAGTCCGGCGAGGTCCACCTGGCCGCCGCGGGGCTGACCCAGTTGCCCAGCCGGGATCAGCGTTTCGCGCCGGGGCCCGGCCATACCGATATCGTCGAACAACTGGTCTGCCACCGGGATATGCGTCCCCTGCCTCGCCAAATCGAGGACCTGACCAACGTGGAGATCCGCGTCACCGCGGCGTCGAGCTATTCGCAGCAGCTCGCCTCGCTGGTCAATGATCAGACCGGTATCTCCTTCGAGGAGGACCCACGTTCCACCGAGGTGCTGCTGGAAGCGGTGGCCAACCGGACGCTGGACTGTACCGTCGCCGACTCCAACATCGTCAGGGTGGTGCGTCGCCACTTCCCCCATCTGGAAGTCGCCATGAACCTGACCGCCGGCAGCACCCTGGGCTGGTACCTGCCTCACGGGCAAGAGGCGCTGGCCGACCAGGCGAAAGTCTGGATGGATAGCGACGCGGGCCAAGCCGCCATCGAGACGATGACCGAGCAATACTACGCCTATATCGGCGAGTTTGATTTCGTCGACCTGCGCGCTTTGAACCGTCGCATTGACGACCGCCTGCCGAACTTCATCGACCTGTTCCTCGACGCAGAGAAAAGTACCGGCATGTCGGCCGATCTGCTGGCCGCCCTGGCCTATCAGGAATCCCACTGGGACCCCAGCGCGGTCTCCCCCACCGGCGTGCGCGGCATCATGATGCTGACCCGCAACACCGCCGAGTCGCTGGGCGTGACCAACCGCCTGGACCCTGAGGCCGCCATCGACGGCGGCGCCCGCTATCTGGCCGACCGCCATGCGCGACTGCCCGAAGATATCCCCGAACCGGACCGCACCTATCTCGCGCTTGCCAGCTACAACATCGGCCGCGGCCACCTGCTGGACGCCCGCGAACTGGCCCGCAGCCTGGGCAAGAATCCAGATTCCTGGGAAGACATGAAGGAGGTACTGCCGCTCAAGGCCGACAAGCGCTACTACCCGCAGACGCGCTACGGCTATGCCCGCGGCTACGAGCCGGTGCACTACGTCAAGCGCATCCGCAACTACATGGACGTGATTGGCCCCGCCATCGACCCGCTGGAGATTGCCGAGGCCAACATGACGTCGACCCAGGCGCCTTCACATAACGCGTCCACGCAGTAGCCATCACCACGAAAGGCAAGCGACCAAGGCCTGCCGCGCCATGAGCGCGCGGCAGGGCCTTCGTCACCTAGACCCGAGTGCTAGAACAACTTAAGTGCCAGCCCCCGGGGCAAGAACACCCCTTGGGCTGGAGGAGAACCAGGCTGGAAGAGAACGGGGCTAAATCACTCGCGTCCCAGGAAGGCGTGAATTGCCGAGAAGTCATCGCGGCCGCGCCCGGCCTGCTTGGCGCTGCCGTAAAGCGACTTGGCCAGCGAGGCCAGGTAGAGCGGCTGGTCCGCCTCATGGGCGGTCTGCTCCAGCAGGTGAAGGTCCTTGTGCATCCACTCCAGCGGGAACTGCGCCTCATAGTCACCTTCGCGAATCAGCTCGGCCTTGCCGGCCAGAAACGGCGCGGACACCGGCAGGTTGGGCAGCATGTCCATCAGGAAATCCTTCGAGAAACCCAGCTTCTCGCCCAGCAGGGCCGTTTCGGCATAGACCAGCATGGACTGCGCCAGCTGCGCATTGACCAGCATCTTGAAGGCCGAGCCCTGACCGACGGCGCCGACATGCAGCGTCTTGCGGCCCATCGACTCCAGCAGTGGCTCAAGTGTCTCGAGTTCACGTGCCTCGCCGCCAACCAGAAAGGTCAGGGTGCCATCCTCGGCCGGCTGCTTGGTGCCGGCGACCGGCGCATCGACGAAACGCAGCCCGCTGGCCTGGGCGCGCTGGGCAGCGTCACGGCTGAAGGACGGGTTGACCGTTGAACAGTCGACCCATAGCGCGCCCTGTGGCATCGCCGCCACGAAGCCGTCCTCGGCAAACGCCACCGTCTCCACGACCTCGGGGGAAGGCAGCATGGTGAAGACGATATCCGCCTGTTCGACGGCCTGAGCATAGGAGGTAGCCCGAGTGGCACCGGCACTCTCCAGAGCCGCCATGGGCTCCGGCGAGCGGTTGAAGACCGTCAGTGAGACGGCCGGGTTGTCGAGCAGGTTGCGGGCCATGCGCCCGCCCATGATGCCAAGGCCAATAAAGGTAACGTTCATGATTGCACTCCCTGTCGAGAAGGGTGGGCCGTCTGACGGACGGGGTTTCAGAAACCGCGCAATACGATCTTGCCGCGCCCCTTGCCGGATTCCAGCAGCGCATGTGCACGCAGCAGGTTCTCGGCGTTGATGGTGCCGAACTCTTCGGCGAGGGTAGTGGTCAGCTCGCCGCGGTCGACCATCTCGGCCACCCGCTCGAGCAGCCGGTGCTGTTCGATCATGTCTTCTGTCTGGAAGAGCGAGCGAGTGAACATGAACTCCCAATGCACCGATACGCTCTTGCGCTTGAACGGCATGATGTCGAACGACGCGGGGTCATCGATTACCGCAAGCCGCCCCTGGGGTGCGATCAGCTCGGCGATCGCGGCCAGGTGCTCGTCGGTATGGGTCAGGCTCGCCACATAGTTCACGGAAGGAAGGTCGGCTGCCTTCAGTTCGTCGACCAGCGACTGGCGGTGATCGATGACATGGTCGGCGCCCAGCTCCTGCGCCCAGGCACGGGTTTCCGGCCTTGAAGCGGTCGCGATCACGGTCAGGTCGGTAAGCTGCTTGGCGAGCTGGATCATGATCGAGCCCACGCCGCCAGAAGCACCGATGATCAGCAGCGAACCGGCGTTTTCCTTGGCCACCTGCAGGCGATCGAAGAGCATTTCCCAGGCGGTGATCGTGGTCAGCGGCAGCGCCGCCGCCTCGGCAAAGCCAAGTGATGTCGGCATCTTGGAGACGATGCGCTCATCGACCTGATGGAACTGCGCATTGGTGCCGCTACGATCGACAGCGCCGGCATACCAGACCTTGTCGCCGGGCTGAAACAGGGTCACGTCCTCACCGACGGCCTCAACCACACCGGCGGCATCCCAGCCCAGCACCTTGTACTCGCCACCCTCAGGCGACACGTTCTGACGAATCTTGGTATCGACCGGGTTGACCGAGACGGCCTCGACACGCACCAGAAGATCGCGGCCCTGAGCCTCGGGGGTCGGCAGCTCGATATCCTCGAGTGCTTCTGAGGCAGTGACCGGCAGCGACTGCTTATAACCAACGGCTTTCATGGTGAGCTCCTATCAGCAAGTGTATTGCCGACCGAGTATAGGGGTACCATGGTGGCTAACAAGTATGCACACTCCTGTGCGGTAGTGATTTTTCCGTGCCTTAGCCTCTATAAATATCCTAGGTACACTTTTGTATACCGCAACCAACGGGCAAGACCCCGCCCGCGCGACACTCGAACAGGCGATACCCGAACATGGATCATAAAAACATGCGGCATCAGAATTACGCCTGCAGCTTCGGCTGCTCCGTGGAAGCCGCCATCGAAGCCATCGGCGGCAAGTGGAAGGGCGTGATCCTCTTCCACTTGACGGATGGCACCAAACGCTTCAACGAGTTGCGCCGGCTGATGCCGTCGGTGACCCAGCGCATGCTGACCAAGCAGCTACGCGAGCTGGAGCGCGACGGCATTGTCCACCGGCACGTCTATGCCGAAGTACCCCCCAGGGTCGAATACCGCCTGACCGCCTTCGGCGAGACACTCGAGCCGATCCTCAAGGAGCTGGAAGCCTGGGGCAGCCAGTACCTGGACAAATTATCGGCGTTGCGAAGCGCGGACGAATAGGGAGCGCTTGCTCACTTCTCAGAGCACGCCACTACAGCCCCTGCGACCCGGCACAACAACACAGTGCTGGATCGGTGGCCAAAACCCTGTATGCTGAGCGGGTACCACCGACAGTCAATGGAGTAGGCATCACGATCGATCATTCTTACCAAGCCAGCACGGAGGTTCTCATGAAGGTATATCGACCTGAATGGCAGTGCACGTTTAACGTAAACGAAGGCGTGGAAGAAACAGCCAGTTGGAAGGAACGCATCGCCTGGAGCATCAGGGCGCTTGCCAACAGGCTGGATGGTGGCGGACGTACGATCCAGATTGACTGCGATGTGACCCCTCGGGTGAGCCAGGAAGATGTCGATGTCTGCCTGGGCAAAGGCTTCGAGGTGACGCACAGCCTGCTCACCCAGCTTGCTCACCAGGCCGCCTGCGAAAACGTCATGCGTGACGCCAAGGCAGAGCTTTACGAGGAGAACACGCAGTATTGAGGGAACAGGCTGGCGTGATAGAACTGGCGTGATAGGAATGGTGTGACAGAGCGGGGCAAGCACGCAGGTTGCCCGTTCGACAGTGAGTCAGGTCGCTTCAAGCCAAGCCTATGTAAGGTAAGCAAAGGCAAGGTAAGTACCTGAAGCAGAGCACCTGTTTCACCGCACTTGCTTCACAGCACTTGCTTCACAGCACATGGTTCACCGCACTCGTAGCATTGTACGTTTAGCAATAGCACGTGAGCAGGGACGCTGCGAAAGCGTTAGAAGCTAGAGAGTTAATCGATGCAAGCTAGACCGCCACGACACCCCATTCAGCCACGCTGGATGGGGTGTTTTCGTTCAGGTCGTGTCACCAGCAGTCCCGCGCTGGCTAATGGCCCGCAGGGCGAGTGTACCTAAAGGCTGGGCGCGCGATAGCGCAGGTAGATATGCAGAATGCCCATGGCGGCATGCCCCACCAGATAGGCTTCTATCAGCCCGGTCAGCAGCCCGTGCACTTCCTTCACCTGATACGCCCACGACGGCTGAAAATTCCAGCACAGAAACCAGGTAAAGCCCGACAAGACCACCAGCAGCAGCGCTCCCAGGCCGAGCCCATGCATGACCGCAGCCAGTCCAGCCGGCCCCGGGGCTGGCAGCTTGAACTTCAATAGCGTCTGAATATCGGCCTTCAGCGGCTCCAGATCGCCGACCAGGTAAGGAAAGTAGTACTTCAGGCCCCGCTGCTTGATCACGGCAAATAGAAAGATCAGCGATACCGGCACCAGCAACAGCCCCGTCCCGATATGCAGCCAGGTGCCCACGCGCTCGGGAAGCTGGCTCGCCACCTCTCCCGCCCGAGTGAAGCCCATGAAATTGCTGAAAATGATCTGGCTGATCACCATCAGTAAGACGGCGATATGAAACGACAGCACGAGCGGCGTCTGGCGCTCTCGGAAATAGCTCATGGTGCTACTGAGTACGTTCATGCAAGTCCTTATGTGGTGGCGACCCAAAGGCTTCCTAACTCGCCCGATCCTGAAACCCATGGCCTCTTCAACGGATACGATGCAAGGCGATCAGAGAGTAATAGCACCCATGCCTTACCGCGGTCTTAAGTCGCCTAGCCTGCCTCTCCCGCTTTCACGGGCCGGCGCACCACGCCATCGACCAGCAGCCTCTTCTCACCACCGACGATCCGGTAGATCACCGTCGAACGCTCCTGTACGCGCCCATAAGAAACCCCGTTCAACGTCAGTCGCCCGTCCTTGATCTCGACATGATCACCGTTCACATCAATAACCGCGTTACGCCCCGACACCGCCGCTTCCACAGTGCTACCGCCAGCGGCGGTGCGAGTGCTCGAAACCACCACCGAGCCACCGCCCTGGGTATGAACGCTGGTGGCCGCGGGCACTGACTGGCTTCCGCCGGCAAGCATCATTTGCAGCACCATAAACGTCGCCATGCTTTTGGCATTCATTTCACCGCCCTCTATGGATCGCTCATCCCCGCACACACCGCTAGCGAGCACCCACCGGAACCATCAGATGCTGATAGTCGGTGCCCTTCCACATCAGATAAGACCCGCCGTTCTCGGGGTCGGTGGGATAGGCATCGAGCAACGCCGAAGGGGCAATGATCATCAGATGCGGCCCTTCCTTGATCCACTGATTATCCTCGCTGGGCCCCTCGGCATAGGGGTCGATATTACTGGCTCCCGCGTCTCCCGCCAGCATGTAGGCAATGCCCAGCGCCTCGGCGGTGAAGGACTCCTTGGCTTGCCAGGCCTTGGCCCAGGCCATCCAGGTCTCATCCAGGCACATCGGCGCATTGCCGGTCAGCATCGGTGGCGTCGGCATACAGGTATAGCCATTGCTGCCTTCCTTGAGCACCTTGCCTTCCCAATCCACTACCGTGGCGCCCTCGGCCATCCCCGGCCAGGCCGCGCTCAAGGCGTTCTCAAGAGGAGCCGACTGCGCCTGCGCCGGGCTCGCCTGGGCAAGGGCAATCACCAGCAACGCCCCAGCAACGGCCCAATGGCTGACGTACTCAGCCCTACCTTCCGGCTCTTCACACCACCGCTGATTACACTTAAGCCGACTGACGACACACCGGCTCACATCTCTTGATTCCATCATGCATGTGTTCATCGCACTGCCCTCTCTCATTGCCCTCAGTACCACCTGAAAAGACGACCAACGCAGACCCAGCCAGCCGGTGCTCGCTTGCGCGCCCTGACGGGTCGGGCGCTGCTCTATCAGTCAAGCCGAGTGCGGTAAGACGCTCCACTACCCGTTGTCGATACCGGGTGTGCGGCTGAGCAAAATCAGGGCCTCGTATGATACGCCGTCAGCCAAACGACCAGTGAACGAGCTGGCGCCGTAAGAATGTCAAGCAGGCCGTGTCACGGGTGCGGTAAAAGAGCGCACTCAAGCATTTGATGGTTGATTCAGATCAAGCACCGGAGCAACATTCTGTGTACATGAGCTGCCCTCTAATCGCCGCCCCCATTGCCAATTTCAGCGTCATTCGTTTCGGCACTTTTCGGTACCTTTCTAGATACTCTTCTAGATACTCTCATAGAGACTTTTCTAGATACTCTTCTAGAGACTCCCTTAGAGACTAGAGACGTTCTTCAGTACACCCTAGTAGCGGCCATACCGCCGTCTAACGTGAAGAAAGGTTCAAGGGCACCGGGGCAGTCAGTTTTCATCACAGTGATGTGTCAGCACATAAGGAGCCTAGTGACATGCTGAGTATTCTGATCTTTTTCCTGATCTATGCCGGTGTTTCAATTGCCGTTTATCAGCTATATGACATCTATCATAGCCAGAACTTCGCTGACGAAGAGAAGCGCGCCCGCATCGGTGGGCAGGAAGTTGAAGAGCTGGCGCATCAGGCCAAGGAATACCGGGAAACGGGCTCCTCAATGGGGTTTGTAAAAGGCGTGAAGGCCTTCTTCGGTAGCGATTTCGACCCGCGAGTTGCGCTGGCAGCCTTCTCTCAAGGCGATAAGCTTCCCAACGTGGAGCCTCTGCTGCGCCGGAAAAGCAACATCATCTGCAACGGCAAGATCAGTATTCGTCATCCTTTTGGCATCAAGACCAACCCGCCCGCGAAAGACTCCCGGGGCGTTGCCATCGCCGTCATCATCATCAACTGCCTGCTGGCCCTTTTCCTGGGTGGCCTGAGCGTCTACTCCATCGGCTACGATGTACCGGCCGCCTGGATGCACGATGAATCGATCCTGATGCTGCTGATCTATGCGCTGATTCTGTTCACGCACTTGATTGCCAAACTCGACAAGTACATGAATGATCTCTACCAGATCGGCCAGTTGAATCGGCACTTCCCCGCCCAGCCGCTTGACCAGCAGACACAGGATGCTGGCCTATCTACATAAGGTCGTACTTTTAGATAAATTGATGCTTTTATAAAGGTGGTAAGTCCATAAGGCGACAAATGGGCGAGCAACACCTCATCCACCGATACCACCATCGGCCGGGATTCATAAAAAACGCCCCAAGACCTCAGCGTCAGGGGCGTTTTTTCATACAGCGGAAAAGCCTATTCACGACCGATAAACACAGGAGCACAGCACCGATGCACGCCATCAATCCCGACAAGCTTCACCACAGCAAGTGGACCGCCGTTGCGCCCAAGCATAAGGAAAAACATTTCATGGTCACCAAGCTGTTGCGCGACGAGGAAGAAAACGTCGTGCAGGTGGTGCTGGAAGCCGTGCTAACCCGGCGGGAATTCACCCTGCCCTGGCAGGCACTCAAGGATGAAGAGACCTGGCGGATGGGCTGGAAGTAAGCGCCGCCCCCTGTACCGGCGCTTCTCCCAGCCGCTAGACGGTGGTTCAATCAGATGACTGGCGCCCCCGTTGCCTGCCTGGTGGATACCGGAGGCTAAGCAATTCGCCCTCCTCAGGCCGTTGAGGCCGACGCCTCGGGCTGGGCAGCATGCTTCTCTTCCGTTCGGGAAATGATCGAGGTACCGACCAGGTCCCCCGTGACGTTGAGCGCGGTGCAGCCCATGCCCACCAGGGCATCGATGGACGCCAGCAGCGCCACCGTTTCGATCGGCAGCCCCACCTGAGCGAAGACCGTCGCGATCATCACGATGCCGGCTCCCGGCACCCCGGCGGTTCCAATCGAGGTCAGGGTACCGATCAGCACGATCTGGGCCATGCTCATCAGATCCAGCGGCGCCCCGATCACATTGGCCGCGAACACCGCCGAAATCGCGATGCGGATCGCCGCGCCATCCATGTTGATGGTCGCGCCCAGCGGCAGGCTGAAGCCGTACAGGCTGCGCGCATAGCCAAGGCGGCGTGCGGCATTCAGCGTCAGCGGCAGCGTGCCTGAACTGCTCTGGGTGGCGAAGGCGGTGGCCATCGGCGTGCGGGCCTCACGGAAGAACGCCCGCAGCCGAACGCCGAACAGCTTCATCAACACCCCGTAGACGACCACCTGCGCCGCCAGCGCGATGTAGAGCACCGCGACCATGTCACCAAGCGAGAGCAGCGTTTCCATGCCCTGCTGGCCGACCGTCTTGGCGACAATCGCAAACACCCCGATCGGCACATAGTGGAGCACGCCGGACATGACCTTGAGGGTCACTTCGTTCAGCGCCTCTATCACGCCATACAGCCGCTCACCGAGCGCGGCATGGCTGTCGGAGTTGCGCAGCATCAACAGCGCGATGCCGAACACCACCGCCGTGAAGATAATGCCCAGCAGGTTGCCCTCAACGAACGCCGCGACGATGTTGTCCGGCACGATGTTAAGCAGCACGTTGGCGATGCCCGGGTTATCGGGCACGCTGACCTGCGCGCTTTCATCCAGCGTCATGCCGCTGCCGGGGGCAAAGAACGTCGCCACCGCCAGCCCGACCACGATCGCCAGCGCCGAGGTCACCACGTAGTAGCCGAACAGCTTGCGACCCAAACGCCCCGTGCTGCCAAGCGGCGCCTGGTTGATGCCAACCATCAGCGTGAACAGCACGATCGGCACGATCAGAAACTTCAAGAGCCTAAGCAGCAGCTCACCAAAGGGCGCCAGCCAGTGCGCGGCGTCCTGACCGCCCAGCAGGCCAACGACCACACCCAGCACCAGCGCGATGCTGACGCGAAGAATCAGCGATGCCTCCATATAGGTGCGCAGCAGCGCTTTCATAACCTACCTCCCATCATGACGTTCCTCTCAAGGCCCTCAACCGGCCGTGACGCCCATTGGCGGCGATGGTCGTTGTTGTCAGCGGTTACCTCGCCCAACGGTGATCGTTGGCGAGGCCACCAACAGGACAGCGCCCACAAGGCATTCCTCATGGGCGCTAGGTGATCCAAAGGCCATGTAGCTGGCAGCGCGATCATCGCTGCCGGCAGTGCCGACCCTTAGTCTTGGGTTTCGAGCTTATCCTGGGTCTTCAACTCGAAGTCGCTGGCGTCGTGGCGCTCGTGCAGCTGCATTTCCGGCTCGCCGAAGGTGCGGTTGACCATTCGCCCGCGGGTGACCGCCGGGCGCGCGTCGATCTGCTTCGCCCAGCGCAGCACGTGCGTGTATTCCTGAACCTGCAGGAACTCGGCGGCGTCATACAGCCGACCCAGCACCAGCTGGCCGTACCAGGCCCAGTTAGCGATATCGGCGATGGTGTACTCATCCCCGGCCAGATACTCGGACTCCGCCAGGCGACGATCCAGCACGTCAAGCTGACGCTTGGTCTCCATGGCGTAGCGGTTGATCGGGTACTCGAGCTTCTCCGGCGCATAGGCGTAGAAGTGACCGAAGCCACCGCCCAGGAAGGGCGCGCTGCCCATCTGCCAGAACAGCCAGTTCATGGTCTCGGTGCGAGCGGCCAGGCTGCCCGGCAGGAATTCACCAAAGCGCTCGGCGAGATACAGCAGGATGGCACCGGATTCGAAGACCCGGGTCGCCGGCGTGGTGCTGTGATCCAGCAGCGCCGGAATCTTCGAGTTCGGGTTGATCTCCACGAAGCCGCTGCCGAACTGGTCGCCATCACCGATGCGGATCAGCCAGGCATCGTACTCGGCATCCTTGTAGCCAAGCGCCAGCAGCTCCTCGAACATCACCGTGGCCTTCACGCCGTTGGGTGTGCCCATGGAATAGAGCTGGAAGGGATGCTTGCCGACCGGCAGCTCCTTGTCATGAGTGGGCCCGGCGATAGGGCGATTGACGCTGGCGAACTTGCCGCCGCTGGCCTGATCCCAGGTCCAAACCTTCGGTGGGACGTACTCATTGCCTTGGCTCATGAAGCGCTCCTCGGTATCGGATGACGATATCTAGTGACGGTATCTAATGACTCGGTTTACCCACCTAGGTGGGGGCACGTTAGCTTGCTATCAACCTGTGACAGACAATAGCGTGCGACAGTTTCGTGCCCAATGCCATATCAGAGTCTTACTGGCTTCCGAGCGCTGCGCTGCCACACTCGACAGCAGACCGGGGCGGTGGTGCTCATCAGGGCATTGATCAAGATGCTTCCGGGCTGTCAGCTTTCGGGCTATCGCGACCCAGGCGCGACAGCCGCACGTCTACCGTTACCGTCAACGATTCCAGCGCCGCGGCCTTTTCGCGGCCTTCGGCGCTGGTGCGATACAGGTGCGGGGTCATCGCCAGCAGGTCGGCGATGGCATCAACGCCCTCCAGATCAAGCGAATAGCGAATGCTCTCTGTGGCCAAGGGCGTGAACCCTTCAGGCGCCTGGGGTTCTTCCGCGCGCTCGGGCTTCAGGCTCGGGTAGATGATCTCGCGCAGTTCCCGCAGATGATCCGGCCCGGCCTCGACCATCAGCAGCGCGCCGCCTGGCTTCAGCACGCGAGCGAACTCCGGGTAGACGGGAAAGCCGAACATGCACAGCACAACATCCAGCGTACCGGACTGCACCGGCAGGTTGGCGTTGCTGCCGACCACCCAGCTGGCTTGCTGGCCTGCCTGCTTGCCTTGCTTGGCGGCGGCGAGCACCGCCCACTTGGAGATATCCACACCCAGTTGAGCCAGGGTTTGCCCATCACCTGTCGTTTCGCCTGCTTCCTCACCCCAGGCCTTGGCCAGCTCGCGCAGGTAGTAGCCTTCACCGCAGCCAGCATCCAGGCAGCTTAAGGCGGTATCGGCACTGGCATCGCCTGGTACATCGTTTGCCAAGTGGCTCAGCGCGGCCTGGCTGACAGCCTCGGCGATCGGCCGGTAGTGGCCGGCATTCAGGAAGCGCTGGCGCGCCGCCACCATCTCCTTGCTGTCGCCGGGATCGTGCGAGCGCTTCTTCTGCACCGGCAGAAGGTTGACGTAGCCCTGCTTTGCGATATCGAAACTGTGGCCGACGCCACAGCGCCAGGTGCTGCCGCTCTTGTGCAGCACGTCGCCGTCCAGCGGGCAGGCCAGGGCCTGAAAGGGGATCGTGCTCATGTCTTGCCTCACCGTCTGATGATGAATGCCTTACGCAAAGAACCTGCCACGCGGGCGAATTCTCGTTGACCAGCCACGAATGATGGCACATGACCTTCTTTAGAGGCGGGAGAAACACAAAAAAGCCTGCCGCTGGGGCAGGCTTGATGAATTGGCTGGTGGGTCTCAGCGCCGCTCACTGGCCTGGTTGATGACCTGCTTCTGGCGAGCAATGGCATTGCTGATGACCTTAGCGTGGAGCGCCTTCTTCTGCTCAGCGCTAGCCTGGCGCTGGAAATGCGTCAAAGGCGTTGATTTTACGGTCTTTCCTTTCATAGTCAGCCCTCGGCTGCAAATAGCTGGTCCAACTGCTCATGAGCGTAGCGTTCGGGCAAGCAGTCCTCAATGGACTGAACGTCCGACAGCCACTCCTCGCTGGAGCCATCGTTGTTCTTGATGATGATATCCACCGTAAGCTGGTCGCCGAACCCCTCTTTGAGCTGGGTGACTACATCGCGCACATCCAGAAACTGGCTGATGAAGCTCTGCAAAGGGATGTTGCGTCCCTCGACCTCCTCGCGACTCTTCACGAACTCCCAGGCCAAGGCGGGGTCTTGATAGACATAAAAAATCTGCACGGCTCGCCCTCGTCTCAAGGACCGTTGCACATTCTTTCTGGCGACCCCCAACCTCGACAGCGTGCCATCCAGAATGAAGGATTGCCGCTGATTCAGCATCAGGTCATGGATCTTGTCGACGACGATGGATACGGCGCGCTGAAACAGCCAAGAGTTGTTGCCCGTATACCCCGGGAAGTGATCTCGCAAATCATCAGGATCGATTCGCAGAATACTGCCGAAGCCTTCGAACCCTTCCAACTTGAGATCATCAAGCGCGGCGACATACTCCTTGGAAATCTCGGTCTTGCCTGCCCCCGGCTAGTCCGCCATAAAGATCGATAAGGGTTCATCTTCAGGATGGGAAGTCTTCTTTACTGGTCAGTGACTTGGCAATTCGCATCTTGTGCTTTCTGGCAAAGGCCAAGGCGTCATCAGCGATTCCCTCGTCATCGAGCATGCACCTACTCCTCATAAAAGCAATCGGGCCACCCATCTAGGGTGGACCGATCAAGGTTTGCGCCGTTGGCCTACCTCAGTCATCACTCCCACTCAATCGTCGCGGGCGGCTTGCTGCTGACGTCGTAGGTGACGCGGGAGACGCCTTCCAGCTCGTTGATGATGCGGTTGGAGACTTTCTCCAGCAGCTCATACGGCAGGTGCGCCCAACGGGCGGTCATGAAGTCGATGGTCTCGACGGCACGCAGGGCGATCACTCACTCCTAGCAGCTGCCGTCACCGACCACACCCACGGACTTGAGCAATACCGTGACGGCGTGTCTAGGTCCCAGTACCACGGCGAAAATATGCGCATCTGCCCCGGGCACCAGCCTGCTCGCCGGACTCGAACAGGATCGGCTCAGACCCCACTGCCAGCAGATTGGCCCCATCACTCAGCCCAATCATGTCTCGCCCGACATGGATTCTTCTCTCGGTTACACTAGCGCGACCGCCGATAGGGTGAGGCTTTCTCACCACGTGTTCACCCAGCCCTTCCCGACCTGTGATGCATTCCATGTCCATTTCCGCACGCCCTTCGAAGCTGAGCCTGCCTCAGGTCAATCCTGGTGTGTCGACGGTGCTGGAGTATCTGCTGCTCAAGTTTCCGGCCATCGATGAGGCGACATGGCGTGAGCGCATGGCCACCGGCAAGGTGCATCGCGATGACGGCTCATGGATTACGCCGGCGTCGCCCTTCAAGCCACATCTACGCGTGTTCTATTACCGCGAAGTGGCAAGCGAGCCGAGCATTCCCTTCGCAGAGCAGACTGTCTATCGAGATGAGCACATTCTGGTGGCCTACAAGCCGCACTTTCTGCCCGTCACGCCCGGTGGGCGCTACGTGAACGAGTGTCTGCAACAGCGTCTGCGCAAAAGCACGGGGATCGAGGCGCTGCAGGCGGTGCATCGCCTGGATAGAGTCACGGCAGGACTGGTGCTGTGCTCCCTCAATCCCGAGACCCGCTCGCTGTATCATCAGCTGTTCAAGTCACGACATATCCACAAGACCTATCAGGCCATCGCCGAGATAGACGGCGATAAGTCATTGGTGGGTCAGCAGTGGGACGTAAAGAATCGCATCGAGCAAAGCGAGCAGCGCTTTCGCATGCGGGTCAGCGCGGGCGACGCCAACAGCCATTCGGTGATCCGCTGCGTGCAGCAAACCGACACGCAGGCGCTGTTCGAATTACACCCCGTCAGCGGGCGCCGCCACCAGCTGCGCGTGCACATGCAGTCACTCGGCTGGCCGATCCTGAATGACCGCTACTACCCGGTGCTGCAGCCACTCTCGCCGGATGATTACACACGCCCCTTGCAGCTGCTCTCCAAGGGCTTCGAGTTCATTGATCCCGTGACAAATGAGCCTAGGTGCATTGAATACGATGGCGACCTGGAGCTTAAATAGCGTGGTGCTCTGGTCGACCGTTTCTCCGAGCCCAGGCTCACCTTCGCCATCATTCTGCTGCTGGGAGACGCGCTGATCGCGCTACCGCTGCTGCTGAGAATCAATCCCTGGCTGGCACTGATCCCCATCGCGCTTTGGGGCGCCGTGGGCTGGGCGCTACAGGTACCGCAGAATAATGAACTGATGAAAGCCCGCGAAGCGCAGGGCGACGGCAACCTTGCAGAGACGTTAAACGAATCGGCGCTTTATTTGGGGATTGCTATCGGCGCATCAGTCGGCGGACTAGCCCTTGCCATTCAGGTACCAGTCGACATGCTGTCGGTGGGCGCAGGGGTCGTGGCGCTGTTGGGAATGGGCGTGCAGGTTTGGCTGATGAGGCGAACCATTGCGGGAGGTGAAGCGTGTCCTCATTTTTGAGGTAGTGAACTATACCGTTGTTTTCGCTGATATAGAGTGAGAGTTGCTTTTACACCTGTAGCAAGTCGCGGACCATCGTTTGATTGAGATTTTCGTCGCCCATCCTGTCCTCCTGATGGCTGCACTATAGCCAGTGCAGCTCTGGAGGAGAGGCAACTCATAGCAGTGCTTCGAACACTTCCCACTCGATGATTAATCGATAGATAAATATCAATATAAATCAATAACTTATAGTGCTTTGCTTTGTAATAACCATACGAAACACCATGCTCGGACTGTTCACACCAGCGCTACCTAACGCAGCACATCATCTACCCATTGACTGAGGCTGTTTGCCGGTAGAAAACCGACTACCAAAAAGTGGCTCAAAAAATAGTTACGTCGTGGTAGTGATACCTAGCCTGGACGTAAAGGTCCGCATCTGGCTGGACGGGAGGTGGCAGGGGCTGGTTACTCCCATTTGCCAGTGCAACCCCATGCTGCACAAGGCGTAGGCGAGATTTGAGCCTGTTTCTCTCAGTCACCAATTCAGTGACGGAGTTAAACCATTCTTGTTCCACCGTCTCGATGGCTTCTTGTAGCTTGCTTTCCTCTGCTAAGCGGTCGTGGATTTGCAGTGATGAGTAATACATGGCCACGGGAAAGTCTAAAGCGCAGGCGGCTGGGGCAAACATTGCGCTATCGCCTTCATGCTTGCCATAGCCCCAGTCAGACCAGACTTGATGAGCGGTGGCCCAAATCAAGGCTTTTCCTGCAGCGTTGGTTGAATTTGCAAACGGGACAAGGATATTTGCAACTGGCGCTGCTGCTCGGTGTGAGTAGTTGAGCGAAAGCGCCTTGAAGAATGCTGTCCAGTGCGCTTGGGACAGTTGTTGAAGTACCGACCCTAAGGCGGCATCCAGGGATGGGTTGTGGCCAGGAGCCTTGAACAACGCTTGCATCCACGCAGCCCAGTCCGCGGCAGACGTCTGCGCAACTTGAAGTAGCAAAGCCTGCAGTGTGCTCTGGATGCTTTGCCCGGGACCTGCCGAGCGGTCCTGACACGAATTTGCAACGCTAACGAACTTGAAAACTAGGTTGTTGACCCTGGATGCAAGGACTACGGCTTGCATGCCGAGCACACTGCAAATCATGAGCGAAAAAAGAACATCGTTTCGACTCTCAATAATGGCGGCAAGCTCAGCAGGTTCGGCGTTGAACATGAAAACCACGGCCGACCGAAAATCTGACGAAGGGAAGACGTTCATGTGCGGGACCATCTGCCACAACCGCTCAAGATTTCCACTGCTAGCCAAAGATTCGATTTGCTGACGGAATTCTGGAAACCGCCATTCATTGAATCCAGGACCTACGTCGGTGCTCTCTATGAGGTGCCGTAAACCCGTAATCAGCTGGGTTGACGCGACTTGAGTGGCAACACCGGAGAGTCCCGCCAGGTTTGCATCTAGTGCCGTTATTGCGCCAAGCATCGCACGAAGCTTGTTGAGTGAATTTCCGACACTAGCATCCCAGTTGCGAAGTGCGGTCAGCAACCACCGTATTGCTGCCTCCCACGCTTCAGACGCAGCAGCATCAGGAGGCGTCCCCATTGCATACATGTAGGGTAGAAATGGGAACTCGTCACCAGTGCTGTGACCGATGGGTTCGGCGTCAAAGGCTTGCAACTGAGAGTCCGTGCTGAGTTGAGTGAGTAGTTGGCTCAGTGCAAGCGGTGCCGTAGAGGCGCCCGGGGTCAAGGCCGCTTGAAAGCGGGCCTGGGCAAGACTCATTGCAGCCGGGTTCATGGCGTCCTCCATACGAGATAGTCGCTACCGCTCAGTTCGTCCCAAAGGTCCAGAAACGCTTGCCGAATCAGCTCGCCATCGGCGACCTTTTGAAGGATGTGGTGCTTCTGGCCAAAACTGTTGACCGATGTTCCAAGGGACCACGCTGATGCCGGCCCGATGTCTGAGGGGAAAATCAAAAAGCGGTCATGAAACGGCCAGCCAGCGCTGCCTTCGCGTATGCGGAACTCTAACCGCAGGTCTTTGCAGTTGCCCTTCAAGTTCATGAAGGTCTCAAGTTGTTTATCTTGCCAAGATTGTTGGGGGGGCGGTGCAGACTGTGGCTTCAACCCTACCCAGCCTGCAAGGGGGTGACTGCGAAGCCATATCTCAACCCTTTGGCAAAAAGCGACGGCTTCGGATAACTTTTCCTTATCCTTTGCCATCGGAGGCTCCGCGCCAGCTGTGAGTGCGCGTAAGTCAGCACCTTTGTGTGGGCAGTGGAAGAGCGTAGCAAGAACGTCTTTGGCATCAAGATATGGGTCCCACAACCACGCACCAGTCCTGCCATGCATTCGAAGTAGTGCGCGAATGTCCTTGAATGCATCGTCCGTGCCGGCACCCGAGTTCCCTCCGTACTGAATGAATTCCTTCCGCTCCCGGATGCTCTTTAGGTTATCTCTGAAGACTCTGTTTTCCCGCCATGGCTCGCGCGGATTGGACGTTGGGGTTCCGATAGTGTTTGGAGACCGTTCTTCAATGAGCGGTACGGCTACCAACTCTAGTGCCCCATTTGGCGCTGGGAGATAGAACTCCCGGGTGCTGATACTTTCCCCTACAACATGGATGTTCATGTTGATGCTCGTGATGAACGCAGTTTGCGCAGAAGCGCCAAGCACTAATTGGTACTGGTCATCCCATAGAACGTATCTGGCTCCACCTCCAAGTGAGTGAAGTTGGAAATTCACCAGTGAACCAGTGACATCTTCGGAGCCGTACCCCTCCACGGTTGTGTCTTCATACTTCTCGCATGACACCCTTAGCTGTCGCGCGGGCATGGAGTTTTGCCAGATGGGCTGTACAAGAAAATCCCCGTTTTGGGAGCTTGAAACCTTTGTCGTCACGACGGTCACAGGCAATTGGATGAGAACATTTCCAAGCCGGTCAGACAGACCATCAATGCCCATCTTTACGAAGGGCCTTAGGTCCGCCGCCAGTTGCTTGAGAAGCTTTGGCTCATCCAAGAGAAATTTCACATCTGTTTTCAGACTATCGAAAAGCTCAAGGACATGGGAGCCTTCCCAGAAGTTATTCTTGAGCACACCGTTCCATGGGTGTGGAAGCGCTGTGTCAGCAGGCACAAATTGCGGAGGCATGGGGGTAAGTGCTCCGACCTTCAATGCAGAAATGCCAGGCTTCCACTCGCCAGCAATGCTGAAATTCTGAAGCGCTTGCAGGACTTGTTGCGTAGACACCCGATAGCGCGAGATGCCAAATTTCCATGGAGTGCCACGCAGCTCAATCGGCTTATTGGTTAGGAAGTCGGGCTTGGGGGGACTCCCATCCGGCGGCGGGCTGGGCTCTGCAACAAGCAAACTCATGAAGTTTGAAGTCTGCTGCGGGGCATCTCGGTGGAAGCCGAATATCTCCGTTACTTCGAAGCTGTTGTAGTTGCCGATTACACCTGGCACCAGCAGCTTTTGCAGGTGGCAAATATGTTCTGTAATACCCCAAGGCATTGCGTTCCCCCTTGTTTATGCAACCTCTTTTTTGCGATGGATGCCCAATTCCTCATTAGATGCCATTCAGGTAGAAACGAAAGTTCCGGCACTGACATTCACTATGACCTGACATGGTATCGTTAACACGTCCGCTTGAGCGTTCACTTCATGCCATAAAAAATGCCATTGATAATGCAGTAAACATCATCAATGGCACCCAATAAACATTATGAAATCAACAGGTTAAATAATAGTCTCACTCCCACTCGATCGTCGCGGGCGGCTTGCTGCTCACGTCGTAAGTCACGCGGGAAACGCCTTCCAGCTCGTTGATGATGCGGTTGGAGACCTTCTCCAGCAGCTCATACGGCAGGTGCGCCCAGCGGGCGGTCATGAAGTCGATGGTCTCGACGGCGCGCAGGGCGATCACCCACTCGTAGCGGCGGCCGTCGCCGACCACGCCCACGGACTTCACCGGCAGGAAGACGGCGAAGGCCTGGCTAGTCTTGTGGTACCAGCCGGCGTTGTGCAGCTCTTCGATGAAGATGGCATCGGCCTCACGCAGGATGTCGGCGTATTCCTTCTTCACTTCGCCGAGAATGCGTACCCCGAGGCCCGGCCCCGGGAAGGGGTGACGGTAGACCATGTCGTAGGGCAGGCCGAGCTCGACGCCGAGCTTGCGCACCTCGTCCTTGAACAGCTCGCGCAGCGGCTCGACGAGCTTGAGCTTCATGGTCTCGGGCAGGCCACCGACGTTGTGGTGCGACTTGATCACGTGCGCCTTGCCGGTCTTGCTGGCGGCGGACTCGATCACGTCAGGGTAGATGGTGCCCTGAGCCAGGAAGTCGACGCCTTCGATCTTGGCGGCCTCGGTATCGAACACGTCGATGAAGGTGTTGCCGATGATCTTGCGCTTGGCTTCCGGGTCGTTGACGCCTTCGAGCTTGCCGAGGAACAGGTCTTCGGCATCGACGCGGATCACCTTGACGCCCATGTGCTGGCCAAAGGTTTCCATCACCTGGTCGCCTTCCGCCTTGCGCAGCAGGCCGTTGTCGACGAACACGCAGGTCAGCTGGTCGCCGATGGCCTTGTGCAGCAGCGCGGCAACCACGGAGGAGTCGACGCCACCGGAGAGACCCAGCAGCACGTGACGGTCGCCGACCTGCTCGCGCACCCGGGCCACCTGATCCTCGATGATCTGGGCCGGGGTCCACAGGCGCTCGGACTGGCAGATATCCAGCACGAAGTGCTCGAGGATGCGCTGGCCCTGCAGGGTGTGGGTCACCTCGGGGTGGAACTGCACGCCGAAGAAGCGCTTCTCTTCCCAGCTCATGGCGGCGATCGGGCAGCTCGGGGTGGAGGCGGTCACGGTGAAGGTATCCGGCACCTCGGCGACCTTGTCACCGTGGCTCATCCACACGTCGAGCAGCGGCTTGCCGCTGTCGTGGTCGATGTGGTCCGAGATGTTCTTGAACAGCGCGGTCTCGGCGTCCAGGCGAATCTGGGCGTAGCCGAACTCGCGCTTGTTGGAACCGGCCACCTTGCCGCCGAGCTGCTCGGCCATGGTCTGCATGCCGTAGCAGATGCCGAGCACCGGCAGGCCCATCTCGAACACGCACTGAGGCGCACGGGGCGAGTCGAGCTCGGTGACAGACTCCGGGCCACCGGCGAGGATGATGCCGTTGGGGTTGTACTCGCGAACCTCGTCTTCGGTGATGTCGAAGGCGCGCACTTCGGAGTACACGCCGATCTCGCGCACGCGGCGGGCGATCAGCTGGGTGTACTGGGAGCCGAAATCGAGGATCAGGATCTTGTGGGCGTGAATATCGGTCATGAAGAAAACATCTCTGTGAGGCCGCAAGCCAGTCCAAAAGCTAGCGGGTCAAGACACCGTGTCTGGATACCCAACCGGGGCCGGGTACCGGGTCACTCAACCCGCCGGTCAAAAAACGAACGGCGGGGATAAGCCCCGCCGCCGTCTAGCGCATGCTGTGATCAGCTGGCCCGATAGTTCGGGGCTTCCTTGGTGATCTGCACGTCGTGGACGTGAGACTCGTTGAAGCCGGCGCCGGTGATCTGCACGAATTCCGGCTTGGTGCGCATCTCGAGCACGCTGCTGCAGCCGGTGTAGCCCATGGAGGCGCGCAGGCCGCCCATCAGCTGGTGAACGATGGCGCTCATCATGCCCTTGTAGGGCACGCGGCCTTCGATGCCTTCCGGCACCAGCTTCTCGGCGCCCTCGGACTTGTCCTGGAAGTAGCGGTCGGCGGAGCCCTGGGTCTGAGACATGGCGCCCATGGAGCCCATCCCGCGGTAGGCCTTGTAGGTACGGCCCTGGTAGAGCTCGACCTCGCCCGGCGCTTCCTCGGTACCGGCCAGCAGGCCACCGATCATCACGCAGCTGGCGCCGGCGGCGATGGCCTTGGACAGGTCACCAGAGTAGCGCACGCCGCCGTCGGCGATCAGCGGAATATCGTAGGGCTTGAGCGCCTCGGCGACGTTGGCCACCGCGGTGATCTGCGGCACGCCGACGCCTGCCACGATACGGGTGGTGCAGATCGAGCCGGGGCCGATGCCGACCTTGACGGCGTCTGCGCCGGCTTCGGCCAGGGCGATAGCGGCATCGGCGGTGGCGATGTTGCCGCCGATCACCTGCACCTCGGGGAAGTGCTCCTTGACCCAGCGCACGCGGTCGATCACGCCCTTGGAGTGGCCGTGGGCGGTGTCGACGACGATGGCATCGACGCCGGCCTCGACCAGCGCGGCGATGCGGTCCGGAGTCTCCGGGCCGGTACCGACGGCGGCGCCGACCAGCAGGCGGCCGTCGCTGTCCTTGGCGGCGCTCGGGTAGGTGCGCGCCTTCTCGATGTCGCGCACGGTGACCAGGCCGCGCAGGCGGAACTCGTCATCGACGATCAGGATCTTCTCGATGCGGTTTTCCTGCAGCTTGGTCTTGATCTGCTCGAGCGGCGTGCCGACCGGCACGGTGACCAGCTTCTCGCGCGGCGTCATGATCGCCTCGACGCTGTCGCTGTGGTCCGGCTGGAAACGCATGTCACGACCGGTGACGATGCCGACCAGGGTCTCGCCCTCGACCACCGGAAAACCGGAATAGCCGTACTCGTCGGCCATCGCCAGCAGGTCGGTGAGCTTGGCCTTGGGGCCAACGGTCACCGGATCCTTGACGATCACGCTCTCGTGCTTCTTGACCTTGCGCACTTCGGCCGCCTGGCCGGCAATGGTCATGCTCTTGTGGATGATGCCGATGCCGCCTTCCTGCGCCATGGCAATCGCCAGACGGGCTTCGGTCACGGTATCCATGGCGGACGAGCAGAGCGGGATGTTCAGTTCGAGATTGCGGGTCAGGCGGGATTTGAGGCTGACGTCCTTGGGGAGGACATCCGAGTAGCCGGGAACGAGTAATACGTCATCGAACGTAAGAGCTTCTTGCGCCATACGTAACATATCGGCAACACCCAATGTTGAGCAGATGGAGGATGTGGTGAGGGGAAGTTAATCGACCATTATAACGCCGAGGCCCACCTTCCATCAATCCGGGTCCTGGATGAAAACCTGCTCGCCCGGCAGGGTGCGTGATACCCCTCACCCGCCGTCACGCTGACCGCTCTGCTTGTCGTCAGACACGCCACCATGGCCCTGTCACCACGCCCGTCATCATGCCAT
This sequence comes from Onishia taeanensis, assembly GCF_003268885.1. Lineage (GTDB taxonomy): Bacteria > Pseudomonadota > Gammaproteobacteria > Pseudomonadales > Halomonadaceae > Onishia > Onishia taeanensis_A. The sequence continues at coordinate 270,834 of NZ_QLSX01000002.1, forward strand.
CCACAACGGCCGCGGGAGGCCGGTCGCGGGCGCTCGAATAGGCGGCGAAAGCGCCGAAAAAACGTCGCAAGGCTGTTATCCGCAAGGCCGCCGCGCGAAAATGTCGCACAGGGCTCGGTCATGGCAGATCGTCGCGCGCGGCTCACCCTGCCCTGGCATGCAGTAAAAGGCTCACGCTCACGACAGGAGGTCACCGCCACTTGAATACCCCCCTCACCTCCCGTTTAGCGGCCCTGGGCCGTTTTCTGCCAACGCTTGGCCTGGGGCTTGCGGGCGGCGCCATCGCCTTCCGGCTAGGCCTGCCGCTGCCCTGGCTGCTGGGCGCGATGATCGCGACCACCATCGCCAGCCTTGGCGGAGCACGGCTGCGCTCACCCGGGCGCGGGCGCAAGGGAGTGCTGGTGGTGATCGGGGTCATGCTGGGCTCGGCCTTCCATCAGGGGCTCAACATCGATGTGGCGGCCTGGAGCGCGAGCCTCGCCATCATGCTGCTGGCAACGGCGGTGATGATGGCGTTCTCGGTGTGGTTCTCGCGGAAGGTCGGCGGCTATTCGCTGGAAACCTCTCTCTATGCCGGGGTGCCAGGCGGGGTATCGACGGTGACCCTGATGGCGCTGGAATCCGGTGCCGACCTGCGGGTGGTCGGCATGACCCACGCGGTGCGCATCCTGATCCTGCTGCTGGCCATCCCGCTGGCGCTGCCGCTGTTTGGCCATGTCAGCATGCCGGAGAATCGCACGGATATCGCTCACTGGCTGTGGCTGCCGAATGCGATGGATACCGCCTGGCTCGTCGCGGCGGGGCTTGCCGGCGCCTGGCTGGGCAAGCGCCTGCGACTGCCAAGCGCCCTGCTGTTCGGCCCGGCGCTGGCCTCGGCCGCGCTGCACCTTTCCGGGGTCAGCGATGCCGCGGTGCCGCCAACGTTGATCGCGCTGGCCCAGGTGCTGATCGGCGTGTCGGTGGGGGTGCGCTTTACCGGCACCTCGCTTGCCGCGGTCGGCCACACCCTGGCGATGGGGATTATTCAGGCACTGGGGCTGGTGGTGATCGCAGGCCTCGCCGCCTGGGGCGCACAGCTTTTGACCGGCACCTCGATTGCCGCCGCCCTGCTCGCCTACATGCCCGGCGGCGCCCCAGAGCTAAGCCTGGTGGCGCTGTCGCTGGGCATCGACCCGGCCTTCGTCACCGCCCACCACCTGCTGCGCATCAGCCTGCTGGTGCTCTGCCTGCCACTGCTGCTGAGTGCCGGACGCCGGCTGAGCACCTAGGGCTTAGCGACTGACTCTTCGCGACTGACTCTTCGCGACTGACTAATCGCGACTGACGCTTAGCATCTGAAGCGCCAGGGCCAACGGCCGCCGGCATGTTAGGCTGAGCGGCGTTTCGATCAAGGATGCCGCCGTCATGCCACAGGCCGATACCCCGACCTTTTCCGTCAGCGAACTCAACCGCCGCGCCCGGCTGATGCTGGAGCGCGATTTCGGCGATTGCTGGGTCGAGGGCGAGCTTTCCAATGTGGCGCGGCCGGCCTCGGGGCATGTTTATTTCACCTTGAAGGACGAGCGCGCCCAGCTGAAGTGCGCGCTGTTTCGCAACCGCGGGCGCTTCGTGGGCACGCCGCTGAACGACGGCGACCGGGTGCGCCTGCGCGGCAAGGTGTCGATCTTCGAGCCCCGGGGCGATTATCAGATGATCGTGGAAGCCGTGCAGCCGACGGGCCAGGGTGACCTGCTGGCGGCCTTCGAGCGCTTGAAGCATCAGCTCAGCGCCGAGGGCGTATTCGCCAATGCGCGCCCGCTGCCCTGCCCGCCGCGACATCTGCTGGTGCTGACCTCACCGACCGGCGCGGCGATCCGCGATGTATTGGCGGTGCTTTCCGCGCGCTGGCCGCTTTCCCGGGTCAGCGTGCTGCCGGTGCCGGTACAGGGCAAGGAGGCCGCGCCGGCGATGATCCGTGCCCTGGCGCTGGCCAACCGCGACTCGCGCTTCGACCCGGAGCGTGACGCTATCCTGGTGACTCGCGGCGGCGGCAGCCTCGAAGATCTCTGGGCCTTCAACGACGAGCACCTGGCCCGGGCGATTTTCCATTCCCGGTTGCCGGTGCTCTCGGCGGTGGGCCACGAAACTGATGTCACGCTTTCCGACTTCGCCGCCGATGGCCGAGCCCCGACGCCTTCGGCGGCGGCGGAGCGGCTGGTACCGGACCAGGCGGCGCTGCGTCAGCGCCTGGACAGCGCCCTGTCTCGTCTCGCCCGCGCCCAGCGCAGCCGGCTGGACGCCGAGACCCAGCGTCTGGATCACCTGCGCGCGCGGCTGCGTCACCCCGGCGAGCGGCTCGCCCAGCAGCGCGCGCATCTTGGCCAGCTCGAGGGGCGCCTGCAGCGCGCCATGCAGTCACGGCTCTTGGAGGCCCGCACACGCGAGCGACACGCCGGCGCCCGCCTGAACGCCTTCGACCCTCGCCAACAGTTGGATAGCGCCCGCCAGCGCCTCGCTCAGGCCGACAGGCGGCTCACGGCCACCCTGCCCCGCCAACTCGCGGAACACCGCCAACAGCTGTCGTCGCTTGCTCGGGAACTGCAGGCGGTCAGCCCGCTTGCGGTGCTCGGGCGCGGCTACTCGATTCTTTCGGATGATGAGGGCCGGGTGATCCGGCGCAGTCAGGATACCCAGCCCGGTCAGCAACTGACCGCCCGGCTGGGCGAAGGAAGGCTAAAAGTGGAAGTGAAGCGGCGCTTCAAGGCAGCGCCGGCCCCGGAGCGGACCTCATCACAGGCCCCGAACCAAGCCTCGTCACAGGCCCCTAACCAGGCCTCGTCACAGGCCCCAGCCGAGACCACGGGGCCGGAGCACAGGGACGAGACCGACTAGTCAGGCATGGCGGCGCTCATTCATCGCTACGGCCGTCGCCCCGGCAAGCGCCTTGTGACAGGCGTGTTGCGGCTCCGGTCTGTGCTATTCAGCCATCACTCTTGGCCACGGCCTTGAAGCTGCTGGGTTCGAGTTCGTGGCGGCCCAGCAGCTTGTAGAAGTCGGTGCGGTTGCGCCCGGCGATGCGCGCGGCCTGGGTGACGTTGCCTTCGGTGATCTTCAGCACCTTGATCAGATAGCCCCGCTCGAAGCTCGCGCGGGCGTCGTTGAATGACGGCAGGGCGTTCTCCTCGGCGACCAGCGCCTGGGCGACCAGCGCTTCGGGAATGATCGGCGCACTGGTCAGCGCCACGCACTGCTCGACCACGTTGACCAGCTGGCGCACGTTGCCGGGCCAGGCCGAAGAGGCCAGCAGGTTCAGCGCCTCGGTGGAGAAGCCCTTCACGAACGGCTTGTGGCGGGCGGCGGCTTTGCTGACCAGGTGCTTGGCCAGCAGCGGCACGTCCTCGGCGCGCTCCTTGAGCGGCGGCAGGCGCAGGTTGACCACGTTCAGGCGGTAGTAAAGATCCTCCCGGAAGTCTCCCTCATGCATGGCGCGATCCAGGTCGCGGTGGGTGGCCGAGATGATGCGCACATCGACAGATACCGAGGCGGTCGAGCCCAGCGGCCGGACCTGACGCTCCTGCAGCACGCGCAACAGTTTCACCTGCAGAGAGAGCGGCATATCGCCGATTTCGTCGAGGAACAGGCTGCCGCCATCGGCGGCCTGGAAGAGCCCTTCATGCTGGCTGATCGCGCCGGTGAACGCTCCCTTGGCGTGACCGAAGAGCTCGCTTTCCAACAGCTGCTCGGGCAGCGCGCCGCAGTTGATGGCGACGAACGGCTTGTCGGCGCGGGGGCTGGCATCATGCAGGGCGCGCGCCAGCAGTTCCTTGCCCGAGCCCGAGGGGCCACTGACCAGCACGCTGACATCGGCGCCGGCGACCATGCGTGCCTGGTCGAGGATGCGCTCCATCTGCGGGCTGCGGGTGATGATCGCCGAGCGCCAGGCGTCGTCGCCGTCGCCGGCGGCCGGCGCCTGGAGCAGCGCTTCGTCGATCGCCGTGAACAGCTCGTCGCGGTCGACGGGCTTGGTCAGGAAGCTGAACACCCCCTGGCGGGTGGCGCTCACCGCATCGGGAATCGAACCATGGGCGGTGAGGATGATCACCGGCAGACCTGGGGCTTGGCGCTGGATTTCCTGAAACAGCGCCAGGCCGTCCATCTCATCCATGCGCAGGTCCGAGAGCACCAGGTCCGGGCGCTCAATGGCCAGGCGATCCAGCGCCATGCGGCCGCTGTCGGCGGTGGTGACGCGAAAGCCACGGCTTTCCAGCCGCATGCCCAACAGCCTGAGCAGGCTGGCGTCGTCGTCGACCAGCAGGATATGGGCGATGGGTTTGCTGCCCTTGAGGGCGCCGGTCAGTTGCGCGGCGTCTTTCACGGTGATCTCCCTTCTATTCAGACGAAGCCTGGCCAGGCGCCCGACGCATCGCGCCTCAGGGGGCCTGCTGTCGCAGGTTAATGCTTTGCTCGATATCGCTCAGGGCCTCGAGCTTGTTGGCCATCTCGTCCAGCTGCTCGGCCTGAGCGGCGTTCTCGTCGGCCAGCGCCTGTCGCGCCTGGCTCTGCTCGGCCAGCTTTTCGGACAGGGCGCGGCGCCCTTCGAGCTCGTTGAGCCAGTAACGCAGCAGCGGCTGCAGCTCGGTCGGCGCCTTGGCCAGGTCGGCCTTGTAAAGCTCTGAAGCCTGATTCCATTCGCTCTCGCTGCCCCAGGAAAGCACCACGGCGCGAACTAAGCGCTCATGGGTATCGTTGCCCTCGAGGCGGGCCAGCTGGCGGTCACGCCAGGCACGATCGCCGCGCTGGGAGGCGAGCCCAAAGGCCACCCAGGCCTCGGTCTGGCAGGCGTTTACGGTCAGGCTAGGCCACTCGTCCTGGCAGCCGGCGGGCAGTTCCGTCAGCGTCGGTGGCGTGGAGGACGTTTGCGCCGGCAGCCACTGGCATCCTGCCAGCAGCGAAACGGCGACCAGCCCCGTCAGGGTGCGGTACAGCATGGGTCATGAGTTCCTTGCGTCTGCGTCTGCCGCACGGTGCTGCGGTGACGGCATCGTTATCGTATTCGTATCCTGCTGATTCGCGCCCTGCGCATTACATACCTGCCAGGGCAGCGTCAGGCGGAAGCACACCGCCAGGCGTGCATCGTCGACCAGTTCCAGATGCCCCTGCTGAGCCTTGGCACAGTCGGCAGCCACCGACAGGCCGATCCCAGAGCCCTTGAGCGGCCCCTTGCGCCGGGCGCGGCCCTGATAGAAGGGATCGAAGAGCCGCTCGCGGTCCTCGCCGCCGATCGCATCACCGCTGTTGGCGACCTCCACCAGTAGCACGTCGCCGCGCTGCTGGGCGCGCAGTTCAAGCAGTCCGCCATCTTCACCATAGGCAATGGCATTGGACAACAGGTTATCCAGAATGCGGCCGGTGGCGGTGCGGTCGGCCTGCCAGGCCAGCGGCCGATCGCTCCACTTGAGCTGCATGCCCTTGGCGTCCAGAGCCAGTTGATGCTTGGCCAGCAGTTCCTTGATCAGCGTTGTGACATCGAAACGATCGACGCTGACCTCGGCGTGGTGCTGAAGCAAATTATAGTCAAGCAGCTGTTCGATGAGGCGCTGGAGCTCCTCTCCGCTGGCCTCTATCAGCTCGAGGATCTCGTGCTGGCGCGAGGTCAGCTCGCCGGCCACCCCGTCGGAAAGCAGCGCCGTGCCTTCCCTGACGCTTGCCAGCGGCGTCTTGAGTTCGTGGGACATGTGGCGCAGAAACTGGCGCTTCTGGGCCTCCAGCTCGCCAAGCCGCGCCGACAGCCAGTCGAGCCGCTCATCGAGCTGCACCAGCTCCGCCGGCCCCTGCAGCCCCTTCGAGGGCGCGGGCTGGCCGGCGCTGCCGAGGCTCAGAATGCGTCGCTCGAGCTGGCGAATCGGGCGAATGATCAGCCAGGTGAACAGCAGCATCAGCACCAGACTCGCCGAGACCAGTGCCGTGGTCTGCACCCACAGACGGGTCTGGACGCCGCCGGCCTGTTCGCGAATACGTTCGATGCGCGCGTCGATATGCCGGTTGGTGGCCTGGCGCACGGCCTCGGTGCGCTGGGCGAAGGGCACAAACTCGTCGAGCCGGGCCTGGATATCGGCCACCGGGGCATCGAGCAGGGTCTTGAGGCTATCGATGCGTTTGCTCAGTGCCTGAGCGTCGGGGTTATCGGGCATCAACAACCGCTGCCTGGCCAGCATTGCCTCGAATTCGTCGGCGCGCTGGGTATAGATCTCGCGCAGGCCGGGCTCCTCCAGCACCGCGTACTGGCGGGCGCTGCGCTCCATCTCCACGGCAAGCGACGACAGTGCCCGGGCGCGACGGGTTTCTTCGACCGCCTGCCGAGCGCTGTCATCAGCGAGCCGGGTCAGTTCGGAAAGCGCCTGGCCGGCCTGGAACATCAAGATGCCCAGCGGCAGCATCACCACCAGAAAAGCCAGCAGTACGAGTTGCAGCAGGGAGCGTGGGCGCCATCGGCGCGAGACCTGAGTGGTCATGACAAGGGTTCTTTGCAGAAGGAGTTGGGACGATGTCATGGGGCTTACCACTGCAGGATACCAGAGTTGCCGGGAACGACCGCGACCTTTCACGGCATACCGGACCTGGCCGGATGCATGGACCAGGTCATGAGCATGGTCAGGGCTTGGACACGCCGAGCCACGCCAAGGAATAGGCAAAAAAAGAGGGCCGGCAGAGCCGGCCCAATACGCAGGGAACTTCAGGTGAAACAATGTCGAGGGAGCAGACGCGTCTGGCCGGACTGGTCGACATTCTTTCTGGGCCTAAGCCCCGAAGTCACACGACGGGATCGTCACTCGCCAGAAGCTGGCCGTCATGTGTGGGGACGTATCCCCTCTTCGTTCAGGTGGCAGCGCCGCTTGCGCGTCGCCGCCGGATTCAGCCCCCGAGGGGGCGAGGCATCCTTGCCGAGAGCATCCTTGCCCGTAGCGGTACCATTCCTTGCCTGTCGGCGGTACCCGTCTCATCGCTACATCAGTCACACATCGCGTGGAGCAGACGCGGACCGACCCGATCGGGTGACATGCACAGGGTAGTAAATGCGCCCTGTCAGGCCGGCCAGGAAACGGTTCGAGCCGTGATGAACCGAATCCCTTGCTTGCTCACTGAATATATAGCGAAGAGCGTGCCAGAAATCTTACAAACCCTTTATTTTCAATGTCTTAAAAAACACTGGCTTGTGCCAATCTGGCCAATGACGCTCACAGGGGCGAAAAGGCGCCCGCGACCCGCGGTTTTCGTCTCCAATTGGCGACGCTATATCGAAGGCAAGATAAAATAATCTAAAAATCAAACAGTTACTATGTATTCTTTTGGCGACAATCACCACTCAGGGTGTCGCTGACGGCGACACTCACACGGCGGGGCTCATACCACGGGCTCATACGACGGGCTATCGCGACAGCACTCAAGAGAGAAGCATGCGCGGCGTAGCAGGAAGGTAATGCACCAGGCGGACAGGCGGCGGCCCACAGCGGGGACGCCGCCTGTGATCAACTCAGGGTCTTGAGCAGGATCTTCGACTTGCGGGCATGGTTGTAGGCATCGCGCTTGAGCGGCGGCAGGTCGTCGATATCGGCGAGTCCGAAGCCCTTTTCGATGAACCAGTGGGCGGTATGAGTGGTCAGCGCGAATATCGCCGACAGCCCCCGGCGCCGGGCGCGACGTTCGGCATCGGCCAGCAGCCGCTCGCCGCGATTGCCGCCCCGGTAATCGCCATGCACCGCCACGCAGGCCAGCTCGCCCATGCGGGCGTCCGGATACTCATGCAGGGCAGCACAGCCGATGATCATGCCGTCACGCTCGATGACCAGATAGTCCTCGATCTCGTGCTCCAGGCGCTCCCGGGAACGCGGCACCAGCATGCCGCGCCGCTCCAGGGGCTCGAGCAGCTCGAGCAGGCCACCGACGTCGCCTAGCTCGGCGTCGCGCAGCTGCTCGTAGCGATGCTGGGTGATCATGGTGCCCACGCCGTCGCGGGTGAACAGCTCGCCGAGCAGGGCGTCGTTGTCATGCCAGGACAGCAGGTGAGTGCGGGCCACGCCATGACGGGCCGCGGCACAGGCCGCCGCCAGGTGGCGAGAAAGCTCGCTGCCGGGAGCCGCCTCGTGCATCAGCGGCTCGGCCTCGGCCGGGGTCAGCTGGCGCTGTAAAGCCCCGCTTGCGTCATGCAGGCCCTCGGCTTCGCCGAGCAGTACCAGCTTGTCGGCACCCAGTGCCACCGCGGCCTGCTGGGCGACTTCGGCGGCGTCCAGATCGAACACCTCGCCAGTGCTCGAGAAGCCGAGCGGCGGCAGCACCACCAGCGAGCCCTGATCGAGCAGCGCGTCGATCGCCTCGGCACGAACCCGTCTCACCTCACCGCTACGGGCGAAGTCGAGGCCGTTGCGCACGCCGAGCGGCTTGGCCATCACCAGATTGCCGGATACCGCCGTCAGTTCAATGCCGTGCAGCGGCGTATTGGGCAGCCCCAGCGACAGCCGCGCCTCGAACCACAGCCGCTGCTCGGCGGCGATGCGCTCGACCCGCGCCATGATGGCGTCATCTGCCACCCAGCGACCATCCTCGCGCCGCGGCGTGATGCCCTCATCGACCAGCGCCGCATTGACCTGGGGGCGAATGCCGAACACCAGCACCAGCCGCACGCCCAGGGTATGCAGCAGCGCCAGGTCCTGAATCAGCGATTCGCTGTGACCCGCCGCCATCGCCTCGCCTTCGATCAGCACCACGAAGGTTCGTCCTCGGTGGGCATTGATGTAGGGCGATGACTGACGAAACCAATCGACGAAGGGAAAGCGCGTATTCAAGGGCCGCACTCCGGCAGCTAGAGGGTGAAATCGGGCAGCATGCCCACCAGCCACGACTATAACAGAGGGCGAAAAAAGGCGGCACCGCCTCGCGGTGCCGCCTTTCTCGAGATACGCCCGACAGCGTCGAGTGCAGGTAGCGAGCTCCGTACCTGACTAACTAAGTACGTAGCCCAGTACCTGACTAAGTACCTGAATCAGCACCTGGCCCTGCTTAGCCGAACATGCCCTTGAACATGAAGAAGAACATGATCGCCAGGAAGGCGCCGGCCGGCAGGGTGATCAGCCATGACATGACGATGGTGCCGATCACGCGCAGGTTAAGCGCCGCCATGCCGCGAGCCAGGCCCACACCAAGTACCGCGCCGACCAGGGTATGGGTGGTCGAGATCGGCAGGCCGGTACCCGACGCCAGCACCACGGTGGTGGCGGCCGCCAGGGTGGCGGCAAAGCCGCGGCTCGGCGTCAGCTCGGTGATGCCGGTGCCGACGGTGGCGATGACCTTGTGGCCATAGGTGACCAGGCCGACCACGATACCGCCGCCGCCCAGCACCAGCACCCACCAGGGCACCATCGACGCGCCGCCGACGTCGCCGTGGCTATAGACCACGCTGATGACCGCAGCCAGCGGGCCGACGGCGTTGGCAACATCGTTGGAGCCGTGGGCAAAGGCCATGGCACAGGCGGTGAACAGCATCAGCACGGCGAACACCCGCTCGACGCCGCCGAAACCGAAGGCATCATCCGCCGATCGGTTGCGGCTGACACGACGCTCGAGCAAGCCGCCCAGCGCCATCACGGCGAGGCCGATCAGCACCGCGTAGGCAAGGCTGACGCCGAAGCTGAGATCCAGGCCGACGTGTTTCAGGCCCTTGGTCAGCGTCACCATGGCGACGATAAAGCCAACCAGGAACACATACATCGGCACGTAGCGCTTGGCGGCGGCGAACGGATCGCGGTTCTCGAAGATCAGATGCTGCACGGACTTGAACAACATGAAGGCGATCGAGCCCGACATCAGCGGCGAGACCACCCAGCTGGCGGCGATCTGGCCGACCTTGGCCCAGCCGACGGCATCCAGGCCGAGGCCGGCCATCGCGAAGCCGACGATGGCACCAACGATGGAATGGGTGGTCGACACCGGCCAGCCGCGCATCGAGGCCACCAGCAGCCAGGTCCCGGCCGCCAGCAAGGAGGCCAGCATGCCGTAAACCAGCAGTTGGGGATCACTCTCGAGCAGCGCCGGGTCAATGATGCCCTTGCGGATGGTTTCGGTGACCTGACCGCCCGCGAGCCAGGCGCCCAGAAACTCGAAGATCACGGCGATGAAGATCGCCTGCTTGATGGTGATGGCCCGCGAGCCCACCGAGGTGCCCATGGCGTTGGCCACGTCGTTGGCGCCTACGCCCCAGGCCATGAAGAAGCCGAAGACACAGGCCAGAATAATGAAGATGTCGCCGTGTTGCGCAATGATCGACATAAGAGCTACATCCTTAGGGATGACTGAAGGTCCGCCGTGACACGCCTCGATGCGCCTATCCTTGGCGAGTGCGTCACAGGGCACTCACCGTGGTCGTGGGGCGGAGAGTTCGAGGGAGAGAATCAGCGGGCGGTCAGCACCTGCAGGCGGCTGCCCACGCGCTCGGCACCGTCGGAGAGCTCACCGACCCAGTCGATGATCTTGTAGAGGAAGATCACGTCGACCGGCGGCAGCTCGCTCTCGAGCTGAAACAGCTGGCGACGAATGGCCACCTGCTGGTCGTCGGCCTGGTGCTCGAGGGCGTGAAGCTCGCGAATCAGGTTCTGCATGACATCGGCGACGTTGCTGCCGAACCCGGACTCGAGCAGATCCTTGAGCTCTCCGAGGGCCTTGCGGGCCTGAGACACGGCGGCCACCGAAGTGCGCAGGTAATCGCGCATCGTCGGCGCCAGCGACTCGGGCACCTGCATCTGACGACCGAGCATGATGCCGGTGATGTCGCGGGCCTTGTTGGCGATCTTGTCCTGCACGCTGATCAGGTCCAGCAGGTCCGAGCGGGAGACCGGCAGGAACATGGTATTGGGCAGGTTCAGGCGCAGCTCGGTCTTGAGCTCATCGGCCTCGTGCTCGATGCGGGTAATGGCGCCACGATGGCGTTCTGCCGCCTCCCAGTCACCGCTCAGGGTGGACTCGAAGAATGGCAGCAGCTCGTCGGCGCACTCGCTGACCTTGACGATATGCAAAAGCAGCGGCTGGAAGGGCGAGCGACCGAAGATCGCCGAAAACGGATTAGATGTCACCATGATAGGTAAGCGATTCGCGTTGGAAATGGCGCGGACATTATAGTGGTGGCACCGACCGACGTCATAAAGAATTCACCAATTTGTCATATAGGAAGCATCGGCCATGAGTCAGGAAATCGAACTCAAGCTCGCGCTACCGCCAGAAGGCCCCGAGCGACTGCGTCGCCATCCTCGCCTGGCGGCGCTCCCGGCCGAAGACCGCACGCTTGCCAACACCTACTACGACACCCCGGACGGCGCCCTGGAAGCCGCACGGGTGGCCCTGCGTATCCGCGATACCGGCAAGGGCCGGGTGCAGACCCTGAAGACCACCGGCAACGGCCAGGGCGGGCTCTCGGTACGTGGCGAATGGGAGTGGCCGATTGACGAGAACCGGCTGGACCTCGACGGGCTCAAGACGCTGGCGCCCATGCAGGCGCTAGGCGACGAGACACTCGCCGCTCTGGCACCGCGCTTCGCTACCGACTTCGCCCGCCGCACCTGGATCGTCGACGGCGAGCAGGGCCGCATCGAGGTGGCGCTGGATGATGGCGAGGTGCGCGCGGACGGACGCCGGGCGACGATTCGCGAACTGGAACTCGAACTCAAGGACGGTGACCCCGCGGCCCTGTGGGCGCTGGCCGAAGAGTTCGCCGCCTCGGTGCCGCTGCGCCCCGCTACGGCCAGCAAGGCCGCCCGCGGCGCGTCACTGGGCGAAGGCCGGTGGTCGCTCCCGGCAGCCGATGACGATCCGGCAGCGCTATACGAGCACACCATCCTGGCGCTGGATGCCCTGGCCGACAGTCAGGACAGCCATTTCAAGGACGAGGCCCGCCGGTCGCTGGACCGGCTGGTCGCCCTGGGCGATGATCGCCTGACGGGCCCGGCCGCCACCCTGCTCGCGGCTCTGAGCCATCAGGCACCGGAAGACGATGCCTGGCTCGATGTGGCCTTCGGCCAGGCGGCCCTGGCGCTGGCGCGCGCCCTCTATGCCCCAGCCTGATGACACATGGGCCTGACGGACGCGCGGACCTGAAGTCAACCGGCGCCCGGTGCGCTGCGTCCCCAGGACCGCTCTTATACTAAAGGATCGGGAGGTCCCTTGTTCCCTACTCTCAAACCGGCCGGTGAAGGGCTGCGCACCCGGATCTTTCAGGTCATCTTCGAATCGGATACCCGGCTGGCCAAGGGCTTCGATATCGTCCTGATCGGCCTGATCCTGGCTAGCGTCACGGTAGTGCTGCTCGACAGCGTGCCGGCCTATCACGCCGCCTATGGCCGGTTTTTCAAGGCACTGGAGTGGGGCTTCACCGGGCTTTTCACCCTGGAGCTGCTGGTTCGCCTGTACTGTCTGGAGCGGCCGGCCCGCTACCTGAGAAGCTTCTACGGCATCATCGATCTCATATCGATTCTGCCCACCTGGCTGGTGCTGTTGCTTCCCGGCGCGCATTCGCTGGTGGTGATCCGTCTGCTGCGGGTGTTGCGCATCTTCAGGGTGCTCAGGCTGATGCAGTTCGTCGGCGAGGGCCGGCTGTTGATCGAGGCGCTCAAGCGCAGCTCGCATCAGATCCTGCTGTTCCTGTTCACGGTGTTTATGCTGGTGACCATCTTCGGCTCACTGGTCTACATGATCGAGCCACCCGAGGCCGGCTTTACCAGCATTCCCAAATCCATCTACTGGGGCATCGTCACCCTGACCACGGTCGGCTATGGCGACATCACGCCCACCACCCCGCTGGGGCAGTTCATCTCGATGACGGTAATGCTGATGGGCTACTCGATCATCGCCATTCCCACCGGGGTGTTCTCGGCCGAAGTGATTCGCTCGATTCGCGCCGACCGTTACTCCGATGAAGCCTGCCCGGGCTGCGGCTACGACCGTCACGAAGAAAAAACCAAGTATTGTATGAAATGCGGGACCTGGCTCGACGAAAACACCGAAGACCCACGCGAGGCCGAGCATCGCGAAGAAGCCGAGCGAGAAGAAGAGGAAGAGCGAGCGAAAGAGGAGGACGACGAACAGGACACAGAGAAGGCCCCGGATAAGGGCTCTGAGAAGGAATAAGGCTCGCGGGACAGCCGGGGCGACACCAGCGCTGGCGTCGCCCCGGCAAGCGGTTCAGACCTGGAAGGGTGCCAGATCGCCACGCCCTTCACGCAGGATCACCGGCGGCAGGTCGCGCAGGTCGATCACGCTGGTCGGCTCCAGGTGGCAGGCGCCACCGTCGATGACCAGGTCCAGGTGCGCTCCGAAGCGCTCGCGGATTTCCTCGGCATCGGTCATCGGCAGTTCCTCGCCGACCGGGATCAGGGTCACGCTCATCATCGGCTCGCCGAGCGCCTCGAGCAGCGCATGGGTGATGCGATGATCCGGCACCCGCACACCGATCGAGCGGCGTTTGGGATGCAGCAGCAACCGCGGCACCTCGCTGGTGGCGTTGAGGATGAAGGTGTAGGCCCCCGGCGTGTGAGTCTTCAGCAGCCGAAATACCGCATTGTCGACCTTGGCGTAGGTGCCGATCGTGGACAGGTCCGAGCACACCAGCGTGAAGTTGTGCTTGTCATCCAGCGAGCGCAGCCACTTGATCTTCTCGATGGCCTTCTTGTCGCCCAGGTGGCAACCCAGTGCATAGCCGGAGTCGGTGGGATAGGCCACCACGCCGCCCTTGCGGATGATCTCGGTCGCCTGGTCGATCAGGCGCTTCTGGGGATTTTCGGGGTGCAGCTGGAAGAATTGCGTCATGCTCGCTCCTGAGTTGCGTGATCCGTGATGATAAACCGCAGGTCAGGCCGCCTGATCAAGAATCGCCGCCAGACGAGGGTGCTGCCAGACAGGGCGCAGCGCGGTGCGCGGCACCGGGCTCATGCTGCCCGGGGCCACCGGCCCGCCGGGAAAGTGGAAGTCGCTGCCCAGCGAGCCATACAGGCCCCGCTCGTCGAGCTGGCGCGCCAGGTCGCGGGTCACATCGGCGTTCTGGAAGCCGCTGACCAGCTCGCAGGCCTCGCCGCCGGCGGCGGTGAAGGCATCCAGCAGCAGACCGCGCTTGCGCCGGGTCAGCCCGTAGCGCAGCGGATGCGCCAGCACCGCCACGCCGCCGGCATCATTGATCCACTCGACCACCTCGGACAGGTACGGCCAGCCGGCCTTGACGTCACCTCGCTTGCCGCTGCCCAGATACTTCTTGAAGGCCGTGCCCATGTCCTTGACCAGGCCATCGGCGACCATCGCGCGGGCGAAGTCCGGGCGCCCCAGCGGGCGATCGCTGCCGGCCTGAGCTCGCGCCTTGGCCAGGGCGTCGTGAAGCCCCAGCTTCTCCATGCGCCGGGCGATCTCTTCACCGCGGGTCACTCGCGCCTTAGCCTGCGCCTCGAGACCGGCGACCAGGCTGCCCTGTGCCCCCTGGGGCAGCAGGCCCACCACATGAATGTTCATGCCCTGCCATTGAGACGACAGCTCGAGCCCCGGCAGCAGCGTCATGCCCAGCGCATCGGCGGCCTCTTGCGCCTCGGCAACGCCATCCAGGGTGTCATGATCGGTGAGCGACAGCCTGGTGAGGCCGCGCTCGCGGCACAGCGACATCAGCGCGGCGGGCGAGAGAGCACCGTCGGACGCGGTAGAGTGCATGTGAAAGTCGATGCCCTGGGCATCGGCGAGAGAAGTATCCGCCTGGGTGGCGGGAGCAGCGGGTGTGGCAGGTGACACGTGAGTCTCGTTCATCGGCATGACGCCGGCAGGCGACTTTGTCAGAATAGGACTACCATGGTGCGCGCCGCGCCGGTTGCGGTCAATTTCAGGTGCGTCGGCGCCTTCCTGCCTCACCCATCGAAGGAAACTGCGATGCTCTACGCCATCATCAGTGAAGATGTGAAGAATAGCCTCGAATGGCGCATGGCCGCCCGTCCCGACCACCTGGCCCGCCTCGAGAAGCTGCGCGATGAAGGCCGCCTGGTGCTGGCCGGCCCGCATCCGGCCGTTGATGCCGAGACCCCGGGCGACGCCGGCTTCAGCGGCAGCCTGGTGGTCGCCGAATTCGAAGACCTGCCCACCGCCCAGGCCTGGGCCGACGCCGATCCCTACGTGATCGCCGGCGTCTATGCCAAGGTGACCGTTAAGCCTTTCAAGAAAGTGCTGCCCTGAGCGGCGCCTGAGACGGCCCGCCGCCGCCTTTTTCACAAGCGCTTTTCCACAGCCAGTTTTGCACAGTGGCTGTGGAAAAGTTTGTTGAAAGCCCGCGGACGCCTTGCCATAAGCCAGCCAAGACGCCCGGTTGGCGAAACTGGTCATTTTCTGATCAATTCTGCGCAGATCAACGCTGTCCAGGTCAATCCTGTTCGGGCCAACACCGTCCAGAGCGACGCTACCCTGACCGACCCCGTCTCGATCAGCCGTACCCCGATCAGCCGTATCCCGATCAGCCGTACCTCTTTAACCCTGCCGATTTCCGGAGCCCTGCCTTGAGTGCCGCCGACGAACGCCCCGCGCCCCTGCCTGCCCTGGCCGCCCTTGAGGTCGCGCACCTCGATTGGCCTCGGGACGACAACGACAGCGAGGCGCCCCACTCCAGCGCTTTCGATGATGTCTACTTCTCGCGCCACGACGGCCGCGCCGAGACAGAGCACGTCTTCATCAACGCCAACCGCCTGCCCGAGCGTTTGGCGGCCTGGCAGGGGCCGCGGCCCTTCGTGATCGGCGAGACCGGCTTCGGTACCGGGCTCAACATGCTGTGTGCCTGGGCCGCCTTCGAACGCCACGCCCCGGCCACGGCGCGGCTGCATCTGGTGTCTACCGAGCGCTTCCCGATGACCCGGGACGATCTCGAGCGGGCGCTGACCGCCTGGCCAGAATTTCACGACAAGGCCGCCTGCCTCACGGCCCAATGGCCGGCGCCGGTGGCCGGGGTGCACCGGCTGCGCCTTAGTGAGCGGGTGATCCTGGATCTGCACTTCGGCGACAGCGCCGAGCGGCTTGGCCAGCTCGATGGCCGGGTCGATGCCTGGTTCCTGGATGGCTTTGCGCCGTCCAAGAACCCGGAGATGTGGCAGCCCGCGCTCTTTACCGCCATGGCCCGTGCCAGCCGGCCGGGCGCCACCTTTGCCACTTTCACCTGCGCCGGCGTGGTCAAGCGCGGCCTCAAGGCGGCGGGCTTCGCCTGGCGCAAGGTGCCAGGACACGGACGCAAGCGCGAGATGCTCGCCGGCGAAATTGAAACGCCACCCCACCATCACCCGCGACCCAGCACCCCCTGGTTCACGCCGCCCACAACGAAGCCCGCACGGCATGTCGCGGTGATCGGCGCCGGGCTCGCCGGCACCACGGTCGCCGAGGCCCTGGCGCGACGCGGCGTGGCGGTGACCCTGATCGAGCGCGAAGCCCCCGGCGCCGGCGGCTCGGGTAACCGCCAGGGCGCGCTCTACGTGAAGCTCGCCGCCGAGACCAATGCCCAGAGCCGCATGTATCTCTCTGGGCTCCTGTACAGCCGGCGCTGGCTGGCGACCCTGGACCCCGAGCACACCATCTGGGACGACTGCGGCGTGCTGCAGCTGGCGACCAGCGAGCGGGAAGCCAAGCGCCAGGCGCGCTTTCTGGCCAACCATGCGCTGCCAACGCAAGTCGTGACAGGCGTGGACGCCGAGGAAGCCAGCGCGCGATCCGGAGTGGCCATCGACTCGCCGGGGCTCGACTATGCGGGCGCCGGCTGGGTACGGCCGGATCTGTTGTGCGCCCGCCTTGCCGCCACACCGGGCATCACCCTGCACCGAGGCGAGGTCACCGAACTCATTCCAGGGGCTAATCCCGTGACACATGAAGGCGGCTGGACGCTGAGCTTCAAGGATGGCGAACCCCTCGTCGCCGATCAGGTGGTGGTAGCCACGGCGGCGCTGGCCAACCATTTCGCTCAAACCGCCGCGCTGCCGCTGCAGCCGATCCGCGGCCAGGTCAGTGCCGTCAGGCTGCCCCAGGGCGCGGAGGTGCCCACGCTCTCGCGGGTGGTCTGCGCCGGGGGCTATGTGCCCCCGGCGACGGACGGAATTCTGAGCTTCGGCGCCACCTTCGCGCCCCATGACACCGACACGGCGCTGCGCGACACCGATCATTCGGCGAACCTTGCCGAGCTAGAGGCGAGCCTGCCGCACTTCACCGCCGCCCTCAGAAAGGCCGGCGTCGACCTGGCGCCTGACCATCTCGAAGGCCGGGTGGCGATCCGTGCGGCGAGTCCCGACAAGACGCCCTACGCAGGCCCGGTGCCGGACGCCGCGCACTGGCGCGAGGCCTACTCGACGCTAGCCAAAGACGCCAGACGCATCCCCGACACGCCCGGCGCCCATCACCCGGGGCTGTGGATCAGCGCCGCGCATGGCTCCCGCGGGCTTGCCAGCGCCCCGCTGTGCGCCGAGGTGATCGCCTCACGAATCTGTGATGAGCCGCTGCCAGTAGAGCGCACCCTGGCCGACCACCTGCATCCGGGTCGGCGGCTGATCAGCGAGCTGATCAAGGGACAAACGAACGGTTGATGGATCAGACAGGGCCCTTCAGCCTCATTCAACCCCATGCAGGCGCGTCAGCAGCGTGATCAAAACCGGAAGTCCCTGGCCCGAAACGCCGACGCCCCGGCAATAGCCAGGGCGTCGGAGAACAGGGTGAACGAGGTATCGTTCAGTACTGGTCGTCGCGATGCTCATCGTAACGGGCATCGATGATCGCCGTACCCGCCGCGGCGATCAGCACGATCATCACCGTGCCCAGCACCCAGGCGAAGTACCAAGCGCCGCGCTCGCCCAGCACGATAGTCAGGGCGATCGCCACCACGGCGACGAGCAGCCAGAAGAGAAAGATCAGGACATGTTTCATGGTGCGCGCTCCGCAATCAGTAGGCGTGTTCGTCGTGGGCGATCGATTCCGGCGTCACCTTGCCGCGCATCACCCAGAAGGCCCAGCTGGTGTAGATGACAATGATCGGGATGAAGACCACGGTGAAGGCCAGCATCCAGCCCAACGTACCCAGACTCGAGGAGGCGTCCCACACGGTCAGGCTGTGACTGGGTTCGCTGGACGACGGCATCAGGAACGGGAACATCGCCGCGCCCAGGGTGACCAGAGTGGCGGCCCAGGCGAGCGCGCCCAGCCACCAGGCCAGGTGCGACAGACCGGCGCGCGCCGAGGCGATGCCGCCCAGCACGGCCAGGTAGACCGCCGCCGGGACCAGCCACAGCGCCGGGTGCGCCATGTAGTTGGCGAGCCAGGCACCGGATGCGGTTTCCACGGTCTTGTTGAGCGGCAATGCCGGGCCGGCGGGATCGCCACCCGCGGTGATCTCGTAGCCATGCATCATCGATACCCAGATGCCACAGATAGTGAACACCGCCAGAGCCGTCAGACCGGCGACCGTGACCAGTCGGCAGGCGCGCTCGCGAATCACCCCGGTGCCTCGGTTCATCACCATCGCCCCGCCCTGGTAGAGCGCCAGCGCCAGCGACATCACCCCGCACAGCACGGCGAAGGGGTTGAACAGGGTGATGAAGCTACCGGTGTAGTAGGAGATCATGTTCCAGGAGAAGTGGAACGGTACGCCTTCGAGCATGTTACCCATCGCCGCGCCGAAGACGATCATCGGTACCGCGCCTGAGACGAACAGCATCCAGTCCCAGGCACCGCGCCAGCGATCACTGGGCAGCTTGCTGCGGTACTCGAAGCCCAGCGGACGCACGATCATCGACCACAGCAGCACCAGCATGACCACGTAGAGCCCCGAGAAGGCGGTGGCATAGATGGTCGGCCAGGCGGCGAACACCGCGCCGCCGCCGAGGACGAACCACACCTGATTGCCGTCCCAGTGCGGGGCGATCATGTTGATCACCGCGCGGCGCTCGCCGTCGGTGCGTCCCAGGTAGCGCAGCGCAGCGCCGACGCCCATGTCCATGCCGACCATCACCGCCAGGCCGATCAACAGCACGCCCAGCAGCACCCACCAGGTCACTTTGAGTAGTATGTACGGATCCATGGCTTAGGCCTCGCTCCACTGGGATGAATGACGTTGGGTCGGTTCGGCAGGCGACTCGAGATTGTCTTCGCTCGGCCCCAGGCGAATGAATTTCACCATCAGGAACATCTCGATGACGATGAACAGGGTGTAGAGCAGGACGAAGCCGACCAGCGAGAAGATCATGTAACCGACGCTGTGGGTGGAGGCGGACAACCAGGTCGGCAGTTGACCGTAGACCGTCCACGGCTGGCGACCCAGTTCGGCGACTATCCAGCCGGCCTCGTTGGCGATGAACGGCACCGGAATCATCCACGGCGCCAGGCGCAGGAACCAGTTATTGCGATGCAGGGTGCCGCGCAGCGAGTAGATGACCGCGAGGATCAGGAAGGCCATCATCAAGAAGGCCGTCACTACCATGACGCGGAACGACCAGAACACCGGCGCCACTGGCGGGATGGTATCCGCCGCCGCCTGAGCGATCTGCGCATCGGTAGCCTGCGAGACATCCTCGGCGTAGCGCTGAACCAGCAGCGCGTAGCCCAGGTTGTCCTGATGGGCGTCGAAGGTCGCGCGCGCATCGGCATCGTCCGGGTTTTCGCGCAGGGTCTTCAGCGCGGTCAGCGCCGGGATACCGTCGCGGATCTTCGCCTCGGCATCGGCTTCCAGGTCGCTTACGCCGGGAATCGACTCGTCGAAGGTGTGGGTGACCAGCGGGGTGAGCAGGTAGGGCACCTGCAGCTCGAAGTCGTTGCGCCGCTCCTCCTGGTTGGGCCAGGCGATCAGATTGAAGCCGGCCGGCGCCTCGGCGGTCTCCCACAGCCCTTCCATGGCAGCCAGCTTGGTGGGCTGGGCGTTGCCGTTGATGAAGCCCAGGGCGTCGCCCAGCGAGATCACGCCGACGGTAGCGAACACGCCGAACAGCGCGGCGACCCGGAACGAGCGCTTGGCCAGCTCGATATGGCGGCGGCGCAGCAGGTAGAAGGCGCTGATGCCCACCACGAAGATCGCCGCGGTCACGTAGCCGGCGATGCTGGTATGGACGAACTTGGCCTGCGCCTCGGGGCTGAAGATCAGGTCAGGCAGGCTGGTCAGCTCCATGCGCATGGTGTCGGGATTGAACACCGAGCCGGTGGGATTCTGCATGTAGCCGTTGGCGACCAGGATCCACAGCGCCGAGAGGTTGGACCCCAGCGCCACCATGTAGGTCACCAGCAGGTGCTTGCCGCGCGACAGCTTGCCCCAGCCGAACAGCATCAGGCCGACGAAGGTCGACTCGAGGAAGAACGCCATCAGGCCCTCGATGGCCAGCGGTGCACCGAAGATGTCGCCGACGAAATGCGAGTAGGTCGACCAGTTGGTGCCGAACTCGAACTCCATGGTCAGCCCTGTGGCCACGCCCAGGGCGAAGTTGATGGCGAACAGCTTCGACCAGAAGTGAGTCATCTGGCGATAGATATCGCGCCCGGTGATGACGTAGATGGTCTCCATCGTCGCCAGCAGGACCGACAGGCCCAGCGTGAGTGGCACGAAGAGATAATGGTACAACGCCGTCGCCGCGAACTGAGTCCGCGACAACTCGATGACGGTGTCTAGTTCTTGCATGGCGGAAGTGCTCTCTATGATCCCTGCGGAGGAACCGGCGCCCGATGCGAGACACAAGCGAGACCGGAGAAAGATACCTAATCAGGGTAACCCAATGCCTGGGCGGGCTTTTTGACCTGCATCAAGGGCCGTTCAGGGGTAGACGCCGGCAGGCCGCGGCGCGGCGTCGCAGGCGCTGTCATAGTCACCGGCGCCACCCGACAGCCCACCACCGGCGAGACGCCGGTAATCGGCGCAGTCGTGCGCCAGCATGGCATGACCGCCCTCGGCCAACAGGCGACCGCGCTCGAGCATCAGCACGCGGTCGACCTCGCGCACCCAGGCCATGTGGTGGCTGATCAGCAGCAGTGTGCGCCCCGCGAGATAGCGGTCGAGATTGCGCCATAGGCGGGCCGCGGTGGCGTTGTCCAGCCCCTCGCAGGGCTCGTCGAGGATCACCAGTGGCGCGTCGCGCAGCAGCGCCCGGGCGATGCCCAGGCGGCGGATCTGGCCACCGGAAAGCTTGAGCCCTTCCTCGCCCACCAGGGTGTCGTAACCCGCGGGCAGTGCCAGGATCTCGTCGTGCAGGCAGGCCAGCCGCGCGGCCTCGATCATCGCCGCCTCGTCGGCCTCGGGATCGCCGATCAGCAGGTTGTCGCGCACCGAGGCGTGGAACAGATAGATCTTCTGTGGCACGTAGGCGATGCGTGCGCGCAGGTCCTCGCTGCGATAGTCGCCGATCGGCCGGCCGTCCCAGTGGAGCGTGCCGCGCTCGGCCTCGACCAGCCGCAGCAGCAACTGGGCGACGGTACTCTTGCCGGCGCCGCTGGGCCCGACCAGGGCGACCCGCTCGCCCGGCGCGATGGTCAGATCGAGGCCATCGAGCGCCGCGGCGCCCTCCGGCGCATGGCGCACGCCGACGCCCACGAAGCGCAGCGCGTCGCCGGCCGGCGCGCCGGCCGGTGTTTCGGGTTCGGCCACCCCCGGACGCAGCGCCTCGAAGGCGCGTAGCCGGCGCGTCGCAGCGCGCATCTGGCCCAGTGCCTGCCAGGCCCCGGGCAACTGGGCCACGGCCTCGAAGCAACCCATCGCCAGCAGCACCACCGGGGCGAAGTCCACCGCGTCAAGCCCCGACGACTGCAGCCGCGGCACCATCAACCAGGCGGTGGCCAGCACCGCCAGATGGGTGAAGACCAGCACCCCGGCCTGAGACAGCCCCGAGAGCCGCGACAGGCGCGCCTGACAGGCGATCCAGCGCCGGCCCAGAGTATCCACCCGGCGCCGGCGTTCATCGAGCCCACCGAACACCGTCAGCTCGCCGAGTCCTTCGACGGCATCGACCACCTCGGCCTTGAGCGCCGCGCCGACCTCGACCGCCTCGGCCCCGGGACGACGCCCGAGCCGCTCGACCAGTGCCGGCAGTAACGCCCCAGCCGCCAGCAGCAGCGCCAGATCGACCAGCGCCACCGCCGGGCTGTAGACGGCGAGCACGGCCACCGCCCCAGCCACGCAGACCAGCGCCACCACCGCGGGAGTCAGCAACCGCAGGTAGACGCTATCCAGGGTGTCGATGTCGGCACGGATGCGCGCCAGCAGGTCGCCGCTGCGCAGGCCCTGCAACTGCAGCGGCGAGAGCGGCTCCACCTGGCGGTAGAACCACACCCGCAGGCCGGTGAGCAGGCGCAGCGTAGCGTCGTGGCTGACCAGACGCTCAAGATAGCGCCCGGCGGTGCGGGTGATCGCCAGGCCGCGGATCAGCGCCGCCGGGGTGAAGTAGTTGAAGTCAGCCGCGGCGAGCCCCGCCACCGCCATGCTGGCCAGAAACCAGCCCGATACGGCGAGCAGCGCCATGTTGGCGGAGACGGTCACCACGCTGAGCAGGATGCCCAGCGCGAAGTAGCCGAGATAGGGGCGGGCCAGAGTCAGCCACCAGCGCAGATCGCTCATGACAGCGCCTCCCCGGCAGCGCCTGAAACCAGCCGGGCATAGAGCCCGCCGGCCGCGAGCAGTTCATCGTGGCTCCCTTGCTCGCGAACGCGTCCGGCCTCGAGTACCACGATGCGATCGGCGTGGCGCACGGTCTCCAGCCGGTGGGCGATGACGACCAGGCTGCGGCCCTCGCCCAACGCCTTGAGGGCCGTGACTAGCGCACGTTCGTTGTCGGCATCGAGATGGGCGCTGATCTCGTCGGCGACCACGAAGCCGGCGTCGCGCACCAACGCCCGGGCGATCGCCAGACGCTGCGCCTCGCCGCCGGAGAGGCGAACACCGCGCTCGCCGAGCGGGGTGTCGAGTTCCTGCGGCAGGGTCGCAACGAAGTCCCTTGCCTGTGCCTGCTCGAGCGCACGCCACAGCGCGGCGTCGTCGACGTCTCGCCCCAGGCAGAGGTTGTCGCGCACCGTGCCGAAGAACAGCCGCGGCTGCTGCGGCACCCAGGCCAGCGACTCGCGCCAGGCGGCGATGTCGATCTCGTCGAGGACCACGCCATCGACCGTCACCGCGCCGCGGTCGGGGCGCAGCAGGCCCAGCAGCATCAGCGCCAGGGTGCTCTTGCCGCCGCCCGAAGGGCCGACAATCGCCACCGTTTCGCCGGGGGCAATGCCCAGCGAGACGTCATCGAGCGCCGGCTTGCGCGGCGCATGCGTCTCGCCGGCGGAGGAGTCGTCGTCGCCGAAGACCTCATCGGCGGGATACGCATAGTCGAGCCCGGTCAGCTCAACGCGCGGCACCTGCCCCGCGCCGAGGCCGTCGCGCCGCGTTCCGGTCCACTCGAGGGTCGGCGCGTCGAGCAGTTCGACGATGCGCTCGGCGGCCCCGAGCGCTTCCATGCGCGCGTGATAGACCCCGCCCATGTTGCGCAGCGGCAGGTAGAACTCCGGCGCCAGCAGCAGCACCAGAAAGCCCGACTCGAAGTCCAGCTCGCCCCACAGCAGCCGAAAACCGATCAGCACCGCGACCATGGCGATGCTCACCGTGGCCAGGAACTCCAGGACCAGCGACGAGACGAAGGCCAGGCGCAGCACCTTGAGCGTACTGGTGCGGTACTCGTCGGAGAGCCGTTCGATCAGCCGCGCCTCGCGCCGTCCCAGGTTGAAGACCTTGAGCGTGGTCAGCCCCTGCAGGGCGTCGAGGAAGTGCCCGGAAAGCTGGCCCATGCGCCGCCACTGGCGCTGGTTGAGCTTCTCCGCGCCCTTGCCGATGAAGATCATGAATACCGGAATCAGCGGCGCGGTAACCATCAGGATCAGCGCCGAGACCCAATCGATGGGCAGGATCACCGCCAGGATCGCCAGCGGGATCAGCGCGGCCAGCGCGGTCTGCGGCAGATAGCGAGCATAATAGGCCTCGAGGTGCTCGACGCCGTCGGTGACGGTGTTGACCACGTCACCGGTCTGCGCGCCGCGCTGCCAGACCAGCCCCAGCGCCTGCAACTGGCGCATCAGGCGCTCGCGCACCGCGAGCTTGACGGTGCTCGCCGCAGTGAAGGCGAAGTGTTCAACGGCGTAGGTCAGCCCGGCGCGCAGCAGCAGAATCGCCAGCATGGCGGCGAACGCCGGCCACAGCGTGGCGAGCGGCGTCTGTTGGAAGATCGCGCCATCGGCGACATGGGCGAGCAGCGTCGCCTGAACAATGAGCAGCACGCCGCTGGCGAGTCCCAGGCCGATGGCCCAGGCGACGGGCGTGCGCACGCGGCGGCTCTCCTGCTTGAGCCAGCCGAGGGGTTTGGTCGTTGTGGTTTGCATCGCGAAGCCGGAGTCAGGGAGTCAGTCTCGTTATGGGACGCGACATGCCATCAGGCGCACCGCGGTCCGTTTCGAGCCCAGTCTACGCGTTGCGCTTTGTAACCCCTTGACCTGAATCAACATGGCTCGCGATGCATCGCCTCGAGGGCATCGCTCAGACTCCGCTGCGCGCCGAGGTGATCGCCTGATGATTCAGGTGGGCTCACAGTCGCGCTGTCAGATGGGAAGACACCCTCGGCCGAAACCGGCCGAGGGTGTAGGGCAGGAGTAACGCGGGGCAGGTTTGATCAGCCGAGCTTGGGCATGCCGGTGATGTAGCCCACCGCGGCACCATAGCGGTCCTTGAAATTGGCGCGCACATAGGGGTCCAGGGTCTCGCGGACCTTGTCGTGCAAGGGGCTGTCCCAGTCTCCCGGATGCTGGAAGTTGCTCATGATGTAGGTCCAGCCATTGATCGCATCGACGGCCTGCAGCCCGGTGGACTCGGCGCCGGCCGGACAGGACAGCAGACGCGTCAGGTCGCCGCTGTCGACGTTGTAAGCCCACAGGAAGTTGTTGACGTGATTGCCGCTGTCTTCGCCGATGAACAGCGTGCGCAGCGCCTCGGAATACTTGATGTTGTCGGGGTTGGCAATGCGTTCGGCATGCGCCGTGTTGCCCAGCGCGTCGGGCTCGGCCAGGTCCTCACCGATGAGGTTGGGCGGCACCGCCATGTGCACCGACATCCACTCGCTGTCGATGGGCTGACCATCGCTGTCCTTCTGGCCGCCGCGCAGGGTGTGCTCGTAGACCGCACCGGCGGTCGGGCCTTCGACGTGGATCTCGTTGCTGCCGTCGGTCATCGTCTTATAGACGTAGGACATGGCCGAATAGGCCTTCTTGTCGGCGGCATTGACGGTGGTGCCCTCCATCTTGGTAAAGCCCATCGAGGCTCCCATCAGCGCCGCGTAGCGATGGGTCTCGAGGAAGGCGGCGGCCTTTTCCATGCCCGGCTTGAGCTTGACCCAGTTGAGCTTGCCGCTGAAGGGAATGCGGGTGAAGCCATCGTCCTGAGGGTCCTCGGTGCGGATGTCCATGATGTCCGCCGCCTGGATGCCCTCGTCGATCATTGTCTTGATCTCGGCACTGCTGGCATGTCCCAGGCGAATCCAGCTGATATCGCCTGCGCCGGGCCCTTCGCCCGAGACCTGGGTCCACTTGCCCACGTACAGGGTGCCGGACGACAGATCCCGCGGCTGGTCGGCGACGAACATGAACAGGCCACCGTTGGTGGCGTCGTCGCCCATCAGCACGGTGCGCTCGTCCGGCATCACCTCGATCAGCTCATGAGAGATGCGGCCCAGGTTGTAGTGTTTGGCAAGGGTGCCGCTGCCGTCGGGGTTCACCGTCACTTCCGGCAGGTGGCCATAGTGATAGGGGTTGCCGCGACTCTCGTCGCCGAACAGGTGCTTGCAGAAGCTCCTGAAGGTGTCGTCGGGCGCTGCGGCATCCGGCTCGTATTCTTCGCTCGACAGGTGAGTGCCCCAGGGCGACAGACTGGCACCGCAGGTGATCCACAGGCCGTTGACCGGCGAGGTGTCGACGTTGTGGTACTTGACCAGCGTCAGCTCGCCGGTTTCCGGGTTTTGATCCAGCGTCAGCACCGCGATCGGCGAGGGCAGTTGACCGTACATCCCCTCTTCCGCGCCGTTGCGGGTGGTGTACTCGAACTGCACGACGGCGAACACCGGGTTGCCGTACACGCCATCGACCCGGGCGTTCTCGACCGTTAGCAGGCTGGTGCCGTCCGGGCAGTCGGAGAAGAACTGGCGATTGTCGGCCGACGGATCCAGGATCGGCTGGTTATCGATATCGTAATAGCCGCCGGCGACCACGGTGCCGCCCTGGCCGTCGGGCACGCGATCACCGGTGATGAAGAAGGGATGATAGGCCAGCTTGACCTGGCGACTGGTGCCGTCGCTCATCTTCAGCTGCATGGCCGAACCAATGGTGGTGGTCGCCATGGCTGCCGGATTGCTCAACGAAGGCGCCGCCATGGGCAGGAACTTGACGGACGTCACTGTCGCCTGGCTATCGGCGAAGGCTGAAGTGCTGGCGCCTAGGCTGGCAAGGCCCCCGGCGAGGGGCAGCAGGGGCGCTCCCGCCATGAAGCCGAGGAGACGGCGGCGATTTCTGTCGACAGACTGAGTCATTGGAACGTCCTTGGTCATCAAGAGGATCGAGATCATCACGGGTAGAGGTCATGTCGAACGGCGACGCCTTCGCCTCTCGGCGAGCACCGACGCCGTTGACCGGCACTAAGAATAGTCTCTCGATTTGATGACATATCGCTGACAGTTCCATGTCCGCCGGGTGTAACCGTCGTGACAGGATCAAGGTCAAGGGAGGGCATTCGCCGCCGGGGTACGCCCGCAGCTTAGGCGGGCGCGCGGCCGATTTCCGCCGTGACCCAGCGCATGATTTCGCCGATCAGGGCACTGTGGGCATAGCGGGTGCGCAGAATATAACCGTGGCTTTCGCGCCGGATCGGCGGCGCCAGCGGTATCAGACTACCGTCCTTGAGCGCATCTTGGACCAGCAGGTCCCAGCCAAGCGCGATCCCCTTGCCGGCCTGGGCCGCGTTAAGCAGCAACGGATAGTTGTTGTACTTGAAGACGGCCCCCCGCTCTTCATAGGGCATCTCATAAGTCACCCCAGCCAGGGCGCTCCACTCGCGCCAGTCGATCCAGCGCGAATTGCGCTCGTCCATGTGCAGCAGCGGCAGCGCCGACCAGCGCGCCGGGGTGTCGCCCTCGAGCAGCCCGTGCAAAGCGGCGAAGGCGGGGCTGCAGACCGGAAACACCTCTTCCGGAGTGAAGATATCGTCCTGCTCGCTATCGCGGTCGCAATGAATGGCGATATCGGCGCGGTGGTCCTGATCGTCCTGATCGACGGCCAGCACCTCGATATCCACCTGCGGAAAGGCCGCTTCGAGCCTCGAGAGCCTGGGCAGCAGCCAGAGATGCGCGAAGCCGAAGTTGGCGGCGATCAGCACCCGTTGGCGGGTCGAGCGCGCCCGGGCTCTGAGCGAGTGAACGGCGCTGTCGATGCGGTTGAGCGCAGGGGCGATATCGTCATAGAAGCGCAGCGCCTCGCGGGTCGGCGCGAGGCGGCCGCCACTTCGCTCGAAGAGCACCAGCCCCACCTGGCTCTCCAGCCCGCGAATGCGCTGGGAGATCGCCGGCTGGGTGGCGCCGAGCACCTTGGCGGCGGCGGTCAGCGAGCCCAGGCGAAGGGTGGTTTCAAAGGCGATGAGTGCCTTGAGGCTAGGCAATGACTCGTCAATTTCGGCCATAAGGCAACTCTATGGGATGCATAAGATGGGCGCGCCTTCCCGGCATTTGCGCGATGCGTAAAATGCCGGCCCACACGTTCCGTCAGAGCCGAGATGATGTCAGAACCCGCTTTTCACGTCCAAGAATCCCCCGCCAAGGTCTTCGCCACGGACGCCGCCGGCACCCGCACCGAGCTGCCGGCCCTGTGGCTTCGCGAACGCTGCCAGGAACCGGAGAGCCTGGACGTCGCCACCCAGCAGCGCCTGTTCAACCCGCACCACCTGGATGAGGACCTGACGCTGGTAGAAGCCGAGCTTATGGACGACCAGGAGGTACGCCTGAGCTTCAGCGACGGCCACAGCGGGCGCTATGATCTGCGGCATTTCGCCGATGACTTCGATGATGACGACGGCCTGCCTGCCCCGCGGCTCTGGGACAGCAGCATCGACTTCGCAAGCATCACCCGCGACTGGGAGAAGATCGACGATCACGGCTACTTCCGCGAGGCCCTCGAGACCTACCTGCGCCATGGGGTGATCATTCTCAAGAATGTGCCGACCGACGGCGGCCACCTGGTCGATGTCGGCGAAACCTTTGGCCACGTGCGTTCCACCAACTTCGGCAAGTACTTCGAGGTCTGCTCGCGCCCCGAGTCCAACGATCTGGCCTATCGCAGCGTGCCCCTGGCGCCGCACACCGACAACCCCTATCGCGAGCCGGTCCCCGGCATCCAGCTACTTCACTGCCTGACCAACGAGACGACCGGTGGCCTGTCGACGCTGGTCGACAGCCTGGCCGTCGCCGAGCAGTTGCGCGCCGAGGACCCGGAAGGCTACCGGCTGCTGTCCACTATCCCGGTGCGCTTTCGCTTCATCGACGATGGCGTCGAGCTGATCGAGCGCCGGCCGATGATTCACCTCGATGCCATGGGCAAGATGGACGGCGTGCACTACAGCCCGCGTCTGGACTACCTGCCGCTGATGGACGAGGAGAGCACCAAGGCCTTTCATCGTGCCCGGCGCCGCCTCGGCGAGCTGTTCGCCCACGCGGACTATGAGATCCAGTTTGCGCTGGGCGATGGCGAGCTGATGATGTTCGACAACAACCGGGTGCTGCACGGCCGCACCGCCTACGATCAGAACGAAGGCTTTCGCCACCTGCAGGGCTGCTACATCGACCGGGACGGCCCCACCGGCCATTTCCGGGCGATCGTCAAGCAGGAGCGCGCCTTTCAAGCCACCGTTTCAACCGAGAGCGCGACTGCCGCATGAATACCGTAACGTTCACCCAGATGAAGGATGGCACCAAGGACGAGTACATGATGCTCGGCGAGCTCGAGGAGCGCTTCGTCGAGGGCCTGCCGGAGCGCATTCTCGAAGCGCTTCGGGCGCTGGAGAATACCCTCTCCGGCTACCGGGTCTCGCGGCTCGATCATGTGCTGCAGTCCGCCACCCGGGCCGAGGAAGACGGCGAAGACGAGGAAATGATCGTGGCGGCGCTGATCCACGACATCGGTGACGACCTGGCGCCCCACAATCATTCGCAGTATGCCGCGTCCATCATCCGCCCCTATGTGCGGGCCGAGGTTACCTGGATCATCGAGCACCACGGGCTGTTCCAGAACTACTACTACATTCACCACTTCGGCGGTGATCCGCTGGAGCGCGACCGCTACCAGGGCCATCCCTGGTATCAGCGCTGCGTCGACTTCTGCGAGCGCTGGGACCAGGCCTCCTTCGACCCGGGCTACCCCACCCGGTCGCTCGAGCACTTCGCGCCCATGGTCCGGCGTATCTTCAGCCGCCCGGCTTTCGATCCGGCCTATGTCGGCGACGAAAGCGCCCGCCACCTGTGAGGCGCTGATAGCGCGTCCTGGCGCTTGATACCGGCAGGTCATAAAAACGACGCGGCCCCTGTTTGTGCAGGGGCCGCGTTTGCATGCGAGGCTCATCTGACGCGTCGGCGAGTCAGGCCGATAGCCGCCGCAGCAGAAACACCAGCGGCACGCTCAACAGATAGATCAGCCCCATCCAGGTGAAGATGTCGTTGAAGGCCAGCACCTGCGCCTGCTGCGAGACCCGCTGCACCAGCATGCCAACGGCGGCGTGGTAGGCATCGGGCACCGAGCCTGCGAGCATTGCCTCGTACTTGGCGATTTCCGCCACCACCACCTCACGGCCGGTATCGATGGCCGGGGCCAGCTGGCTCCAGTGAAAGTCCTCGCGGATGTCACGCACCGTATCGAGCAGCGCCAGCCCCATGGCGCCACCCAGGTTGCGCATCACGTTGAAGAGCCCGCTGGCGTTACCCACTTCGCTGGGCGGCAGGGTGCCCAGCGCGATGCGCGAGGCCGGGATGATGCACATGATCAGCCCCATGCCGCGCACGATCTGCGGCACGCAGAACTGCCAGAACCCCGACTCCACGGTGAGATTGGCGTTCATCATGGTGCCCACGCCGACCAGCAGTAGCCCAAAGAACAGCAGCACCCGAAGGTCGAGACGATTGGAGGCCTGGCCCACTATCGGCGCGCACAGGAACATCGTCAGCCCGGTGACGAACATCACCTGGCCGATCTGCAGGCTCGAATAGCCGCGCACATAGCCGAAGAACAGCGGCATGATGTAGACCAGCCCGTAGAGCGCAATGCCGATGATGAAGCCCATCCCGGCGCCGATCGCGAAGTTGCGATTGGCGAAGGCGCGCAGGTCGACGATCGGATGGTCGCTTCGCAGGGTGCGAGTGAAGAACCACACCCCGGCCGCCAGACAGGTCAGGCTAAAGAGGATAATGCGGTCGCTGTCGAACCAGTCATCGCCCGGACCCTCTTCGAGCACGAACTCCAGCGAGCCCAGAAACACCGCAATCAGCACCAGGCCGATCAGGTCGAGATGGCGCGCCACCGCATGGTTGGGCTTGTCGATATCGAGATAGGTCCAGGCGGCCCAGCACACCAGCACGCCGGGGATCACGTTGGCCAGGAACAGCCAGTGCCAGCTCATCGCCTCGGTGATATAGCCGCCTACCGTGGGGCCGATAGAGGGCGCCATGGTCACCACCATGCCGATCACCGCCTGCACGCTGCCCATCACCCGCCGGGGAAAGATCGAGAAACTCACCGCCTGGGTGATCGGGATCATCGCCCCGCCCATGAAGCCCTGGATGGCGCGCAGCACGATGAGCTGTTCGATCGAGGTGGCCAGCGCACAGCCAAAGCTTGCCAGGGTGAAACCGGCACAGGACAGGGTGAAGGCTACCCGGGTCGAGAGGATGCGCATCAGCATGCCCGACAGCGGAATCATCACGATTTCAGCGATCAGGTAGGAGGTCTGTACCCAGGAGATCTCATCTTCGCTGGCCGAGAGCCCCGACTGGATCTCGTTGAGCGAGCTGGCGACGATCTGGATGTCCAGGATCGCCATGAACATGCCGAACACCGCGGCGATGAAGCCAACGCGCTGCCGCCAGGGCGGCATGTCGCTGACCGGCGCCGCCAAGGCTGAGACGGCCGGACTGGCGGACCGCTCGCTCACGAGTCGGCCTGATCGTCGGAGAGAGAGTCTGCTGCCTGGGCCACGCCTTTAGCGGGACCTCCAGCGTCAGGGGAGCCTTTGTCGGGGGTCAGGTCACGGGTGTCCACTTCAGGCACCGCGGACAGCCCGGCGCGCAGCTGGCCAAGCGACTCAACGGGACCGGTAATACGGATCTTGACCGGCACCCGCTGCACGATCTTGTTGAAATTGCCGGTGGCGTTGTCCTGGGGCAGCAGGCTGAACTCGGTGCCGGTGGCCGGTGACAGGCTGTCGACCACGCCATCAAAGGTAGTGTCCGGGTAGGCATCCAGATGCACCTCGACCGGCTGGCCGATGCGTATCCGCTCGAGCTGGGTTTCCTTGAAGTTGGCCGCCACATAGGCCGACTCGATGGGCACCAGCTGCAAAAGCGTCAGCGACGGCTGGGCCAGGGTGCCGGCCTCGACCCGCAGGTTGCCGACGACGCCGTCGCGAGGTGCGACGATGCGGGTCTTGTCGAGCTGATGGCGGGCATAGTCGAGATCGGCGTTGGCGGCGTCGAGGTTGGCCTCGGCGCGGGTCACGTCGCTTTCGGCTACCGCCAGCTGACGCTGAGCAGAGACCACCGCCGCGCGGCTCTTGGCCAGGTTGGCCTCGGCGACCCGCAGCGCCGCCTGGTCGTCTTCACGCTGTTGGCGTGAGCCGTAGTTGTTGGCGGCAAGCGATGAGGAGCGCTCGAGGTGCTGGCGGGCCTGATCGACATCCGCTTGAGAGGCCTCTATCTGTGCATTGGCCTGATCAATGGCCGCCTGCTGCAAGTCGACCTGGCGGCGGGACTGGGCGATAGAGGCCGCCGCCACCGCCTGCTGCGCCTCGGCCTGGGTGACCTGATCGCGATAGGTCTCGGCGTCCAGGCGCACCAGCAAGTCGCCCTGCTTGACCGTCTGGTTGTCATCCACCGCCACCTCGGCGACCCGCGCCGACAGCTCGGCCCGCACGGCCACGCTGTCGGTGCGCACATAGGCATTGTCGGTCTCTTCCATGAAACGCCCGGTCTGCCACCAGCCCACGCCCCACCAGCCAAGTGCCGCCAGGGCGATGAGCACCGCCAGCGCGACCAGCATCTTGCCGCTCGATTTACCGCCGGACCGGGTATCTGGACGCGCGACCGAAGCCTCGCGCTGGTCCGCGACCGACGCCTCGCGCTGGTGCTCGTCCGGGGTTTCGCCCTGCTTGCCATCCGATGTCATGGCCACTCCTCAATGCATGTCGCCCCGACGGACGTCTCTGGAAAGTCGCCTCCTCGGGAGGGGAGCCCTATAGTGTAATGAATGCTACACTACATGACCACCATGGAAGAGCCCGCGAAATGGGCGCGTTCCGCAAGGACCGACCTCACCATGGTGGCCAATCCAGGTGCCACCGAAACGCCCGCGACAGGAATGTGAATGTCCCGTTCAGCCTCTCCCGATCCCCACGATATCGCTGACAAGACCGACGCCTCTCTCACCCCGCGCGGGGTAGCGAGACGCGAACGGCTGCTGGATGCCGCCCGGGATGTCTTTCTCGAGCAGGGCTATGCCGGCGCCAGCGTCAACAAGGTGGTGGCCCGCGCCGGCGGCTCACTGGCAACGCTGTACAAGCAGTTCGGCAACAAGGAAGGACTGTTCACGGCGGCCATGGAGCGCCATATCGCCACCGCCTGGGCGGTATTGGAAGAAGGGCGACGGGATCGCCAGGCTCCCGAACAAGTGCTGTATGAGCTTGGCCGCCGCATGCTGGCGCTGGTGTTCGATCCGGGCGTGATCCGCCTGGTACGCGGCCTGGCCTTCGAGGCCGAGCGGGCGCCCGAGCTTGGCGAGCTGTTCCTCACCCGCGGCCCCGACCAGACCCGTCAGGCACTTGCCACCTATCTCGGAGACCAGGTCGACAGCGGCCGCCTCGATCTGGATGACCCGCGCGAAGCGGCCGGCATGTTCATGGGCATGCTGCTCGGTGAATGGCACATCGACGCCCTGCTCGGCCGCGACCTGCGCCTCGATGAGGCACAGCGCGACGCCCGGGCCATGCGCTGTGTGGCGATCTTTCTCTCGGGGGTCACCCGTCCGTCGGCCTAGGGCTTTCTCCCGGTCCTTATCCAGGACTCAGCCGGAGGCTGCCAAGGCCTGCAGCGCCTGATGATCGAGGCAGCGATAGCGGAACGACAACGGCCCCGCCTGGCGGGGCCGTTGTCGTGTGCAGGGTCTCAGTGCGCTCGAGAAGCCTCTTTTAAAGCCCTCTTGATCGCCCTTTGTGATCGACCCTTTTGATCAAAAGAGTTGATCAATCCTCTTCGTCGTCGGCGATATCCCGCCCGAAGGCGCGCCACTGGGCAAGCGTCATCACCTCGGTAAGCTCGGTCTGCAGGTCATGAGCAATCAGCAGTTCGCCGCGTTCGAGCTGACCCTTGAGCTCGCCGGCCCAGCCGCGCATGCCCTCGCCGGTATCGGTGGTGTCATAGCCCTGACGGGTGACGAAGGCCTCGAGCAGGGCGTCCAGGGTCTCGCCGGGCAGCATGCGATAGGGGACTTCCACGAAACGGCTCATTGCGTCTCCTCTTCATTGTCAGCGTCACTTTCAGCGCCGAAGGATTCGCCGCGCTCCCAGGCGGCCAGGCGGCTCAGGAATTCGGCCTCGTCGATCACCTGTACACCGAGATCCGTCGCCTTGGTGAGCTTGCTGCCGGCGGCCTCGCCGGCCACCAGGCAGGCCGTCTTCTTCGACACGCTGCCGGCGACCTTGGCGCCCAGCGCCTGCAGACGCGCCTTGCCCTCGTCGCGGGTCAGGTTCTCGAGGGTGCCGGTCAGCACCCAGGTCTCGCCGGTCAGCGGCTGCGGACGTTCGCTCACAGCTTCTTCCTGCCAGGTGAGACCCTGCGCGATCAGCGCTTCGATGGTCTCCCGGTTGTGGGGCTGGCGAAAGAACGTATGCAGATGGGCGGCGACGATCGGTCCCACGTCATCCACGGCCTCGAGGTCCGCCTGCTCGGCGGCCATCAGCCCCTCGAGGCTACCGAAATGGCGGGCCAGATTGTTGGCGGTGGCTTCACCGACCTCGCGGATGCCCAGGGCATAGATAAAGCGCGAAAGAGTGGTCGCTTTGGCCTTCTCCAGCGCCGCGACCAGGTTGGCCGCCGACTTCTCGCCCATCCGCGGCAGACCGGCCAGGACCTGGGCCGACAGGGTAAAGAGATCCGCCGGGGACGTCACCCAGTCGCGCTCGACCAGGGCATCGATCAGCTTCACGCCGAGCCCTTCGATATCCAGGGCGCGACGGCTGGCGAAATGCTTGAGCGCCTCCTTGCGCTGAGCCGGGCAAAAGAGCCCGCCGGAGCAGCGCGCTACGGCCTCGCCTTCCAAGCGCTCGATCTGCGATTCACAGACCGGGCAGCAGCTGGGGAAGACGATCTCGCGGGCATCTGCGGGCCGCTCTTCCTCGATCACCCTCACCACCTGCGGGATGACGTCACCGGCGCGGCGAATGCTGACCCGGTCGCCAATCTTCACGCCCAGCCGCGCGATCTCGTCCTGGTTATGCAGGGTGGCATTGGACACGGTAACGCCGGCCACCGAGACCGGTGCCAGCCGCGCGACGGGGGTGATGGCGCCGGTACGCCCGACCTGGAATTCGACGTCTTCGAGCGTCGTGACCTGTTCCTGGGCGGGAAACTTGAAGGCGATAGCCCAGCGCGGCGCCCGAGCCACGAAGCCCAGCTCGCGCTGAAGGCGCAGGTCATCGACCTTGATCACCGCGCCATCGATATCATAGCCAAGCCCGTCTCGCTTCTCGCCGAGGCGTCGGCAGTAGTCGATGATGCCTTCAGCTCCCTCGACCACTTCCAGTTCAGGGCTAACGCGAAAGCCCCAGTCACGCAGCAGGGCCATCTGCTCACTGTGCGTGGGTGTATCGATATTGGCCAAACTGACCGTTCCCTGGACGAGCTGGTAGGCGCTGAATTCCAGGGGACGCTTGTCTGTGATGCGCGGGTCGAGCTGACGCAGGCTGCCGGCGGCGGCGTTGCGAGGGTTGGCGAAGACCTTGGAGCCCTCCTCCCTGGCCTTGTCATTCATGGCCTCGAAGTCGGCGTGACGCATGGTGACCTCGCCACGTACCTCGAGCCGATCAGGCCACTTTTGGCCACGCAGACTAAGCGGAACCGACCTGAGCGTCTTGAGGTTAGAGGTAATTCCCTCACCGGTTTGGCCATCGCCTCGGGTGACGCCGGTATCAAGTTCACCTTGCCGATAGACCAGCGATACCGCCGCGCCATCGAGCTTGGGTTCACAGCAGAAAGACAGGGAATCGGGGGCGACCTCCAGGCGGTCGGCGACTCGCCGCACGAACTCGGCCAGCTCATCCTCATCGAAGGCGTTGTTGAGCGACAGCATGGGGACTTCATGCTGCACTTCGGGAAAACCATCGGCCGGGGCCGAGCCGACGCGCTGGGTCGGCGAGTCCGGCGTCACCAGCGCGGGGTACTCGGCCTCGATCTCCTGCAGGCGGCGCAGTTTGAGGTCGTAGTCCGCGTCGGTCAGCTGCGGCTCATCGAGCACATAGTAGCGGTAATTGGCGTCATCGAGGGCGGCACGCAGCTGGGCCACCTCGTCGAGGGTCTTGGTGTCAGGCTGGCTCATGAAGGGGTGGCATCACGTCAGGGAAGCAAACGGGCATTGTAGCGGATTGGCGGCGGGTCCCAAACGACGCGGCGGATCCCAAACGACACATGGGCTCCCGAAGGAGCCCATGTTGAGGGTCGTGACGGCAGAAGCTGCCGATATCAGTTGGCCTGAGTGCGATGCAGCCGGTGGCGGCGATCGAACTCCTGGACCCGCTCGCGGGCGAAACCCACGGTCTGGGCGGTCATCACGCTCTGGTTCTCGTCCTTCAGCTCGCCGCCCAGATGGCGCACCACCACCATGGCGGTCTCGACCATGGCCTCGAAGGCCGCGGAGCTGTCTTGCGCCCCGGGCAACGGCATCAGCAGACTGATGCCCGGCGTGGTGAAGTCGCCGCCGTCGGCGAGCGGGAAGGTCCCCGGCTTGATCACGTTGACCATCGAGAACTGCAGCTCGCTATGCGGGTCCTGGGTCTCGAAGCGATGGAAGATCTGCATGTCGCGGCAGTAGCGCAGACCGCAGGCCAGCATCAGATCCAGCAGTGCAGTGCCGGAGAAACCGTCCTCGTCGCGGGACATCACGCTGATGACGATGATTTCCTCGGCGTTGCCGAGGGTCTCGCGGGCATGCTCAACCTTGACGCCATTGCGCAGCGCACGCTGGATCGTAGGATGCGGTGGCTCGACGCCGTCGGTTAGCTCGGCCGCCTCGTCAGCATATTGAGAGGGGTCAAACGCGGCATAGCGCTCATCACCTCTTTCCTGTCTCTCGCTTTGGCGCATCTCATCCCGGCGTGCACTATCGCTTGCCTGCGCACTTACCTGCGCGCTTTTCTGCGCAGACAACCGTGATGAAAACAGCGGGTCGTCGCCGTCGCGCTCTGCGGCGGCTTCGGCCGCGCGGCGAGCCTCACTTTCACGTTCGGCCTGTTCCTGCTGTCGACGGCTGGTTTCGCGTGCCTGACGCTCGGCCTTCTGACGCTCGCGCTCCAGCTTGTCCTTCTTACGCTTTTCCTTGCGGCTGGCCATCTTCTGCTGGATCGAGGAACCGAAGCGATGCATGGAATCACCTACCCTCGCCGAGCGATCGCGCAGCGAATCGGACATGCCGTCGAAATCGACGAGCTGATAGCGCTCCTCATCATGGAAGCCTTCATGATCCGCGGGATCGGCGGCAAGACCGGACAGCACATCGTCCTGATGCTCCGTCGCGAATTCCTCCCGGGCATCGAGATCCATCCGTGCATCGGCGCCGACATTGGTCTCGCCTGGCTCGTCTATTACAGGCTGCTTGCCCTTCGGCTGAGTGTCAGCACGGGACATCTGACGGGTGTCGTCTTGCGGCGGTCCCGTATCCTGATAGCGCGGCTCTTGATGGTGGGGCTCTTGATGATGAGGCTCGTGATGGCGAGACTCTTGACGACCAGACGCCTGGGTGACCGTGGGTTCGCCGTCGTGCTGGCTCCCCTGACTCTGGCCACCCTTACTCTGACTTTCCTGGTCCTGGCGCCAACTGGACAGCACCCGAGACGGGCCCGGGTGCTCCTGGCGCTGCAGCTTGGGTTTCGAACGCGGCTCGTAGGCGGCGGGCTTGACGACCCGTGCCCCGCCATTGGGCAGCTCGCTGCGCACTTCGGCATCCCGAGCTTCCTGCTCAGGGTCGGTGTCTGACCCCGATGCTGAATCGATCGATGAGGCATCGACCTGATCCAGTCGGGGGACGCGACGCTGACGCTGGAGGCGACGTACACCATCGATCACGATGATGGTCACCAGCGCCAACCCCAGAATGATCAGCCACTCTCTAAGTTCCATGAGTTGTCTTGCCTGTCTGCTAGGGGCACCATGCCGGAAAGATTAACAGCCATTAGCATAGCGCGATTACCAAAAAAAGGGCCATGTCTTTTTTGATTGTCAAGCAACATTCGTTGCCTGACAGCATGTCGAATGGCCAGCGTAATCACCCTACGTGTGCGTCACCGACATCGTTCATAACTCCCGTCTTGGTACCCGCTTTCGCGATCAGGTGCAAGCGTCGCATTTCACCGACTCGCCCCAGCCTGCGCCGTCTTCAGGCCTCGGCAAGTACTGCTGCCTCTTCGACACCGACCGATACCAAGCGCGAGACCCCGGGCTCCTGCATGGTCACACCCATCAAACGTTCAGCCGCTTCCATGGCGATCTTGTTGTGGGTGATATAGATGAACTGCACGGTCTCGGACATCTCCTTCACCAACTTGGCATAGCGTCCCACGTTGGCATCATCCAGGGGTGCATCGACCTCATCCAGCATGCAAAACGGGGCGGGGTTGAGCTGGAAGATGGCAAATACCAGCGACAGAGCAGTGAGCGCCTTTTCTCCACCCGACAGCAGATGAATGGTGCTGTTCTTCTTGCCCGGGGGCCTTGCCATGATGGCGACCCCGGTCTCGAGCAAATCCTCGCCCGTGAGGGTCAACCATGCGGTCCCGCCGCCGAAGACTTTGGGGAAAAGCGCCTGCAGACCGGCATCGACCTGATCGAAGGTCGCCTTGAAACGGGTGCGGGTCTCCTGATCAATCTTGCGGATCGCCCGGTCGAGAGTCTCCAGAGCCTCGGTCAGCTCGGCATGCTGGGCCTCCAGGTAGTCGCGCCGTTCGGCCTGCTGGTCGTATTCCTCGATGGCCGCGAGGTTGATGGCGCCGAGCCGGCGGATCTTGTCGCCCAGGCCGTCGAGGCGCTCGCGCCAGGCAGATTCGGTGGCGTTAGGGTCGAGGTGCTCGGCCAGGGCGTCGGCATCGTGGTTGAGCTCGGCCAGCTGCTCATCCTGGGCGTCGGCCTTCAATGCCAGGGCCTGAACCTGCATGCGCGCTTCCTGCAACCGCTCGCGGATTCCTTCCAGGTTACGCTCGTGCTGCTGACGAGCCTGCTCGTCCTCGCGCAGCTGTTCAGTGAAGGCGGCGGTCTTGTCGCGGCAGGCGGTTAGAGCCCGCTCGTCACGATCACGCTGGTGCAGCAGCTCTTCCAGGCGCTCGCGATTCTCCTCGTCAGGCTCGCGCAGCATCTCACGGCTCTCTTCGAGCTCGGCGCACTTCTCCTCGAGGCGGGCGCGGGATTCCTCGGCACGACCCTGCTGCTGACCGAGACCGGCGCGCTCGGTGGTCAGCCGCTGATGATCGAGCGCCAGCTGCTGGGCTCGCTGGGCCAGCGGACGCTGGCGCGTGCGCAGCGAAGCGAGCCGTTCCTGGGCCTCGCGGCGGGCGCGCTCTAGGCCCTCACGCTCGGCGCTGTCGTCTTCCAGACGCGCCATCGCGGCCTGCCACTGTTCGCGGGCTTCCTCCAGCGCCAGGGCACGCTCCTCGCGCTGCTCTTCGATGCGCTCAAGCTCTTCGTCGATCTCCCGGGCACGCGCCTCCAGATGTTCGAGACGGGTGGCGAGGTTGGCCTCGGCGAGCGTCCACTGCTGATGCCGCCCCTGCTGTTCGGTCTCGTCGCGCCGGCATTGCTCCAGGGTCGCCTCGACGTCCTGGTCGCGACGCTCGAGCGTTGCCAGCTGTTCGTCCAGTGCTGCCAGGGTGACGACGACCTCGTCGAGTTCCGCGTCTACCTCGTCCCGGCGACGGCGGCTGGTCAGCAGGCTGTCGCTGCCCTGCGCCTCGCCACGCCGGCGCACGAAGCCTTTGCCGAGCCACAGGCCCGCAGGAGTCACCAGGCTCTCGCCCGGCGGAAGGCTCGAGACCCGCGACCAGGCCTCTTGCTCGTCGGCGACGCAGTGAATACCGGTGAGCAGCAGCGCTGCAGCACCGGCGCCCTGCACCTTGCCGGCCAGGCCATCGGCATCCAGGCCCTCCAGAACATCCGAGGCCTCAAGGTCGCCATCCAGCAGCGCCAGGTCACCGAGCGCGGCGGTCTCCGCACTGGCGCCCAGCGCCTGGCGGGCGGTCGCCAGATCGACCAGCCGTGTATTGAGCCAGGGGGCGAGGATCCAGCCGACGACGTCTTCCCACTCGGTCTCCACCGACAGCCGCTCCCCGAGACGTGGGGCATCATCGAGGCCATGCTCGGCCAGATGCGCTTCCAGGGCGTCGTCGTGATCGGCAAGCGCCGCTTCGATCAGCGCATCGAGAGAGGCAAGCTCGCCCTGCAGGCTGTTGCGGCGCTGGCGTTCGGCCTCCCGGCGCGCCTCGGCGTCGCGACGCTCGTCGCGGGTCTGCTGGCGGCGATCCAGCGCCTGCTGACGGCGGTCTTCCAGGGCTTCGCTCTCCAGCTCGGCTTCGGCCAGGCGCTCGGCAAACTCGGCGCGCTGCTCGCGAAGCTCGCTGGCATCGGGCAGTTCTGCGTGCTGCTGACGGCGGCGCTGCACCTCGGCGGCCAGTGTCTCGACGCCCTGCTCGAGGTTACGCACCCGGTCCTGGGCGCGGTCGGCTTCGTGGCTCGCCTGCTGGTGACGCTCGTTGAAGGCCTCCCAGCGCTCGCTATGTTCGGTGTTGGCGGCCTCGGCTTCCTCGAGAGCCTCTTCGAGCTGGGCCAGCTCTTCGGCGACTTCCTCCTGCTCGGGCCCCAGGGTCTCGAGGCGTTCGTCCAGCGCGGCCAGGCGCTCGCCATCGCTATCGTTCAGCCGGTCGAGGTCGGCGAGTTCGGCACGGGCGCTTTCCAGATCACGCGCCAGCTGCTGCTCGCGGGTACGGGCGTGCTCGAGGCTCTGCTCGAGGCGGGCGATGGCGGTGGTGGTTTCATAGAAACGGGCCTGATGGCTCTCGAGTTCCTCGGCGAGGCGATCATGCTCGCTTCTGGCCTGTTCGAGCCGGGTCTCGCACTGACGTGCACCCAGCACCTCGCGCTCGACGCCGGTCTCGAGCTCGCGGACGCGACTCTCCTGCTCGTTCTGCTCGGCGCGCAGCGCACGGCCGCGCAGCAGTGCCAACTCGCCCTTGAGCCGGTATTCCTCCTGCTTGAGGGTCTGGTAGCGCTTGGCGGCGTCGGCCTGACGCTTCAGCCGTTCGAGCTGCTTGTCGAGCTCTTCGCGGATGTCGTCGAGGCGCTCCAGGTTCTCCTGAGTGCGCCGCATGCGGTTCTCGGTCTCGCGACGGCGCTCCTTGTACTTGGAGATGCCGGCGGCTTCTTCGAGGGTCGAACGCAGCTCTTCGGGGCGCGCCTCGACCAGCCGCGAGATCATGCCCTGGCCGATGATGGCGTAGGAGCGCGGCCCCAGGCCGGTGCCCATGAACAAATCGGCGATGTCGCGGCGCCGGCACTTCTGGCCGTTGAAGAAGTAGCTGGATTGGCTGTCGCGGGTCACCACGCGCTTGACGGCGATCTCGGCGTACTGGGCATAGACCCCACCCATGCTGCCGTCGCGGTTGTCGAACAAGAGTTCGATGGAAGCCTGGCCGACCGGCTTGCGGCCGGTGGAGCCGTTGAAGATGACGTCGGTCATCGACTCGCCGCGCAGGGTCTTGGCCGAGGATTCCCCCATCACCCAGCGCACGGCGTCGATGACGTTGGACTTGCCGCAACCGTTGGGGCCGACAATGGCGGTCATGTTGCTGTCAAAGGGCACGGTGACCGGATCGACGAAAGACTTGAAGCCGACCAGTTTGATGGACTTGAGCTGCATGGTTAGTCGTCGGCCTCGCTGCTGCTGGTGGCGACGACCCGGTCGATGATCACCTCGACCGGGGCGCCCGCCTCTTCGACACCCGCCGCTGAAACAGGTACCGCCGCGTGCTCGCCGACCAGATCGCCGGGCTGAGGCCTTGCCTGACCGCTGGGCGAGACCCGCACCACGAGGCGCGCCTCTGCCACCTGGGAAAGCTTGGCCATGGGGCTCATGGCATCACCGTCATCGAGGCGCACCGTCAGCGGCAGGTCACCAACCGTGGCGCGCACGATGGCCAGCGGCGGACGCTCTCCGGCCACATCGCGAGCCACCACGAAGACGCTGGCCCCGGCACCGACCCGTTCGGCGAGGCGCTCATCCAGGCGCACCCGCACGCTGATGCCGGGACCATTGGCGGCCGCCTGGCTAGCCGCGTT
Source organism: Onishia taeanensis (assembly GCF_003268885.1). GTDB lineage: Bacteria > Pseudomonadota > Gammaproteobacteria > Pseudomonadales > Halomonadaceae > Onishia > Onishia taeanensis_A. The sequence continues at coordinate 312,716 of NZ_QLSX01000002.1, forward strand.
CTGGGTAGCGCTAGCCTGACCAGAGGCTGTCTGATCACGTTCTGTCTGACCCAGTGCTACCTGACCCAGCCGCGACTGCGCCACGGCGATGCCCTGGCGCAGGGACTCGGCGGCGGCCGGATTGTTGAAGCCGGCCACGGCGCGCCGCCAGTAGTCGATGGCCTCTTCATAACGCCCGTGGTCGAAGGCCTCGATGCCCAGCATGCCAAGGATGGTCGGCTCACGCGGGTCCTTGTCGAGGGTCTCGTCGACCAGCGCCTGCACCTCAGACGTCAGGGTGCGGTTGGCGGCGAAGAACTGGATCTGCGCCAGCTGGGCGAGCAGCGACGGCTGGCGGCCTTCCAGCGCGACCAGCCGCTCCAGGGCGGCCACGGCCTGTGTGGGCTGACCATTGTCACGGTACAGCGGAAAAAGAGAGGCCCAGACGTTGGGGTTGTCGGGCTGACGGGTGGCTTCCTCTTCGAGGCGATTGATCATCATCGCCGGCGAGCCGTCGGGGGCCTGACGCACCTCCTGTTGCACGGCATAGAGGGCCAGATCGCCGGAGGCGCCCTGCTGGCTATACCAGACGAAGGCCGCCACGGCCACCGCCACCATTGTGATCGGCACCATCAGTCGGCCGGCGCCGGCTGGCTTGAGCGGGCGCGTGGCTCGTGTTGCGGTGTCCTCGAGCAGGCTGCGTTCGAGCTCCAGGTGATCCTCGTCGAAGCGCGCATCATCGATCTCGCCGCGCTCCCGAGCGGCCTCCAGGGAGGCCCGGCGCCGGCGATAGATGGCCAGGTTCTGCTCGGCGCTGCGATCGGCATCCTCATAGGAACGCTGGGTCTTGGCGAGAGCACTGGCGCGGCGCAGCGGCAGGGCCAGCAGCCACAGCGCCGGCAGCAGCAGCACGGCCAGGGCGAGCCAGAGTAGGGTCATTCAGTGATCTCCTGATGGATCAGGGGGTCGATTGATCAGGGCATCCAGGCGCGCGCGCTCCTCGGCCGAGAGCTCGCGGGCCGACGCGCGGCGCCGGCGGCGCACGATCAGCGCCACCAATACGCCGCCGAGCAGCACCAGAGCGGCGGGCAGGCCCCACAGCAGCAGGGTGCGATCCTCCAGGCGCGGATTGTAGAGCACATAGTCACCGAAGCGAGCGACCATGAAGTCCTGAATCTCGCGGTCGCTGCGGCCTTCGCGCAACAGCGCCGCGACCCGCTCGCGCATGTCCTTGGCCACCGGCGAGTTGGAATCACCGATCGCCTGGTTCTGGCACTTCGGGCAGCGCAGGGCGCCGGTCAGGGAACGGTAACGCTCGGCGGTCACCGGGGAGTCGAAGTCGCGCACCTCGACCGCCGCTCGGGCCGTCTCGACGGAAAGCCCCATCAGCAGTGAAAGCAACAGCGCCGCGAGCAGCGTAAGGCCGAGACGCCCCCTGACGGCAAACAAGGTCGCAACGGGAGACGCGGCGGAGGTCATTGCCATTTGCGCACCTCCGGCATGATGGTCTCGGTGACGTCCTCGGGGGTGATATAGCCGGTGTGGTGATAGCGGATCACCCCATCGGCATCGACCAGGAAGGTCTCCGGCGCGCCGTAGACGCCTAGCTCGAAGCCAAGCTCGCCCTCGGGATCGAACAGGTTGACCTCGAAGGGGTTGCCGAACTCCTCGAGAAAGGCGCGCCCCTTCTCGCGGCTGTCCTTGTAGTCGACGCCGACCAGCCGCACGTCGCGCTCCGCAAGATCAAGCAGCTGCGGCATCTCCTGCTTGCAGGTGGGACACCATTCGCCCCAGACGTTGACCAGGGTCACCTCGCCGCGAAGCAGCGAAGCGTCGAAACTCGCCTCGGAATCCTCGAGGCTCGACAGCGTGAAGGCCGGGAAGTCCCGAGCCAGCAGCGCCGAATCCCGGGACGAAGGGTCCAACGACAGGCTGCGGTAGAGAAGCCCCGCCAGGGCGATGAAAAGCAGCAGCGGAATGGCCAGCAACAGACGACGCTTCATGCCCGTGCCTCCTTTCGCGTATCCCGCGGCGAATCGTCAGGCGCGGCGCCCAGCTCGCCCTGTGGCCGGGCGCTGCGCGCCTTGACGCGCTTGCGATAACGCCGGTCGATCACCGCCACCAGCCCACCGGTGGCCATCAGCAACGCTCCGAGCCACAGCCAGCGCACGAAGGGCTTGAACTGAATGCGCAGCGCCCAGGAACCGTCGTCCAGCTCTTCGCCCATCGCCACATATAGGTCGCGCAGGAGCCCGGGACGCAGGGCGACCTGGGTCATCGGCATGCCGCGGGCGATATAGACGCGCTTCTCAGGGTGCATGGTGAAGAGGCGCGCCTCGCCGCCGCGGCTGACCGCAATGGTCGCGGTATCGGCCAGGTAGTTGGGGCCTCGCTGCTGGCCAAGTCCGGTCATGGTGAAGTCATAGCCCGCCACGGTGACGCTTTCGCCCACGTCGAGGCGCACGTTGCGCTCGACGTTGTAGTGCGAGACCACGGTGACGCCGACGATCGTCACCGCAAGGCCCAGATGACCAAGCACCATGCCCCAGTAGGCCGGCGACAGACGCCTGAGGGCCGAGAGCGGCGCGTCCGAACGCCGAACCTTGTCGACAAGATCACGCACCAGCGGCAGCACCACCCAAAGCGCCGAGACCAGCCCGAGCGACACCCAGAGGTTCCACTCGCCGCCATAGATCAGAGGGGCCAGAAGGCCGATCACCAGCGCGGTGATGCCGGAAAGCGCCAGGCGACGGGCAAGCTCGCGGCCCGGCATGGCCTTCCAGCGCGACAGCGGGCCCAGCCCCATGAACACGCAGAGAATCACCGTCAGCGGCACGAAGAGCGCATTGAAGTACGGCGGGCCGACGCTGATCTTGCCAAGGTCCAGGGCATCCAGCACCAGCGGGTAGAGCGTGCCGAGCAGCACGGTGACGGTCATGATCACCAGCAGGATGTTGTTGATCAGCAGCAGCGCATCCCGCGACAGCCAGCTAAAGCGCACCGCATGGCTGACTCTGGGCGCGCGCAGGGCGAACACCGCTAGCGACGCGCCCACGGTGATGCCCAGCAGCGCGAGGATGAACATGCCCCGCGACGGGTCGTTGGCGAAGGCATGCACCGAGGTCAGCACCCCCGAGCGCACCAGGAAGGTACCGAGCAGCGACAGCGAAAAGGTGGTGATGGCCAGCAGCACCGTCCAGCTCTTGAAGGAGCCGCGCTTCTCGGTCACGGCCAGCGAATGGATCAGCGCGGTGCCGGCCAACCAGGGCAGCAGGGAGGCGTTCTCGACCGGGTCCCAGAACCACCAGCCGCCCCAGCCCAGCTCGTAGTAGGCCCACCAGCTGCCCAGCGCGATGCCGACGGTCAGAAAGGCCCAGGCGATATTGGTCCAGGGACGCGCCCAGCGGGTCCAGGCGGCATCGAGCCGACCACCAAGCAGGGCGGCAATGGCGAAGGCGAACACCACCGAGAACCCCACATAGCCCATGTAGAGCATCGGCGGATGGATGATCAGGCCGAAGTCCTGCAGCAGCGGATTGAGGTCGGCGCCATCCTGTGGCGGTATCGGCAGCACCCGCGTGAAGGGGTTGGAGGTCACCAGCACGAAGGTCAGAAAGCCAGCGCTCACTAGCCCCATGACCCCCAGCACCCGCGCCAGCATATCCCTTGGCAATTCCCGGGAGAACAGGCTGGCGGCGAAGCCCCAGGCGCCAAGCAGCAGGCTCCACAGCAGCACCGAGCCCTCATGATTGCCCCAGACGGCGCTGGCCTTGTAGTACCAGGGCAGCATCGAATTGGAGTTGTTGGCGACGTTGGCGACGCTGAAGTCATCCAGCAGGTAGCTTGCGGTCAGGCAGGCGTAGGCGATAAACAGAAACAACAGCTGGCCCGCCGCCATGGGTTGGGCAAAGGCCATCCACAGCGGGCGGCGGGTGGCCGCCCCGGCCAGCGGCACCACCGCCTGGACCAGGGCCAGCAGCAGGGCCAGCACCAGCGCGAAGTGGCCGAGTTCGGGAATCATCTCAATCAGCATGGCAACTCCGGGTCAGTAGGCACCGCCGCTCGCGCTACCGGCCTTGGGGGTGCTGTCACCGCCGGCGGACGAATAGTCGGCAGGGGAATAGCCGGCGGCCTTCAGGGCGTCGGCGACCTCGCGGGGCATGTAGTTCTCGTCGTGCTTGGCGAGCACCTCGCTTGCCGTCAGGTGACCCTCGCCGTCGAGCTGGCCGACTACCACCACGCCCTGCCCCTCGCGGAAGAGGTCGGGCAGGATGCCGCTGTAGCGTACTTCGAGATCCTCGACGAAATCGGTGATCACGAAGGTGACATCCAGGCTCTCGGGGTCCCGGGCGACGCTGTTCTCCTTGACCATGCCACCGGCACGCAGGGTGCGGCTTACCGGCGCCTCGCCGGCGGCGATCTGCACCGGACTGAAGAACAGGTTGATGTTGCTGCGCAGGGCATACAGGGTCAGGCCGATCGCCAGCGCGGCCAGGGCCACCAAGCCAAGGATGACGAAGAGCTTCTGCTTGCGCTTAGGATGCATCGCGGTCGGTCCTCGGGTTGGCGGCTTCACGGCGCGCCCGGCGTTCAAGATCACGGAGCAGGCCGCGGCGTTCTCGCCGGGCATGCAGCACGCTGCCCACCATGGCGAGGGCCGTGACTGCCCAGGCGGACCACACGTAGGTGCCATAACCGCCCATGGCGAAGAAGGCGTCGAGGGAATCGAAAGCCATCAGGCGCCTCCCGCGGCGAGTTCACGCACCCAGTGCTTGCCGGCCTCGCGGCGCAGGATCTCGCTGCGGGTTCGCATCAGGGTCATGGCCATAAAGAAAGCATAGAAGCCCAGGACCATCAGCAGCAGCGGCCACCACATCTCGACCGGCATCGAGGGACGCGAGGTGATCGAGAAAGACGCCGGCTGATGCAGGGTGTACCACCAGTCGACGGAATACTTGATCACCGGAATATTGATCACCCCGACCATGGCCAGCACCGAGGCGGCCCGAGAACCGCTGTCGCGGCTGGCAAAGGCGCCGCGCAGGGCGATCACGCCCAAGTACAGAAACAGCAGAATCAGCATCGAGGTCAGGCGGGCATCCCAGATCCACCAGGTGCCCCAGGTGGGCATGCCCCACACCGAGCCGGTGAACAGCGCCACGAAGGTCATCACCGCGCCCAGCGGCGCCATCACCGCGGCCGCCATGTCGGCGACCTTGATCTTCCAGACCATGAACACCAGCGCCGCCGCCGCCATGGAAACGAAGATCGACTGGGCGAGGAAGGCCGCCGGCACATGCACATAGATGATGCGAAAGCTGTCGCCCTGCTGGTAGTCGGCCGGGGCAAAGGCGAGCCCCCAGACGCTGCCAATGAGGATCAGGGCCACCGCCAGGGTCCAGCACCAGGGCAGGAGCCTTCCGCTAATACCATAGAACCACTTGGGTGATCCCAGCTTGTGAATGAACGCCCACATACCCCGACATTCCTTATCCGTTGATACTGATGCGTAGCGAAGCGGCAATGGCAAAGGGCGCCAGCATAAGCGCCCCGCAGCAAAGCGCGCCGAGTATCGCCAGGTGCGGGCCCACCGGATCGCCGATGATCGCCGCCTGCACGGCGCCGGTGCCGAAGATCAGCACCGGAATATTCAGCGGCAGCACCAGCAGCGAGAGCAGTACGCCACCCCGGGACAGGCCGACCGTCAGGGCCGCGCCGATGGCGCCAATCAGGCTCAGGCTGACGCTACCCAGCGCCAGTGACAGCGACAGCACCAGGTAGCTCTCGGCCGGCAGCGCCAGCAGAAGCCCCAGCAACGGCGCCATCAGCGCCAGCGGCAGCCCAGTCATCAGCCAGTGCACGGCGACCTTGCCGAGCACCAGCGCCGACAGCGGCTGAGGCGCAAGCAGCAGCTGCTCAAGGCTGCCATCTTCGAAGTCGGCGCGAAACAGCGCATCCAGCGACAACAGCGTCGCCAGCAGCGCCGCCACCCACAAAAGCCCCGGCGCGATGGTGGCCAACAGTGCCTGCTGCGGCGAGATGCCCAGCGGAAACAGGGTAATCACCAGGGCGAAGAACGCCAGAGGGTTCAGGATATCGCTGCGCCGGCGCGCGGCGATGATCAGGTCGCGCTTGAAGATGGCGACCATAGCGACGCCGAGGCCGTCGCGGGGCTCCACCCTCTCGACCGCACTCGACGGGCACCTGTTAGAGGATGACATGCTCCCCCCCTTCACCAAGCTGAATGCGCTTCACGGACCCCTGGACGGCAAGGTCGTGATGGGTGGTCAACAGCACGCTACCGCCGGCGGCGACATGGCCATGCAGGCGCTGCTCCAGTGCGGCGACGCCCGGCTTGTCGATGGCGGTGAAGGGCTCGTCGAGCACCCACAGCGGCCGAGGCGTAAGCTCAAGGCGCGCCAGAGCCACCCGGCGCTGCTGCCCCGCCGAGAGCTGAGCCACCGGCAGGTCTTCGAAACCGGCCAGGCCGACCGCATGAAGCGCGTTGAGACGCGCCGCTTCGCTGCCCGTTTCACCCGCCAGCGCCTGATACCAGGCAAGGTTTTCAAGCGCCGTCAGCGCAGCCTTGATGCCGCTGGCATGCCCCAGATAGACAAGGTTGGACAGGAAGGCCTCCCGAACACGGGAAAGGGGCGCATCGCCCCAGCGGAGCTCGCCCTGGTAATCATCAAACTGACCCGAGAGAATCTTCAGAAGCGTGGTCTTGCCGCTGCCGTTGGGCCCTTCGAAGCGCACCAGCTCGCCGGGGCCGATCACCAGATCAAGGTCACGAAACAGCATGCGTCCGTCGCGTTCACAGCTCAGGTTTCGCGCTTGCAGGCGAGCACTCACGAGGGTCTCCCAGGGTCGGTAATCCGCTCGGCACTGTACACGCTGCGGCCATTTCTCGCCAGCACGGGCCTTGCGGCAGCGAGTCGCATTGGCCTGTCATGACGCGGTTTTAGCGTGATTCCCTTGCGAGCCTCGCTGCCCTTGCTATGATGCAGGAGCACCGCCAAGAATACTGTAAATAACAACAGCTATTGAGCCATGGGCTCACTTCGACGCCGCGCCTAGGGAGAAGGATCATGCCGCACACCGCACCGCATTATCTGCACCGTCTACCCAACCTACCGCTCAGCAATGCCTGGGAGGAGATAACGGCCAGCGACATGGTCGAGGTCGAGCTACTTGGCAAGGTCGCCGCCGGCCTGCCCATCGAGGCCTGTCCCGACCAGGCCAGCGTGTTCATCCCGTCCCGCATGGTGCGGCGCAATACCTACGCGCTCAAGGTCTGCGGCGACTCGATGATCGACTGCAATATCTTCGACGGTGACGTAATCATCATCGAGCGCCAGGAAAGCGCCGAGAACGGCGAGACCGCCGTGGTGCTGATCAACAACCAGGAGGTCACCCTGAAGAAGCTCTACATCGAGAAGTCCGGTGTGCGCCTGCAGCCGGCCAACGAGACCATGGCACCGATCTATCTCAAGAACGACGACATTCAGGTGCTGGGCCTGGTCATGGGCGTGGTGCGCCAGCCGGCTCAGGCGGCCTGATGCGCTACCCGATTCCCGATCTCCCCCTTGGCGACTGGCGCGAGACCGAACTCGAGGTCGAGAAGAGTCGCTTTCTGACCTGGACCTGCCACGCCCCGGATACGGCGAGCTTCGAGACCCTGCTGGCCAAGGCCCGGACTCGCCACCCCAACGCCAGCCATCACTGCAGCGCCTTCGTCGCCGGCCCGCCCGGCGAGCAACAGGCCATCGGCTTCTCGGATGACGGCGAGCCCGGCGGCACCGCCGGGCGCCCCATGTTTCAGGTGCTCGAGGGCGCCGGCATGGGCCAGGTGGGCTGCGTGGTCATTCGCTATTTCGGCGGCACCAAGCTCGGCACCGGCGGCCTGGCCCGCGCCTACTCCAAGGCCGTGGCTCAGGCTCTGGAGACACTGCCGAGCCGCGATTTCACCCAGCGCACCCCGCTGCGCATGAAGCTCGGCTTCGCCGGCGAGGCCGAGGCCCGCTCCTGGCTCAATGAGCAAGACATTCCCGTCGAGCAGGCCGACTACGGCGCCGATGGCGTCGTGCTCACCGTGGGCTGGCCCTCTGACCGGGACGCGGACCTCAGCGCCCTAGACAGCCGGCTCAAGGGGCAGCTTGAGCATCTGACCGACTGACGCCTGCCCCGGCGTCTGCGCGCCTGATCGCCACAAAAAACGGCGCCCCAATGGGCGCCGTTTTTATCAACCGGCGGCGTAAACCGCGAGGCTCAGCCCAGGTACTTGATCATCACCCCGGCGGCGACCGCCGAGCCGATGACGCCGGCCACGTTCGGGCCCATGGCATGCATGAGCAGGAAGTTGTGGGGGTTGTACTCAAGCCCCACCTTGTTCGACACCCTTGCTGCCATCGGCACCGCCGACACGCCGGCCGAGCCGATCAGCGGATTGATCTCCATCTTGCTGAAGGTATTCAGCAGCTTGGCCATCAGCACGCCGCAGGCGGTACCGATTGCGAAGGCGATGATGCCAAGACTCAGGATGCCCAGGGTCTCGACGGCCAGAAAGCGATCCGCGATCAGCTTGGAGCCCACCGACAGGCCGAGGAAGATGGTCACGATGTTGATCAGCGCATTCTGTGACGTATCCGACAGACGCTCGACCACGCCGCATTCGCGCATCAGGTTGCCGAAGCAGAACATGCCGAGCAGCGGCGCGGCATCCGGCAGGAACAGCACTACCAGGATCAACAGCACCAGTGGGAAGCAGATCTTCTCGAGCTTGGACACCGGCCGCAGCTGGGTCATGACGATCTGGCGTTCCTTTTCGCTGGTCAACGCACGCATGATCGGTGGCTGAATCAGCGGCACCAGCGCCATGTAGGAATACGACGCCACGGCGATGGCCCCCAGCAGCTCCGGCGCCAGCAGACTCGACACATAAATCGAAGTCGGGCCGTCGGCCCCGCCGATGATGCCGATGGCGGCGGCCTGCTTGAGCGAGAAGTCCATCCAGCCAAGTGAGGTCAGCCCCACCGCGCCGAGCAGGGTGGCGAAGATTCCGAACTGAGCCGCTGCCCCCAGAAACAGGGTGCGCGGATTGGCCAGCAGCGGACCGAAGTCGGTCATGGCGCCCACGCCCATGAAGATCACCAGCGGCGCGATGCCCGAAGCAATGGCCACGCTGTAGAAGTTGTAGAGCATGCCGTTGGTGAAGCCCACATCCTGAGCCACGTCCTGCGCGGCCCGCACCAGGTTGGGTGCGGTATCGCCATGCACCACCGCGGCGATGGCATGGCGCGTGGTCTCAAGCGACGCCGAAGGGTCCAGGTTCATGCCCAGCGCATCGGCCATGCGCCCCAGCACTTCAGGAGTCGCCAGGTGCGCCGCCTGCTCGGCAGCGGACAGGGCAAGCCCGGCTTCGGGGATGTTGGCCAGGATCCCGCCGAAACCGATCGGCACCAGCAGTAGCGGCTCGAACTTCTTGTGGATCGCCAGGTAGAGCAGCAGCAGGCCGATGACGATCATCGCCGCCTGCCCAAGGCTCAGGTTGTAGAGTCCCGAGCCGTACCAGAGAGTCAGCAGTTTATCCATGAATCGGCGCCCTTACAGGACGACCAGCGCATCACCCACGGATACGCTGTCGCCTTCTTTGACTTTGACCGCAGAGACCGTGCCGGCGCTTGCCGCGCGGATTTCAGTCTCCATCTTCATGGCCTCGAGAATGATCACCACGTCGCCCTCGGCGACCTGATCGCCCGGCTTGACGTTGACCTTGAAGATATTGCCGGCGAGCGGCGCGCTGACGGTCTCACCGCTGGAGGCGGCCGGCGCCGCCGGGGCGGCGGCCTGACCGGCGTCATCCTGGGACTGAACCTGGCCGATTTCGCCCCCTTCAGCGACCTCGACCACATACTGCTTGCCGTTGACGGTAATGGTGTAGGTCTCGGGGCCCGCCGCTGGTGCCTCGCCGCCTGACTTGGCAGGAGCGCTGGCCGCCGGCACACCCGCCGCCTGGGCCTTGGGCGCTGGCTCGAAGGCGTCGGGATTGTCGCGGTTCTTGAGGAACTTGAGCCCGATTTGCGGGAAGAGCGCATAGGTCAGCACATCGTCGATGCGTCGCTCGCCGTCTTCCAGACGAATATCCTCTTCCTTGGCCTTGGCCTCGAGTTCCTGGGTCAGGCGCTCGACCTCTGGCTCCAGCCGGTCGGCCGGACGGCAGGTGATCGGCTGCTTGCCTTCCAGCACCCGCGACTGCAGGTCCTGGTTATAGCCCGAGGGCGCCGCGCCATACTCGCCCTTGAGCAGCGCCTGGACCTCCTTGGAGATCGACTTGTAGCGGCTGCCCATCATCACGTTCATCACCGCCTGGGTGCCGACGATCTGCGAGGTCGGGGTCACCAGCGGAATGAAGCCCAGATCCTCGCGGACCCGAGGAATCTCGCTGAGCACGTCATCGAGCTTGTCGCCGGCGCCCTGCTCCTTGAGCTGGCCTTCCATGTTGGTGAGCATGCCACCGGGCACCTGGGCGACCAGAATCCGTGAGTCGATGCCCTTCAGCGAGCCTTCGAAGGCGGCGTACTTCTTGCGCACTTCGCGGAAGTAGGCCGCGATATCCTCGAGCAGCTCGAGATCCAGGCCGGTGTCGCGGTCGGTATCCTTGAGCATCGCCACCACCGATTCGGTGGGGCTGTGGCCGTAGGTCATCGACATCGAGGAGATGGCGGTATCGATATTGTCGATGCCGGCCTCGACGGCCTTGAGGGCGGTAGCCGTGGACATGCCGGTGGTGGCATGGCACTGCATATGGATGGGGATCGACAGTTCCTTCTTGAGCTTGGATACCAGCTCGAAGGCGGTATAGGGCGCCAGCAGGCCGGCCATGTCCTTGATTGCCAGGGAGTCAGCGCCCATGTCGGCGATCTGCTTGGCGAGCTCGACCCAGCCGTCGATGGTGTGCACCGGGCTCACGGTATAGGCGATGGTGCCCTGGGCATGGCCCTCGTTGGCACGCACAGCCTTAATGGCTCGCTCGAGGTTGCGGGGGTCGTTCATGGCATCGAAGACGCGGAAGACATCGACGCCGTTGGTGCGGGCGCGCTCGACGAACTTGTCGACCACGTCGTCGGCATAGTGGCGGTAGCCCAGCAGGTTCTGGCCGCGCAGCAGCATCTGCTGCGGCGTATTGGGCATCGCTTCCTTGAGGGCACGAATGCGCGCCCAGGGGTCTTCACCCAGATAGCGAATGCAGGCATCGAAGGTGGCCCCGCCCCAAGACTCCAGTGACCAGAAACCGACCCGATCGAGCTTCTCGGCGATCGGCAGCATGTCGTCCAGGCGCATGCGAGTGGCGAACAGTGACTGGTGGGCGTCGCGCAGCACCACGTCGGTGATGCCCAATGGGCGTCGAGTCTCACTCATAACGGTTTATCCTTGTCTTTATCGATAATTCTGTCTGGCAGGCGGCGAGGCTCCCGACCTGCTAGCGGCGTGGCGTGACGTCCGCCGGCCTAGCGACGATGACGCTGGCGATAGCGGTGCACGGCCGTGCTGATCACCACCATCAGATCATCATCCTGAGCGGCAGGCGCCGGCGCGCGCGCGGCTTCAGGCTTGGCCGGCACCGGCGCCCAGCGCGCGACCAGCTTCGACATGCCGGTGGTGGCGATGACCAGCACCGTCAGGAAGACGAAGACGAAGCCCATCCCGAACGCCATCAGCATCAGGCCTTCCTGCATCAGCGAGTCTTGCATATGAAATCCCCTTGCTCGGTCGCGCCCAACCATGACTGTCCTGGGCATGCTATTCGACTGGTACAATAACCTGCCTGAACCTACCGATAATGCAATGACACCATGGTTGAGCAGAACGTAGTTAATTTACTACATGAAGGCCGCATCGGCCTAGCGCCCATGGAAGGCGTGATCGATGCCCATACCCGCGCCCTGCTCACCGAGCACCCAGGCTTCGACTGGACGGTGACGGAATTCGTGCGCGTGGTCGACGTGCGCCTGCCGCCGCGGGTCTTCTACAAGCACTGCCCGGAGCTTATTCAGGCGCCCGACTCCGCGCCTGGCCAGCCAAAGGTCATGACGCCCCATGGTATTCCGGTGCACCTGCAACTGCTGGGCTCGGATCCGGAGGCACTGGCCGCCAATGCGCGTCAGGCGGTGAGCCTTGGCGCGATCAGCCTCGACCTTAACTTCGGCTGCCCGGCCAAGACGGTCAATCGTCACGACGGCGGCGCTTCGCTGCTGCGCGACCCGCGCCGCCTCGAGCGGGCCGTGGCCGCGGTGCATCAGGCCGTGGACGGCGCCGTGCCGGTCACCGCCAAGGTGCGCCTGGGTTTCTCGGACCGCCTGCGAGCCCTGGACTGCGCGCTGGCCGCCGAGCGCGGCGGTGCCGCCTCGCTGGTGGTACATGCCCGCACCCGCGACGAGGGCTATCGACCGCCGGCCCACTGGGAGTGGATCGGTCGCATCCGTCATGCCCTGCGCATCCCGGTGATCGCCAATGGCGATATCTGGACGCTCGAGGACTACTGGAAGGCGCGCACCCTGTCTGGGTGTCCGGACGTGATGATTGGCCGCGGCGCGCTCGCCGATCCCTTCCTGGCCCCACGCATCCGCCACTGGCAGCGCACCAACGAGCGTCTGCCCGCTACCCCATGGGCGGTTCGTGCCGATATTCTTGCCACCTATGCTGCATTGCAGCGTAGCACACTCCCCGAGCGTGTCGTGGTCTCGCTGCTCAAGCAGTGGCTGAACCAGATGCGCGCCCGGGACCCGGAAGCCGCCGGCCGCTTTCAGGTGCTGCGCCGCGAGACCCGCCTGGATCCCTTCCTGGCCGGCCTGACCGCCAAGAGCGCACCAGCAGAGAGCACCTCTCTCAAGCAACGGCGGCCAGCAGCCACCTTAGCCACCTGAATCCGCCTCAGGCCTGCAGGGCGGCGAGAAAGCGTCGATAGTCACTCTGCGCCGCGCCCAGCGCCACCGAGGTAAGATGTACCGCCTGGCCGGGCTGGCATTGGGCAAGCCGTGCGCAGGCAAGGGGCGTCAGGGTGCCAAGCCTTGGATAACCGCCGACGGTCTGGCGATCGTTGAGCAGCGCGATGGGCTGACCGTCCGGCGGCACCTGCACGGCCCCCAGGGCGATACCCTCCGAGATCATGCCGGCGAGCCGGCATTCGAGCCTGGGCCCGGTAAGCCGCACGCCCATCCGGTCCGCCCGGGCATCGACCCGCCATTCGGCGTGGAAGGCACGAAACAGGCTCGGTCCGGTAAAGTCAGCGATCTGGGCGCCGGGAATCAGCCCCAGCACCGCCGGCGCCAAATAGTCGAGTCGTTCCTCCATCGGCACGGTTCGCGCCTCACCGACTGAGGCGCCAGCTAACGCATCGGCATCGACGCGTAGGCTCTCACCCTCGGCCAGCGGCGTGCCCGCGCCGCTATGCCCACCAAGCCCTTCACGGGTCACGCAGGAAAGACTGCCAAGCACCGGCGAGCCCTGAAAACCGCCGGGCACGGCCAGGTAGGCGCGCACCCCGGCCCGAGGAATACCGAAAGCCAGGCGCTGCCCCTTGTGCAGGGTAAAGGCCTGCCAGGGCTCAAGTGGCTCGCCGTCGGTAGTGGCACTCAGGTCGGCGCCGCACAGCGCCAAGCGAAGGTCCCGCTCGGCGATCAGGGTCAAGCCGCCCAGGGTGATCTCGAGCATCGCAGCCCCCCATGCATTGCCCAGCAGGTGATTGGCCCAGGCGAAGGCGTGCAGGTCCGCAGGGCCGCCCTGGGTCACGCCCATCCGGCGCACGCCGAATCGTCCGGCGTCCTGCAAGGTGGCCAAGGGTCCGGCTTTCTCCACACGCAGCGCGGTGGCGCCCGTCATTGACGTCTCGCTCATGGGCGTACCTCCTGAGCCGTGGCGACTGGACGGGGATCGCCGCCCAGGCGTTCGAATGCGGCTCGGTCCACTGGCTTGAAGCGCACCCGATCACCGACCTGCAGGTAGCTCTGCTCCTCGCGATGCTGATCGAAGAGCGTGAGCGGCGTGCGCCCGATCAGGTTCCAGCCCCCGGGGGACTGGCGCGGATAGGCGGAGGTCTGTCGCCCGGCCACCGCCACGCTGCCGGCCGGCACCCGCTGGCGCGGGGTGTCGAGCCTGGGCATTTCAAGGCGTTCATCGAGACTGCCCATGAAGGCGAAGCCCGGCGCGAACCCCAACGCGAAAACCCGGTATTCGTGGCCTGAATGCAGCTCGATCAGCGCCTCGCGATCGAGACCGGTGACGTCCATCAGGCGCTTAAGCTCGGGGCCCACACTCTCGTCGTACCAGACCGGGACCTCCTTGATGGCGCCTGCTGCCGCTCCCTCGTCCGGGCGCAGGTCGGCGAGGATGTTCGCCAACCGGCCGCGGGCCTCACCTGCCGAGAGCCGCGCGGCGTCATAGTGCACCAGCAGGGTGGTATAGGAGGGCACCAGATCGACCAATGCCGGCCCGAAGGCGTCTTCACAGCGACGACACAGCGCCATCAGCCACGGCATATTGGCTTCATCGATGGTGTCGAAGAGGCGCACCAGCCAGGCATCGACGCCGGCATTCTCGAGACGAGGCCGCCTCATGAGGCCGCCTCGATATCCGTGAGGGCCTGGCGAATGGCCTTGACCGCGGCGATCGATTCCGGGTTGTCACCGTGAACGCAAAGGGTATCGGCTTCGAGCACCAGCTCACTGCCATCGGAGGCGGTGAGGGGCGAACCGGTAGCGATTCGCCGGGCCTGGTCGATGATCACCTTGGGATCGTGATGTACGGCCCCGGGCTCGCGGCGGCTGACCAGGCGCCCTTCGGCGTCGTAGGCGCGATCGGCGAAGGCTTCGAGCCACAGGGTGAGGCCGTGCTCGGCAGCCAGGGAGCGAGCCGCCGAGGGATCGCGGGTCGCCATTACCATCAACGGCAAGCCGGCATCGAAGGCCTTGAGGGCGCGCATCACGGCGGCGAGCTTGTCCGGATCGCGCATCATGTCGTTGTAGAGTGCACCGTGGGGCTTCACATAGCCCAGACGCGCACCCTCGGCGCGACACAGCGCGGCCAGCGCGCCGATCTGATAGAGCACCAGATTCTCGATTTCTTCGCTCGAGCAGGCAATCGAGCGGCGACCAAAACCGACCAGGTCGGGATAGGCCGGATGCGCCCCGACGGTAACGCCATGGGCAGCGGCCAGACGAACCGTTGCGCGGATGGTATCAGGGTCCGAGGCATGGAAACCGCAGGCCACGTTGGCCAGGTCGACTACCGGCATGACCTCATGATCGAGCCCCATTTTCCAGGGGCCGAAGCTTTCGCCCATATCGGCGTTGAGCAGCAGTCTGGTCATTGGAGTCCTCTCTTGTTGAATTCTTGTTGTGACAATTTATAGACAATTTATCGTCAAATTACCAGTAAAAGACAGAACAGCTCTAGACGAACACGCTTAGTTTCTGGGGTATGTAGCCTGTCTAAGCCGCCAGCCACAAAGCTCTCGCGCCCGATGGCTCTTGCGGACACCCACGACCGGGCATCACCAGGCGCCGGCCTGGCTCCACAACACTCAGCATGCGCCAAGGCCAGGGGGCATGGATAGGAATTTGGATAGGGATTTGGACAGGACTTTGAATAGCGGCATAGATAAGGCCGCCGTCGATAGCGCGGCCGCCAAGAGCGCACCAGGATAGGCCGATGGTCAGGACCAGGAGAGATAGGCAAAAAAGGCGCCGTTCGCGATTGCGACGACGCCCAAAAGACTCGCTCCGAAAACACTAGGCCAGAGCCACCAGACAGGGCTGGCAACGACGCGGCGATATCAAGAACAATATCAACAAATACGGGGGGGAGGTGGGGGGAGCCCGGACTACCAAAGGATAGCGAGGCCAGAAACACGAAACCCGCCCTCGAGAGGACGGGTTGAAATCTGGCGCGCCCGGGAGGATTCGAACCTCCGACCCTCTGATTCGTAGTCAGATACTCTATCCAGCTGAGCTACGGGCGCGTATTGGGTAGTGCTCGTGTTGGAAGGGCATCAAACTAAGCCACAACCAATACCCAGCGAGAAATTACTTTCACGCGGGGGAGAAGATGGCGCGCCCGGGAGGATTCGAACCTCCGACCCTCTGATTCGTAGTCAGATACTCTATCCAGCTGAGCTACGGGCGCGTGCTTTCGCGTTTCATCTTCGTTGTGCTGATGTTGCTGCGACGGATCGCAGTTAATGGCGGAGAGAGAGGGATTCGAACCCTCGATGAGGCTATAAACCCCATACTCCCTTAGCAGGGGAGCGCCTTCAGCCACTCGGCCACCTCTCCCTCATCAACACGGCGCGTATGTTACCGTTTCTGAAGGTGTTTGTCCAACCCTTCGGGCAACTTTTTTGCGCTTACCGTGATCAGAATACGCCTGAAACCCACAGCGAATGCCGAACCACGGCTAACCGGGCCTTAAGTGTTTTACAACCACCACTCCTGCAACCCAGCGGCGATAGCCTATCACACTTTATCGGCTATCGCTTCCCATATGCAGGTTTCTTACTTCACACCCGGCTCTAACAGCGGCACGGGTATCCCGGGGCGTTACGCCAACGGCTCCTGCTCGCCGTCTTCCTCGGTATTCTCGCGTTGGATACGCTGATAGATTTCTTCACGATGTACTGCGACATCCTTGGGAGCATTCACGCCAATGCGTACCTGATTCCCTTTGACGCCCAGCACAGTCACGGTGACTTCATCACCAATCATCAAGGTTTCGCCGACACGGCGGGTCAGGATGAGCATGACCGATCTCCTTCTCAGACTTCTTGCAACGGGATATGCACGCTTATGTCCAAGCGAGGCAAGAGTATGCGCGACACACGGCTTCAAGCCAAACGCCCCTTCCTTTGCGACGCCGTTCACGACCTATGAGTGTGGCCACCACCAAAGGCAGTGGCCACCACTATAGCGTAGTGAAAGTGGTCGACGTCACCAGCGACGATCACTCTTGCTCGATGTCATCCTTATCCAGACCGAAGGCCTTGTGCAGGGCACGTACCCCAAGCTCCATGTGCTTCTCGTCGATGACCACGGAGATCTTGATCTCGGAGGTAGAGACCATGCGGATGTTGATGTTCTCGTCAGCCAGTACGCGGAACATCTTGGAGGCGATGCCTGCGTGGGAACGCATGCCGACGCCGACCAGCGAGACCTTGGCGATGTTGTCATCGCCACGCAGCTCGCCGCCACCCAGATCCGGAATCACCTGTTCCTTGAGGATCTTCATGGTCTGCTTGTAGTCGCCCTTGCCGACCGTGAAGGTGAAATCGGTGTAGTCGCCGGCCGGCGCCACATTCTGCACGATCATGTCGATTTCGATGTTGGCATCGGCGATCGGCCCGAGGATCCGCGAGGCCACACCCGGCACGTCCGGGGTGTTGAGCAGGGTCAGCTTGGCTTCGTTGGCGGTGAAAGCGATACCGGAGATCAGCGGTTCTTCCATGGAATCCTCTTCGTCATCTGTGTCAGCAATGATCAGGGTGCCGTTGCCGCCGTCCTCGAAGCTCGAGAGCACGCGCAGCGGCACGTTGTACTTGCCGGCAAATTCGACGGCGCGAATCTGCAGGACCTTGGAGCCCAGGCTTGCAAGCTCGAGCATTTCCTCGACGGTGATGGTCTCCAGCCGGCGCGCCTTGGAGCAGACCCGTGGGTCGGTGGTGTATACCCCGTCCACGTCGGTGTAGATCTGACACTCATCGGCCTTCAGCGCGGCGGCCAGCGCCACCCCGGTGGTGTCGGAGCCGCCTCGGCCGAGGGTGGTGATATTGCCTTCTTCGTCGACGCCCTGGAAACCGGCCACCACGACCACCTGGCCGTCATTCAGGTCAGACTGGATGTCGTCGGTCTCGATGCGCTGGATGCGCGCCTTGGTATGGGCGCTGTCGGTCTGGATGCCGACCTGGGCCCCGGTGTAGGAGGTCGCCGGCACGCCCAGCTTTTGCAGAGCCATGGCCAGCAACGAGATGGTGACCTGCTCGCCGGTGGAGACCAGCATGTCCAGCTCGCGTGGCGTCGGCTCGTCGTTGATCTGGCTGGCCAGGTCGACCAGACGGTTGGTCTCGCCACTCATCGCCGAGACGACCACCACGATCTGATGACCGTTGTCGCGGAAGCGTTTGACCTTCTCGGCCACGGCCTTGATGCGCTCGACCGAGCCCACCGAGGTGCCACCGAATTTCTGTACGTATAGCGCCATATGCGATTGCCTTGAAGTGAAAGGATGAAGGAAAAGAACGCGATTGTCGGGCGAGAAACAAGAAGGGGGTCGGGGCAACACTGCCCACGACCCCCTTGATAGTAGCTTAGCCCAGCTGCTCCTCTACCCAGGCCGGCACACTGGCCAGGGCCTCCGGGAGGGCATCGGGCTCACTACCCCCGGCCTGCGCCATATCGGCACGTCCGCCGCCCTTGCCACCCACCTGGGCGGCAACGTGCTTGACTAGGTCGCCGGCCTTGAGACGCCCGGTCAGGTCGTTGGTGACACCGGCGATCAGGCTGACCTTGCCACTCTCGGCATCGGCCACCCCGAGAACCACCACGCCGGAACCCAGCTTTTGCTTGAGCTGATCCATCACGGTACGCAGCTCTTTGCCGGACACGCCCTCGAGCTGCTTGGCGAGCAGGCGGACACCGGCGATATCCTGCGCTTCGTTCAGCATGTCGTTGCCGGCGCTCGAGGCGAGCTTGGCCTTGAGGCGCTCGAGCTCTTTCTCGAGGCCACGGTTGCGCTCTAGCAGCGACTCGACGCGGCTTTCGACCTGCTCGGGCTTGGCCTTGAGACGCTCGCCGACTCGCGCCAGCTGTGCTTCCTGACCCTGGAAGTAGGCCAATGCCACCTCGCCGGTGATGGCTTCGATGCGGCGCACGCCGGAGGCGATACCAGTCTCGGTGACGATGTGGAAGCAACCGATGTCGCCGCTGCGCGCCACGTGGGTGCCGCCGCACAGCTCCACCGAGAAGTCGTCGGCGCCGATGGTCAGCACCCGCACATCGTCGGCGTACTTGGCCTCGAACAGCGCCGCGGCGCCCTTGGCCTTGGCCTCGTCGAGGGTCATGTTCTCGATCCGGGTCGGCGCATTGGCCAGCACCTGGGCGTTGACGATGGCCTCGACCTCGGCAAGCTCCTCGGCCGTCACGGCCTCCAGGTGGCTGAAGTCGAAACGCAGCCGCTCGGCGCTGACCAGCGAGCCCTTCTGCTGGACGTGCTCGCCGAGCACCATCCGCAGCGCCTTGTGCAGCAGGTGGGTCGCCGAGTGGTTGCGCACCGTGGCGGCCCGCAGGCTGGCATCGACGGTCGGCGTTACCGTGGCGCCCACCTCGAGGCGGCCCTCGACCATCACGCCCTGGTGCAGGTGGTGACCGGCCTGCTTTTGGGTGTCGGTGACCTGGAAGCGGCCGCCGTCGACCACGAGATAGCCGGTATCGCCGACCTGGCCGCCGGACTCGGCGTAGAAGGGCGTGCGGTCGAGCACCACCACGCCCTTCTGGCCGTCTTCCAGCGCCGCCAGTTCGTTGCCCTGCGTATCGACCAGCGCGGTGACCTTGGCCTGATCTTCGAGGCGATCATAGCCGGTGAAGGCGGTCTCGCCCTCGAGCTCCAGAGTCACGCCGTAATCGGCGCCGAACTGGCTGGCCGCGCGGGCCCGCTCACGCTGCGCCTCAAGCGCCGCCTTGAAGCCGGCCTCGTCGAGAGAGACGCCGCGCTCGCGGCAGACGTCGGCGGTCAGGTCGTAGGGGAAGCCGTAGGTGTCGTAGAGCTTGAACACCGTCTCGCCGGGCAGCACGTCGCCCTCGAGGGCGTCCAGCGCTTCGCTCAAAAGGCCCATGCCGTGATCCAGGGTGCGCGCGAACTGCGCCTCTTCCTTGGCCAGCACGGTCTCGATCTGGGCGCGCGCCTGGCGCAGTTCCGGGTAGGCCTCGCCCATCTCGGCATCCAGCGCCGCGACCAGGGCGTGGAAGAAGCTGCCCTCGGCGCCCAGCTTGTGGCCGTGGCGCACCGCGCGACGAATGATCCGGCGCAGCACGTAGCCGCGCCCCTCATTGGACGGCAGCACGCCGTCGACGATCAGGAAGGCGCAGGAGCGGATATGATCGGCGATCACGCGCAGCGATGGTGCGCTGGTGTCGGCGTGGCCGGTCGCCTCGGCGGCGGCCGCCAGCAGGTTCTGGAACAGGTCGATCTCGTAGTTCGAGTGCACGCCCTGCAGCACCGCCGCCACCCGTTCGAGGCCCATGCCGGTGTCGATGGACGGCTTGGGCAGCGGGTTCATGTTGCCGGCGGCGTCGCGATCGAACTGCATGAACACCAGGTTCCAGATCTCGATGTAGCGATCGCCGTCTTCTTCCGGGCTGCCCGGAGCCCCCCCCCAGACCTCGGGGCCATGATCGAAGAAGATTTCCGAGGACGGCCCGCAGGGACCGGTATCACCCATCTGCCAGAAATTGTCCTCGTCGAGCTTGGAGAAGCGCTCGGGGTCGATGCCAATCTCGTCCTTCCAGATTCGCTCGGCCTCGTCGTCGCTTATGTGGACGGTGACCCACAGCTTGTCTTTGGGCAGCCCCAGGCGCTCGGTCAGGAAGGTCCAGGCAAACTGGATGGCTTCGCGCTTGAAGTAGTCGCCAAAGCTGAAATTGCCCAGCATCTCGAAGAAGGTGTGGTGGCGCGCGGTGTAGCCGACGTTATCCAAGTCGTTGTGCTTGCCGCCGGCGCGCACGCAGCGCTGGGCGGAGGTGGCACGCACGTAGGGACGCGGGTCGCGCCCCAGGAAAACGTCCTTGAAGGGCACCATGCCGGCGTTGGTGAACAGCAAGGTCGGGTCGTTGTCCGGCACCAGCGAGCTGGACGGCACGATGGAATGTCCCTGCTCTTCGAAGAAGGTCAGAAAGGCCTGTCTGATCTCTGCGCTTTTCATATCAAGTCCGTGGCGATAAGCGTGTTGACGCTGCGGGCGAGCGGCCGCCGAGGCGGACCGACACGGCACGCCGGTGTCGTCGCAAACCTTGGAGTATAACGAGTCGGCGGGAAACTTTCAGGGGGGAAGCGCGGGCTAGTCGTCTTCGGGGGCATCCCAGGCGTGAGCCAGGGCATGTTTGATCTGATCGAACTCGAAGCCACGCCCGGCAAGAAACCGCTCGCGCTTGGCGCGCCCCTTGGGCGCATCACCGGGACCGCTGAAGCGCCGGGCGAGGGTCTCGGCGGCCAGCTGATACCAGTCGACCTCAGCATCTTCGAGGGCTTGAGTGGCGGTCTCGCGCGCCACACCCCGCTGATCCAGTTCGGCGCGCACCTTGCGTGGGCCTTGGCCCCGCTGGATGCGCGAGCGAACGAAGTGTTCGGCGAAACGCTCATCCGACTGCAGGCCCTGCTCGGCCAGAGCGTCGAGGCAAGCCGCCACGTCCTCGTGAGCATGCCCCTTGGCTGACAGGCGGCTCTCGATCTCGTGGCGGGAATACTCTCGCCGCGCCAGCAGCCGAATGGCGTCGTCACGGGATGACGGCCGATCGCCGTCACCGCCCTGTGTCGCCTTGCCGGACTCGAACGCCATGGATCAGGCCTTGTCGTCGAGCTCGTCGCTGGCCACGGCTTCGCTTTCGGCCTTGTCGTCCTTCGGTTCGGCCTTAGCCAGCAACTGGTCGCGGATCTGGCTCTCGATCTCTTCCATGATCGCCGGGTTGTCCTCGAGGTACTGGGCGGCATTGGCCTTGCCCTGACCGATCTTGCTGCCCTTGTAGCTGTACCAGGCGCCTGCCTTGTCGACCAGGTTGCACTGCACGCCCAGATCGACCACTTCACCGGCATGGTAGATGCCCTTGCCGTAGAGGATCTGGAACTCGGCCTGGCGGAACGGAGGCGCCGTCTTGTTCTTGACCACCTTGACGCGGGTCTCGTTGCCGGTCACCTCGTCGCCCTGCTTCACCGAGCCGGTGCGGCGAATATCCAGGCGCACGCTTGAGTAGAACTTCAGGGCGTTGCCGCCGGTGGTGGTCTCGGGGCTGCCGAACATCACGCCGATCTTCATGCGAATCTGGTTGATGAACACCACCATGCAGTTGGCATTCTTGATGTTGCCGGTGATCTTGCGCAGCGCCTGTGACATCAGGCGCGCCTGCAGGCCGACGTGGGAGTCGCCCATCTCGCCTTCGATCTCGGCCCGTGGCGTCAACGCCGCCACCGAGTCGACAATGATCACGTCGACACCGCCGGAACGCACCAGCATGTCGCAGATTTCCAGCGCCTGCTCGCCGTTATCCGGCTGGGAGACCAGCAGGTCGTCGAGATTGACGCCCAGCTTCTCGGCATAGCTCGGGTCCAGCGCATGCTCGGCGTCGACGAAGGCACAGGTCTTGCCTTGCTTCTGGGCCTGGGCGATCACCGACAGGGTCAGGGTGGTCTTGCCCGAGGATTCCGGCCCGTAGATCTCGACGACCCGGCCCAGCGGCAGCCCGCCGATGCCCAGCGCGATATCCAGGCCCAGCGAGCCGGTAGACACCGAAGGCATCACCACGCGCGGCGCGTCGCCCAGGCGCATCACGGTGCCCTTGCCGAACTGGCGATCGATCTGGGTAAGCGCCGCGTTCAATGCCTTGGAGCGATTGTCGTCCTGTGCCATGGATGGCCTCCTGGAGTCATCAAAGGGAAAACGATGAGTTCTGAATGCTGGATCTCGATACTGGAGCCAAGCACTGTATGACTGCACAGTATTATGGAGAAAAAAACCGGCCGCGCCTACCGCTCAGGCAACTTTTCCTGTATCGCCGGCTCACTCTCGAGCCGTTCGATCAGCCCGACCAGCGCCGCCCGCAGCGCCTGCTCGCGCACCGCGTGGCGATCACCGTCAAAGTGCCGGCATACGGCCTCCTGAGCCATACTGTCGCCCCAGGCCAGCCAGACCGTGCCCACCGGCTTGGCCTCGCTGCCGCCGCCGGGGCCGGCCACGCCGCTGATGGCGACGGCAAGGCTCGCGCCGCTATCGCGACAGGCCCCAGCGACCATCGCATTGACCACCTCGCGACTGACCGCACCGTGGCTGGCCAGGGTCGCCTCCGGCACGCCCAACTGGCGCGTCTTGGCGGCGTTCGAATAGGTCACGTAGCCGGTCTCGAAGTAGCCGGAGCTGCCACTGATCTCGGTGATGGCATGGGCGACACCGCCGCCGGTGCAGGACTCGGCGGCGGTCACGGACGCGCCACGAGCCCGGCAGGCTTCGCCAAGCCGAGTGGCGAGAGTGAGCGTGTCGAGGGCCTCGAGGGCCGCGGTATTCCCTTTCATCGTGCCTCCCTGACGGCTGGCGAAGCCATACGCGCGGCATGGCGGGTCAGCGCCTGACGAGGCGCGCGTGAGCGGGTAGAATATCGCCTTTTGACCGCCCCTGACGAGCCACCCGCGTCCGGGCGACGCCATGTCCTCGCTGTCACGTCCAGCCGCGCCCTACAGCGCCACGCACGCCAGAGCAATCAAGGAAGCCCATGACCCAGGCCAGCGCCCAGCACACCCCGATGATGAGCCAGTTCCTGAAGATCAAGCGCGAGCACCCCGAGGTGCTGCTGTTCTATCGGATGGGGGACTTCTATGAGCTGTTCTTCGACGACGCCAAGCGCGCCGCCGCCCTGCTCGACATTACCCTGACCCAGCGCGGCCAGTCGGCGGGCAAGCCCATTCCCATGGCCGGTGTGCCCTACCACAGCGCCGAGGGCTACCTGGCGCGGCTGGTCAAGGCCGGCGAGTCGGTGGCGATCTGCGAGCAAATCGGCGATCCGGCCACCAGCAAGGGTCCGGTGGAGCGAAAAGTGGTGCGCATCGTCACCCCCGGCACCCTCTATGACGAGGCGCTGCTCGATGCCAACCGCGACAACCTGGTGCTGGCCGCCTATCCGCGGGGCGAGACCTGGGGCATGGCCTGGCTGGAGCTTTCCAGCGGGCGCTTCAGTGTACTGGAGGTCGAGGGCGAGGCCGAGATGCTCGCCGAGGTGCAGCGCCTCGACCCCGCCGAACTGCTGATTGCCGATAGCCAGGACCTTCCACCCTCGATTGCCGAGCGCCGAGGCTTGCGCCGCCAGAGCGACTGGCTGTTCGATCTCGAATCCGCGACCCGCACTCTGTGCGACCAGTTCGCGGTACAGGACCTGCGCGGCTTCGGCTGCGCCCACCTCGAGGCCGCCATGACCGCCGCGGGGGTGCTGATCGACTATGCCCGTGACACTCAGCGCTCCCAGCTGCCCCACGTGACCGCCATCGGCGTCGAGAACCGGGACGACGCCGTGGTCATCGACGCCGCCAGCCGGCGCAACCTGGAGATCGACACCAACCTGGGCGGCAGCGGCGACAACACCCTGGCCAGCGTGCTCGACACCACCGCCACCGCCATGGGCTCGCGGCTGATGAAGCGCTGGTTGAACCGGCCGCTGCACGACCGCCCGCGGGTGCTGGCCCGCCAGGCCTCCGTGGCGCTGCTGCTCGACGACGAGGCCTTCGTGGCCCTGCGCGAAGACCTGAAGGCCATCGGCGACGTCGAGCGCATCCTGGCCCGGGTGGCGTTGCGCAGCGCGCGCCCCCGGGATCTGGCGCGGTTACGCGACGCCCTCAATGCCCTGCCCGGCCTCGAGGCGAGCCTCTCGGGCTTCGACGAGGGCACCGCGCTCGATGAGCTCAAGCGCCATATCCGCCCCTACCCTTCCCTTGCCGAGACGCTGACCCGGGCACTGGTCGAGAATCCGCCGGTGGTGATCCGCGATGGTGGCGTGATCGCCACCGGATATGACGAGGAGCTCGACGAGCAGCGGGGCCTGGCCGAAAACGCCGGTGACTACCTGATCCAATTGGAGGCTCGCGAGCGCGAGCGCACCGGCCTTGCCGGCCTCAAGGTCGGCTATAACCGCGTACACGGCTACTATATCGAGATTCCCCGCGCTCAGGCCCGAGAGGCACCGGCGGACTATATCCGCCGCCAGACGCTGAAGAACGCCGAGCGCTTTATCATTCCCGAGCTCAAGGAGTTCGAGGACAAGGCGCTGTCGGCCAAGTCCCGAGCGCTGGGTCGCGAGAAATTGCTTTATGAAGCACTGCTCGACACCCTAGGCGCCGAGCTCGACGCCCTGCAGCAGTCCGGCAGGGCGCTGGCCAGCCTCGACGTGCTGGCAAGCTTCGCCGAGCGCGCCCAGGCGCTGGACTTCGTGCGCCCGACCCTCACCGAGGCACCGGGCATCAATATTCAGGGCGGACGCCATCCGGTGGTCGAACATGTCAGCGAGGCGCCCTTCGTGCCCAACGACCTGGCCCTCGACGACAGCCGACGCATGCTGGTGATCACCGGCCCCAACATGGGCGGTAAGTCGACCTACATGCGTCAGGCCGCGCTGATCACCCTGCTGGCCCATACCGGCAGCTTCGTGCCCGCCGATGCGGCCGAGATCGGCCCGGTGGATCGCATCTTCACCCGCATCGGCTCCTCGGATGATCTGGCCGGTGGCCGCTCGACCTTCATGGTCGAGATGACCGAGACGGCCAACATCCTGCACAACGCCAGCGACAAGAGCCTGGTGCTGATGGACGAGATCGGTCGCGGCACCTCGACCTTCGACGGTCTGTCGCTGGCCTGGGCCAGCGCCGAGCACCTGACCCGCTCGCGAGCCTTCACGCTCTTTGCCACCCACTATTTCGAGATGACCGCCCTGCCCGATCAGGCGCCGGGCGTCGCCAACGTGCACCTGACCGCCGCCGAGCACAAGGACGGCATCGTCTTCATGCACCGGGTGGAAGATGGCCCGGCGAGCCAGAGCTATGGCCTGCAGGTGGCCCAACTGGCCGGGGTGCCCCAGCACGTGATCGCCCGGGCCCGCGAGAAGCTCGCCCTACTCGAACAGCAGGAAGTCGACCAGGGCCAGCGCCAGACGCCCCTGGCCGAGCCGGCAGCGGATAACGGTGCGAGTGTGGCGCCTTCGGCACCGGCGCCGCGCCAGGATGACCTGTTCGCCAGCACGCCGCACCCACTGCTCGACGAACTGGCCGGCCTGGATGTCGACGGTCTGAGCCCACGCCAGGCCCTGGAACTGCTTTATAGATGGCGCGAGAAGGTCTAGGGGCCTGGGCAGAGGCGCCCCAGGCGTGCACCGACCAAGGCACCAGGTCGATGATCCAGACAAGCCGACGGTCAGTTGAACGGGCCGACACGATCAACGGGTAAAGTGCCCGGAACGCAGCTCAACGGGCATGGATTAATGCCGAAACGTTCTGCCCGCCGGCCGCTGCGATGACTTGCTGGCCCTGCACGCCACGACTAGAATATTCGCCCATTAGAATGGCGGCTTCTAATGATCAAGCCGCTTATAACTAGACTAGTCAAACGACTCACTCAGAGGCCCGGCGAGTCATCGAGCCCCTGACAGCTAACGATCGAGGAAGCCCCATGACATTCGTCGTCACCGAAAACTGCATCAAGTGCAAGTACACCGACTGCGTGGAGGTCTGCCCGGTAGACTGCTTCTACGAAGGTCCCAACTTCCTGGTCATCCACCCCGACGAGTGCATCGATTGCGCTCTCTGTGAGCCGGAATGTCCTGCTGAGGCCATCTTCTCCGAGGACGAGCTCCCTGAGGGCCAGCAGGAGTTCATCGAGCTCAACGCCGAGCTGGCCGAGGTCTGGCCGAACATCGCCGAGAAGACAGACCCGCTGCCCGACGCCGAGGAGTGGGATGGCAAAAGCGGCAAGAAGGAACTGCTCGAGCGCTGAGACAGTGCCGTCAAGGCATGCTTCACGAAAAAGGGCCGGCGAGAAATCGCCGGCCCTTTTTCATGCTGCCCCGTCCCGAATAGCGCGGAGGGTGCAGGTGATTGGCGCATGCGCGTCTAAAAACACGGCTGCCGCGCCACCAGAAATCGGTTCGAGTCGTCAGCTGCTTGACTGGCACGCCTCAATTTGCGTGCAGACAAACGTATAAAAAACGGACACAAAAAAGGCGACCCGAAGGTCGCCCGCTCCTAGCCGTTCCTTGAGCATGTCCCTATGCTCGACTCCTGAGGTGACTTCCTTGCCCGGGAACGACCTCCTGTCGTACCAGGCGCACCCGACTACCATCCCGTTGCATCCTGCCGGGAAAGCATCCTGCTTTCCCACATCCCACGCACAGTGTGGCCGCTATGGCAGGGTTCTCAAGTCGGCCAATGGAGGAGAAGACACCCTGCTCCTTATGCATCAGTCATCTAAAAGATCATTAATTTCAAAATCTTAAATAAAAACAAGCGTTTCAAGAGCGATCATTTATTGATCAAAGTCATGTATATCGGGGGCAAGTTGTCGGTAATCTCTTACACGCAATGAGGACATGAGGCGCACTCGCTATAGCGCATAGCATCGCCAGACACAAAAAAAAGGCGCCCACGGGCGCCTTTTCGTCTTACCTTTCATGTCATGTCACTGAGCGTAGCGAGCTCATCCCTGCCCCTTGATGACCGCAAGACCCGGATAGCGCACCGCCTCACCCAGCTGTTGCTCGATTACCAGCAGGCGGTTGTACTTGGCGACGCGATCGGAGCGGCACAGCGAGCCGGTCTTGATCTGCCCCGCCGAGGTCGCCACGGCCAGATCGGCAATGGTGGTGTCCTCGGTCTCGCCGGAGCGGTGCGAGATGACCGCGGTGAAGCCGGCATCCTGCGCCATCTTGATCGCATCCAGCGTCTCGGACAGCGAGCCGATCTGGTTGAACTTGATCAGAATGGAGTTGCCGATCTTCTCGTCGATGCCGCGCTTGAGGATTTTGGTGTTGGTCACGAACAGGTCGTCACCGACCAGCTGCACCTTGTCACCGAGCTTGTCGGTGAGCGCCTTCCAGCCGGCCCAGTCGGACTCGTCCATGCCGTCTTCGATGGAAACGATCGGGTACTGGTCGGCAAGCTCGGCCAGGTAGTCGACAAAGCCCGCGGCGTCATAGCTCTTGCCTTCACCAGACAGGCTGTACTGGCCGTCCTTGAAGAACTCGCTGGAGGCGCAGTCGAGTGCCAGGGTGATATCGCTGCCCAGGGTGTAGCCGGCATCGGACACCGCCTGCTTGATCACCGCCAGGGCTTCGGCGTTGGAGGCGAGGTTAGGCGCGAAGCCGCCCTCGTCACCCACCGAGGTAGAAAGGCCACGGCCCGCCAGCACTTTCTTCAGGGCGTGGAAGATCTCGGCGCCCATGCGCAGGCCTTCACGGAAGGACGGCGCCCCCACCGGCTGGATCATGAATTCCTGGATGTCGACGTTGTTGTCGGCATGCTCGCCGCCGTTGAGGATGTTCATCATCGGCACCGGCATCAGGTACTGGCCCGGCTGGCCATAGAGCTCGGCGATATGCGCGTAGAGCTCGGTGCCCTTGGCGCTGGCGGCAGCCTTGGCGGCAGCCAGGGAAACGGCGAGGATGGCGTTGGCGCCGAGGCTTTCCTTGTTCTCGGTGCCGTCGAGTTCGAGCATGGCGTTGTCCAGGCCGCGCTGGTCGAGGGCGTCGAGCCCCGTCAGTCGCTCACGAATGGCGCCATTGACGGCCTCAACGGCCTTCAGCACGCCCTTGCCCAGATAGCGGCTCTTGTCGCCGTCACGCAGTTCCAGTGCCTCGCGAGAGCCGGTGGAGGCGCCACTCGGCGCACAGGCCACGCCCTTGGCGCCGCTGTCCAGCACCACCTCGGCCTGCACGGTGGGATTACCGCGGGAGTCCAGCACCTCAAGGGCGCGAATATCAACAATCTTGGTCATGATCTCGTCCTTATTATCGCTAAGCGTTGATCCAGTCGGCGTGCCTGGAGGGAGTCACGGCTCCGCTCGTAAAGGGTCTATCGACCACCATCTTGTCGAAAACAGACGTCTATCGGGAACTGCATGCAAGAGCGGATAGACGACCCGCCGGAACGCCGGACCGCCGGACCGCCTTTGCTTGGCTCAGGAAATCGTCAATGCCGGGAAGCCTTTGACCAGGTCATCCAGCGCCTTGAGCTGACTGAGGAACGGCTCCAGCTGATCCAGCGGCAGGGCACAGGGACCGTCGCACTTGGCATTGTCAGGGTCCGGATGCGCCTCGAGGAAGATCCCGGCCAGGCCCACGGCGACACCGGCACGGGCCAGTTCGGCGGCCTGGGCGCGACGTCCATCGGCGCTGTCGGCCCGACCACCGGGGCGCTGCAGGGCATGGGTAACGTCGAAGAACAGCGGATAGCCGGTGGCCTTCATGTCACCGAAGCCGAGCATGTCGACCACCAGATTGTTGTAGCCAAAGCTCGACCCACGCTCGCAGAGGATCAGACGATCGTTACCGGCTTCCTCGCACTTGCGCGTGATATGACGCATCTCGTGGGGCGCCAGGAACTGCGGCTTCTTGATATTGATCACCGCGCCGGTCTCGGCCATGGCCACCACCAGATCGGTCTGGCGGGCCAGGAACGCCGGCAGTTGAATGATGTCGGCAACCTCGGCCACCGGCGCGGCCTGCCAAGGCTCGTGAACGTCGGTGATCACCGGTACCTGGAAGCGCTCCTTGACCTCGGCGAGGATCTCGAGCCCCTTCTCGATCCCCGGCCCACGGTAGGAGTGGATCGAGCTGCGGTTAGCCTTGTCGAAGCTGGCCTTGAAGACGTAGGGCATGCCGAGCTTGCCGGTCACCTCCACGTAGCGCTCGGCGACTTCGAGGGCCATATCGCGGGACTCAAGCACGTTCATACCGCCAAACAGGGTCAGCGGCAGGGCGTTGCCGGCCCGTAGGCCGGCAACCTCGATGATCTTCTGTGGTTCGCTCATATGAGCTCCTTAGCCCTGCGGCTGAGCCTGCGCCTGTTGCCGGGCACGCGCCTGTTTCTGCTCGAGAGCCGCTTGTACGAAGCCCGAAAACAGCGGATGGCCATCGCGGGGCGTAGAGGTGAACTCGGGGTGGAACTGGCAGGCCACGAACCAGGGGTGGTCCGGCAGCTCGACCATTTCCACCAACGACTCATCGACGCTCTTGCCGGAGATCACCAGGCCGGCCTTCTCCAGCTCGCCAATGAACTGGTTGTTGACTTCGAAACGGTGGCGGTGGCGCTCGACGATCTCGTCGTTGCCGTAGGCCTCGCGAGCCTTGGAGCCCGGCTTCAGATGACACACCTGGCCACCGAGGCGCATGGTGCCGCCGAGATCGGAGGCCTCGTCGCGCAGCTCGATCTTGCCTTCGGCATTCAGCCACTCGGTGATCAGGCCGACCACCGGATGCTTGGTGTCGTGGGTAAATTCGGTGGAGTTGGCATCCGTCCAGCCAGCGACGTGACGCGCAAACTCGATCACCGCCACCTGCATGCCAAGGCAGATGCCCAAGTAGGGGATCTTCTGCTCGCGGGCGAAGCGGGCGGTGGCGATCTTGCCTTCCACGCCCCGCTCACCGAAACCGCCAGGTACCAGGATGGCATCCTTGCCGGCCAGTCGCTCCGGGCCATGGCGCTCGATGTCTTCGGAATCGATGTAGTCGATGTTGACCTTGATGCGGTTCTGGATGCCGGCGTGGATCAGCGCCTCATTCAGTGACTTGTAGGCATCCAGCAGTTCCATGTACTTGCCGACCATGGCGATGTTGACCGACTTGAGCGGATTGAGCTTGGCATCGAGCACGCGCACCCATTCATCCAGCTCGGCCTCATCGGCTTCCAGACGCAGCTTGTCACAGACGATCTCGTCGAGGCCGTGCTCGTGCAACATCAGCGGAATGCGATAGATGGTATCGGCATCCTGCAGCGGCACCACCGCCCGCTCTTCGACGTTGGTGAACAGGGCGATCTTGCGCCGCTCGGTCTCTTCGAGCTCGACTTCGCTGCGACAGATCAGGATATCCGGCTGGATACCGATCGAGCGCAGTTCCTTGACGCTGTGCTGGGTCGGCTTGGTCTTGGTCTCGCCAGCGGTCTGAATGTAGGGCACCAGGGTCAGATGCATGAAGATGGCGCGGTTGGCCCCCAGCTCGCTTCTGATCTGACGGATCGACTCGAGGAACGGCAGCGACTCGATGTCGCCAACGGTGCCGCCGATCTCGACCAGGGCCACATCGAAGCCCTCCCCGCCTTCATAGACCCGACGCTTGATCTCGTCGGTGATATGAGGAATCACCTGCACGGTGCCGCCCAGGTAGTCGCCGCGGCGCTCCTTGCGCAGCACGTGCTCGTAGACACGGCCGGTGGTGAAGTTGTTGCTCTGGGTCATCTTGGTACGAATGAAGCGCTCGTAGTGGCCCAGATCCAGGTCGGTCTCAGCGCCATCCTCGGTGACGAATACTTCGCCATGCTGGAAGGGGCTCATGGTGCCCGGATCAACGTTGATGTACGGATCCAGCTTGAGCATGGTGACCTTGAGGCCACGCGCCTCGAGAATCGCCGCCAGCGAAGCGGACGCGATGCCCTTGCCTAGAGAAGACACAACGCCGCCGGTCACGAAGATATATCGTGTCATGGAGAACCTGTCGAAACGTGATCAGAAGGCGCGGAAGGAAACCGCACCAGGATGGGACGACAGAATAGCAGAGTCGCCTTGGCGGCTCAATTTCGGCCCCTGCCTGGAAATGATGGACGCAGGACTGTCAGGCCAGGCGACGCCGCAAGGACGCTGACGGGGCCGCGACGCCGGGGACAGGCCGAAGAGGAGGTCCTCTGCCATGGATGGCAGAGGTAGCGCCCAGGGACGGGTTCACCGCGCCTCCTCGCGGGCCTGTCGCCGGAGACGCTCGCGACACTGGTCGCGCCCCTCGCCAGCATCGCCGCAGAAGCTACACCTCGAGATAATCGAGGATGCCCTCGCCGGCCTGGCGCCCCTCATAGACGGCGGTGACCACCAGGTCGGAGCCGCGCACCATATCGCCACCGGCAAAGACCTTGGCGTTGCTGGTCTGGAAGGGGTAGCGGCCGTGCTCTGGAGCGGTAATGCGGCCACGCTCATCGGTGCTGATGTTGTTCGGCTCGAGCCAGTCGATATCGGTCGGCTGGAAGCCGAAGGCGATCACCACCGCATCCGCTGGCAGGACTTCTTCGGAGCCCGGCACCACCTCGGGACGCCGACGGCCATTCTCGTCGGGCTCGCCCATGCGGGTACGCACGACCTTGATGCCTTCGACCCGCTCCTCGCCGACCACTGCCACCGGCTGGCGGTTGAACAGGAACTCCACGCCTTCCTCGCGGGCGTTGGCCACCTCACGCTTGGAGCCCGGCATGTTCTCCTCGTCACGACGGTAGGCGCAGGACACGCTGGCCGCCCCCTGGCGAATGGAGGTGCGGTTGCAGTCCATGGCCGTGTCGCCGCCGCCCAGCACGACCACCCGCTGGCCTTCGAAAGAGACGTAGTCGGCCGCATCCTTCTCGAAGCCCAGGCAGTGATTGACGTTGGCGATCAGGAAATCCAGCGCCTTGTGTACGCCCGGCAAATCCTCGCCCGGGAAGCCACCCTGCATGTACTTGTAGGTGCCCATGCCGAGGAAGACGGCGTCATAGTCTTCCATCAGGTCATCGATGGTGATGTCACGGCCGATCTCGGTATTGAGCTGGAATTCCACCCCCATCTCTTCGAAGACCGCCCGACGACGCTCCATCACGCTTTTCTCGAGCTTGAACTCCGGGATACCGAAGGTCAGCAGGCCGCCGATCTCGGGGTACTTGTCGAACACCACCGGCGTGACGCCGTTGCGCACCAGAATATCGGCGCAGCCAAGGCCCGCAGGGCCGGCGCCGACGATTGCCACCCGCTTGTCGGTCCGTTTGACTTGCGACATGTCGGGGCGCCAGCCCATGGCGAAGGCGGTATCGGTGATGTATTTCTCCACCGAGCCGATGGTCACCGCACCGAAGCCGTCATTGAGGGTACAGTCGCCCTCGCAGAGGCGGTCCTGCGGGCATACCCGGCCACACACTTCGGGCAGCGAGTTGGTCTCATGGGACAGCTCGGCGGCCTTGAGGATATTGCCCTCGGCCACTAGTTTCAGCCAGTTGGGAATATAGTTGTGGACCGGGCACTTCCACTCGCAATAGGGATTACCGCACCCCAGGCAGCGATCTGCCTGACTGGCGGCTTCGCCTGGCTGGAAGGGCTCATAGATCTCGGCAAACTCCCGCGAACGGGTGCGCGCTGCCTTCTTCTGCGGGTCCTGACGACCCACGTCGATAAACTGAAAATCGTTGTGCTGAAGACGCTCTGCCATGATCGTCTCTCCTCGAAAACTGGAAGGTCAGGGCGGGGCCGCTTGGCGCCCCCGCCGGGACGCGGCCCTTATTCAGGGCCGCCGGGACTCGGCTTACTCGGGTCGCCGCCGGGACTCGGCGAGCAAACTGCCAAGACTCGCGGCCTTGGGCTTCACCAGCCAGAAATGGCGGATGAAGTGGCCGAAGTCCTCGAGAATCGCCTCGCCCCGCGCCGAGCCGGTGGTGGCGACATAGTCCTCGATGACCTCCCTCAGGTGGCGCCGGTACGCCTCCATGGCTTCGGTATTGATCCGGTGGATCTCCACCAGTTCGTGGTTGTACTTGTCGACAAAGGTACGATCCTCGTCGATCACGTAAGCGAAACCGCCGGTCATGCCCGCGCCGAAGTTGACGCCGGTCTCGCCGAGCACCGTGACCAGGCCGCCTGTCATGTACTCGCAGCAGTGATCGCCGGCGCCTTCGATGACGGCAGTGGCGCCGGAGTTGCGCACCCCGAACCGCTCGCCGGCGGTACCGGCAGCGTACAGGGTGCCGCCGGTGGCGCCATACAGGCAGGTATTGCCGATGATCGCTGTCTGGTGGCTCTCGAAGTGGCTGCCTGCCGGCGGCACGATGGTGATCGAGCCCCCGTTCATGCCCTTGCCGACGTAGTCGTTGGCATCGCCCTCGAGATACAGGTTCAGACCGCGAGCGTTCCACACCCCGAAGCTCTGGCCGGCCACGCCGGTGAATCGCGCGGTGATCGGCGCGTCCTCGAGGCCGGCCTCGCCATAGCGCTTGGCAATGGCCCCGGAGGTCATGGCCGCCACGCTGCGATCGCAGTTAGTGATGGTGAAGTCGAACTCTCCGCCGGACTTGTCGTCGATCGCCGAACGCAGCGCCTCGAGCACTTCGAGGTTCTTGGCACCCGGATCATGGGGCACGTTGCGACTCACACGACAGAACTGCGGCGCATCGGCCGGCACGTGGTCGTTCTCAAGCAGCGGCGTCAGGTCGAGCTTGCGCTGAGCGCTGGTCTGGCCCTCGAGCACCTCGAGCAGGTCAGTACGCCCGATCAGGTCGGTGAGCTTGCGCACCCCGAGCAGCGCCATCAGCTCGCGCACTTCTTCGGCGATGAAGCGGAAGTAGTGCTTGACCATGTCCACGGTGCCGCGGAAATGCTCGTCGCGCAGGAACTGATCCTGGGTAGCCACACCGGTCGCGCAGTTGTTGAGGTGGCAGATACGCAGGTACTTGCAGCCCAGCGCGACCATCGGCGCGGTGCCGAAGCCGAAGCTCTCGGCGCCGAGAATCGCCGCCTTGACCACGTCGAGGCCGGTCTTCAGACCACCGTCGGTCTGCAGGCGGATCTTGTCGCGCAGGCCATTGATGCGCAGCGCCTGATGGACCTCGGGCAGGCCGAGCTCCCAGGGGCTGCCGGCATGCTTGATCGAGGTCAGCGGGCTCGCCGCGGTACCGCCGTCGTAACCGGACACCGTGATCAGGTCGGCATAGGCCTTGGCCACGCCCGTGGCGATGGTGCCGATGCCGGGCTCAGAGACCAGCTTCACCGAGACCTGGGCGTCCGGGTTGACCTGCTTGAGATCGAAGATCAGTTGGGCCAGATCCTCGATCGAATAGATGTCGTGGTGCGGCGGCGGCGAGATCAGGGTCACACCGGGCACGGCATAGCGCAGCCGAGCGATCAGCTCGTTGACCTTGCCACCCGGCAGTTGGCCGCCTTCGCCGGGTTTAGCGCCCTGGGCCACCTTGATCTGCAGCACTTCGGCATTGACCAGGTAGGCCGGAGTGACGCCGAAGCGCCCTGAGGCGATCTGCTTGATCTTCGATGAGCGGATGGTGCCGTAGCGCGCCGGATCCTCACCCCCCTCACCAGAGTTGGAGCGCCCGCCGGCCTCGTTCATGGCCTGGGCCAGAGCCTCGTGGGCCTCCGGCGACAGGGCACCCAGCGACATCCCGGCGCTGTCGAAGCGCGGGATCAAATCCTCGATGGCCTCGACTTCCTCGAGCGGCACCGGCTCGGCGGCGGGCTTCAAGGTCAGCAGGTCGCGGATGGTGGCCACCGGACGCTCGTTGACCAGTGCGGCAAATTTCTTCCACTTCTGGTAATCGCCCTGCTGCACCGCCTGCTGCAGGGTGGTCACCACGTCGGGGTTATAGGCGTGGTATTCCTTGCCGTGGACGTACTTGACCAGGCCGCCCTGACCGATGCCCTTGCGCGGGGTCCAGGCCCGGCGTGCCAGCAGCTCCTGCTGCATCTGCAGTTCGCTGAAGCCGGCGCCCTGAATGCGTGACGCCATGTGGGTAAAGCACAGGTCCATGACCTCGCTGCCAAGACCCACCGCCTCGAACAGTTGGGCGCCGCGGTAGGACGCCAGGGTCGAGATCCCCATCTTGGAGAGAATCTTGTAAAGCCCCTTCTGCAGGCCCTTGCGATAGTTCTCGCGGGCGTCCGCCGGGTTGCCGGTCAGCTCGCCGGTGCGGTGCATGTCGGCCATCACTTGGTAGGCGAGATAGGGGTAAACCGCGGTGGCACCGACGCCGAACAGCACCGCCATCTGATGCGCGTCGCGGGCGTAACCGGTCTCGACGACCAGGTTGACCCGCGGGCGCAGCGCCTCGCGACCCAGGTGGTGATGCACGGCGCCCACGGCCAGCGCCGCCTGAATCGGCAGCTGGCCCTTCTCGAGGCCGGCGTCACTCAGTACCAGGATCACCTTGCCGCTGCGGGCGGCGTCCTCGGCCTTCCTGCAGAGCAACTGAATGGCCTGCTTGAGCCCGGTGGTCTCGGGGTCGTAGGCAAGCGACAGATGCTGGCTCGCAAAGGCCGGGTCGTCTTGGCTGACTAGCGCGGTGAATTTGCGCGGCGACAGCACCGGGGTCGTCAGGATCAGCCGATGTGCGTGCTCGGGCGTGGCCTCGAAGACGTTGAGCTCGGCGCCGCAGATGGTCTCCAGCGACATCACGATCGCTTCGCGCAGCGGATCGATGGGCGGGTTGGTGACCTGGGCGAACTTCTGGCGGAAGTGATCGGTGAGCAGGCGCTCATGGCGCGACAGCACCGCCATGGGGGTGTCATCGCCCATCGAGCCCACCGCCTCCTGGCCACTCTCGGCCAGCGGGCGCAGCAGCTGATCGCGCTCTTCGAAGGTGATCTGGAAGAGTTTCTGGTGAACGTTGAGCTCGTCGGTGTCCATGGGCTGGAAGCGGGCCAGCTCGGTCAGCGCCGATTCCAGATAGCTGGCCTCGTCCTTGAGCCAGCGACGATAGGGGTAGGCCGACTTCAGGCGGTTGTCGATATCTTCGGTGTGCAGGATCTCACCGGTCTGGGTGTCGATACCGAGCACCTGGCCGGGGCCGACACGGCCCTTGGCCACCACGTCTTCGGGCCGATAGTTGTAGGTGCCGATCTCGGAAGCCAGGGTGATATAGCCGTTCTTGGTAATCACCCAGCGGGCGGGGCGCAGGCCATTGCGGTCCAGCATGCAAACGGCATGACGACCGTCGGTCATCACCATGCCGGCGGGCCCATCCCAAGGCTCCATGTGCATGGAGTTGTACTCATAGAAGGCGCGCAGGTCACCGTCCATGGTTTCCACGTTCTGCCAGGCCGGCGGCACCATCATGCGCACGGCGTTGTAGATGTCCATGCCCCCGGCCATCAACACCTCTAGCATGTTGTCCATGCTGGAGGAGTCAGACCCTGAGGTATTGACGATCTCGTCGAGTTCAGCGATTTCGGTGAGCCGGTCGTTGACGAAGTTTTCCTTGCGCGAGTTCGCCCAGCCACGGTTGGCCTCGATGGTGTTGATCTCACCGTTGTGTGCCAGCAGACGGAACGGCTGGGCCAGCGGCCAGCGCGGCGCGGTATTGGTCGAGAAACGCTGGTGGAAGACGCAGATCGCGGTCTCGAGGCGCTCGTCTCCCAGGTCCTGATAGAAGGTGGGCAGATCCACCGGCATCATCAGGCCCTTGTAGGACACCACCTGGGAGGAAAGCGAGCAGACATAGAACTCTGGCTCGCCGGCCAGCTTTTCCTCGGCGCGGCGGCGCGCCATAAACAGGTCGACGCCCAGCTCAGCCTCGAGGCGATCGTCACCGGCAGTGATGAAGACCTGACGGATGCGCGGCAGGCAGTCCAGCGCCATGGGGCCACAGACGCTTGCGTCGGTAGGCACGTCGCGCCAGCCATGCACGGTCAGGCCACGGGCCTCGAGCTCGCCGCTGAGCACCTCACGAGCGGCCTGCTCGCGAGCGTCGTCATCCGGCAGAAAGATGCTGCCGACGGCAAAGCCCTCACCGAGCTCGACGCCCAGTGACTCCCGGGCGACAGCCCGCATGAAGTCGGTGGGCATCTTCAGCAGGAGGCCGCAGCCATCGCCGGTCTTGCCGTCGGCGGCGATGCCGCCACGGTGGGTCATGCAGGTCAGCGACTCGATGGCCGTCTTCAGCAGGTCATGGCTGGCCTGCCCTTCCATATGCGCAATCAGGCCGAAGCCGCAGTTGTCGCGAAATTCACCGGGCTGGTGGAGACCTTGTCTCATGGGCGCGCCTCATCAATATTCAGTAGTCTTGTGTCCAGACGGCATTAACGATATATTTATCGGTTTTTCGTTATTTGCATATCGTTGCCAAGTGCCGTTTTCTGGCGCCGAAAAAGGCTAACCAGCATAGCCAGCCCCCTCTTCCGGCGCAATTCCCCACCCGCCTCGACGCCTAAAAAACCGCCGCAAAACGGCACCTTAGCGCATCTTTTGGGCAAAAAACCCTGACAGGTCAACCACTTGGCCCCAGTCCGCACGACAAGCTCATCAACATAGACTTTGGTCGCAAAAAGCCGCACAAGGGCATGCCAATCATGCATAAGGCATGCGAGTTACTTTCTGCTTGTCGACAGTCTGTCATCGTTGGAGCGGTACTCCAGGCCGTTCACTGCCCAAGCCTTGCCGATCATTTTTGTCGCCGATACAGCACAGGTCCAGCTACGAGCCCAGCCACAAAAAAGGCGCCCGTGAAACACGGACGCCTGATCATCAGCGTGGCGATAGACGCCCGCAGCCTCTGGCAGCGGCACCCCCTAGCGACGGGGGAAGTCCGCCAGCAGCCTCTCGAGCATCTCGGCCGGGGTCGCATCGTGCAGGCAGGCATCACCGAGGCTTCGCAACAGCACCAGACGAAGCCGGGCGTCGATGTTCTTCTTGTCCAGTCGCATCACGGCCAGGAAGTCCTCCACGCCCATGTCCTCGGGCGCCGCCAGCGGAAGGCCGGCAGCGGCGATGACCGCCGCCGCCCTCTCCACTTCGTCCTGGGTTAACCAGCCCAGACGCTGCGAGAGCTCGGCGGCCATCAGCATGCCGGTACCCACCGCCTCGCCGTGCAGCCAGGCGCCATAACCCTGGTGCGCCTCGATAGCATGGCCGAAGGTGTGCCCCAAATTGAGCAGCGCTCGGGCGCCCTGCTCGGTCTCATCAGCAGCCACCACCTCGGCCTTGATGGCGCAGCTTCTATAGATCGCTTCGCGCAGTGCGCCGCCGTCAAGGCCACGCAGCGCATCCATCCGCGCCTCGAGCCAGGCCAGGAACTCGAGATCGCGAATCAGGCCGTACTTGATCACCTCGGCGAGCCCCGCCGAGAGTTCCCGGGATGGCAGGGTAGCGAGAG
Source organism: Onishia taeanensis (assembly GCF_003268885.1). GTDB lineage: Bacteria > Pseudomonadota > Gammaproteobacteria > Pseudomonadales > Halomonadaceae > Onishia > Onishia taeanensis_A. The sequence goes on from NZ_QLSX01000002.1 coordinate 351,569, forward strand.
TATCGGTATCGATCAGCACCGCCTTGGGCTGCCAAAAGGCGCCGATCATGTTCTTGCCTCGAGGGTGGTTCACCCCGGTCTTGCCCCCGACCGAGGAATCGACCTGAGAGAGCAGCGTCGTCGGGACCTGAATGAAGGCGACGCCGCGCTGATAGCAGGCCGCGGCATAGCCCGTCATGTCGCCGATCACACCGCCCCCCAGGGCAATCAGGGTGCAGCGACGGTTGAAGCCGGCGGCCAGCAGGGCATCCCAGATGCGGGCCACCGACTCCAGGGTCTTGGTGTGTTCACCGTCCGGCAGTATCACCTCATCGACCTCGAGATCCTCGGGCAGTCCCCGCTTGAAGGCCTCGAGATAGAGCGGTGCGACCGTCTCGTTGGTGACGATCATCACCTGGCGACCGGCGAGATAAGGGGTGAGGGCATCGGGGCGACCCAGCAGGCCGGGGCCGATATGGATCGGGTAACTGCGCTCGTCGAGCGCCACGCTGAGGGTGCGAATAGCGGCGGATTGGGGCATGGAAAAGACTCGGTTAAGAGGTGCAGCAAGGGCCCCGTCAGGCCTTGCAGGACATCAGCGGGTCGAGCTGGCGACTCACGCGGCGCACGATTTCGCCAACCACCGCCTTGGGGCCGCGGCGATCGGTGCGCACCACCAGATCAGCGGTCGCCCGATACAGCGGGTCGCGGCGGGTGAACAGGGTGCGTAGCACCTCTTCGCGATCGTCTCGCTGCAACAGCGGCCGATTGCGGTCGCGCGCGGTGCGCTTCAACTGCTGCTCGACGGTCGTATAGAGATAGATCACCGTGCCACGCTCGCGCAGCGCGCGGCGATTGGCCTCGCGCATCACCGCGCCGCCACCGGTGGCCATGACCACACCGCGATACTGTGTCAGCTCACCGATCACCTGCTGCTCACGCTCGCGAAAGCCGGCTTCACCTTCCACATCGAAGATCCAGGGGATATCGGCACCGCAGCGGGCCTGAATCTCGTGGTCGCTATCGAAGAACTCACGGCGCAGCTCGGCCGCCAGCAGGCGGCCGATGGTGCTTTTACCGGCCCCCATGGGGCCGATCAGAAAGAAGTTGGGGAGATCGTCCTGCATCAGCGAAGGGCCAGCCTGTCCTCGAGAATCCTTGGAGTAATGAATACCAGCAACTCTACCTTCTCGTTCTGCTCTTGGGTATAGCGGAACAGCTGGCCGAGCACCGGCAGATCACCCAGGAAAGGGGTCTTGGCCAGACTGCGCAGCTCCTCGGTGGTGAGGATGCCGCCCAGCACCACCGTTTCGCCGTTATCGACCAGCACCTGAGTCTCGATCTGGTTGGTATCGATAGCCGGCGCACCGTCATAGCTCTGATCGGAGACGGTATCGTTGTTGATGGCCAGATCCATGATCACACGATTGTCCGGAGTGATCTGCGGCGTGACCTCAAGTGACAGCACCGCCTCCTTGAACTCGGTGTTGGTGGCGCCGCTGGAGGTCGCCTCCTGATAGGGGATCTCCTGACCCTGCTTGATGATCGCGGTGCGCTGATTGGCGGTGATCACCCGTGGCTGGGAGATGGTCTGGCTCTTGTTCTCGGTTTCCAGCGCATTGAGCTCTAGATCGAGCAGCACGTCACCGGACAGGTAGCCAAAGGAGAAGCTGGTCGAGGCGGTATTGGTGCTGCCCATATCGACCGCCAGGCCACCGTTGCTGGCGACGCCGGTAGAGGCCCCGCTCAGGTTGGCGCTGCTGCCGTTGCCGAGCACGCCATTGATGCTATCGGTCGACGACATTCCCCAGTTGACGCCCAACTCCTGGGTGACGCCATCCCTCGCGATGACGATTCGCGCTTCGATCTGGACCTGGCGCACGGCGACGTCCAGCTTCTCGACGGTGCGCAGGATCTCGCGGATCTGTTCGGCGGTGTCTTGGATCAGCAGGGTATTGGTGCGCGCATCGACGCTGACGCGGCCACGCTCGGTGAGCAGGCCGAAGCCTTCGCCGCCACGTAGCAACTTGGCCAGATCGGCGGCCTTGGCGTACTTAACCTCCACGTATTCCGTGGTCAGCGGGGCGAGCACCTGCATCTGCTTTCGGGCCTCGATCTCCTGGCGCTCGATGTTGGCAAGCTCACTGGCGGGTGCCACCACGATCACATTGCCCTCGCGACGACTGGCGAGACCATGGCTCTTGAGCACCAGCTCAAGAGCCTGGTCCCAGGGCACATCATCGAGATTGAGGGTGACCCGGCCGCTGACGCTGTCGCTTGCCACCAGATTGAGACCACTGACATCGGAGATGATGGCCAACACGGCGCGCACTTCGATGTCCTGGAAGTTCAGGCTGATACGCTCGCCCTGATAGCTGGTACGCGCCTCTTCGCGACCCGCCTGCTCCTCTCGCGTGACGGGACGCGCTTCGACGATCAACTGGCGGCCCTGGAGCGTCGAGAACATCGCATAATTGCCCCGCGTGTCGATCGCCAGGCGCACGCCATTGGCGACCCGGCTCGGCACGACACGCGTCATCGGCGTGCCGAAATCAGTGACATCGAGCACCTGATCCTGAGCCTCAGGCAAGTCGACATCGGGAAGCTCGGCAATGATGCTATTACCCGACTCACGCACCTGGGAGGCAACCCCGGCCCGATCGAAGTTGACCACCAGTCTTCCTGCACCTTCGACGCCGCGTTGGAAGTCGAAGCTGGAGATTTGCGGCTCACTGCTGACATCGTCAGACGCAGAGGCCGATGAGGCTTGTTCATTCGCCGCGGCGGCCGCTGGCGAGGCATCACCGCCGATCACCAACTCGAGACGATTCCCGACCTGTCGGGTGCGATAGGCCAGCGGCGCGTCGAGATCGAACACCAGCCGCGTACGCGAACCTGCCTCCAGCGTGATCAGCCGATCGACGCCGGCCAGACCGATCTCACGACGGCGCTCGGCGAGGCCATTGGCGGTCTCGACCAGATCGATGCTCAACCGGGGGGGCGAGTCGAGTCGATAGCCGCGCACCTGGGGCACGTCGCCATCGAAGCGCATGTCGACTTCCAGCTCACCGGCACTGCCCTGGCGAACCTCGAGCCCGGTCAGCGTCGACGCGGCCATAGCCGTGGCCGGAAGCCCCCAGGCCAGCATGAATGCCAGCAATACGCGCATCATGATTTGCATCGTCGTGTCCCTTGTTTCCTGCGTGGCACGGTCGTGTCTTCAGCCGGCCTATTTCGTTGTAGGATCATCCAGCGTTAACTGACGCGTATGTTCGATCCAGCTGCCGCGCCCATTGTTGACGACTTCGACAAGCTGCACGGTACGCTCGGTGATACTGACGATGCGGCCATAATCGGTGCCCATATGATCGCCGTTGGTCAGCCGGTGCACTTCACCACCGGGAGCCCGCACCAGCGCCGAGGGCCGGTTACCCACACTCAAGGTACCCACCAAGCTCAGCTTGTCGAGCGGATAGGCCTCCAGTGGCTCCAGGGGGCGATCCGAATCAGGCGCCAGATCGATGGAACCTTCGGGTGCCGCCTCGGGCGCCGGCTGGCGAGCGAGGAAGGGACTTCGGCGGCTCGACTGATCGTAGTCTACGGTGTCGTAATGAGGCAGATCGGGCACTGGCGGCAACTCAAGCCCACTGGGGTCAGCTCGCAGGTCGCCCAGTTTGTTATCCAGCCCGGAGAGGTCGGGTTCGCCACACCCCGTCAACGACAAGCCGAGAGCCAGCGACACCGCGAAAGCCCGAGGCTTGAAAGCTCGGAGCATGAAAGCCCGGGATGCCAAAGCCCGAGGAAAACATTCTCGCAACAACAGGCCCGCCCCTGAACGCTGCTGCCCACACCGCTGCGACCGCCTCAGCACTGCTCGCCCCTGCTGAAAGGATAAACGGTGAAAGAGGGCGCGAAAGAAGGAAGTGGCATCAATATCCATGCATTGGCTCATTGCGCCGCCTCCTTGTCACTCGCGTTTGCGTTAGGCGCATAGCTGTAGGTGCGGGCCAGCATCGATAGCTCCAGCTGCTCGCCACCGTCGACCGGTGACAGGCTGAAGTCATGCAGCGTGACGATACGTGGCAGTGCCGCCACCCCGGCCAGGAAAGCGCCGATGCGGTGATACTCACCGCGCACGCGAATGTCGAAGGGTCGCTCGATGTAGTGCTCCTTGGGCACCGGCTCACGAAGGCGAATCGCCTCGATGGAGAGCTGATTGTCCAAGGCGGTCTTGCTGATATCGTCGATCAGCGCAGGAATCTCGGCACCGCTGGGCAGCATTTCCAGCAGGCTATCGAGACGGGCATTGAGGGTGGCCACCTGCTCTTCCATGGCCGGCAGCCTCGCCGCTTGCGCGGCCTCTCGACCATAGGCAGTCAGCAGCTGCGTCTCTTCACGACGCGCTTGCTCAAGAGCCTCCACCTTGGGAGCCGCCAGATACCAGTCCATGGCAAAGCAGGTCACCCCCAACACCAACAGGCAGCAGGCCAGCTGCAGTGACCAGGGCCAGCCACCCGCTTCCTTTATATCCAGCTCGCGCCAATCCAGCTCACGCAGGCGACGCCATTCGGCTGACAGGTTCATGGCGCCTCCTCGACCGCCGCGGGCAAGCGCTGATCCACACTCAGCGAAAAGCGCCGGCTTCCCTGCTCATCGCCCTCGACCTGCGACAGCACCGGCACGCCCAGCACCGGCGCGGCCTCCAGGGCGCGCAGTTGATCGGAAACCTGGTAGTTATCCTCGGCCACGCCATTCAGGCTAAGCCGCTGCCCGGCACGGGACAGTTTCGAGTAGTACACACCTTTCTGGAGACTGGCGCTGAGGGCATTGAAGACACGCACGGTCTGGCCGCGCCCCTGTTGGAGCTGACTGAAGACATCGATCTTGTCCCGTATGATGTCACGGCTTTCTTCGTCATCGTGCATGTCCTGAATATCCTGCTTGAGCAGTACAGACTCAGAGCGGATATGTTCATTGCGCTGCTGCTGCACGGCCAGCTGGTGATCGTAGTAGAACGTCATCACATAGCCGCCGCCCAGTCCAAGGACCGCCATCAGCCCCAATGCCAGATTGAAACGCTTGCCGCGGCGTTCACGCTGCGCCTGACGCCAGGGCAGCAGGTTGATTTCGATCCCCATCAGCGCCCCCTCATGGCAAGCCCACAGGCGGTCAGCATGGCCGGTGCATCATTGGCCAGCGTCTGGGCATTGATGCGTGGGTTGACCTGCATGCGCCGAAACGGGTTGGCGTTCAGCACCTCCATGCCGGTTTCCTCGACTAGACGCTCCTTGAGTCCAGGAATCACGCTGGACCCACCGGCCAGCATCAAGCGATGCACTTTTTCCTTGCGCCCCGCGGTATAATAAAGCTGCAGAGAGCGCCCGACCTGCTGGACCAGCGTCTCGATGAAGGGCATCAAGACGCTCCCGGCGTAATCCTCGGGCAATCCGCCGCGCTTCTTGGCAAGCCCCGCTTCTTCTAGGGTAAGCTCGTAGCGGCTGGCAATCTCATCGGTCAGACGCCGGCCGCCGAAGACGGTGTCACGGCTATAGACGATGCGCCCGCCCTTGAGCACATGGAAGGCGTTCATGTTGGCCCCGATATCGACCAGCGCCACGCACTCCTCGTCGCTGCTCGCCACCATTTGCTGCTGGAGCTCGCTAAAGGCGCGCTCCATGGCGAAGGTCTCGACATCGACCGCTGCGGGAGTCAGGCCGGCTTGAAGCAGCGCCTCGGTCAACTGGTTGACGTCTCGGTTGCGACAGGCCACCAGCAGCACGTCCTGCTGATCGGTATAGCGCTCATTGATGCCCAGGCGCTGAAAGTCGAAGGAGACCTCGCTGAACGGAAAGGGGATATGCTTGTCAGACTCGAGTTCGATGCGGGCCTCGACTTCCTCATCATTGAGGGAGGCAGGCAGGATCAGTGTCTTGGTGATGGCGGCGCTGGCAGGCACGGCGACGCAGGCGTCACGCGTGCCAGGCTGAGCCTGGACGACGGCGCGCTGCAGCGCTTCGGCGACGGCACCCATGTCACGAATGCGCCGCTCGACCACGGTGCCCTCACGCAAAGGCCGCACCGCATAACTTTCCACCCGGCGCTGACCGCGGACGTGCTTGAGCTCAATCAGCTTTACGGTCGCCGAGGAAATATCCACCCCGATCAACCCTTTTCCGGACTTTTTGAGCCTTTTCAAGGCCTCACCCCCAACTCAAGCCTACGTTGTCATCGTACCCATGCATTAGTTGACTGCGCTGCACTTAGGTTAAAAAGCTCATACAGGCCAGACTACATGATTCTGCGAATGCTAACACTTTAGGCGTCGTTCCAGGCCTTCAACGCTGGTGACCTGACGCCCGGGTTCCTATAATACTGCCCTCCATGGAAGTCTCGCTCTCAGCACCATCGCCCAGCCACCGTTCATCATGAGTACTACGTTTTCATGAAGCTATTCAAAACGCTTGCCGCATCGGCGATATGGATCACGCTATCCCTGAGCGTATCCGGCGTCCTGGCCTTGGTCGGCGCCGCCCTGTATTTCGCCCCTGGCCTTCCCGACGTGCGCCAATTGCAGGACTTCGAACTGCAGACCCCTCTGCGTATCTACACTCGCGACGACAAGCTGATCGGCGAGTTCGGCGAGGAACGTCGTCTGCCAGTGAGCTATGACGAAATACCCAAGGACATGATCGATGCCCTGCTCTCCGCAGAAGATGCCGGGTTCTTCGAGCATCCCGGCGTCGATCCCAAGGGCCTGCTGCGCGCCGCCACCGAGCTGGTCGCCAGCGGCGGCGACATTCAGTCCGGCGGTAGCACCATCACCATGCAGGTGGCCCGCAACTATCTGCTGACCCTTGATCGGACCTTTACCCGCAAGATCCGCGAGATCCTGCTGGCTCTGCAGATGGAACAGGTGCTGAGCAAGGAAGAGATCCTCACCCTCTACGTCAACAAGATCTTCCTCGGCCACCGCTCCTACGGCATCGGTGCCGCCGCCGAGACGTACTATGGCAAGCCGCTCTCCGAGCTGAGCCTGGCCCAGACCGCGATGATTGCCGGCCTGCCCAAGGCGCCCTCGAACTTCAACCCGCTGACCAACCCCGAGCGCTCGCTGATCCGCCGCAACTGGATCCTCTATCGCATGCGCGAGCTTGGCCACATCGATGCCGAGCGCTACGAGGCCGCCGTAAAGGCGCCGATCACTGCTCGTCGCTTCGCCACTCAGCTCGATGTCGACGCCGACTACGTGGCTGAAATGGCCCGCCAGTTCGTCGTCGATCACTATGACGACGCCTATACCGGCGGCTACAAGGTCACCACGACCCTCGACAGCCAACTGCAGCCGCTGGCCCGTCAGGCGCTGACCCAGGGACTGATCGAATACGATACCCGCCACGGCTGGCGAGGTGCCGAGGAAACCGACATCCCGGCAAGCCTGGTCGAAGCCCAGAATCGCACCCAGCGCAGCGGCCTCGAGGAAGAGTTATCTGAATCCGAGGTGCGCGAGACAGCTCGCCAAGCCGCCGAACGCAGTCAGACTCAGGTCAGCGGTATCGACGGCGACGTCAGCAACTGGCTGCGAGTCCTCGAGCGCACGCCGGCCTATGGGCCTTTGGAACCGGCCATCGTGGTCAAGAGTGAGGACCGCGAGATGCGCGTGCTCAGCCGCGACGGCAAGGCCATCACCCTGCCCTGGAGTGGCCTCGAGTGGGCAGACCCCTACCTGAGCCCCTACAGCCGCGGTCAGCCGCCGAGCTCAGCAGGCGATATTGCCGATCGCGGCTCACTGGTCCGCATCCTCGAGCAGGACGATGGCAGCTGGCGTCTCTCTCAGCTTCCCGCCGCCGAGGGATCGATCATCGTTCAGGACCCTGACAGCGGCGCCGTACTGGCCCTGCAAGGCGGCTTCAGCTTTGCCTCCAGCAAGTTCAACCGTGCCACTCAGGCCAAGCGCCAGCCTGGCTCAACCTTCAAGCCGTTCATCTACCTGGCTGCCCTGCAGCAGGGCGGCATGACGCCAGCCACGGTGATCAACGACGCCCCGGTGGTCATGGAGTCCAATGACGGCCTGTGGCGGCCGGCCAACTCCGGCGGCGAGTTCCGCGGCCCCACCCGGCTACGCGAAGCGCTGGCGCAGTCACGCAACCTAGTGACCATCCGCATCCTGCGCACCATGGGGCTCGATAGCACCATCGATTTTCTGACCGGCTTCGGCTTCACCAAGGACCAGCTGCCCAACGGGCTGTCACTGGCGCTGGGCAGCGCCAGCCTGACCCCCTTGACCATGACCAACGCCTATTCGACGCTAGCCAATGGTGGTTTCCAGGTCTCGCCCTGGTTCATCAAGGAAGTCACCCGCGATGGCAAGGTCATCGAGAAGGCCGAACCGGCGGTTGCATGCCGCGACTGCTCGCCAGACGCCGAGCACGTCGAACGCGACGGCGAGAGCTATCCGCTGGCGCAGCGCGTCGCCGAGGAAAGCTCTGTCTATCTGCTGCGCAGCATATTGCGTGACGTCATCGAGCACGGCACCGGCCGCCGCGCCCTGGCCCTCAACCGCGGCGATATCGTCGGCAAGACCGGCACCACCAACGACCGCCGCGATGCCTGGTTCGCCGGTTTCAATGACGAGCTGGTGACCACCGTCTGGGTCGGCAAGGACAACTACGACACCATCGCCGAGTATGGCGGCCAGGCCGCCCTGCCCATCTGGATGGATTTCATGGGCCAGGCCCTGGATGGCCACGCCGAGAAGCAGCCCGAGCGCCCGGATAACATCGTGACCGCGCGCATCGACCCTGCCACCGGCCAGCGGCTTCGCGACGACCAGTCCGGCGGCATCCAGGAGATGTTCGTGGCCGGCAAGCTGCCGACGCTTGCGCCACGCAGCATCGACCAGGAGCTCGAATCACAGAGCGGCTCTCAGGGCACCGGCTCCTTCGACGCCATTTTCTGACCTCCAGCGACCCGGGGCGCCCCGCCCCGGGCATCGAGCATCATGATTCCGCACTTCCCCCACAGCGACCGGCATTGCCCGGACGGTCAAGCCCCGCGCCGCGCCGGTCAGCCAGCGGGCGCAATACAGGAGCTGGCTGCGTCGCGGCCGTCCCGCCTACTGCAGCTCGTCCTGCTGGCCGGCACCCTGGGAGCCGCTATCGCCAGCAGTCCTGTCATGGCTTATCCCTTTTACGCGCCGCCGAAAGCCAAGCCGGATGCACCGACCCTCAGCGGCGATGCTGAACTGGGCTATACGCGCCTGAGCGGCAACACCAACAGCCAAACGCTGATCGCCAAGACACGGCTGGCCTGGCTCACCGACGACTGGTTGCACACCCTTCGCCTGGAGGCCCGCACCGTCAGCGAAGACGAGGAAACCGAAGATGAGCACTACCTGGCCTCGTGGCGCGAACGCTACGACCTTAGCGGACCGCACTACCTGTTCGGCTTCACCCGCTGGGAGCGAGAGCGCGACAGCGGCTATGACCGTCAGCTGACCGCCATCGGCGGCTATGGGCGCCAGCTGCTCGATGACCCCGCTCATCAGCTGTCCCTGGAAGCCGGCCCCGGCTATCGCGATGACCGCGTCGAGGATCAGGCAAGCCAGCAGCTGCCGGTAGCCTATGGCGCCATGGACTATCGCTTCACCCTGTCAGACACCGGCTACTTTGAGCAGCAGATGTCGGTGGAAACCACCAGCGAGAACACCACCGTGCGCTCGCTGAGCGCCATCACCAGCAAGCTCACCTCACGCCTGGCACTGCGCCTGTCCCACGAGATCAAGCACAACTCCCAGCCGCCGGATAGCGCAGAAACACGCACCGACACCACCACCAGCGCCTCGCTGCAGCTGAGCTGGTAGTCGCTTTTTCCACGACCTCATCCCCCCCAAACGCAACACGCCGGCCCAAGGGCCGGCGTGTGGTGAGCAGGGCGCGTCCTGTCAATCAGTCGCCGTAGACGCCTTCCACGCTGGTCAGCGGATAGTGCGCCGGGTAGGGCTTACGCGCCACGCCGGTATCCACCGCCGCCTGAGCGACCGCCGAAGACACCCGGTCCAGCAGACGAGAATCCATCGGCGTGGGGATGATGTAGCCGCGACCGAACTCAAGGTGATCGATGTCGTAAGCCTTGAGCACCTCCTCGGTGACCGGCTCCCGGGCCAGGTCCTTGAGAGCGTGAACCGCCGCGACCTTCATTTCCTCGTTGATCCCGGTGGCACGCACGTCGAGGGCGCCGCGGAAAATGAACGGGAAGCCCAGCACGTTGTTGACCTGGTTCGGGAAATCCGAGCGACCGGTGGCAATAATCACATCGTCGCGGGCGGCCTTGGCGTCTGCAGGGTGAATTTCCGGATCCGGGTTGGAACAGGCGAAGACCACCGGGTTCGGGGCCATGGTCTTGAGCAGTTCAGGCGACAGCAGGTTGGGGCCGGACAGGCCCACGAAGACATCGGCGCCATCGATGGCATCACCCAGGGTGCGACGCTCGGTCTCGGTGGCGAACATCGCCTTGTACTGATTGAGGTCCTCGCGGCCGCTGTGAATTACGCCCTTGCGGTCGAGCATGAAGATGTTCTCGGCCCGCGCGCCGCAGGCGACCAACAGCTTCATGCAGGCGATAGCCGCCGCACCGGCGCCCAGGCAGACGATGCGGGCGCTGTCCAGTGACTTGCCGGCGATATCCAGCGCGTTGAGCATGCCCGCGGCCGTGACAATGGCCGTGCCGTGCTGATCGTCATGGAATACCGGGATGCTACAGCGCTCGACCAACGCCCGCTCGATCTCAAAGCACTCTGGCGCCTTGATGTCCTCGAGGTTGATACCGCCCCAGGTATTGGCGATACGCGCCACGGTATCGATAAAGGCCTGCGGACTTTCGGCATCGACCTCGATATCCACCGAATTGATGCCGGCGAACTTCTTGAACAGTACGCCCTTGCCTTCCATCACCGGCTTGCTGGCCAGCGGCCCCAGGTTACCCAGGCCGAGAATCGCCGAACCATCGGAGACCACGGCTACCAGGTTGCCCTTACCGGTATAGAGGTAGGCGTTTTCCGGATCCTTGGCGATTTCACGACAGGGCTCCGCCACGCCCGGGCTGTAGGCCAGCGCCAGATGCTTCGCCGAGGTCGTCGGCTTGGTCAGCTCAACGGACAGCTTGCCGGGAATCGGATGGGAGTGGTAATCCAGTGCCGCTTGCTTCGGATCAGTCATGTCGCGTCCAGTGATGTCATGTGAAGTGGCGCAAGAATATAGAAAAACGCCCGCCCCCACAACGCAAACCAAGTTGGCCTATTTTTCCAACTTTTATTGCGCGTTTGGTGCCAATCCCATCCATTTGCTGCAGTTTATACCTGACCTCTTACCCATAATGCACAGCTTATCTTTGACGACCCGCCGGCGACCCGCCATAAAAAAGCCCGCCGCGGGACATCCCGGGCGGGCTCTGGTCCAGCTGGCGACCCAAAGGGTCGCCAGCCTGGCGGCGTAAGCGCTTAGCCGCGCTTGACGGCAGCACCGAAACGCTTGTTGAAGCGCTCGACGCGGCCACCAGTGGTCGCCTGCTTCTGCTTGCCGGTGTAGAACGGGTGGCACTGCGAGCAGACGTCCAGAGAGAACTCGTGGTTCGCGGTGGAGCCCACTTCAAAGGTCGCGCCGCAGCTGCAAGTGGCGGAGACCTTCTTGTAATCGGGATGGATACCTTGTTTCATCTTGAAGCCTCATTAAACGGTATGCCGCCACCTGATCTGCTGCCAGGCACCGCATACGGGTTATGATCGCCCGCGGCCAAGTGGCCACGTCAACGAACCGGAATCCGCCGACTCTCTCACATGTCCTGGATCAACCCGCAATGGGTGGACAGGAAACGAGAGCGAGGCTGCGGAGGGCGGTGATTCTAGCAGACCCAATCTCGGAGGCCAATTGTCCGCCAGTGCTTCGTCGCTTCCCGACGCTCCCCGCGTGCTGGGGGTTGCCGTACCCACCCCGCTGCGCCGCCTGTTTGACTACCTGCCCGGTCCCGAGACACCGCCCGGCGGCTGGCGGCCCGGCCTGCGCGTCCAGGTCGCCCTGGGGCGACGCTCGGTCGTCGGCATCGTCATCGAATGTCGCGCCACCAGCGAGGTGGCGCTCGACCGCCTCAAGCCCATAGAGGCCTGCCTGGATGAAAGCCCGCTGCCCGCTGACTGGCTGTGGCTGACGCGCTTCACCGCCCGCTACTATCAGCATCCGCTCGGCGATACCCTGCAGCAGGCGCTGCCGGTGCTGCTACGCCAGGGGCGTCCGCTCGAGGCCCGCACCCTGGAGCGCTGGCGGCTAAGCGCACATGGCCAGGCGACCCAGGCCGCCGACCTTGGCCGGGCGCGACGCCAGGCCGAGCTGCTGGAACTCTTGCGCCAGCACCCCCGGGGCCTGCCCACCGCCGCCGTCACCGCCCAGCAGTTCAGCCGCGCCCAGCTCACGGCGCTGCGCGACAAGGGGCTCGTCGACTGCCTCGAGGAGCCACGCCTGGCCAGCGAGCCACCGCGCCCGAAGACCCTGCTCGCCGAACCGGCGCTCAACCTCAACCGCGAGCAGGCGGCGGCCCTTTCGACCCTGCACGACGGCCTCGACCGCTATCACCCCTGCCTGCTGCATGGCGTCACCGGCAGCGGTAAGACCGAGGTCTATCTACAGCTGATCGAGGCAGTCATCCAGCGTGGCCGCCAGGCCCTGATCCTGGTACCCGAGATTGGCCTTACCCCCCAGACCCTTGAGCGGTTTCGCCGCCGCTTTCGGGTACCGGTGGTGGCCCTTCACTCAGGCCTCACCGACCACGAGCGCCTGGATGCCTGGCTGGCCGCCATGAGCGGGCGCGCACCGATCGTCATCGGCACCCGCTCGGCGATCTTCACGCCGCTGGCCGCCCCCGGAGTGATCATTGTCGACGAGGAGCACGACGGTTCGCTCAAGCAGCAGGAAGGCCTTCGCTACCACGCCCGGGACCTGGCCGTGGCGCGGGCCCACCACCATGGCATCCCGGTGGTGCTGGGCACCGCCACTCCGGCACTGGAAAGTCTGGCCCAGGCCAGGAGCGGACGCTATGCGCATCTGCGCCTGACCCAGCGTGCCAGCCGCCATCCGCCGGCCAAGCTCGAACTGATTGACCTGCGCGGCCGCCCCCGCCAGGGCGGACTGATTCCCTCGGCCATCGACGCCATCCGCCAAACGCTCGCCGCCGGCCACCAGGTGCTGGTGTTCATCAACCGGCGCGGCTTCGCGCCGACCCTTGCCTGCCATGCCTGCGGCTGGCTCGCCGAATGCGACCACTGTGACGCCCGCATGACGCTGCATCGTCAGCCGCCGCTGCTGGCCTGCCACCACTGCGAGCGCCAGCAGCCGCTACCGCCGGCCTGCCCGACGTGCAAAAGCGGCGACCTGCGCCCGCTGGGGGCCGGCACCGAGCGCGCCGAGGAAAGCCTGGCCGCGCTCTTCCCGGAGGTGCCGGTACACCGCATCGACCGCGACAGCACGCGGCGCAAGGATGCCTTCGGCGAGGTGCTCGCCGAGATCAAACGCGGCGAGCCGAGCCTTTTGGTCGGCACCCAGATGCTCGCCAAGGGTCACCACCTGCCCCACGTCACCCTGGTGGTCGTAGTCAACGCCGATGCCGGCCTCTATGCCAGCGATTTCCGGGCCCTCGAGCACTCGGCGCAGCTACTGACTCAGGTGGCCGGCCGCGCCGGCCGCGCCGCCCACCCGGGCCGAGTGCTGGTGCAGACCCTGCACAGCGACGACCCGCACCTGCGCCTGCTCGCCGAACGCGGCTACGATGCCCTGGCCGAGGCGCTGCTAGAGGAGCGCCGCGGCGCGGCCCTGCCGCCCTTCCGCTTCCTGGCCCTGACGCGTTTCGAGAGTGCCCGAGAGGCCGAGGCCATGGGGCTCGCCAAGGAGGCCGGGGAGGCGTTGCGCGAGTGGCTGGCGACGCGGGGTAACGCCGTGACGTGCCTGGGCCCCGTGCCGGCTCCCATGGAGCGTCGTCAGAACCGCTATCATGTACAGCTGTTGCTCTCTGCCACGCAGCGCAGCCAGTTGCACGAAGCCAGCGCCTGGCTCGTGGCCTGGCTGGAGGCCTGCCGCGACGCCCGGCGGGTGCGCTGGTCGCTGGATATCGACCCCCAGACCCTGGCCTAGGCCCAGGCTCGGACTGGGTGCTGGGCCAGGGGCGCTGCGGGAATGCGCGCCCTGGTGCAGCGCTTAATCTGTGAATTCAGGTTTAAAGCGCGGCGGCAATTGCCGATAATGCGCCATCACGCTGAGTTGAGCGACGCTAACTCGCCGGCCGGCGGCACGCTCCTCGCCGTCATTCACGCCTGCCGGGCCAGGCAACAGGACATCAGGTTTTTCATGAAAGACACCATCATTGCACTGCTCGAAGAGGCTCTGAGCGCCCTTCAGCAGCAGGGCGAACTGCCCCAGGACATCGCCCCGACCATCAAAGTCGACCCCACCAAGGACAAGGCCCACGGTGACTTCGCCACCAACCTAGCGCTGATGCTGGCCAAGCCGGCTGGCAAGAAGCCCCGTGAGCTGGCCGAGGCGCTGGTCGCGGCGCTGCCGGCCTCTCCGGCGGTCAGCAAGACCGAGATCGCCGGCCCGGGCTTCATCAACTTCTTCGCCGCCACCGACGCCCTCGCCCAGGTGGTGTCGACCATCCTCGACAGCGGCGACGCCTATGGCCGCTGCCTCGACGGCAAGGGCGAGAAGGTGCAGGTCGAGTTCGTCTCCGCCAACCCGACCGGCCCGCTGCACGTCGGCCACGGCCGTGGCGCGGCGATCGGCGACAGCCTGTGCCGCCTGCTCGAAGCGACCGGCTACGACGTGACCCGCGAGTTCTACTACAACGATGCCGGCGCCCAGATCAGCAACCTGGCGCGCTCAGTGCAGTCCCGCGCCAAGGGGCTGACCCCGGACGACCCGAGCTGGCCGGCCGACGGCTACCGCGGCGATTACATCCGCGATGTGGCAGAGAGCTACCTGGCCGGCGAAACCGTGCACGCCGATGACCGCCACGTCACCGGCGCCGCCGACCCCGACGATCTGGACGCGATCCGCGACTTCGCGGTGGCCTATCTGCGTCGCGAGCAGGACCTGGACCTCAAGGCCTTCGGCGTCGCCTTCGACGTCTACTTCCTCGAGTCCTCGCTCTACGAAGAGGCCAAGGTCGAATCCACCGTCAATACGCTGATCGAGGGCGGCCATACCTACGAGCAGGACGGCGCCCTTTGGCTGCGCACCACCGACTTCGGTGACGACAAGGACCGGGTGATGCGCAAGCAGGACGGCGGCTACACCTACTTCCTGCCCGACGTCGCCTACCACCTCGACAAGTGGCAGCGCGGCTTCACCCAGGTGATCAACGAGCAGGGCGCCGACCACCACTCCACGGTGACCCGGGTACGCGCCGGCCTGCAGGCCCTCGAAGCGGGCATTCCCAAGGGCTGGCCGGACTACGTGCTGCACCAGATGGTGCTGGTCACCCGCTCGGGCGTCGAGGTCAAGCTCTCCAAGCGCGCCGGCAGCTACGTGACCCTGCGCGACCTGATCGACGAAGTCGGCCGTGACGCCACCCGCTACTTCCTGGCCGCGCGGCGTGCCGACTCTCAGTTGACCTTCGATATCGACCTGGCCCGCTCGCAGTCCAACGACAACCCGGTCTATTACATCCAGTATGCCCACGCCCGGGTATGCAGCGTGCTGCGCAAGGCCGCCGCCGAAGACCGCGACTTCCAGCACGACCTGGCGCTCGACAACTTGGCCGTGCTCGACACCGATCAGGAAAAGGCGCTGATGAACCGCCTGGCCCGCTACCCGGAGGTGGTGCGTATCGCCGCCGGCAATCGCGAGCCGCAGCAGGTCGCCCAATACCTGCAGGACCTGGCCGCCGATTTCCACACCTGCTACAACGCGGTGAAGGTGATGGTCGACGACGATGCCCAGCGCAACGCGCGCCTGGCACTGGGTATCGCGACCCGCCAGGTGATCCGCAACGGCCTCGACCTGCTGGGCGTCAGCGCCCCCGAGGAGATGTAAGCCATGGCCGCACGCCAAGCCGCTAAACCCGCCAGCCGCAAGGGGGCGACGACCCGCAAGCGCGCCACACAGGCCAAGCGCCAAGCGCCCCGCGTGCCCGGTTGGCTGTGGGGGCTGGGTGGCCTGGTGGCCGGTTTCTTCCTCTCCCAGTACCTGCAGGATTCAGCGCCGGCACCACTGGCCAAGGTATTCAGCCGTCCCGCGGCCGAGCAGGCCGCACCGTCGGCCGACGCATCGAAGGGTGAAACAGGAGGCCAGGCGACCGGGGCCAGCGAGCCCCGCATGCCGACCTTCGAGTTCTATACCCTGCTGCCGGAATCCGAGGTCATCGCCCCGGGCGGCGAGTCTCAGGGCAACGCCTCGGCGGCGGCCAAAGACCCCATCGCCGAGCAGATCTCGCGCCAGCAGGCGCAGAGTGCCGAGAACCGCCGGCCCACCGAGATTGCCGACGACGAGCGCTACATGCTGCAGGCCGCATCGTTTCGCGACGCCTCGGATGCCCAGCGCCTGGCAGGAAAGCTGAGCGACTTCGGGCTGATGGCCAGCATCAGCAAGGTCCAGACCGGAGACGGCGCCACCTGGCACCGAGTTCAGGTCGGCCCCTACGGCGACGCCCGCGAGCTCAACCGCGCCCAGGATCTGATGATCACCCAGGGCATTGAGCCGCTGACCATCCGCCTGCAGAACTGAGCCGATCCGCGCAGCCGCAACGCCGCGCGTGGCCGCGGCGGCAGGCATCCACCTGCCGCCGCCTGGCCAAGGTTGAATTCCCCCTCCCCCGCCCACACCTTTCCTTCACGTTACCAACGACAGCTTTCATGGCGTCCGTCCGACCGCTCACCGCATCCCGGACGCCCAAGTCACCGGGAGTGTCATCGCTCCCACTACGGAGTCCTTCTCCATGACCACGATCGTATCCGTACGCCGCGGCGACCAGGTCGCCCTGGCCGGTGATGGCCAGGTCTCACTGGGCAACACCGTCATGAAAGGCAACGCCAGCAAGGTGCGTCGCCTCTATCGCGGCCAGGTGCTGGCCGGTTTCGCCGGCGGCACTGCCGACGCCTTCACCCTGTTCGAGCGCTTCGAAGCACAGCTCGAGAAATACCAGGGCCACCTCACCAAGGCCGCTGTCGAACTCGCCAAGGAATGGCGCACCGACCGCGCCCTGCGCCGTCTCGAGGCGCTGCTGGCGGTGGCCGACAAGAACGCTTCGCTGATCATCACCGGCAACGGCGATGTCGTGGAACCCGAGCGCGGCATCATTGCCATCGGCTCGGGCGGCAACTATGCACTGTCCTCGGCCCGCGCCCTGCTCGAGAACACCGAGCTGTCGGCCCGTGACATTACCGAGAAGTCCCTGGAGATCGCCGGCGACATCTGCGTCTTCACCAACCACCACATCACGCTGGAAGAGCTCTGAGCCATGACCCAGATGACCCCCCGCGAGATCGTTCACGCCCTCGACCAGTTCATCATCGGCCAGCAGGACGCCAAGCGCGCCGTGGCCGTGGCGCTGCGCAACCGCTGGCGCCGCATGCAGCTCGATGAAGAGCTGCGCCAGGAAGTCACACCCAAGAATATCCTGATGATCGGGCCGACCGGCGTGGGCAAGACCGAAATCGCCCGTCGCCTGGCCAAACTGGCCCGTGCGCCCTTCCTCAAAGTCGAGGCCACCAAGTTCACCGAAGTGGGCTATGTGGGTCGTGACGTCGAGTCGATCATCCGTGATCTGACCGAGGCGGCGATCAAGATGGTTCGCGAGCAGGCCAAGGAAGAGGTCGGTCACAAGGCCGACGATGCCGCCGAGGAGCGCATCCTCGACGCCCTGCTGCCGCGGCCGAGGGGCAGCGAGTACGACAGTGCCCGGGACGACACCTCGACCCGCCAGGTCTTCCGCAAGAAGCTGCGCGAGGGTCAGCTCGATGACAAGGAAATCGACATCGAGATCACCCCGCAGAGCGGTGGCATGGACTTCAATACCCCGCCGGGCATGGAGGAGATGGCAAGCCAGCTGCAGAGCATGTTCTCCAACATGAACAAGCAGAAGACCGAGACCCAGCGGGTCGCGGTCAAGGATGCCTGGAAGCTCCTGCGCGACGAGGAAGCCGCCAAGCTGGTCAACGAGGACGACATCAAGCATCGCGCCATCGAGGCGGTGGAGCAGCACGGCATCGTCTTCCTCGACGAGATCGACAAGGTCGCCAAGGGCCAGCAGGGCAGCGGCGGCGAGGTATCCCGCGAGGGCGTGCAGCGCGACCTGCTGCCGCTGATCGAGGGCTCGACGGTCTCCACCAAGCACGGCATGGTCAAAACCGACCACATCCTGTTCATCGCCTCCGGCGCCTTCCACCTGGCCAAGCCCTCGGACCTGATTCCGGAGCTACAGGGCCGACTGCCGATCCGGGTCGAGCTCAACGCCCTGTCACCGGAGGACTTCCAGCGCATCCTCACCGAGCCGTCCGCCGCCCTGACCAAGCAGTATCAGGCGCTGATGGCCACCGACGGCCTCGAGATCGCCTTTACCGACGATGGCATCAAGCGCATCGCCGAGATTGCCTGGCGGGTCAACGAAGGCACCGAGAACATCGGCGCCCGTCGCCTGCATACCGTCATGGAGCGCTTGCTCGAAGATGCGTCCTTCAAGGGTGGCGACATGGAAGGCCCGCTGACCATCGACGCCGCTTACGTCGACTCCCAGCTCGGCGAACTGGCCATGGACGAGGACCTGTCGCGCTACATCCTCTGACCTGGCACGCTGGCCGTGGCCACGCCCTCGCGGCGGGCCGCGGCCAGCCCGCTTTGTGGATTCCTACAGGAGGCCGCCATGAGCGTCCCGATTCCCTCACGCGTTCACTACCACAAGTCCGCCCGCGAGCTGGAGCTTGGCTACCCGAACGGCGACACCTACCGGTTGTCGATCGAGTATCTGCGCGTCTTCTCGCCCTCCGCCGAGGTGCGCGGCCACGGCCCCGACACCGCCGTGCTGCAGGTCGGCAAGAAGAACGTGGGCCTTGCCAACATTACCCAGGCCGGGCGCTATGCCCTGAAGCTCTCCTTCGATGACGGCCACGACAGCGGCCTCTTCAGCTGGGACTACCTGTACGCCCTGGCGACCAACGCCGAGATCAACTGGGCGGACTATCTCAAGCGACTCGAGGCGGCCGGCGAGTCCCGCGAGCCGAAGAGCATCCAGTTCAAGGAGCTGTGAGGCAACCGCCGACCCGCAGCGCCGGTCGGCAGAACACCGTCGCCTATCGGGCACCGCTCGAGTCCGTGACGGCAAAGACAAGGCCATCGCGGTGACGCTACAATGGCGTCACCGCCGGCCTCTTGCCGGCTCTCTTATTATTGTGCGTGCCGCACCACGGGCACGGACTGATGTACTGACTGATAGGGATGCCCATGGACAAGCGCACCACTCACTTCGGCTATCAGGAAGTCCCGGTCGACGAAAAAGCCTCGCGGGTCGCCGACGTCTTCCACTCGGTGGCGGCGCGCTATGACGTGATGAACGACCTGATGTCCTTCGGCATCCACCGGGTCTGGAAGCGCCTGACCCTGGAGCGTGCCGGCGTGCGTCCCGGCCACCGGGTGCTCGACATCGCCGGCGGCACCGGTGATCTGACCCTGAAGTTCTCGCGCCAGGTCGGCCCTCGCGGCCAGGTGATCCTCGCCGACATCAACGCCTCCATGCTGCGGGTCGGCCGCGACAAGCTGCTCGACCATGGCGTCG
Source organism: Onishia taeanensis (assembly GCF_003268885.1). GTDB lineage: Bacteria > Pseudomonadota > Gammaproteobacteria > Pseudomonadales > Halomonadaceae > Onishia > Onishia taeanensis_A. The sequence continues at coordinate 371,351 of NZ_QLSX01000002.1, forward strand.
GCGGCAACGTCGAGTACGTCCAGGCCAACGCCGAGTGCCTGCCCTTCCCTGACAACAGCTTCGACTGCATCACCATCGCCTTCGGCCTGCGCAACGTCACCGACAAGGATGCCGCCCTGCGCTCGATGGCAAGGGTACTCAAGCCCGGCGGTCGCCTTTTGGTGCTGGAGTTCTCCAAGCCCGATAACCCGCTGCTGTCGAAGGCCTACGACGACTACTCCTTCCATCTGCTGCCGAAGATGGGCCAGTGGGTGGCCGGTGACGCCGACAGCTACCGCTACCTGGCCGAGTCAATTCGCATGCACCCGGACCAGGAGACCCTCAAGGGCATGATGGAAGCGGCCGGGCTCGAGCGCGTCGAGTACACCAACCTGACCGGCGGCATCGTCGCCCTGCACCGAGGCATCAAGCTCTGATGATGGTCCTCGCCGGTTTCGAACGCACCCTGAACGCCCTGCTCGCCCGGGACCCTGCAGCGGCCACGCGGTTGGCCTCGCTCGCCGGCTCGCGCCTGCTGGTGCGCCTGGAGCGCCCGGCCTATGCGCTGCTGGTGACCTTCGATGCACATGGCCTGTCGCTCTCCCGGGGCGAGGGTCTGAGCGATGAAGACGCCGATGTGATCGTCGAGGCCGACAGCGAGGCCCTGGGTGAGCTGATCGGCGGCGAATCCGCCGAGCGTCTGATGTTCCGAGGACGCCTGGCGGTGCGCGGACGCGCCCAGGTACTCGAACAGGCCCGGGACCTGCTGCTCGACCTGGACTTCGACTGGGAGGGCGAGCTCGCCCACTGGCTTGGCGATAGGCCGGCCCACAGCCTGGCCGAGGGCATGCGCCGCCTGGCCCGCTGGGGCCTGCGCACCCGCCAGGAGCTGACCGCCGACATCGGCGAGTACGTCTTCGAAGAGGCCAAGCTGCTGCCCGGCCGCCATCAGCTCGAGGTGATGCGCGACCAGCTTACCGCGCTCGAGATCGCAAGCGATCGCCTCGAGGCCCGGCTCGAGCGCCTCAGGCGACGCCTGGAAGCGCGCGGCCTGCCTGACGACAGGCGCGACGGATCGGCTGAGGAGCCCTGCCCATGAGCCTGCGCCTGGCAAGGATTGGCTGGGTCATCACCCGATATCGCCTCGACACCCTGATCCCACGGGAGCGACTGCCCTGGCCGCTGCGGGCGCTGCTCGCCCTCTCGCCGCTGCGGCTCTTCCCGGTGCGCGGCGAGCGCGCCGAGCGGCTGCGCCTGGCCCTCGAGGCGCTGGGCCCGATATTCGTCAAGTTCGGCCAGATGCTCTCGACCCGCCGCGATCTGCTACCCCCGGATATCGCCGACGAGCTGAGGCGCCTTCAGGATCAGGTGCCGCCCTTCCCCGGCGATCAGGCCGCGGCCCTGGTCGAGGAGGAGCTCGAGTGCCCGCTCGACGAGGCCTTCGCCCACTTCGATAAAACGCCGCTGGCGTCGGCCTCGATCGCTCAGGTACATGCCGCCCGGCTGCCCGATGGTCAGGAGGTAGTGGTCAAGATCATCCGCCCCGGCATCGAACGGGTCATGCGCCAGGACATGTCATTGCTCTACGCCGCGGCGCGCCTGCTGGCGAAGGTCCCTGAGGCCCGTCGCCTGCGGCCCCGCGAAGTGGTGGCCGACTACGAAGCCACCCTCTTCGACGAACTGAACCTGCATCGGGAAGCCGCCAACACCTCGCAGCTCAAGCGCAACTTCAAGGACTCGCCGCTTCTCTACGTGCCGGCAATCCACTGGCCGCTGACCCGGCGCCGGGTGATGGTCCAGGAGCGCATCCACGGCATTCCGGTGGCCGACATGGCCGCCCTCGAGGCCCAGGGCACCGATCTCAAGAAGCTCGCCGAACGCGGGGTGGAAATCTTCTTCACCCAGGTATTTCGCGACAACTTCTTCCATGCCGACATGCACCCGGGCAACATCTTCGTCGCCCACGGCAAGCCCCACGATCCTCAGTACATCGCCATCGACTGCGGCATCGTCGGCAGCCTGACCCGCGAGGACCAGGACTACCTGGCACGCAACCTGCTGGCCTTCTTCCATCAGGACTACTACGAGGTCGCGGCGCTGCATATCGAATCCGGCTGGGTCGGCGAGGGCACCCGCGCCAACGAGTTCGCCTCGGCGATCCGCTCGGTCTGCGAGCCCATTCTCGAGAAGCCGCTCAAGGACATCTCCTTCGGCCAGGTGCTGCTGGGGCTCTTCCAGACTGCGCGGCGCTTCAACATGGAGGTCCAGCCGCAGTTGGTGCTGCTGCAGAAGACCCTGCTCAACATCGAGGGCCTTGGGCGCCAGCTCTATCCGGACCTGGACCTGTGGCATACCGCCAAGCCGTATCTGGAGCGCTGGATGAAAGAGCGCGCCGGCCCCCGCGGGCTCTGGGAGTCGCTGCAGCGCCAGGCGCCGGAGCTGTCGCGCCAGCTGCCAGAACTGCCGGTGCTCGCCCACCAGGCACTTTCCCGGGTCGAGGCCGAACACAAGCAGCGCCACCGCCAGAGCGAGTCGCTCTCAGGCCTGCGCCGCCATGTGGCCGCCTCTGCCCGCGGCGCCCGGCGGCTGCGCCTAGGCGCGCTGCTGGTGGGCCTGGCCGTTGCCTGGCAGCCGCTGCTCGACTGGGCCGGCGAACAGCCCTGGCCGGTGCTGGTGGCGGCCGGCCTTGGCGTCCTGCTGCTCGCCTGGCAATAAGCCCCGCCGCGGACCAAAAGAGCATCACAGGCCACTGAATAATAAGATTTTTCGATCCACTGACCCAGGAATGTCATCGATGAGCGATATTCTCAACCAGCTCGCCGAGGTGCTCGACCAGCGCCGCCAGGCGGACCCCGGCACCAGCTATGTGGCCTCACTGCATCACAAGGGGCTCAACAAGATACTCGAGAAAGTTGGCGAGGAAGCCACCGAGACCCTGCTGGCAGCCAAGGATGCGGCTAATGGCTCAGAGAAGAACCGCGAGGCAGTAGTCGCTGAAACGGCCGACCTGTGGTTTCATAGCCTAGTGATGCTGTCGCATCTCGGGATTGACCATCAGGACGTGCTTGATGAACTGGCACGTCGCTTCGGAATATCAGGGCTGGACGAGAAAGCCGCCCGCCCGACGGACGCTTAGGCCCAAGGGCCCATTGAAGGGAGAGACTCCATGTTAGGTGGCATCAGTATCTGGCAACTCTTGATCGTGCTGGGCATCATCATCCTGGTCTTCGGCACCAAGAAGCTGCGCAACGTCGGCGGGGATCTTGGCGGCGCCGTGAAGGGCTTCAAGAAAGCCATGAACGACGGCGAGAAGGGCGAAGACGAGAAAAAGGAACAGGAAGACGCCACTCAACAGCGCGTCGCCCATGACGAGACCGGCAAGACCTATGACGTCGAAGCCGAGACCAAGACGCAGGAACCGGACGAGCGCAAGTAACCGCCCATGTTCGATATCGGTTTCCTCGAACTGCTGATCATCGGCGTAGTCGGTCTGCTGGTCCTCGGCCCCGAGCGTTTGCCCAGGGCAGCGCGCACCGCGGGCCTGTGGATCGGCAAGATCAAGCGCACGGTCTCTGGCATGCAGCGAGATATCTCCGCCCAGCTAGAGGCCGAGGAGCTGCGCCAGAAGCTCGACGACCAGCAGAAAAAGCTCGACGCCAGCCTCAACAAGGTCAAGCAGGATGTCGAGCGTTACGCCGAGCCTGACAGGGTCGACGCTGGCCGCGCCAGTCCTGACAATGCCACGAACAATGCCACGGACGACGCCACAGACAAGCCCAAAGGCCAGCAGACCGACGACAGGGCTCGCCTGGACGCCGCCCCGGCTCAACGCCGTGACGAGGCCACAGCGACCTCAGAGGCCCCCCGTGAGGCGTCCGCGGACAGCGACAAGGACCAAAGCACCCGATGAGCGCCACTCCCGACCCGCAGGACAGTCAGCCTCATGACAGCCAGAAGAGCGGCCAGGAAGCTAACCAGGCGCCCCTGATCGAGCATCTGATCGAGCTGCGTTCGCGATTGATGCACGCGGTGCTGGCGATCCTGGTGATTTTCCTGGCCCTGTACGCCTTTTCCAACGATATCTATACCTTCGTCGCCAAGCCGCTGATGGCGCTGCTGCCGGAAGGCTCGCAGATGATTGCCACCGAGGTCGCCTCGCCCTTCCTGGCGCCCTTCAAGCTGACGCTGGTCGTATCGGTGTTTATCGCCGTGCCCTTCGTGCTGCACCAGGCCTGGGCCTTCATCGCGCCCGGCCTCTACGACAACGAGAAGCGCCTCGCCGTGCCGTTGCTGGCCTCGAGCGTTGCGCTCTTCTACGGCGGTGCGGCCTTCGCCTATTACGTCGTCTTCCCTCTGCTGTTCGAGTTCTTCACCCAGACCGGCCCGGCTGGGGTCACGGTGATGACCGACATCAACCAGTACCTGAACTTCGTACTCAAGCTGTTCTTCGCCTTCGGCGTCGCCTTCGAGATTCCGATCGCCACCTTCCTGCTGATCTTCTCCGGCGCCACCACGGTGGAGAGCCTGTCGAAGAAGCGTCCCTATGTCGTACTGGGCTGCTTCGTGGTCGGCATGCTGATGACGCCGCCGGACGTGATCTCCCAGAGCCTGCTCGCCGTGCCGATGTATCTGCTCTATGAGGTGGGCATTCTGTTCGGACGCCTGGTCAAGCGCCAGCCACGCCCCACGGACGACGGCGACGTCTGAGACGTCCTTCCCGCCTACCGCTCTGATCAACCCCGCTGAGGCGGGGTTTTTCATGGGCGACGGCAAGCCACCACGCGCATCAATGCCGGTCGGGCGGGGTGCGACAAGTCAACGCTTCCGGCACTCGTGCACACTGAATATACTCGAAGGACATGCATGGGCACTCGCCCGAGCTGTAACCGGTTGTCATCTTGTCGTCATCATCGCCTGCCATTATCTGCGCCAAGGTAACCAGGCACCGATGGCGAGTCCTGATTGGAGACAGAGATTGAGTTTCACCATCCCTCGCCAGTATCCCGGTACCCGCATGCGTCGCATGCGCAAAGACGACTTCTCGCGTCGCCTGATGGCCGAAAACACCCTGACAGCAGCCGACCTGATCTGGCCGGTGTTTGTGCTTGAGGGCAGCAATCGCCGCGAAGCCGTGCCCTCGATGCCCGGCGTCGAGCGCCTGTCGATCGATCTATTGATCGAAGAAGCCCGCGAAGCACAGGCGCTGGGCATTCCAGCGCTGGCACTGTTTCCGGTGATCGACTCAGAGCTCAAGAACGAGCTGGCCGAAGAGGCCTATAACGCCAGCGGCCTGGTGCAACGCTGCGTGCGTGAGCTCAAGGCGGCGTGCCCGGCACTTGGCATCATCACCGATGTGGCGCTAGACCCTTACACCAGCCACGGCCAGGACGGCATTTTGGATGAGGCGGGTTACGTTCAAAATGACCGCACCGTCGAGGTCCTGATCAAGCAGGCGCTGTCACATGCCGAGGCCGGCGCCGACGTAGTGGCTCCCTCGGACATGATGGACGGGCGTATCGGCGAGATTCGCCAGATGCTTGAACAGGAACAGCTGCATAACACACGTATCATGGCCTACAGCGCCAAGTATGCCTCGCGCTATTACGGCCCCTTCCGCGATGCGGTGGGCTCGGCAGGCAACCTTGGCAAGGCGGACAAGAGCACCTACCAGATGGACCCGGCCAACAGCGACGAGGCCCTCCAGGAGGTGGCGATGGATCTTGCCGAAGGCGCCGATATGGTCATGATCAAACCCGGCATGCCTTATCTGGACGTGGTTCGGCGGGTCAAGGACGAGCTGCGTGTCCCGACCTACGCCTACCAGGTCAGCGGTGAGTATGCCATGCACATGGCGGCCTTCGAACGTGGTTGGCTCGAGGATGATAGGGTCATTCTAGAATCGCTGATGTGTTTCAAGCGCGCAGGTGCCGACGCCGTTCTGACCTACTTCGCCAAACGCGCGGCGCGACTGCTAGCAAAATAACAGGAAGGGCGAGAGTGCCCTTCCTTGGCTTCCCGGAGGCAAGATGGAAGACTCTCGCACCCCTGATACCGGCAGCACACTGCCCGAGGCGCCTTTCGACGAGAACAGCTCCGCCGAAGCGCCACCGCTGCGGGTCAACCGGACCCGCACCGGCATTCAGGCCAAGGTGGTGCCGGACCCCGAGGCCGACCTCAGCGATCCGCGTCTGTACTTCAACCGCGAGCTGTCGCATCTGCAGTTCAACATCCGAGTGCTCGAACAGGCCCTCGATCCGTCGCACCCGCTGCTCAACCGGGTGATGTTCCTGCTGATCTTCTCGTCCAATATGGACGAGTTCTTCGAGATTCGCGTCGCGGGCCTCAAGCATCAGCTGATGCTGGGCAACGACGATACCGGCGCTGACAGCCGCCTGCCCCGCTCGATCCTCGACGAGATTTCTCAGGTCGCCCATGCCCAGGTTGAGCGCCAGTACCAGATACTCAACGAACAGCTGATCCCGGCGCTGGAAGAAAAAGGCCTGCGTTTCCGTCGCCGAGGCGACTGGAGCGAAGCACAGGCCAACTGGGTCAAGGACTACTTCGAGGAAGAAATCGTGCCGGTGATCAGTCCGATCGGGCTGGACCCCTCTCACCCCTTCCCGCGACTGGTCAACAAGAGCCTCAACTTCATCGTCGAGCTGGAGGGCAAGGATGCCTTCGGTCGCGAGGGAGGGCTCGCCATACTGCCGGCACCGCGCTCGCTGCCGCGCGTGATCGGCCTGCCCGACGGGCTCTGCGCGGAAGGTTTCAACGAGTATGTTTTTCTTTCCTCGATGATCCACGCCCATGCCCAGGAGGTCTTCCCGGGCATGAAGGTGCGCGGCTGCTACCAGTTCCGCCTGACCCGCAACGCCGACCTGGCGGTCGATCCGGAAGAGGTCTCCGACCTGGCCACGGCGCTGCGCGGCGAGCTGCTGGCCCGGCGCTATGGCAGTGGCGTGCGCCTGGAAGTCGCCGACAACTGCCCGGATGACCTGGCCGGCTTTCTGCTCAAGCAGTTCGAGCTGGAGGAAGCCGACCTGTATCGGGTCAACGGTCCGGTCAACCTGACTCGCATGATGGCGGTGCTGAGTGATATCGATCGTCCCGAGCTCAGCTATCGCCCCTTCACACCCGGCGTGCCCAAGCCCCTCAACAAGAGCGGTAGCCTGTTCGACGCTATTCGCGAGCAGGACATTCTGCTTCACCACCCCTTCCAGTCCTTCAAGCCGATCGAAGACCTGCTCGCCGAGGCCGCCCGGGACTCGGCGGTACTGGCCATCAAGCAGACCCTTTATCGCACCGGCGCCGACTCACCGGTGGTCAGCGCTCTAGTCGAGGCGGCGCGCAACGGCAAAGAGGTCACGGTGGTCATCGAGCTGCGGGCCCGTTTCGACGAGGCCGATAACCTGACCCTGGCCTCAAGGCTGCAGGAGGCCGGCGCCATCGTCATCTACGGCGTGATGGCCTACAAGACCCACGCCAAGATGATTCACATCGTGCGCCGCGAGAAGGGCGATCTTCGCTACTACGCGCACCTGGGGACCGGCAACTATCACTCCAAGACCGCCAAGCTCTACACCGACTACAGCCTGCTGACCGCCAACCCGACGCTCTGCGAGGACGTGCACAAGGTCTTCCAGCAGCTCTCCGGCATGGGGCAAGCTCGAAAGATCGAGACGCTACTGCACGCGCCCTTCACCCTGCATCCCAAAATGGTGGAGATGATCGACCGGGAAGCCAAGAACGCCGAGAAAGGCAAGCGCGGCCACCTGATCATCAAGTGCAACTCGCTGACCGAGCCGCAGCTGATCCGCGCGCTCTACCGCGCCTCACAAGCAGGCGTCGAGTGCGACCTGATCATCCGCGGCATGTGCTGCCTGCGCCCCGGCATTCCGGGTATTTCCGACAACATCCGGGTCCGCTCGGTGATCGGACGCTTCCTCGAGCACACCCGAGTGTTCTACTTCCACAACGGTGGTAAGCCAGAGGTATGGGGCTCGAGCGCAGACTTCATGGCCCGCAACATGTTCCACCGTGTCGAGACCTGCTTCCCCTTCCTCGACAAGAAGATTGCTGCCCGAGTGCGCAAGGATCTGGAGACCTACCTGGTCGACAACTGCCAGAGCTGGCTGTTGCAGTCAGACGGCAGCTACATCAAGCAGGAAGTCGGCGACAGCGCTCCGATCAGCGTCCAGGAGACCCTGCTCTACGCCTACGCGACCAAAGCGTAACCAACGCAAACGAGCATCACGACAAGGCAGATGCCTTTCACTGATACAGCGACGCCGGGCCCTGGCCCGGCGTCGTGGTATCTGCCATCCCATCACCGTATTACGTCAGCACGGTGAGGTGACTCAAGCGTCCCGCAGTCGCTCGGCGGCGGTCGCCAGCAAGTGTTCGGTGGTATCCCAGCCCAGGCAGGCATCGGTGACCGAGACGCCATAGCGCAGCGCGCCAGGCTTCAACGGCTGCTTGCCCTCGTAAAGGTGGCTCTCGAGCATCACCCCGACCAGACCGGTATCCCCGGCCAGGCGCTGGCCCAGCACATCGAGCAGCACCTCGCCCTGACGCCGGTGATCCTTGCGCGAATTGGCATGACTGCAGTCGACCATGATCCGTGGCGCCAGCCCCGCCTCCTGAAGCGCCCGGCGACAGGCCGCCACTTCCGGCGCCCGGAAGTTGGGCTCGCCATGACCGCCGCGCAACACCACGTGGGTGTGGGGGTTACCCGGCGTGCGGCGCATCACCGGCCGGCCGTCGGCGGCGATGGCCGGATGATGATGAGGGTGGGCACTGGCGCGAATGGCATCGATGGCCACCTGAACGCCGCCGTCGGTGCCGTTCTTGAAGCCGACCACGGCGCCCAGGCCGCTGGCCAGTTCACGGTGGATCTGGGATTCGGTGGTGCGCGCGCCGATCGCTGTCCAGGCCAGCAGATCATCGAGGTAAGGCGCGACCATCGGCTGCAGGAGCTCAGTCGCGACCGGCAGGCCCAGTTCCACGATCTCACGCATCAACGAGCGGGACAGGGTCAGGCCGGTGGCCATGTCATCGGCACCCTCGAGGCCAGGATCGTAGGCGAGCCCCTTCCAGCCCACCGTCGTGCGAGGCTTCTCGACATAGACCCGCATCACCAACAGCAGCCGGTCTTCGACCTGATGGGCCAACGCCGCGAGGCGCTCGGCGTAGTCACGGGCGGCCTTGGGATCATGGATCGAACAGGGGCCCACCACGACCAGCAGACGATCGTCGCGGCCATCGAGAATGGCGCGAATGGCCTCGCGCTGCCCCTCGACCCGCTCGGCCAAGGCCTGCGACAGCGGCAGCTCACGACGCAGCTCGTCGGGGGTCGGCAGGGGGCTCTCTTCAAGCGTCAGGGCCGTGGCGGCATCGCCTTGGGTAGCAGTGTCCTGAGCACTGTCAGAAGTACCGTCAGCGACACTTTGGCAACTAGCTTCAGCACGACGTTCGGCAACAGGGTCAAGGGCAGAAAGACTGGCATTCATGGGGTAAGGCTCCGGCTAGGCGATTGGCGTCGAGTCGTATGGCCACCAAGAGCATGCCGGCCGGAGGTGGCGAATTGTGCCGACCGGGCGTCGCTAAATCGCCAATAGCCATACGCGCTCGCGTAGCGGGGCGATAGGGTCATGGCAAAAGCTGCGTGGCGGTCGAACATCGCGTGTCTTCCTTGTGGGCCTGAGGCCCGATGTATGAGTGACAAAGCGTCCAGAAACGAAAACCCCCGGTCGGGTTGCCGACCGGGGGTTTCAAGACATCGGAGGCAACCCTGAGTGGGGCGTACCTCGCGGCGCGGGTCAGTGAGACCAGGCCGCCGGCACGCCGGCGCTAAACCAATAGCTCCAGAACCGTTGCCAACCGGCTGTTTCAATGCCTGCCTCGGTCTTGCACGCCAAGCACCGCACATCGCCTGAGAAGGCGAAGCGGGCAGTGTTGGAAGCAAGCGAGAGATGGGTCATGGTTATTCGGCTGTCTGTTGAGAGTTCTGATCAACGTGTCTAGTGAGCACGTTTCTAATGACTGAGTTTCTAATGACTGAGCTTCAATGACTTGCTTCATCCTACACACCCTGACGGGCTTGGCAAGCCCGTCAGGGCGGGATACAGGCCTTGGTCACTCGCCTTAGTTATTTGCCCCTTAGCCATTACGCTGTGCCGCTGGCCTGAGCCACTCGTCTAGCCAGCTGAGCCTGGATGCCTGGCGTCAGTGCTTAGCCAACATAGTGCATAGCCAAAATAGTGCTTAGCCAGAATAGTACGTAGCTTAAATAGCGCTTAGCCAAAATACTGAACCCAGCCAATGGTCGCCGGCAGGCCGGCCATGCCGACCAGCACAACGACTCCGAGGAACAGGGTCAGAAACCCCGACTCGTCTTTGAAGTTAGGATCATGCTCAGCCATGAGTGACCTCACGGGATAGGGCGTCAGCCGATAGACAGAGTCTAGCGCAGGTGTCGCCCGCCATCGACCGGCAGGGTCACACCGGTCACAAAGCGGTTGTCGAGCAGGTAGCGCAGGCTCTCGTAGATCACCCCCGGCCCGGGGATCATCTGCATCGCCGACTTGGCTCGGGCCTTCTCGGCGTAGGCCTCATCGTCGCCCTCGTTGAGCATGATCATCGCCGGCGCGATACCGTTGACTTGGATGCGCGGCGCGTACATGGCGGCGAATGACAGCGTCAGGTTGTCGAGCCCGGCCTTGGTCGCCGCATAGGCGGCGTGCTTCTTCGAGCCCTTGACCGCCACATAGTCGGTCATGTGCACGATATCGGCGAGCGGCTCGTCGCCGGCCTCAAGCAGGGCCTGAGCATGCAGGTTGAGCAGGTAAGGCGCCTGCATGTGTACCCGGAACAGGCGCTCGAAGTTGGCACCGGCATCGTCGCCGCGGCTGTCCGGGGCCCAGTCGCTGGCGTTGTGGACGATCGCCCGCAGCGCAGGCGTCGTTGCCTTGAGCCGTGAGATGAAATCGAGGATACCGGCTTCGCTCGAAAAGTCTGCCGCCAGTGTGACGATGCCCTTCTCGCGCAGGGCCTCGAGCTCGGGGCGCTCACGCCGATAGCTGATGATGACGGGGTGACCGTCATCGATCAGTCGCTCGGCACAGTGGCGCCCCAGCCGCTGGGCGCCACCGGTGATCAGGATCGGGGCCGCACTCATGTCTCGCCAGCCCTCACCAGGCTGCCCACGGTGGGCACCAGAGGATCACGCGGCGCATAGGCGAAGACATCAGAGAACACCCGCGAGGGCTCGAGCCCCAGCGAGGCCAGCACATCGACGCAGGCATAAACCATGCCCGGCGAGCCGGACAGGTAAACGTCGTGGCCTGAGACGTCGACATCGTCCAGCGCCTCACCCAGTGCGGCGTCGATGCGACCGACATGTCCCTGGATACGCGGGGCCGCAAAGTCGTCGCTCATGCCCTGCTCGCTGACCCCGTGGAAGGTCACGTTAGGGTGCCGGGTGACCCACTCCCGGGCCTGACTCTCAAGATAGAACTCGCGGCGCTCCTTGGCCGCCCACCACAGGTCGATCTCGCGCCCGGGGTCGGCGTGCAGCGCCGCCTCGACGATTGCCTTCATCTGAGCGAAGCCGGTGCCGGCGGCAACCAGCAGCAAAGGACGGCTGCTGTCGGGATCAAGCACACAGTCACCACCCGGCAGGCGCAGAGTCAGTTGGGCGGCGTGCTGCATGAGCTCACGCAGGCGCGCCGAATTGGAGCGCTCGGGCCAGTGTTGGATATGCAGCTCGAGGGAGCCGTCATCGACATGGGCATTGGCGATCGAGAACGGCACCCAGGTGTCGTCGTCCAGCTCAAGCTCCAGGTACTGGCCCGGGGCATGTGCCATGGCCTCGGGGCGCCCTTCCAGGCGTACCCGGAAGACATCGGGATTGAGATCCTCCACCGCCGTTACTTGGCAGGTCAGGGTCCTTGCGGTCATAAGCGCCTCTCGTGGTCAGGAGCATAAGTCAGGAGCGTGGGCGTAGTCAGCAGCTTGGAAGAAGTCAGGAGCGTGGGGCGGGGCCCGCCGGCAGGGTGATCCCGAGCTCGGCCCAGCGATCATCGACCCGCGACTTGACGGCCTCGTCCATGACAATCGGCTCACCCCACTCGCGGTCGGTCTCGCCCGGCCACTTGTTGGTGGCATCCATGCCCATCTTGGAGCCAAGCCCGGCGGTGGGCGAGGCAAAGTCCAGGTAGTCGATGGGCGTGTTCTCGACCATTACCGTATCACGGGCCGGGTCCATGCGAGTGGTGATGGCCCAGATCACGTCTTCCCAGTTGCGGGCATCGATGTCGTCATCGAGCACCACCACAAACTTGGTGTACATGAACTGGCGCAGGAAGCTCCACACGCCCATCATCACCCGCTTGGCATGGCCCGGGTACTGCTTCTTCATCGTCACCACCGCCATGCGGTAGGAACAGCCCTCGGGCGGCAGATAGAAGTCGACGATTTCCGGGAACTGCTTGCGCAGGATCGGCACGAAGACCTCGTTGAGGGCCAGGCCGAGGATCGCCGGCTCGTCGGGCGGCCGGCCAGTGTAGGTCGAGTGGTAGATAGGGTCGCGGCGATGGGTAATGCGCTCGACGGTGAATACCGGGAAGTGCTCGACTTCGTTGTAATAGCCGGTGTGATCGCCGTAGGGGCCCTCGGGCGCCATGTCGTCGGGGTAGATGAAGCCCTCGAGGATGATCTCGCTGGAGGCCGGCACCTCGAGATCGGCATGGCCACACTTGACGAGTTCGGTGCGCGAGCCCCGCAGCAGACCGGCGAAGGCATACTCGGAGAGGGTATCCGGCACCGGCGTCACCGCGCCCAGGATGGTGGCCGGGTCGGCGCCCAGCGCCACCGCGACCGGGAAGGGTTCGCCGGGATGGGCGGCCTGCCACTCCTTGAAGTCCAGCGCCCCGCCACGATGAGAGAGCCAGCGCATGATCAGGCGGTTCTTGCCCAGCTTTTGCTGACGATAGATGCCGAGATTCTGGCGCTCCTTGTGGGGCCCCTTGGTGACCACCAGCGCCCAGGTGACCAGCGGCGCGGCATCGCCAGGCCAGCAGTGCTGGATGGGAATGCGATCGAGATCCACCGCCTCGCCTTCGAGCACCACCTCCTGCACCGGCGCCTTGCGGAGCACCTTAGGCCCCATGCTCATCACCTGCTTGAAGATCGGCAGCTTCTCCCAGGCATCACGAAAGCCCTTGGGCGGATCGGGTTCCTTGAGGAAGGCCAGTAGCTTGCCAACCTCGCGCAGGGCACTCACCGACTCCTGCCCCATGCCCAGCGCTACACGCCGCGGGGTGCCGAATAGATTGCCCAGCAGCGGCATGTCATGGCCCTTGACGTTCTCGAACAGGAGCGCCGGACCGCCGGCCTTGAGGGTGCGATCACAGATCTCGGTGATCTCGAGGTAGGGGTCCACCTCGGCAGTCACCCGCTGGAGTTCTCCCTGCGCCTCCAGGGCGGCGATAAACTCACGCAAGTCCTTATACTTCATGCGGTTGTTGCGCTCCCAACACGACAAAAGGGGCAGCATAGCATGCCGCCCCTTGGACTGATTAACGGATCATGCCCGATTCACGTCGAGCGCAGCGGCAGAATCAGCGCCGCTTCATCGCCTCGAAGAACTCGAGGTTAGTCTTGGTATCCTTTAGACGATCGATCAGGAACTCGGTGGCCGCCACATCATCCATCGGATTGAGCAGCTTGCGCAGGATCCACATGCGCTGCATTTCATCCTCGGAGGCGATCAGATCTTCGCGGCGGGTGCCCGAGCGACGAATGTTCATCGCCGGATAGACCCGTTTCTCGGCCAGCTTGCGATCAAGATGGGCCTCCATGTTACCGGTACCCTTGAACTCCTCGAAGATCACTTCGTCCATCTTGGAGCCCGTGTCGACCAGCGCCGTGGCGAGAATGGTCAGGCTGCCGCCTTCCTCGATGTTGCGCGCCGCACCGAAGAAGCGCTTGGGCTTTTCGAGAGCATGGGCGTCGACACCACCGGTCAGCACCTTGCCGGAGGACGGCACCACGGTGTTGTAGGCACGGGCCAGACGGGTGATGGAGTCGAGCAGGATCACCACGTCCTTCTTGTGCTCGACCAGGCGCTTGGCCTTCTCGATCACCATCTCGGCGACCTGTACGTGGCGGGCCGGCGGCTCGTCGAAGGTCGAGGCCACGACTTCGCCACGCACGGTGCGTGACATTTCGGTCACCTCTTCCGGACGCTCGTCGATCAGCAGCACGATCAGGTGACACTCGGGATTGTTGCGAGTGATCGAGGTCGCGATGTTCTGCAGCATCAGCGTCTTGCCCGCCTTGGGAGGCGAGACGATCAGGCCGCGCTGGCCCTTGCCGATGGGCGCCGTCAGGTCGATGATGCGCGACGTCAGATCCTCGGTCGAACCGTTGCCGATCTCCATCACCATGCGTTCCTGAGGGAACAGCGGGGTCAGGTTCTCGAACAGGATCTTGTGCTTGGCGTTTTCCGGCCGGTCGAAGTTGATCTCGTTGACCTTCAACAGGGCGAAATAACGCTCACCTTCCTTGGGTGGACGAATCTTGCCGGCAATCGAGTCGCCCTTGCGCAGGTTGAAGCGACGGATCTGGGACGGCGAGACGTAGATGTCATCGGGACCGGCGAGATAGGAAGAGTCGGCGCTGCGCAGAAAGCCGAAGCCATCCTGGAGAATCTCCAGTACACCATCGCCGTAGATGTCCTCGCCGCTCTTGGCGTGCTTCTTGAGGATGGCGAAAATGATGTCCTGCTTGCGCGAGCGGGCCAGATTATCGATGCCCATTTCTTGGGCGATATCCAGCAGTTCCGGCACGGTCTTTTGCTTGAGTTCGGTAAGATTCATCGGTTTGATCAGAAATAGCTCGTGTCAGCGTGGCAACGAAGCCGGAAAACGACAGGAGGCGGTGACGATGCGCCGCGTGGTGCGTTCAGAGCCCTGGGACATCCACTCTCGAGATATGATCAGCCGACCGCTGCTTGCGGGGAAGCCATGGACGATATCGAACTAAGAGGGAAGCGCTGTTCATGTAGCCGTATTCGTATCGCCTGAATAGCTAGTCATGATGGCGAAGCGTCATCGTAAGGAATCAGCGGGCTGACTGACGACTTGGAGTCTGACCGCGGCGTGAGATGCCGTTTAGCGGTCACCGTGAAGCAGTCGGGAAGTATTCGGAACAGGCGAACGACTCGATGGTAGTCAAGCGAATCGGCAAACGCAAGCCCCAGTAGCGCTTCGCCGCGATGGCGGCGATTGACAACCCCCAGGGCGGGCCGCAACCTTGGGGCCAAGTGACATCAGGGGATCTTTCATGATCAACCATCCGGGCTTCAGCGACACGCCTGACGACGCACCAGCGCCGCAGCGCCTGGCAGCCATCGATCTGGGCTCCAACAGCTTCCATCTCCTGGTCGCCAATAACGTCAGCGGCCAGCTGCAGGTCGTGGCCAAGCTCGGTGAGAAGGTCCAACTGGGCGCCGGCCTCGATGACGAAGGCGCCCTGACCGAAGACGCCATGCAGCGCGCGCTGGACTGCCTGGCCCGCTTCGCCCCTTTTCTCGAAGAAACGCCCAACGCTCAGCTCAGAGTGGTAGGCACTAACGCGCTTCGCGCGGCGACCAACAGCCAGGTGCTGATCGAGCGCGCCGAGGCACTGCTCGGCCATGAGATCGAGATCATCGCCGGACGCGAGGAAGCCCGCCTGATTTATCTGGGCGCGGCCCATGCCCTGGCCGAAGTTCACGGCAGGCGCCTGATCGTCGACATCGGCGGCGGCTCCACGGAGCTCATCATCGGTGAGAACTTCGAACCCCTGGCGCTCGAAAGCCTGGAAATGGGCTGCGTGACCTTCACCAAGCGCTTCTTCGCCGATGGCGATATCTCCGAAAAACGCTTTCGCAAGGCAGAACTCGCCGCCCTTTCGGAGCTGGCCAACATCCGCCGCCCCTTCGAGGAGCTCGGCTGGGCCGACCCGGTGGGCTCCAGCGGCACCATCAAGGCCGCTGCGTCGGTGCTGGCCGCCAGTGGCCAGGCGCCCGATGGCATCATCGACCGCAAGGGCCTGGCCACCCTACGCAAGCGTCTGATCAAGATGAAGCGGCTCGACAAGGTCGCCATGGACGGCCTCAAGGAAGACCGCGCCAGCGTCTTCCCCGCAGGCATCGCGGTATTGTCGGCGGTCTTCGAGGCCTTCGGCCTCGAACAGATGCGCTATTCCGACGGCGCCCTGCGCGAGGGCGTGCTCTACGACATGATCGGACGCAACACCGCCGAGGACTCTCGCCTGCAAACCCTAGAAGGATTGCGTCGCCGCTACCAGATTGATCCGCGCCAAGCCGATCAGGTTGCCGCCAGCGCCCGGCAGTGCCTGACACAGGTGGGGACTGCTTGGCAGCTTAGCGCTAGCAACGCCCAGTTCCTCGACTGGGCGGCCCAACTGCACGAGATCGGCCTTGTCATCTCGCACAGCCAGTTCCATCGCCACGGCGCCTACCTGCTGGCCAACTCCGACCTCGCCGGGCTGTCACGCCCCGAGCAGCAGGCCCTGGCCTTCCTGGTGCGCGCCCACCGGCGCAAGTTTCCGCTCAAGGAACTCGATGCTCTGCCCGCCGCGGTGCGACCGACGCTTGGGCGCCTGGCCCGACTGCTGCGGCTAGCGGTGATCCTCAACCACTCCCGCCCAGAGCACCCGCCGACGGCCTTCCGCCTCGACGCCGATGGCGAACAGCTATCGCTGTCGCTGAGTGATGAACTCGCCGAGCAGGCGCTGCTGGTCAATGACCTAGAACAGGAAAAGGAATATCAGCGCGCCGCCGGTTTTACGCTGGCGATCGAAACGCTGGACACCGCCACCGTTTCGGCGCGCTAGTCGATGCCGGCACCGTCTTCGGCACAAGAGCCCTCAGCGCCCTCTTCGGCACAAGAGCCCTCAGCGCCCTCTTCGGCATAAGGGCCCTCAGCGCCACAAACCCGATCTTCGGCCCAGTAGCCCGCTGAACAGGCCAGCACGGCCTCCTCTAGCGGATCGAAGACCGCCGCCACCACCTCGCCGTCCCACACCACCAGCAGGGCCTGTCGCCGCCAGGGCGGCAGGCCCGCTTCCTGCAAGAGCCGCTTGAGGTCCCGCCGGCCGCGTCCGGCCAGCCGCAATACCTCGCCGCCCTGACGCGCACGCACCCGGTAGCCACCCCTCTTTCCAGAACGACCGCCCTCAAGGCGCCTCTCAAGCTGCATCGAACGCCACCCTAGCGGCGTTTCAAGTACCGCCCGGCCATCCCAGGCGACCTGCCAGTCTGCCGGCAGGTCGGCCAAAGGGCGCTGCAGATAGAGCCCCTCACGCCAGCACCGCGCCTCTGCGCCTGGCCAGGCTACCTGGACCTGGGCATCGCTTCGGGCATGGAGCTGCTCATCGAGAGCCGACAGGCGCGCTGTCGGGGGTGTAGGCAACCCAAGACACTGGCAGGCGTAGCGGATCAGCAGGCGCCGACGCGGTGCACTCAAGGCCTTGAGGGCCGGTAGCGCCAGCCGGCCGGGGTCGCCGCCGCAGGCGGTCAGATCAAGCGCCGCCAGCTCACCCAGGAGCCCGTCCGCCTCACCGGCAAGCGCCGCACTGCGGGCCAAGCTCGCCTCGGCGCGGGGCCAGCGAGACTCGAGCAGCGGCAGCACACGGTGACGCAGAAAGTTACGATCAAGCATCTCGTCGACGTTGCTTGGATCCTCGACCCAGCCAAGCCCAATCGCCTCGGCTTCACGCTCTATGCGCGTCCGGGGCAACTCCCGCAGGGGGCGGACGACACGACTGCCTGCCCAGTCACGCTCCCTCGGCATGCCAGCCAGCCCGCGCATCCCACTGCCGCGCAGGGCGGCCAGCAGCCAGGTCTCGGCCTGATCGCGACGATGCTGGGCAAGCCACAGGGTGTCACCCGCGCTCAGCCGGGCGGCGAAGGCGGCGTAGCGAGCCTCCCGGGCGGCGCCCTCGAGCCCGCGACCGGCCGTGACGTCGACACTCACCCGCTCGATGAACAGCGGCACGCCAAGACGGTCGCAGAGCCGGTGACAGTGGCGAATAAACTCAGCTGATGCCGCCTGCAGGCCGTGGTCGACGTGCAAGGCATACAGCGGGCGGGGATGACGGTGAGCCGCCCGGGCGGCGAGCGTCAGCAGCAGGCTCGAGTCGAGCCCGCCGGAGAGCGCCACCCAAACGCGACGCCCCGGCGGGGTCTCCGCCAGGGCGTCGTCGATCAACCTTTGCACATCCTCGATCATAAGGATTCCACCGCGCTGACGGGGCCGATTCTAGCGCAGCTAGACACCTGGCCGGGATAGAGGCGCCGCGAGCGCAGCAGCCTCTGACCGATCAGGCCGGGGCGCCGTAGCTCATCAGGCGCTGATAGCGGCGCTCGAGCAGGGCGTCGGTACCCAGGCCCTGCAAGCGATCGAGGCTCTCGAGCAGCGAGGTCTTGATACGCTCAGAGGTCACCGTCGGATGGCGGTGGGCACCGCCCAGCGGCTCATTGATCAGGGTATCGACGAAACCAAGCTCCTGCAGACGCTCGGCGGTGATGCCCATGGCGTGGGCCGCTTCCGAGGCACGCTCGGCACTCTTCCACAGGATCGAGGCGCAGCCTTCAGGCGAGATGACCGAGTAGGTAGAGTACTGCAGCATCTGCAGCTCGTCGCAGACGCCGATGGCGAGAGCGCCACCGGAGCCGCCCTCGCCCACCACGGTAGAGATGATCGGGGTCTTGAGCCGCGACATCACCGCGAGGTTGTAGGCGATGGCCTCGGACTGGCCGCGTTCCTCGGCATCGATGCCCGGGTAGGCGCCGGGGGTGTCGATGAAGGTCAGCACCGGCATCTTGAAGCGCTCGGCCATCTCCATCAGGCGGCATGCCTTGCGGTAGCCCTCGGGGCGCGGCATGCCGAAGTTGCGGCGCACCTTCTCCTTGACGTCGCGACCCTTCTGATGGCCGATGACCATCACCGGCTTGTCGTCGAGGCGCGCCACGCCGCCGACCAGTGCCGCATCATCGGCGAAATGACGATCGCCGTGGAGCTCGTCGAAGTCGGTAAAGACGTGCTCGAGATAGTCGAGAGTGTAGGGGCGCTGCGGATGACGCGAGAGCTGGGATACCTGCCAGGCGGTGAGATCCTTGAAGATCGACTCGGTGAGCTTCTTGCTCTTCTCCTGGAGCTTGGCCACTTCTTCGTTGATGTTGATCTTGCTGTCATTGCCGACCAGCCGCAGTTCCTCGATCTTCGCCTGCAACTCGGCAATGGGCTGTTCGAAATCCAGATAATTGGGGTTCATAGGCTTCAGCTTGTTAGCAATCGGGGCAGCCTGGAGGCCACGGCTGTCGCGGGAACGTTCAAAAGGAACTATTGAAATATAGCTGCTCATTATCGCAGCTTGTCAGCCCGGCGCAAGGCACCTCCTCGCCTTGCGCCGACGGCGGCGCCTGCCAGGCGAGTCAGCGTCGGTACTTGAGGCGCACGCCGTCCTGGCCCTGCACGTCGCGCAGGGCGATCATCAGCTCGTCGGAGGGGGCCACCTTCCAGTCCTCGGCCAGCTCCAGCCAGCCGGAGGCCTCGGCATTGCGGTACTTGAGGCGCACCGGCAGGCCATTGGCATCGCGGTAAGGCATCAGGCTGTCCCGCAGGCTATCGACCAGCCGCCCGTTGACCTGGGCGCCATCGACGGCGAGCTCAACGGCCTGCCCGAAGCGGGCGCGGGCCTCGACCATCGGCGTGACGTCCTTGCCGCGCAGGCGCAGGCCGCCGGAATAATCATCGCTCGAGACTTCGCCCTCGACGATCATCACCTGATCGGCCTCCAGTCGGCCCCGCAGGCGCTCGTAGAGCTCGCCAAACAGAGAGGCCTCGATACGCCCGGTGCGGTCATCCAGGGTCACGAAGGCCATGGTGTCGCCGCGCTTGGACTTCATGGTGCGCATCGCCACCACCAGGCCGGCCACGCGCTGGGGCTCACGGGACGGCCGGAGTTCGCTGATACGGGTCGAGACGAAGCGCGCAAGCTCCTGCTCGTACTCATCGATCGGGTGCCCGGTAAGGTAGAGCCCCAGCGTGTCCTTCTCGCCGGCCAGCCGTTCCTTGTCGCTCCAGTCGCGCACGGCGCTGTAATCGGCATAGACGTCGCCCGCTTCCGGTTCGCTGAAGGCTTCGCCGAACATGTCCATCATGCCCTGGTTCTGGTTGGCCAGGTTCTGGGAGGCGGCCTTCAAGGCCGCTTCCATGGAGGCGGTGAGCACCGCACGAGCCGCGCCCAGGTTATCCAGCGCCCCGGAGCGGATCAGCGCCTCGAGGGTGCGCTTGTTCATGCGTTTGGGGTCGACCCGACGGCAGAAGTCGAATAGATCGCTGAAGGCGCCGCCCTCGTTGCGGGCCTCGACGATGGCACCGATCGGGCCCTCGCCGACGCCGCGGATGGCGCCGAGGCCGTAGACGACCCGGCCTTCGGCATCGACGGTGAACTTGTAGCCGCCGACATTGACGTCCGGCGGAGTCACGGTCAGCCCCTGGTGGCGACACTCCTCGATCAGCGGTACCACCTTGTCGAGGTTGTCCATTTCGGTGGACATCACCGCGGCCATGAAGGGCCCCGGATAGTGCGCCTTGAGCCAGGCGGTCTGATAGGAGACCAGGGCGTAGGCCGCGGAGTGCGACTTGTTGAAGCCGTAACCGGCGAACTTCTCCACCAGGTCGAAGATGTTGCCGGCGAGATCCTTGTCGATGCCGTTGTCCGCACAGCCTTCCATGAAGCCCGCGCGCTGCTTGGCCATCTCCTCGGGCTTCTTCTTGCCCATGGCACGGCGCAGCATGTCGGCCTGGCCCAGGGAATAGCCGGCCATCACCTGGGCAATCTGCATCACCTGTTCCTGGTAGAGGATGATGCCATAGGTGGGCCCGAGTACCGGCTTGAGCAGCTCGTGCTGATAGTCCGGGTGCGGATAGGATATCTCGGCCCGGCCATGCTTGCGGTTGATGAAGTCATCCACCATCCCCGACTGCAGCGGGCCGGGGCGGAACAGCGCCACCAGGGCGATCATGTCCTCGAGGGAGTCCGGCAGCAGGCGCTTGATCAGTTCCTTCATGCCCCGGGATTCGAGCTGGAAGACCGCCGTGGTCTCGGCCTTCTTAAGCATGTCGAAGGTCGGCACGTCGTCCAGCGGAATGGTGTCGATGTTCAGCGGGCCCTGCCCTTCCACGGCTCGCACCTTGTCGACCATCTCCAACGCCCAGTCGATGATGGTCAGGGTACGCAGGCCCAGGAAGTCGAACTTGACCAGCCCGGCTTCCTCGATGTCGTTCTTGTCGAACTGCACCACCAGGCCGTTGCCATCCTCATCGCATAGCAGCGGCGAGAAGTCGGTGAGTTTGGTCGGGGCGATCACCACACCGCCGGCGTGCTTGCCGGTACCGCGGGTGATGCCTTCGAGCCGCTGGGCCATCTCCCAGATCTCGGCGGCCTCCTCGTCGGCCTCGAGGTACTCGCGCAGCGGCTCCTCCTGCTCATGCGCCTTCTCGAGGGTCATGCCGACCTCGAAGGGAATCAGCTTGGAGAGCTTGTCGCCCAGCGAGTAGGGCTTGCCCTGGGCGCGGGCCACGTCGCGCACCACCGCCTTGGCGGCCATGGTGCCGAAGGTGACGATCTGCGAAACGGCATCGCGGCCGTAGCGTTCGGCCACGTACTCGATCACCCGGTCGCGCTTCTCCATGCAGAAATCGACGTCAAAGTCGGGCATCGAGACACGCTCAGGGTTCAGGAAGCGCTCGAACAGCAGGTCGTACTGAATGGGATCGAGATCGGTGATCTTCTGGGCATAGGCCACCAGCGAGCCGGCACCGGAACCACGGCCTGGCCCCACCGGCACGTTGTTGTCCTTGGCCCACTGAATGAAGTCCATGACGATCAGGAAGTAGCCGGGGAAGCCCATCTGCAGAATGATGTTGAGCTCGAAATCGAGCCGCTCCCGGTAGCGCTGATCGATGGGCGCCCAGTCGGCGCCGTCGCGAGGATAGCGGTCCCGCGGATAGAGCGACTCCAGCCGTTCGGTAAGGCCATCATGGGAGACCTTGCGGAAGAAATCTTCCTGGGTCATGCCCTCGGGAATTTCGAACTCGGGCAGGAAGATCTCGCCCAGGCGCACATCGACATTGCAGCGCGCAGCGATCATCACGCTGTTCTCGAGCGCCTCGGGGATGTCCGCGAACAGCTCGGCCATCTCCTTAGGCGTCTTAAGGTACTGCTCCTCGCTGTAGCGACGCTCGCGGCGCGGGTCATCCAGCGCCTTGCCCTCACCGATGGCAACCCGCGTCTCATGAGCCCAGAAGTCCTCGCGGGCCAGGAAGCGCACGTCGTTGGTGGCGACCACCGGGGTGTTGGTCTCGCCGGCCAGCGCAACCGAGAGGTGCAGGCACTCTTCCTCGAAGGGCCGCGAAGTGCGATTGAGCTCGAGGTAGAAGCGTCCCGGAAAGTGTTGATTCCACTCCTCGAGCAGCGAGCGGGCCGTATCGCCGTGTTCGCTGAGCAGATGGCGACCAATCTCGCCGTCGCGACCGCCGGAAAGCGCGATCAGCCCTTCGCTCTGCGCAAATATCCAGGCCTTGTCGAGAATCGCCTTACCCTGACGCTGACCTTCCATCCACCCTTTCGAGATCAATTCCGTGAGGTTGCGATAGCCGTCGCTGTCCATGGCCAGCAGGGTCAGCCGGTAGGGGTGCGCCTCGTCATGAGGATTATGAAGCCATAGGTCGGCGCCGATGATTGGCTTGAGCCCGGCGCCCTGAGCCGCCCGATAGCCCTTCACCAGGCCGAACAGGTTGGCCTCGTCGGTCATCGCCAGGGCTGGCATGCCCGCCTGAGACGTCTGCTTGACCAGCGGCTTGAGGCGCACCAGGCCGTCGACGAGGGAATACTCGGTATGCACGCGAAGGTGAACGAAAGAAGGGGTCATGGCGAACTCGTGGCTTGGCTAGTTCAAGGGCGGTGTCGAGGACGGTATCAAGAGCGGTGTCGAGGGTAGCGTCGACGGGCGATATAGGGACACCGGACCGACGCGCAATGGCTGAAACAGCAGCGGCCGTCGGCTAGAGAAGGTCGAGCTGCTTCTTGACCGGCGCGAAGGAGCGGCGGTGCTCGGGCAACGGCCCCAGGCGTTCCAGTGCTGCCAGGTGCTCCTTGGTCGGGTAGCCCTTGTGGCGGGCGAAGCCGTAGTCAGGATGCCGGGCATCCAGGGCCACCATCTGGGCATCCCGAGCCACCTTGGCCAGTATCGAGGCGGCGGCGATGGCCGGATGGCGGGCATCGCCCTTGACCACGGGCTGGCCGGGAAGATGATGCCCCGGCAGGCGGTTGCCGTCTACCAGCAGGTATTCGGCTTCTGGCGCCAGGCCATCGATGGCGCGGCGCATCGCCAGGTGGGTGGCATGGTAGATGTTGAGTCGATCGACTTCCAGCGGCGAGGCTTCGGCCACGCAGAAGGCCAGGGCCCTGTCGCGAATCTCGGTGTCCAGAGCCTCTCGACGCCGCGCGGTCAGCGTCTTGGAATCGTTCAGGCCCTCGATGGGTCGGGCCGGATCGAGGATCACCGCCGCCGCGACGACCGCGCCGACCAGCGGACCGCGACCGACCTCATCGACACCGGCCAGCCGCTCGCCCTGATAGTCGATATGCGGCGGGGGCAGGAATTTGGCACTCATGACGTCTTTCCCGAACCGGAGCCCGAACCGACTCCCGAACCAGTGCCCGAACCGGATGACGCATCATCCTGATCCTGGCCCTGCTCCAGGTGAATGACGGCCGCCTCGGGTGCCACACTCGCCGGTAGCGCCCGCCCCGCGATCAATGCCTCGACGGCTGCGGCAGCCCGTTCGCTGGCGCCGCGCTGCAATCCCGCGTGCATCGCCGCGAAGCGAGTCTCCAGCGCCTGACGCATGGAAGCGTCGTCCAGCATGTCCGTCAGCTGTTCGGCTATCACCTCAGGGCTGGCGGCCTCCTGGATCAACTCCGGCACCAGCGCCTCGCGGGCGATCAGGTTGGGAAGCGAGATCCACTCGGTCTTGACCAGGCGCTTGGCGAGCCAGTGGGTGGCCGGCGCCATCTTGTAGGCCACCAGCATCGGGCGATGGCAGAGCATGGCTTCAAGCGCCGCGGTGCCCGAGGCCAGCAGCACGACATCTGCCGCAACCATCGCCTCCCGGGCCTGGCCGTCGAGCAGCGTGACGCGCCCCGCCAGGGTCGGGTAGCCGGCCAACAGCGCTTCGAGCTCTTCCCGCCGGGCCGGGGTCGCCGCGGGAATCACCACCTGAAGATCGGGGCGCGCCTGACACATCCGCTCCGCGGCCATGATAAAGGTCGCGCCCAGAAAACGGATCTCGTTGGCCCGGGAGCCGGGCAGCAGGGCCAACACCTCGGCGCCGTTGGCCAGCCCCAGGGACTGCCGAGTGCCGGCGCGGTCGTTGTGAAGCGGCAGCTCGTCGGCCAGCGGATGGCCAACGAAGGCCACCGGCACTCCGTGACGCTCGTAGAAGGCGGCCTCGAAAGGCAGGAAGGTGAGAATGGCATCCACCGACTTGGCGATCCCCTTCACCCGCCCCTGGCGCCAGGCCCACACGGAAGGGCTGACATAGTGGGCGGTGGTCAGACCTGACTCACGGAGCTGACGCTCGAGGCCCAGGGTGAAGTCAGGGGCATCGATGCCGATCATGATATCCGGGGCCCAGGCCAGGGCGTCGCGCTTCAGCGCCCGGCGCACCTTGATCAGCTCGGGCAGATGCTTCACCACCTCGACCAGCCCCATCACCGACAGGGTTTCCAGCGGGTAGCGGCTGTCGATGCCCTGAGCAAGCATACGCGGGCCGCCGATTCCACGGAACTCGACCTCGCCCAGGCGGGCGCGCAGCGCCTGCATCAGGCCCGAGCCGAGTATGTCGCCTGACAGCTCACCGGCGACCAGATAGACCCGCACCGGGCGCTGCTCCTGAGGGGCGTCTGACATGATCTAGCGCAGGATGCCGCGAGTGGAAATGCGGATAGAATCGGCGAAGACCTTGGTTTCGGGCAGCGCGTATTCGGCATCGATTTCGGCGAGCGCCTGCTCGACGGTCAGCCCCTTGCGATAGACCATCTTGTAGGACTCGGTAAGCGCCCTGATCGCCTCTCGGGAGACGCCGCGACGCTTGAGACCCACCAGGTTGAGACCATGCGGCTGAGCCGGGTTGCCATTGATCATCACATAGGCCGGCGTGTCCTTAGTGATGATCGAGCCGCCGCCTGCCATGGCTTGAGTGCCGAAATGGCAGAACTGGTGAATCGCCGACAGCCCGCCGATGATCGCGGAATCGCCCAGCGTGACGTGACCGGCCAGGGTCACCTGATTGGCCAGGATGCAGTCGTTGCCGACCACGCAGTCGTGGCCGACATGCACATAGGCCATGAACAGGTTACGGCTGCCGATGGTGGTCTCGCCGCGGTCCTGAACGGTACCGCGATGCAGGGTCACGCCCTCGCGAATGACGTTGTCGTCACCCATTACCAGGCGCGTGGGCTCGCCGGCGTACTTCTTGTCCTGGCAGTCCTCGCCGACCGATGCGAACTGGAAGATCCGCGTACGCTCACCGAGCACCGTCGGCCCTTTGACCACCACGTGCGGGCCAATCACGCTGCCGGCGCCGATGTCGACGTCGGGGCCAATCACGCTGAACGGGCCTACTTCGACGTCCTCGGCGAGGCGCGCCTTTGGATCAACGATAGCAGTGGGATGTATCAAGCGACCTTCCTCTCGGCACAGATGATCTCGGCCTCGCAGGCCACCTCGCCGTCAACGCTGGCGGTACATTGAAACTTCCAGATACCGCGCTTCGTGCGAATCACGTTGGCTTCGAGGCGCAGCTGGTCGCCGGGCATGACCGGGCGCTTGAAGCGCACGTTATCGCTGCCCACCAGATAGTAGACATAGCCGTCGGCGGGCAGCTTGTTGACGGTCTTGAAACCCAGGATCCCGCAGGCCTGAGCCAGCGCCTCGATGACCAGCACGCCCGGCATGATCGGGTGATGGGGGAAGTGACCATTGAAGAACGGCTCGTTGATGCTGACGTTCTTGTTGGCCACGATGCGCGCACCGTGCTCGAGCTCCATGACCCGGTCGACCAGCAGGAAGGGATAGCGGTGGGGGAGATACTCACGGATCTCGTTGATGTCCATTACCATCGATGCGACCTCTGAAATGACAAAATGCTCGACCGGAGGCGAGCATGCTGGGGCGGCAGGGCCGCCGCCATGATTAGGGTGGGCGGAGTATAGCGCTCGCCGAGGGCGACTCAACGCCTGGTTACTGCTTTTCCAGGCGGGTCACCCGCTTGGCGAGCTCATCCAGCTGCTTGAAGCGCACCGCATTCTTGCGCCACTGGGCGTTGCGCATCGAACCGGTACCGGAAGAGTAGACCCCGGGCTCTTGAATCGAATTGGTGACAAGGCTCATGCCGGTGACCTGCACCCCATCACAGAGGGTCAGGTGACCGGAAAGCCCGACGCCGCCACCGAGCATGCAGTGGCGGCCCACCTTGGTGGAACCGGCGATGCCCACGCAGCCGGCCAGGGCGCTATGATCGCCGATCTGCACATTATGAGCGATCTGCACCTGACTATCGATCTTGACGTCGTTGCCGATCACGGTGTCGCCGAGCGCGCCACGATCGATGCTGGAACAGCTGCCGACCTCGACATCGTCGCCCAGCACCACGCCGCCCAACTGGGCGATCTTGTGCCAGCGGCTGCCGTCGTGGGCGAAGCCGAAGCCATCACCACCGATCACGCAGTGACTATTGAGCACCACCCGCTCGCCGATCACCACGCCATGACAAACGCTGACATGCGCATGCAGACGCGAGCCGGCACCAATCACGCTGTCGGCCCCGACCACGCTGCCCGGGCCGATGACCACGTCATCGCCGATCACCGCGCCGTCCTCGATCACCACCTGCGGGCCGACCTCGACGTTGGCACCAAGCTTGGCGCTCTCGGCGACGACCGCCGAGGCGTGCACCCCCGGGCGATATCTCGCGGCCAGCGGATCGAACAGCCGTGATAGCTCGGCATACCCCAGATAGGGGTTCTCCAGGGCGAGGCAGGCCGTGGGGCTCTCCTCGGCATGATCCGGGTGCAGAAGCACCGCCGCCGCCCTCGTCTCAGGCAGATACTTCAGATAGGCCCGATTGGCGAGGAAGGTCAACTCGTGAGGACCGGCTTCGCTCAGCGTCGCCAACCCGCTCACGGTGCGCTGGCCATCGCCGATCACACGAGCTTTGAGGCGCTCGGCGAGCTCATCGAGGGTATAAGTGGGGTATTGGGCGATTGTCATGGACGCGGGTCATCGCGGACGGCACGCCAGGGCGCGCCGCCGGCCTCAGTTGGACGAATTGAGAATCTCGGTGACCTCGTCGGTCACGTCGAGGAGGTCGCCTTTGGCCTGGATGACCCCGTTGCGGTCCACCAGCACCTCGATGTCATGACGCTCGATGATCTGGTCCACGGCACGCTCGAGCCTGGGCTGAGCCTGCTGCATGAACTGCTGTTCGGACTGCTTGCGCGCCTGAACCACCTGGCGGCGAAGCTGCTGGAAGCGGCCGCCCTTTTCCTGAAGCTCCTGCACGGCCGCCTGGCGCTGCGACTCGGACATGGTCGCCCCATCGCGCTGCAGGCGCTGCTGAAGCTGCTGGACTTCCTGACCCAGGGCCTCGGCCTCTTGCTGCTGGCTGCCGATCTGATTTTGCAGCTCGCTCATCGACTGCTGGGCGTCATCGCTTTCCAGCAGGGCCTGACGCCAATCCAGCACGGCGATATCGGCGGCCAGGGCAGGTGTACTCATGGCCGCGAACAGGCCGAGGCACAGGGCTCCGGTCAACTTGCGCATCTTGTTAAACTCCTCGAGATCGGTGGTCTGGCATCCGTCCGCGAACCTAGAACGTCTGGCCCAGCGAGAACTGGAAGAACTGGGTGTCGTCGCCTTGCTCGTCGTTGAGCGGCTCGGCCACGCTGAAGGTCAGCGGCCCTACCGGCGTCAACCAGGAAAGGCCCAGGCCCACACTGTAACGTAGATCGGCCAGATCGACACCCGAGCTGCAACTCGAAGGCCTATCAGCGGGCTGTACGGCATAGCACTCGGTAAGGAAGGTGTTGCCGCCATCGAGGAACAGCGACGACTGCACGCTGCGCTGATCCTCAACGAAGGGCATCGGGAACAGCAGTTCCGCTGAACCGCTGACCAGCACGTTACCGCCCAGGGTCTGGTCGTCGCCATTGCCACGGGCCGTGGTGGCCGGACCAAGCGTGCTGCCAGTGAAGCCTCGCACCGAGCCCAAGCCGCCGGTCAGGAAGTTCTCGTAGAACGGATAGGGATCGTTACCCGGGGTATCGGCGTAGCCCAGGTTGGTGCCGAACTTCAATGACCAGGCATCGTTGAGGGCAAACAGCTGCTGACCCTTGTAGCGCACCTTGTAGTAGATGGCATCGCTGCCCGGTGCCGCCGTCTCGAGCGACACCCGCTGATAGTTGCCCGCCGTGGGCATGACGCCGCGGTTGAGCTTGTTGCGGGTCCAGCTGGCCGTCAGCTTGAGGCTCTGAGCATCTTCGCCCTGATCATCGACGTACTGGACGATCTCCGACGGCGTGTCGGTATAGGTCTGCACTTGCAGCTCTTCGATGCCGACCCCGAAGTTGAGGCGCGTGACCTCGTCGATCGGGTAGCCGAAGTTGATGCTGCCGCCTACCGAGTCGGTGGAGTAGGTCGAGATGTCGGAGTCTTCGTAGTCCGTCTCGCGGTAGAAGAGATTATACCCACGCGAGATGCCGTCCAGTGTCCAGTAGGGATCGGTAAAGCCAAAGTTGAGGCTGGTATAGGTATCGCCCTTCTGGGCACCGATATTGACCCGGTTGCCGGTACCCAGGAAGTTGTTCTGGGACAGCGAGGCGCCGTAGATGACGCCATCGCTCTGGGAGAAACCGATGCTCGCCGAGATCGAGCCGGAGGGCTGCTCCTCGACGTTGTAGGTCACATCCAGCTGGTCGGGCTCGCCGGCTACCGGGCGTGTCTCGACGTCGACCTGCTTGAAGAAGCCCAGACGTTCGAGGCGCTGACGCGACTGGCTGATCTGCTCGGTGGAGGCGGGCGCGCCCTCCATCTGAATCATCTCGCGCCGCAGCACCTCATCCATGGTGGTGGTGTTGCCGACGAAATCGACGCGGCGGACATAGGCGCGGCGACCGGGATCGACTTGGAAGGTGACGTCGACCCGTTCACCGTCGGCGGTGACCTCAGGCACACCTTCGACGCTGGCAAAAGCGTAGCCTTCGGCGCCGAGACGCGAACGCAGCGCCTCGGAGGAGGCAGTGATATCGCTGCGCGAGAAAATCTCGCCGGGCGTGGCCTCGACCAGGTTGCGAGCCTCGGAGGGAGGAATCTTCAGGTCACCGGCGAAGCTGATGTCGCCCAGGCGATACTGCTTGCCTTCCTCGACGTTGACGGTAACGAAGATGCGCGACTTGTCGGGGCTGATCGACACCTGGGTCGAGGTGATCGCGAAGTTGACGTAACCGCGGTCCAGGTACCATGAGCGCAGCCGCTCCAGATCACCGGAGAGCTGCTGGCGGGAATACTCATCGCTCGAGAACCAGCCGAAGAACCAGCTCGGGCGATCCTCGAGTTCGAAGACGTCGCGCAGGGTGTCATCATCGAAGGCCTGATTGCCGACCACGTTGATCTGGCGAATCTTGGCCACCGCGCCCTCGTCGATATCGACCTTGACGCGGACCCGGCTCGAGTCGATTTCCTCGACCTCGGCATCGATACGGGCGCTATAGCGGCCCTGGCCGTGATAGAGCTGCTCGAGCTCGCGCTGCATCTCGTCGAGCGTCGAGCGCTGCAGGGCCTGCCCCTCAGCCAGACCCGCATCGCGCAGGCCCTGACGCAGCTCCTCTTCGGAGATCTGGGAGTTGCCGGTAATCTCGAGGTCGGTGATGAAGGGCCGCTCGTCGACCTGCACCACCAGTACGTCGCCCTCGCGAGCCAGGCGCACGTCCTCGAAGAGGCCGGTAGCAAACAGTGTCTTGGCTGCCTCGGCCAGCTCGCGCTCGTCGACGGCGTCGCGGGCACTGACCGGGAAGGCATTGAAGACAGACGCCGCGGAGACCCGCTTGAGGCCCTCCACACGGATGTCGGAAACGGTAAACGCATCGGCCAGCGCCACCGGGGCGCCAGACAGCAACAGCGCCGCAACGCCTAGAATCTTGAGTTTCATGCAGTCGGTTCGCTCGCGTTGGTCTGCCCGCTTGTCAAACGAGCACCTTATACATTTGTTCGGTCCACTGGCAAGGCCAGACCCCGGCCGGCGTGGACCGCTCCCGGGCGGCTACCAGAGCCGCATCAGGTCGAAGTACATCGCCATCATCATCATGCTGCCCACTAGCGCCAGGCCGATCTTAAAGCCCACCGCCTGAACCTGCTCGGAAACGGGGCGTCCACGCACCGCCTCGATGAAGTAATAGACCAGATGCCCGCCGTCGAGCACCGGGATCGGCAACAGGTTGAGAATTCCCAGGCTGATCGACAGATAGGCAAGGAAACCTATGAAACTCTCGACGCCGGTACGCGCCGTTTCACCGGCGATGCGGGCGATGGTGATCGGCCCCGAGAGATTCGATGGCGAAATCAGCCCCACCAGCATCTTGCGCATCGCGTCCAGGGTCAACACTGACATCTCGGCGGTCTTGTTGAGCGACTGCCCGACCGCATCCAGAGGGCCGTAATGAATCTCGCGCTGGTATTTGGCCGGCCATTCGGCACTGGCCACGCCGGCACCGATATAGCCGATGGACTGGCCACCCTCGGGGGTGCTCGGACGCGGTGTCAGCGCCAGGGTCTGGCGTTCGCCGCCCCGTTCGATTTCAAGCGTCAACGGCTCGCCAGGGCTCGCGCGGACCCGGTCGACGAAGGCCATCCAATCATCGATCGGCGTGCCATCGACGCCGAGGATGCGATCGCCCGCCTGCAGGCCAGCGCTGGCCGCAGCCTCGCCATCCAGCACCTGGCCCAGCACCGCGGGCAGCGCCGGCCGCCAGGGCGTGAGGCCGAGGGTTGCCAGCGGCCGGGGCGGATCCTGGCCGACCAGCCAGTTCTCGACGGGCAGACGATGTTCGCGCGCCGCCGTGGCGCCTTCGGGGCGCGAGGTCATGCTGATCGCGCCGGTCTCGCCGATCGCCGCGACCAGCTTCAGGTTGATGTCGTCCCAGGAACGCACCGGCTCGCCCTGCACGGCGACGATTTCCTGCCCGGTAGACAGCCCGCCGCGGGCGGCCGCCGAGTCCGGCGCCACGTCGCCGACCACCGGTGCAACGGTGGTGATGCCGATCACGAACAGCAGCCAGTAGGCGATGATCGCCAGCAAGAAGTTGGCCAGCGGGCCGGCGGCAACGATCGCGATACGCGACCACACTCCCTGGCGGTTGAAGGCCAGGTGCGCCTCATCAGGATCAACCGGCGCCTCGCGCTCGTCGAGCATCTTGACGTAGCCGCCCAATGGAATAGCCGCCACGGCGAATTCGGTACCGTGGCGATCGACCCGCGACCATAGCGGTTTGCCGAAGCCCACCGAGAAGCGCAGCACCTTGACTCCGCAACGCCTGGCCACCCAGAAGTGGCCAAACTCATGAAAGGTGACCAGCAGTCCGAGAACCACGATCACCGCCAGCACGTCCTGTATCACGCTCATCGCAGTTTACTCCCGCCCATAGCGTTCCAGGTGATGACGGGCCGCCCGACGGCCCCGGTCATCCTCGGCGAGGATGCCTTCGAGTTCGTCGGCCGCCGACGGCGAACAGGCCGACAGCACAGCCTCGTTGAGCTCGGCAATGCCCGGGAAGGATAGCCGGCCTTCGAGAAAGGCGTCCACGGCCACCTCGTTGGCGGCATTGAGCAGCGCAGGCGCGCTCCCGCCGGCGGCCATCGCCTCACGGGCCAGCCGCAGGCAGGGAAAGGCCGCCTCATCGGGTGCCTCGAAGTCGAGCCTGGCGACCTGAAACAGGTCGAGCGGCGCGACGCCTGCCTCGATGCGCTCCGGCCAGGACAGGCCATAGGCGATCGGCGTGCGCATATCCGGATTGCCGAGCTGGGCGAGCACCGAGCCGTCTCGATAGGCCGCCATCGAATGGATCACGCTCTGTGGATGCACGACCACCTGAATCTGCTCGGGGCCGGCATCGAAGAGCCAGCAGGCCTCGATTAGCTCAAGCCCTTTGTTCATCAGGGTCGCACTGTCCACCGAAATCTTGCGCCCCATCGACCAGTTGGGATGGGCACAGGCCTGGTCGGGGGTGACCCGGGTCAGGGCATCCCCCGACCAGCCGAGGAAGGGCCCACCCGAAGCCGTCAGCAGCAGCTGGCTGACGCCGATGCGCTCCAGGCCGCCACGATGCTCGGGAGGTAGACACTGATAAATGGCATTATGTTCGGAATCGATCGGCAACAACACGGCGCCATGCCTGGCCACGGCATCCATGAACAGGCCACCGCTCATCACCAGGGCTTCCTTGTTGGCAAGCAACACCCGCTTGCCAGCGCGCACAGCGGCAAGCGTCGGCACAAGCCCTGCAGCACCGACGATGGCCGCCATCACCACATCGACCTCAGAAGCCTTAGCGACCTCAACCAGCGCTTCTTCACCGGCGCGCACTTCCGTAGGCAGCTGGGCCGCCGCCAGCCGCTCGCGCAGCCAGGCGGCATCGGCCTCGCTGCCAATCACTGCCTGGGCAGGGCGATGCGTCTGACACAGCGCCAGCAGGGCTTCCTTCGAGCGATGAGCGGTCAGCGCATGCACCTGATAGCGTTCCGGATGGCGGGCGACCACATCCAGAGTGCTGGTGCCGATGGAGCCGGTTGCGCCCAGCACGGTGACGCGCTGAGGGCGAGTGATGTTGGATACAGAAAGACTCATAGCCACACCCGCAGCAGGGCAAAGATGGGAATCGCCGCGGTCAGGCTATCGATGCGATCCAGCACGCCACCGTGACCGGGCAGCAGCACCCCGGAATCCTTGATGCCCCGGGTGCGCTTCAACATGCTCTCGAACAGATCACCAAGCACTGAGACCAGGGTCACCAGCACGGTGGCAAGCATCAGGCCCAGGGTCTCGCCAAGGCCAAGCGACAGCCAGACGGCATAGCCAAGGGCCAACGCCAAGGTGGCGACCACACCGCCCGCCACGCCTTCCCAGGTCTTGCCGGGACTGACGGCAGGCGCCAGCTTGCGCCGCCCGAAGGCTCGGCCTGCGAAGTAGGCCCCGGTGTCGGCAAGCCACACCAGCAGCAGCACGAAGAGCAGCCACTCGACGCCGCTGGCACGCAGACTGTTGAAGCCTACCCAGCAGGGCAGCAGGACCACCAGGCCCATGACCAGGCGACGACCGGGCGTCGCCCATTGTGCCCGACGCTCGGGGTAGTGAGTGATCCAGTAGAGGTTGGCAAGCCAGGCAGCCGCGCCGAGCCAAAGCAGGCCGTTGGCCTGACCACTGCCGCCCGCCCAAAGCAGCAACATGGCAAGCCCCAGGCCTGCAGTGGTCGCGAGACGGGCCGTCAGGCGCGACAGGCCGGCGAGATTGGTCCACTCCCAGGCGGCCAACAGCATGACCAGACCAATGAAGAGAGCGAAGGCGCCACCCTCGAACAGGAAGAGTCCGGCCAGTGCCAGCGGCACCAGGATAACGGCGGTCAGAATTCGTTGCTTAAGCACCCTGGGCCTCGACTTGCTCGTGCGTCATGCCGAAGCGACGCTGGCGACGCGCGAAGTCGGCGAAGGCCTCATCGAGCGCCTCGGCGCCGAAATCCGGCCACAGCAGAGGGGAAAAATGCAGCTCGGCATAGGCCAACTGCCACAGCAGGAAGTTGGACAGGCGCTGCTCACCGCTGGTACGGATGCATAGATCCACCTCCGGCGCATCGGCCAAGCAGACCTCGCGGCCCAGCGACTGCTCATCGACCTGTCCGGCCTCAAGCTCGCCTGCCGCCACACGGGCGGCGAGGCGCTGCGCGGCCTGGGCGATGTCCCAACGGCCGCCGTAGTTGGCGGCGATCACCAGATGCATGCCGCGGTTGTCGGCGGTCAGCGTCTCGGCACGGGCGATGTGCTTCTGGATAGACGCCGAGAAACCCTCGCGCTCACCGATGATGGTCAGCCGAATATCATGCTCGTGCAGCTTCTTGACCTCCCGCTTGAGGGCGATCAGGAACAGCTCCATCAAGGCGTTGACCTCGGCCGGCGGACGCTTCCAGTTCTCGCTGGAGAAGGCGAACAGGGTCAGCACCTCGACCCCGCGCTCCGCGGCGCGGCGGATCACCGCCCGCACCGACTCGACGCCCGCACGATGACCGCGCACCCCGGACAGGCCATGGGCCTTGGCCCAGCGGTTGTTGCCATCCATGATGATCGCCAGATGACGCGGGGTCGTCCGGCGATGCGATTCAGGGGACTGCGGTGATGTCATGGGGGCTCGCATAGCAGTAGAACGATAGGCGGGCGATGCGATGTCGCCCGCCAGGCCTCAGACCGTCATCAGGTCCTTTTCCTTGGCTTCCAACAGCTTGTCGATCTCAGCAATGTGCTTGTCGGTCAGCTTCTGGATGGCGTCCGTGCCGCCGTGCTCTTCATCTTCGGAGATTTCTTTCTCCTTGAGCAGCGCCTTGATGTCACCGTTGGCATCGCGACGCACGTTGCGCACCGCCACACGGGCGTTCTCGGCCTCGGAACGGGCCTGCTTGATGTAGCCCTTGCGGGTTTCCTCGGTCAACATCGGCATCGGCACGCGAATCACGCTGCCCGCCGTTGCCGGGTTGAGGCCCAGGTCCGCGGTCATGATGGCTTTCTCGACCTTGGGCACCATGGACTTTTCCCAGGGCACGACCGCCAGGGTACGCGCGTCCTCGACGTTGACGCTGGCGACCTGGTTAAGCGGCATCTGGGCGCCGTAATAATCCACGGTCACCGCATCAAGGATGCTGGGATGGGCACGGCCGGTGCGGATCTTGTTGAAGTTCGCATGCAGTGACTCGATGGTCTTGTCCATGCGGGCTTCAGCGTCTTTCTGGATATCGTTGATCACGGTTTCAACCTCTGTCTATCAGCGTGCCTTCCTTGCCGCCCATCACCAGATTGAGCAGGGCACCGGGCTTGTTCATGTTGAATACGCGGACCGGCATGTCATGGTCACGCACCAGGCAGATGGCGGTCAAATCCATCACCCCGAGCTTCTGATCCAGGCATTCATCGTAGGTCAGGCGCTCGTACTTCTGGGCGTCGGCATGCTTGACCGGGTCACGGTCGTAGACGCCGTCGACCTTGGTGGCCTTGATCACCACGTCGGCATCGATCTCGATGCCGCGCAGGCACGCCGCGGAATCGGTGGTGAAGAAGGGGTTACCGGTACCGGCGGAAAACAATACCACATCGCCCGATGTCAGGTAGCGGATGCCGGTGCGGCGATCGTAGTGCTCGACCACGCCGCTCATCGGAATCGCTGACATCACCCGCGAACGGATATTGGAGCGCTCCAGGGCATCCCGCATGGCCAGGGCGTTCATCACCGTTGCCAGCATGCCCATGTGATCGCCGGTCACCCGCTCCATGCCTGCCTCGTGCAGCGCGGCCCCGCGGAACAGGTTGCCGCCGCCGACCACGATGCCGACCTGAACGCCGATGCCGACCAACTGACCGATCTCCAGCGCCATGCGATCGAGCACCTGGGGATCGATGCCGAACTCGGCATCACCGGTCAGGGCCTCGCCGGACAGCTTAAGCAGAATACGCTTGTACTTGCTTTTCGCCGCGCGCTCAGGCTTGGCAGGGCGTTCGGGCGTAGCGGTGGAATCGGACATGAGGCGTCTCCTGATGACAGCGACAGGGGGAGGAAATCTTGGCGGCATTTCTATCCGCCGGATACGCGAAGGCGTGCGCTTGCGCGCACGCCATCACGAACTCACAGTACCAAGCCTTAGCTGCGGCCGGCCTGCTCCATTACTTCCTTGGCGAAGTCGACTTCTTCTTTCTCGATGCCTTCACCTACTTCGAAGCGAGTGAAGCTGACCACTTCACCACCGGCTGCCTTGACGAACTCGGCCACGGTCTGGTCCGGATTCTTGACGAAGGCTTGCTCGGTCAGGCTGTTCTCAGCCAGGTACTTCTTCAGACGGCCCTGGACCATCTTCTCGGCGATGTTTTCCGGCTTACCGGCCATATCCGGCTGTGCCAGGATGATCGCCTTTTCCTTGTCCAGCTGCTCCTGCGGCATGTTCTCCGGCAGGGCCACGACCGGGTTGATGGCCGCCACGTGCATGGACACGTCCTTGGCTGCCTCGGCAGTGCCGCCGGTCAGCACGGTCAGCGCGGCGATGCGACCACCGTGGACGTAGCCACCCACGGTGCCGCCAGCCGGCGCTTCGACCAGCTCGGCACGACGCACGCTGATGTTCTCGCCGATCTTCTGGACCAGCTGCTCGCGAGCGTTTTCCAGCTCACCTTCCATCAGGGCTGCGATGTCGGTGATCTTGCTGGCGAACGCCTGCTCGGCGACCTTGTCGGCGAAGGCGATGAAGTTGTCGTCACGAGCCACGAAATCGGTCTCGGAGTTGACTTCAAGCATCAGGCCGTAGCTGGCGTCATCGGCCAGCTTGATCACGATGGCGCCTTCGGCAGCGGTACGGCCTGCCTTCTTGGCGGCCTTGAGACCGGAGTTCTTGCGCAGGTTCTCGATGGCGGTTTCGATGTCGCCACCGGCTTCGGTGAGCGCCTTCTTGCACTCCATCATGCCGAGCCCGGTGCGCTCGCGCAGTTCTTTTACCTGAGACGCGCTGATAGCTGCCATGGTAATAACCTCTGAAATGATTCGACGTCGATAATCAAAGCGTTTCCGTCACCCGGGCGGGGGACGGAAAGAAGGGGGCCAAGCCCCCTCCTCTGTCTACCCTTGTGTTCGGCGAGCCAAGCCCACCGACCGGGCCGCCATCAGTATGGCAGCCCCGGATGACACCCTGGGGTAGACCAGCGTCATCACTCGGCGACTTGTTCGCCTTCGGTGACTTCAACGAACTCGTCGGGACGACCTTCCTTCGCCTTGGCGCAGGCGTTGGCGATGGCCTGGACGTAGATCTGGATGGCGCGGATGGAATCATCGTTGCCCGGGATCACGTAGTCGACGCCGTCCGGATTGGAGTTGGTATCGACCACCCCGATGACCGGAATGCCAAGCTTGTTGGCTTCGTTGATGGCGATACGCTCATGATCGACATCAACCACGAACAGCGCGTCCGGCAGGCCGCCCATTTCCTTGATACCGCCCACGCTGCGCTCGAGCTTGTCCTGCTCGCGGGTAGCCATCAGGACTTCTTTCTTGGTCAGCTTCTCGAAGGTGCCGTCTTCGTGCATCGACTCGAGTTCGCGCAGACGCTTGATGGACACGCGAATGGTCTTGTAGTTGGTCAGCATGCCGCCCAACCAGCGATGGTTGACGAAAGGCATGCCAACACGGTTGGCCTCTTCCTTGATCACCTTGGCCGCCGCACGTTTGGTGCCAACAAACAGGATCTTGTTGTTGGTCTCCGCCATCTTCTCGACCACGCTGATCGCTTCATTCAGCGCCGGCAGGGTGTGCTCGAGGTTGATGATGTGGATCTTGTTGCGAGCGCCGAAGATGAACTTGGACATCTTCGGGTTCCAGTACTTGGTCTGGTGACCGAAGTGAGCGCCTGCCTTGAGCAGGTCACGCATATTGACTTGTGTCATGGATGACTCCTGGACTATCGGGTTGGGCCTCCACGCACCCCATGGATCCGACCCTCGGACTGGCCGACGGCACCCGGGACCATGTGTCGGTGCATGTGTGTTTTTCAGGCTATTTAGCGCCTTACCGCTGGCCATGCGAATAACGCAACGTCACCATCGCGGGACAGGCTGTGTCG
This sequence comes from Onishia taeanensis, assembly GCF_003268885.1. Classification (GTDB taxonomy): domain Bacteria; phylum Pseudomonadota; class Gammaproteobacteria; order Pseudomonadales; family Halomonadaceae; genus Onishia; species Onishia taeanensis_A. The sequence continues at coordinate 409,379 of NZ_QLSX01000002.1, forward strand.
CCGGACGAATAGAGGAAGCGATGCACTCGGCACAACGCATTGCAGGAAAGCGCGCAGCTTTATACCATAGATCAATATCAAGATGAAGTCGCAAGCGCCTTGCCCGCCTCTATGTCCAGTGTATTACGCGGCCGCTCGCGAGCGCCCTCCCCCTTACGACCCGAGATTCCATGAACGTATCCATCAAGACCGCCGACGAAATCGTCAAGATGCGCGAAGCCGGTAAGCAGGCTGCACGCGTACTGGAAATGATCACGCCCCACGTCCAGGCCGGCGTCAGTACCGGTGAACTCGACCGCCTCTGCCATGACTTCATCGTCAACGAACTGGGCTCCGTGCCGGCACCGCTGAACTACCACGGTTTCCCCAAGTCGATCTGCACCTCGATCAACCACGTGGTCTGCCACGGCATCCCCGACGACGCCAAGAAGCTCAAGAAGGGTGATGTGATGAACATCGACATCACCGTCAAGACCGCCGACGGCTACCACGGCGACACCAGCAAGATGTTCATCGTCGGCGAAAGCATCCAGGGCGAGCGGCTGGCCCGCATCACCCAGGAATGCCTCTATCGCAGCATCGCCGAGGTCAAGCCCGGCGTCCGCCTGTCGCACCTGGCGCGCGTCATCCAGCAGCACGCCGAAGCCAACGGCTACAGCGTAGTACGTGACTTCTGCGGCCACGGCATCGGCGCGGTCTTCCACGAGGAGCCCCAGGTATTGCACTACGATGGCTATGCCCCCGAGGCTGACATCGCCCTCGAGGAAGGCATGTGCTTCACCATAGAACCGATGATCAACGTCGGCGATCACCGCACCAAGGTGCTGCGCGACAACTGGACCGCCGTGACCAAGGACAAGGGCCTGTCTGCCCAGTGGGAACATACCCTGCTGGTGACCGCCACTGGCGTCGAGGTGCTGACCGTCCGCGGCGAGGAAGACCTGAGCTTCCTTTCGAGCTGACATGCTGCTGCATCATTACCGCTTCCAGCCCGACGAGAGCCTCTTCGATGTCGCAGCCTTCTGCACGGAGCTAGAGGGCGAGCGGTCGCCGATTGCGCCCTTCAAGCAGGCGCTGCGCGAAATCCAGGAACGTCTGGACGAGCGCTTTCGCGCCGGCGCCGACATCCGCGACCTGGTGCATGGCCGCGCCTGGTGCCTCGACCGCCTGCTCGAGATCGCCTGGTCGCGCCATGCCTGGCCGGACAGCGGCGTCGCCCTGCTGGCCGTCGGCGGCTACGGCCGCGGCGAGCTGCATCCCTATTCGGATGTCGACCTGCTGCTGCTGCTCGAAGAGGACGACGATGCCCCCTACCGAGAGCCGCTGACCGACTTCATCACCTTCCTGTGGGACATCGGGCTGGAAATCGGTCACAGCGTGCGCTCGCTCAATGACTGCGAGCGCGAGGCCCGCGCCGACGTCACGGTGATCACCAACCTGCTCGAGACCCGCACCCTGGCAGGCGGTGAGCACCTTCGCGACGCGATGCGCGAGCGGCTCAGGACCGACCGGCTGTGGCCGGCAGACGCCTTCTTCGAGGCCAAGTGGCAGGAGCAGATCGCCCGCCACTACCGCTACAACAACTCCGAGTATCACCTCGAGCCAAACATCAAGAGCTCCCCCGGCGGACTGCGAGACATTCAGATGATCGGCTGGGTCGCCAAGCGCCAGTTCGGCGAGCTGCGCTACGAGGAGGTGGTCGACAACGGCTTCATGAACGATGCCGAGCTTCGCATCTTAAGCCAGGGCCAGGCCTTCCTGTGGCAGGTCCGCTATGCCTTGCACATGCTCACCGGGCGCGCCGAGGATCGCCTGCTGTTCGATCACCAGCGCACCATCGCCACCCTGTTCGGCTACCGCGACATCCCCGGCCGGCTGGCCGTCGAGCAGTTCATGAAGCGCTACTATCGCCACGTCACCGCCCTGGCGGGCCTCAACGACATGCTGCTGCAGCACTTCGACGAGGTCATCCTGCGCGCCGACGAGGTGCTCGAGACCCGCCCCCTCAATGACCGATTCGAGGTCAAGGGCGGCTACATCCAGGCCCGCGACGAGCGGATCTTCCGCTACCGCCCCGCGGCCATGCTCGAGCTGTTCCTGCTGATGGCTCAGCATCCGGAGATCGAAGGCGTGCGCGCCTCGACCATCCGCCTGATTCGCGACCATCGCCACCTGATGGACGACCTGTACCGCGACGACGTGCGCCACCAGAGCCTTTTCATGGAGCTGTTGCGCTCCAGCGGCAACGTCGCCCGCCAGCTAAGGCGCATGAACCGCTACGGGGTGCTCGGCAAGTACCTGCCGGAATTCGGCCAGGCCGTGGGCCTGATGCAGCACGACCTGTTCCACAGCTACACGGTCGACGCCCACACCCTGGGCCTGCTGAAGTTCGTGCAGCGCTTCCGCGAGCCGCGCTGCCGCGAGGAGTTCCCGGTCGCCGCAGCACTGGTGCACCAGTTACCCAAGCTCGAGCTTTTGTGGATCGCCGGGCTCTATCACGACATCGGCAAGGGGCGCGGCGGCGATCACTCCCTGCTCGGCGCCCGCGATGCCGAAGAATTCTGCGAGCGCCACGGCCTCTCGCCCCGGGATACCCGGCTGGTCAGCTGGCTGGTCAAGCATCACCTGCTGATGTCGAAGACGTCTCAGAAGCGCGACATCACCGACCCTGACGTGATCCGCGAGTTCGCCACTCAGATGCGCGACGAGGTCCACCTCGACTATCTGTACGTGCTGACTGTGGCCGACATCAATGCCACCAACCCGACCCTGTGGAACGGTTGGCGGGCCTCGCTGCTGCGTCAGCTGCACGCCGAGACCAAGCGCGCCCTGCGTCGCGGTCTTGAAAACCCGCTGGACCGTGACGACTGGGTGCGCGAAACCCGCGAGGAAGCGCGCAGCCTGCTGGCCAACGTCGGCATCGACCCCACGCGTTTCGAGCGCCTGTGGGAGTCGCTGGGCGAGGACTACTTCGTCCAGTACGCCCCCAGCGAGATCGTCTGGCAGACCCAGGGCATTCTCGACCATGACGGTTCGGACCTGCCGCTGATTCTTATCAGCGCCCCCACCGAGGACATGACCGAGGGCGGCACCAAGGTGTTCATCCACACTCGCTCGGTGGATGATCTGTTCGCCGCCACCGCCGCCGCCATGGAGCAGCTCGGGCTGTCGATCCACGATGCCCGCATCGCCACCTCGAGCAGCGACTGGACCCTCAACACCTTCATCGTGCTCGACGAAGACGGCCAGCCGATCCGCGATCGCGAACGGCTCGAGACCATGCGCCGTCATCTGGTCGAGGAACTCGACGACCCGGACGACTACCCGCAGATCGTCACCCGCCACACTCCCCGCCAGCTCAAGCACTTCAAGGTGCCGACCCGGGTGGTGATCGAGCAGGACCCGGCCAACGAGCGCACCATGCTCGAGCTTACGGCCCCTGACCGCCCCGGCCTGCTGGCCCGGGTCGGGCGCATCTTCATGGAGCAGGGCATCGCCCTCTCGGCAGCCAAGATCGCCACCCTCGGCGAGAAGGTCGAAGACGTCTTCTTCATCACCGACCGCAACGGCGCGCCGATCACCGACGCCGAACGCCAGCAGCGCCTGCGCGAGCGACTGGTCGAGGTGCTCGACGTCTAGGGGCAGCGCTCAACCCCCACCCAGGGCAAACCACCGACAGGCGCCAAGATTGAGGCGCCTCGCCGGCTTCCCTATAATCGCTGACCTGACTCGCTGAGCCCTGTCGACTCAACGCACTCGACGCGCAGCGATCAATCAGGGCCCATCCCGTCACCCCGACCACGACCACGCCCCGCGAGGCGCGCCAGGACAGCCATGAACCCCGATCTCGATGCGCTCAAGCCCTACCCCTTCGAGAAGCTTGCCGCCCTCAAGGCCAATGTCACGCCCCCCGCGGCGCTGTCGCATATCCCGCTGACCATCGGCGAGCCCCAGCATCCGCCCTTCGCCGCCGCGCTGGACACCCTGAGCGCTCACCGCGACGAGATGGCCCGCTACCCGGCCACCGCCGGCACGGCCGAACTGCGCCAGACGATCGCTAACTGGGCGACCCAGCGCTTCGGCCTCAACGCCGTCGGCGGCCTCGACCCGGACAGTCAGGTACTGCCGGTCAACGGCACCCGGGAGGCGATATTTGCCTTCGTGCAGGCAGCCATCGATCGCAGCCGCCCGGCAAAGGTCGCCGTGCCCAACCCTTTCTACCAGATCTACGAGGGTGCCACCCTGCTGGCCGGCGGCACCCCGCTGTACCTGGACTGCCAGGCAGAACACGGCTTCCGCCCGGATTTTGATGCGGTGCCGGCAGAGACCTGGCGCGACGTCCAGCTGGTGTTCCTGTGCTCGCCGGGCAATCCCACCGGGGCAGTCACGCCGCTTGAAGACTTCACGCGTCTGATCGAGCTTGCCGACGAGCATGACTTCATCATCGCCTCGGACGAGTGCTACTCCGAACTCTACCTCGACGAAGCCACGCCACCGCCAGGGCTGCTGGAGGCCTGCGCTCTGCTGGGCCGCCACGACTACCGTCGCTGCCTGGTCTTCCACTCGCTGTCCAAGCGCTCCAACCTGCCGGGGCTACGCTCGGGCTTCGTCGCCGGTGACGCCGGCCTGATCACGCCCTTCAAGCGCTATCGCACCTATCACGGCTGCGCCATGTCACTACCGCTGCAGCACGCCTCGATCACCGCCTGGAGCGATGAGGCCCACGTGCAGGCCAACCGCGACGCCTATCGCGAAAAATTCGCCGCCGTCACCGAGATTCTCGCCCCGGTGTTGAGCTTTCCGACGCCCGAGGCCAGCTTCTACCTGTGGCCGGCGGTACCGGGCGGCGACGATGAGGCCTTCACCCGAGCGCTCTTCGCCGAGGAGAACGTCAGCGTACTGCCGGGCAGCTATATGGGCCGCACCACCACCGGTGACGGCGAGGCCAGCGAGAGCGGCGTGAACCCCGGCGCCGGGCGCATCCGCCTGGCACTGGTCGCCGACGTCGATTCCACCGTCGAGGCTGCCCGCCGCCTGCGCCGCTTCACCGAACGCTGGCTGGCCGACATCTCCACGAATACGTCCCAGAATGCTTCCGCGACGAACGCTTCCACCGACACCAAGAGGTCCCAGGCATGATCACGCTCTATGGCATCAAGGCCTGCGACACCTGCCGCAAGGCGCGCAAAGCACTGGAAGCGCAGGGCCTGCCCTTCAAGGTGCATGACCTGCGCGATGACGGCCTGTCCGCGGCGCTGCTTGATCACCTGCTCGAGCGGGTGCCATTGATGACGCTACTCAACAAGCGCAGCACCACCTGGCGCCAGTTGAGCGATGCCGACAAGGACGGCCTGGACGCCACCTCGGCCCGCACACTGATGATGGAGCACCCGACCCTGCTCAAGCGCCCGCTGCTGGATACCGGCGAGCGCATCCGGGTCGGCTACCGAGACGGCGACTACGACAAACTGACCGCGATAAACTGACCGGCTGAAGGCAGCGACGTCAGTCACGATTTCTTCTTGTCCGAGGCCCCAGGCCTCGCTCACCTTCGATCAAAAGGACCCTCACCATGCTGAGCTTCGCACTCGGAATCGGTAACCAGAACACCCAAGGCGACTGGCTGGACGTTTACTACCCGGCGCCGCTGTTTGAGCCCGAGGCCAGTCTGGTCGAGGCAGCCCGCCAGGTCCTCGGCGCCCCCGCCGGCAACGTCGCGGTAAGCTTCCTGCCTGAGCACTGCGCCGACCTCGCCGAGGCGCTCAAGACCGCCGGTCACGCCGATCAGGCCGAACTGGCGGCGAGCCTCGCCGCGAGCCAGCGTCCGCTGGTCGCGACCTTCCTCGAGACCGACCAGGCCCCGGAAAGCGCCCCGGAGGTCTATCTTAAACTGCACCTGCTGTCCCACCGCCTGGTCAAGCCTCACGGCCTGGACCTGAGCGGTATGTTCGGCCTGCTGCGCAACGTCGCCTGGACCAACGAAGGCCCGATCGACATCGAGGAATTACCGGCTCGTCGCCTCAAGGCGCGCCTCGAGGGCCGCGCCCTGTCCGTCGACTGCGTCGACAAGTTCCCCAAGATGGCCGACTACGTGGTGCCGAGCGGCGTGCGCATCGGTGACACCGCCCGCGTGCGCCTGGGGGCCCACCTCGGCGAAGGCACCACCGTGATGCACGAAGGCTTCGTCAACTTCAATGCCGGCACCGAAGGGCCGGGCATGGTCGAAGGCCGCATCTCCGCCGGTGTGATGGTCGGTAAGGGCTCGGACCTGGGCGGTGGCTGCTCGACCATGGGCACCCTGTCCGGCGGTGGCAACATCATCATCAAGGTCGGCGAAGGCTGCCTGATCGGTGCCAATGCCGGCATCGGCATCCCGCTGGGCGACCGCTGCACCGTCGAGGCAGGCCTCTACCTCACCGCCGGCGCCAAGGTCGCGGTGCTGGATGACCAGGGCCAGGTAGCCGAGACCGTCGCCGCCCGGGCGCTGGCCGGTCAGAGCGACCTGCTGCTGCGCCGCAATTCGCAGACCGGTCGCATCGAGTGCCTGACCAACAAGAGTGCCGTCGCGCTCAACGAGGCGCTTCACGCCCACAACTGAGCCCTTTGCTGTGCCCGCCGTCGGCGGGCACTCTGCCCCTTCGCTTACCAGGATGACGCATGCCCGATACCGCCACGCCTTCTTCGACGCCTTCCGCGACACTCGACCTGGCCATCGACCTGATGGGGCGCGCCTCGGTGACTCCCGCTGACGTCGGCTGCCAGGCGCTGATGATCGAGCGCCTCGAACGCCTTGGCTTCCACATCGAGCGACTGCCGTTCGGCGACGTCGAGAACTTCTGGGCGGTGCGCGGCCACCAGGGCCCGGTGCTGGCCTTCGCCGGCCACACCGATGTGGTGCCGAGCGGCCCCGAGAGCCAGTGGGACCACCCGCCCTTCGCCCCTTTCATCGACGACGAGGGCATGCTCTTTGGCCGCGGCGCCGCCGACATGAAGGGCAGCCTGGCCGCCATGATCACCGCCGTGGAGCGCTTCGTCACCGAGCACCCGGACCATGACGGCAAGATCGCCTTCCTGATCACCTCAGACGAGGAAGGTCCGGCCGTGGACGGTACCAAGGCGGTGGTCGAGCACCTGCGCGAGACCCACGAGCGCCTGGATTACTGCATCGTCGGCGAGCCGTCTTCCACCGAGCGAGTCGGTGACGTGATCAAGAACGGGCGCCGTGGCTCGCTGGGCGCCGTGCTGCGCGTCAAGGGCGTGCAGGGCCATGTCGCCTACCCACACATGGCGCGCAACCCCATCCACGAGGCCGCCCCGGCACTGGACGCCCTGGCCCGGGAACACTGGGACGCGGGCAACGACTTCTTCCCGGCGACCAGCTTCCAGATCTCCAACATCCGGTCTGGCACTGGCGCCACCAACGTGATCCCGGGTGAGCTCGAGGTGGTGTTCAACTTCCGCTATTCCACCGAGCTGACCCATGAGGAACTGCGCCGTCGCACCGAGGCGATTCTCGACGCCCACGGCCTCGACTACCGCCTCGACTGGACGCTCAACGGCGAGCCCTTCCTGACCGCAGAAGGCCAGCTGGTCGAGGCTGCCGTGGCCGGCGTCGAGGGCGTTACCGGTGAGCGACCGACGCTCTCCACCGCCGGCGGCACCTCGGATGGACGCTTCATCGCCACCCTGGGTAGCCAGGTGGTCGAACTGGGACCGCGCAACGACACCATCCACAAGGTCAACGAGCGAGTGCGGGCCGCCGACCTGGACACCCTCAGCGACATCTACGAGGCCATCCTCACGCGGCTGTTCGCTCACGCCGACTGAGCCTGCCGCCCGCTACCGAGAGTCAAGCATGCAACGCTACCCGGATATCGAGATTTACCTGGCCAAGGCCCCCATCGAGGTCCTGGATGCCTGGCTGGCCGCCAGCCTGGACGCGCCGCCGCTGTCTCGTGCCGGCAAGCGCCAATGGCGCACCACCGGCCTGTTGGACGGTAAGAAAGTACCGGTGCTGCTGGTCGAGCAGGCCGCCGACGGCTTCTCAAGCCTGTGGTTCGACAGCGACGCCACCCCCTGGCCGCGAGATGCCGACTGCGCCCGGTCGGCCGCCACCGCCCTGGGCGTCGAAGTGCGCTGTTCGCTGGGAGGCTGGCAGCCTGGCGACGACCCGGACCGCTTCTGGCGAGTGCAGCCCGACGGCCAGGAAGACGCCATCACTTGGCCTGATTCTGGCAAATGAGGCTGGTAAATAAGGCGGGCCAGTAGCCGAAACGACAACGTCCCGCCTGGCAACCAGGGCGGGACGTTGAGTGTGGCGGTAAAGCTGGAAAAACATGCCGAGCAATGATCAGGCTAGGCGAAAGGGCGCCGAAGTAGCGGCGTTTACGTTAGTCAATGCGCACCTGACGTGTCCTTTCACCTGACGTGTCCTTTCAACAACGCATGATCGAGCACAGGCCGTTTCCTCACGTGATGACGGTCACGTCATCGGCCTGATAGCCGCGCTCGTTCTCGATCACGTGGTAGCGCACCTTCTGGCCCTCGGCCAGGGTCCGGTGCCCCTTGCCGCGGATAGCGCGGAAATGCACGAACACATCGTCCCCGCCATCGCGGGTGATGAAGCCGTATCCCTTGTTGACGTTGAACCACTTGACCTCGCCGATCTCCCGGTCGTCGTCCTCGACGTCGGCCAGATTGGCAAGAGTGGGCGTAAGCACATGGACCGCTACGGTCGCGATCAGGGTGACCAGAAAGACGGCGACGGCCGTGGCCAGATAGACGAGGGCGACGCCGCCCACTTCCAGGCTGGCGAACAGCTCGCGGGACAGATCCCCGCCGGTCAGATAGATGAACAGGGCGATCAGCAAAGGCGCAGGCGCAGCCAACAGCACGCTGATCAGACTACAACGAAGTAAGACCTTTTGATTCATGGACCTCGGTTTCTCTTGTGATGGCAATGGATGAAGGGGTCATGACAAAACCCCACCGGCGATAACGCTGGCGGGCACAGGCTGACAAGATGAGGCGGTCGCGATGAACGGCAACACGCCACAAGAGGATACTACCATGCAAGAACACGACTGGCTCGCCCGCCTGGAAGGCATCGAGAGCCGCATCGCCTACCAGGAACACTGGCTGGACACCCTGGACCAGGCGGTCGCCGCCCAGGAGACACGGCTTTCGGCGCTGGAGCGCATGAACGAGCTAATGCAGGCCAAACTGCGCCAGCAACAGCATGCCCTTAGCGATGCATCCGGCGAGCAGGCAAGCCTTGAAGACGAGCGCCCGCCACACTATTGATGCGCATGACTGATCGCTCAGTGCGGCCTGCGGGTCAAAAGCCCTGACCGCTTAAACGGGAAGGAGCAACAAGGGCAGGTAGCCCAGCCAGTCGATAAGGCCGCGGCGGGCAGAGAAGCAGGGCGCAAAAGATGATCGGAACGACCCACTCCTGCGCCCACGCGGCTTAGTCTTCCAGACCGTCCAGGTAGCGCTCGGCATCCAGCGCTGCCATGCAACCGCTACCCGCAGAGGTGATGGCCTGGCGATAGACGTGATCCATCACGTCCCCCGAGGCGAACACGCCCGGGATGCTGGTGGCGGTGGCGTTGCCCTCGAGCCCGGACTGCACCTTGATGTAGCCGCCAGCCATCTCCAGCTGGCCCTCGAAGATGCCGGTATTGGGGGTATGGCCGATGGCAATGAACACACCCGGCGCCACCAGTTCCTTGGTGCTGCCATCCAGCGTGGACTTGAGACGCGCGCCGGTCACCCCAGTGTTGTCGCCCAGCACCTCATCCAGGGTGTGGTTCCATACGACGGCCATGTTGCCGTTCTCGACCTTCTCGAACAGCTTGTCCTGCAGGATCTTCTCGGCGCGCAGGCTGTCGCGGCGGTGCACCAGGGTCACCTTGGCAGCGATGTTAGAAAGATACAGCGCCTCTTCCACGGCGGTGTTGCCACCGCCGATCACTACCACTTCCTGGTTGCGATAGAAGAAGCCGTCGCAGGTCGCGCAGGCCGACACGCCCTGGCCCATGAACTTCTGCTCGGATTCGAGGCCGAGATAGCGGGCGCTGGCACCAGTGGAGATAATCAGCGCATCGCAGGTGTAGGTCCCGCTGTCGCCCTTGAGGGTGTAGGGCTTCTCACGCAGCTCGACCTCGTTGATGTGATCGAACAGCACCTCGGTGTCAAAGCGCTCGGCATGGGCGCGCATGCGCTCCATCAGTTCAGGGCCCTGAACGCCCTCCGCATCGCCGGGCCAGTTGTCGACGTCGGTGGTCGTGGTCAGCTGGCCGCCGGCCTGCATGCCGGTAATCAGCAGCGGCTTCAGGTTGGCACGGGCCGCATAGACAGCGGCGGTGTAACCGGCAGGGCCGGAGCCCAGGATGATCAGGCGTTCGTGGCGCACTTCGCTCATGTCGGGTCCTCACAAAATGACGGCCGGTATCCGGCCGGAAACGCTCTCTGGCCTGGGTTCAATGAGGGTTCAACGAGGGGTCATTGAGCACACATGGAATCCAGGCCACAGCACGCTTGATGATCGGGTTAACTCGCACGGGAGTGTAGCATCCCGAGGCCAGTAGCCAGAGCCTCTCAAGGGGGTAGACAAGAGCCTCTGCGGGCGTCTCTACCACTGACGCATGGACAAAGGCATCAGCATGAAAAGACACCGGCTCAAAGCTCGGATACAAAAGAGGCGGCCCGCAGGCCGCCTCTTCATACACCTAAACGCTTACAGCGCTTCGGCGTGCGCGCCCAGGTACTTGGCCACGCCTTCGGCAGTGTCTTTCATGCCTTCTTCGCCTTCATCCCAGCCGGCCGGGCAGACTTCGCCGTGCTCGTTGTGATGCTTGAGCGCCTTGACCATGCGCAGCATCTCATCAACGTTGCGGCCCAGCGGCAGGTTGTTGACGACCTGGTGCTGAACGATGCCGTGTTCGTCGATCAGGAAGGAGGCACGCATGGCGACGCCAGCGTCCGGGTGCTCGATGCCGTAAGCCTGAGTGACTTCATGCTTGACGTCAGCAACGATCGGGAAGCCGACTTCGCCGATGCCGCCGGCATCCGGAGAGGTCTTGCGCCATGCATGGTGGGTGAACTGGGAATCGATGGAGACACCGATCACTTCAACGCCCAGATCCTTGAACGCCTGCAGACGGTTGTCGTGGGCGATGATCTCGGACGGGCACACGAAAGTGAAGTCGAGCGGCCAGAAGAACAGCACGCGCAGCTTGCCGTTGCTGTCGGACAGCTTGAAGTTGTCGACGATTTCACCGTTGCCCAGGACTGCGGCGGTTTCGAAGTCGGGGGCCTGACGACCTACCAGTACGCTCATGCAATTCTCCTTGCTGAAATGGATGATTAATCATCAATCGAGGTCCAGCCTAAGGCCGACCTCCTGAATCTGCCAAGTTGATAAGGCCAATGGCCAGTATAGCGTTTGTCTATACGATTTCGCTGTCGCGATAGCCAGGGCCCACACGATACCATCATCGCCACCATGCCCTGGCGCATTGACCGTTCAGGGTATTACGCCTGAAACGTGACGAACAGATGATGCCTAGACGACATCATCGTCACGGCCAAGGGTCACGCCCTCGACCTCACCGCTGAAGGCTGACACGGCAACCTGCACCTGAATCGGCGCGCAGCAGCGCGGACAATCTTCCCAGGTGGCATGGCTGCCCTGACTGGCATCGACAAGCAAGTCGAAGCCCGTATCACAGTAAGGGCAGTTCACCGCATGTGAATTCAACATTTCTTCATGCATGCTTCTCTCCGGACGGTGATCGCCACGCTCATACCCTCTACATGGGGCCGAGGGGGCGCTGTTTCAAGAAAGCATGCGACCATGATCTCCCTAAGACATCATGCTGCTTGCCTGTCACCTTTGCGTCGGTTCCCATAGGCTAGGCTTGAAAGCAGCCATCGTCGTAGCCATGTCCTGAACATGTCCCATGGATGGTCACATGCTGATGCCTGCATCATGACCTTTCGCTCGACACGAGGAGAAGACCATGAGCACCAACCCTGACTCGCTGGATACCCTTACGGTAGGCAACCAACGCTACCATTACTATAGCCTGCCCAAGGCCGCTTCCACCCTTGGCGATATCTCGCGGCTGCCCAAGACCCTCAAGGTATTGCTCGAAAACCAGCTGCGCTTCGCCGATGACGAGAGCGTCTCCACCGACGACCTCCAGGCCCTGGTCGACTGGCAGCAAAAGGCCCGCTCCTCGCGCGAGATCGGCTACCGCCCGGCCCGCGTGCTGATGCAGGACTTCACCGGCGTGCCCGGGGTGGTCGACCTGGCCTCGATGCGTGCCGCCGTGGCCAAGCTCGGCGAAGACCCCGAGCGCATCAACCCGCTGTCGCCGGTCGACCTGGTCATCGACCACTCGGTGATGGTCGACAAGTTCGGCAATCAGAGCGCCTTCAAGGACAACGTGGCCATCGAGATGGATCGCAACCGGGAGCGCTACGAGTTCCTGCGCTGGGGTCAGCAAGCCTTCGATAACTTCCGCGTAGTACCGCCGGGTACCGGCATCTGCCACCAGGTCAACCTCGAGTACCTTGGCAAGACGGTGTGGACCAAGGAAGAGGACGGCAAGACCTTCGCCTACCCGGACACGCTGGTGGGCACCGACTCCCACACCACCATGATCAACGGCCTGGGCGTGCTCGGCTGGGGCGTTGGCGGCATCGAGGCCGAAGCGGCGATGCTCGGCCAGCCGGTGTCGATGCTGATTCCCGAGGTGGTCGGCTTCAAGCTGACCGGCAAGCTCAAGGAAGGCATCACCGCCACCGATCTGGTGCTGACGGTCACCCAGATGCTGCGTGAGCGCGGCGTGGTCGGCAAGTTCGTCGAATTCTACGGCGACGGCCTGGACGACCTGCCGCTGGCCGACCGGGCCACCATCGCCAACATGGCACCGGAATACGGCGCCACCTGCGGCTTCTTCCCGGTCGACGACGAGACCCTCAACTACCTGCGCCTGACCGGCCGCGAGGATGAGCAGGTCGCACTGGTCGAGGCCTACAGCAAGGCCCAGGGCCTGTGGCGCGAGACCGGCGACGAGCCGATCTTCACCGACACTCTGGCGCTGGACATGGGCGAAGTCGAGGCCAGCCTGGCCGGGCCCAAGCGCCCCCAGGATCGCGTCGCCCTGAAGGACATGAAGACCACCTTCGAGAAGCTGCTGGCCGACAGCGCCGACAAGGCCTCGGAGGAAGAACAGGGCAAGTGGCAGTCCGAGGGCGGCCAGACCGCCGTCGGCATCGAGGACAGCTACGAGCACCCCACCAGCCAGGACATCGACCTCGACGGCAAGCGCTTCAGGCTCAATCCGGGCGCCGTGGTGATCGCCGCCATTACGTCCTGCACCAATACCTCAAACCCCAGCGTGATGATGGCCGCCGGCCTGCTGGCACGTAACGCCCTGGCCAAGGGGCTCAAGACCCAGCCCTGGGTCAAGACCTCGCTGGCCCCGGGTTCCAAGGTGGTCACCGACTACCTGGCCGCCGGCGGCGTCGATGATGACCTGGACGCGCTCGGCTTCAACCTGGTCGGCTATGGCTGCACCACCTGCATCGGCAACTCTGGTCCGCTGGCCGATCCCATCGAGAAGGCCATCAACGACAGCGACATGACCGTCGCCTCGGTGCTGTCGGGCAACCGCAACTTCGAGGGCCGCGTGCACCCGCTGGTCAAGACCAACTGGCTCGCTTCACCGCCCCTGGTGGTGGCCTATGCCCTGGCCGGTAACGTGCGCACGGATCTCTCCACGGAGCCGCTGGGCACCGGCAGCGACGGTCAGCCTGTCTACCTTTCCGATATCTGGCCCTCCCAGGCCGATATCGCCGAGGCGGTCGAGAAGGTCAAGACCGAGATGTATCGCAAGGAGTACGCCGAGGTCTTCGACGGGGACGAGGTCTGGAAAGCCATCGACGTGCCCCAGAGCGAGGTCTACGAGTGGTCCGATGCGTCCACCTACATCCAGCACCCGCCCTTCTTCGAAGGCATGGGCCGCACCCCTGACGCCATCGATGACGTCAAGGACGCGCGCGTGCTGGCCATGCTCGGCGACTCGGTGACCACCGACCACATCTCGCCGGCCGGTGCCATCAAGCCCGCCAGCCCCGCCGGGCGCTACCTGCAGGAGCACGGCGTCAAGCCCGCCGACTTCAACTCCTACGGCTCGCGGCGCGGTAACCACGAGGTGATGATGCGCGGCACCTTCGCCAACGTACGCATCCAGAACGAGATGCTCGACGGCGTGGTCGGCGGCGAGACCCGTCACGTGCCCTCCGGCGAACAGATGGCGATCTATGACGCCGCCATGCAGTATCAGCAGGAAGGCACCCCGCTGGTCGTGGTGGCCGGCAAGGAGTATGGCACCGGCTCCTCCCGCGACTGGGCCGCCAAGGGCACCCGCCTGCTGGGCGTGCGCGCCGTGCTGGCCGAGTCCTACGAGCGCATCCACCGCTCCAACCTGATCGGCATGGGCGTGGTGCCGCTACAGTTCCCCGAAGGCGAGACCCGCAAGTCGCTTGGCATGACCGGCGACGAGACGGTCTCCATCGAGGGGCTCGACAGCCTGAGCCCGGGCGGCCAGGTTCGGGTCACCATCAAGAGCGACAAGGGCGAGAAGCATATCGACGCCCTGTGCCGCATCGACACCGCCAACGAGCTCGAGTACTACCGCCATGGGGGCATCCTGCACTATGTGCTGCGCAAGATGATCGGTTCGGCCTGATTGGCCTGGGCTGATCAGCCACAGCCGGCGTTGATACCCACTCGACGCCACAAAGAAGGCCCCGCCGGCATATTGCCGGCGGGGCCTTTTCCGCTTGAGGCACCGGAAAACGCCGGTCGGCTACCGATGGGCGCCACCGCTCCCAACAGAAACGCCGCCGCCTCGCCCCAGAAACGACGACGCCGCGCCCTGTGATGGGGCGCGGCGTCGCGGTGCCGAAGCAGCAGGCGTCATCTTAATGCAGGCGCCTGCCGCCTGGTCATTCTCGCCTCAGAAAGCCCGGCGGCGATACTCACGGTAGCGCGGGTACCAGAAGTTGCGCTCGATCGCCGCCCACAGTACGTCGTCGTCGCACTCGAGTGCCTTGCCCTCGTGCTGCGCCATCTTCGCCACGTCAAAGGCGATGGACTGGCTGATCTCACGAATGTCCGACAGGGCCGGCAGCAGTGCGCCTTCGCCGTGCTGCACCATCGGCGCATGCTTGGCCAGGGCGTTGGAGGCCGCCATCAGCATCGCATCGGTGATGCGGCTCGCGCCGGAGGCGATGACCCCAAGGCCAATGCCCGGGAAGATATAGGCGTTATTGCACTGGGCGATGGGATAGGTCTCGCCATCGAGCTCAACCGGCTTGAAGGGACTGCCGGTGGCGACCAGCGCCTGACCATGGGTCCAGGCGAGGACCTCATCGGGAGTCGCCTCGACCTTCGAGGTGGGGTTGGACAGCGGCATCACCAGCGGCGCCTTACAGCCGGCGTGCAGTGCCTCGATCAGTTCCTGGTTGAACAGGCCACGCTGGCCGGACACACCGATCAGCACGGTGGGCTTGGCCTGCTTGACTACCCCGAGCAGGCTGGTGTCGGCAAAGTCCGCCGCATCATGGGCAAGCCGGCTCTGGAAGTCGTAGAGGCCGTCCATATCGCTGGTCAGGAGGCCATGACGATCGATCATCAGGATCCGCGACCGGGCCTCGGCTTCGGAGAGGCCGTCGGCACACATCGCCACCACCACCTGCTCGGCGATGCCGCACCCGGCGGAACCGGCACCGACGAAGGCCACCCGCTGCTCGGCCACGCTCTCTTTTTTGGCCTTGCAGGCGGCAAGCAGGGTGCCTACGCAAACCGCCGCGGTGCCCTGGATGTCGTCATTGAAGCAGCACAGCTCGTCGCGATAGCGTTCGAGCAGCGGCATGGCGTTGGTCTGCGCGAAGTCCTCGAACTGCAGCAGCACCTTGGGCCAGCGGCGCTTCACGGCGGCAATGAAGTCGGCCATGAAGGCGTTGTACTCGTCCTGGGAGACGCGCTTGTGGCGCCAGCCCATGTACATGGGGTCATCGAGCAGGGTCTGGTTGTTGGTGCCCACATCCAGGGTGATCGGCAGGGTATAGGCCGGGCTGATGCCGCCACAGGCGGTATACAGCGACAGCTTGCCGATGGGGATGCCCATGCCGCCGATGCCCTGGTCGCCAAGCCCCAGGATACGCTCGCCGTCGGTGGCCACGATCACCTTGACGTTGTCCTTGGTCGCGGAGCGCAGGATGTCGTCCATGTACTCCCGATCGGGATAGGAAATGAACAGGCCGCGATGGTTGCGATAGATGTTGGAGAACTCTTCGCAGGCCTCACCCACGGTCGGGGTGTAGATGATCGGCAGCATTTCCTCGAGATGTTCCTCGAGCAGGCGGAAGAACAGCGTCTCGTTATCGTCCTGGATGGCACGCAGGTAGATATGACGATCCAGGTCGGTCTGACATTGGCAGTACTGGCGGTAGGCCCGCGAGGCCTGCTCTTCGATGGACTCGACGTTCTGCGGCAGCAGGCCGATCAGGTTGAAGGCAATCCGCTCTTGCAGAGTGAAAGCGCTGCCCTTGTTGAGCAGCGGCATCTCGAGCAGCGACGGCCCGGCATAGGGCACGTAGAGAGGGCGCTTGGGAAATGTGGTCATCGTCTCATCCTTTGACTGGCAGTGGGCGAGCATCGCCGCCCGATGGTTGGGAGCTTGGCACGGGCCACCACAACGACTGGCCCCGGCCTTCCACCGGGGCAGGATGACGGAGGCCGCCAATGGCTTGCGCTCAGACGAAGCGGCCGAGGCCTGCCGCCTCACGCAGGCGATCCATGAAGGGCGCGGCCTCGGAGCGCGCCCGCTCGGCACCCTTGGCCAACACCTGTTCAATGTGCCCCGGATCCTCCATCAGCGCCTGATAGCGCTCACGGGGTTCACGCAGATGGGCATTCAGGTATTCGAAGACCCGATCCTTGGCCACGCCCCAGCCGATGCCGTTCTCGTACTCGCGGCGCAGGTCGGCGGTTTCCTCGGCGCTAGCGAAGGCCGAATAGATCTGGAACAGGGTGCAGGTATCCGGATCCTTGGGTTCGCCGGGCTCCAGGGAGTTGGTCTTGATCTTGCGCACCAGCTTCTGGAGTTTCTTCTCGGACACGAACAGCGGAATGGTGTTGTTGTAGCTCTTGGACATCTTGCGCCCGTCGAGACCGTTCAACACTTCCACCTTATCGTCGACCACCGCCTCGGGCTGGGTAAAGAACTGGCCCTTGTAGAGGTGATTGAAGCGACCGCCGATATCGCGGGCCATCTCGATATGCTGAATCTGATCGCGACCGACCGGCACCTTGTGGGCGTTGAACATCAAGATGTCGGCGGCCATCAGCACCGGATAGCCGAACAGCCCCATGGTGATACCCTTGTCCGGATCAGGGGAGCCAGCAGACTCGTTGTCGGCCACCGCGGCCTTGTAGGCGTGTGCCCGGTTCATCAGCCCCTTGGCGCAAACACAGGACAGCATCCAGGTCAGCTCGGGAATCTCGGGGATATCCGACTGGCGATAAAAGATGGCGTTATCGGTATCAAGCCCCAGCGCCAGCCAGGTGGCCGCGATTTCCAGCCGCGACTGCTCCACACGCTTGGGGTCCTGACACTTGATCAGGGCATGCAGGTCGGCGAGGAAGTAGAAGGACTGGACGTTGGGGTCCTGGCTTGCAGTGATGGCCGGCTTGATCGCCCCGACGTAGTTGCCGAGATGCGGCGTGCCGGTGGTCGTGATACCGGTGAGAACGCGTGTCTTGTTCATGAATTCGGACGGGTCCACTGAGTAAATGGCAAGTGTCCCCCAGTCTACCGCGCCGCCCCGATCAAGGCGAACAGGACGGCCCGTTGGGGACGGCCCCAACGGGCCGTCCTTCGCTAGTGTCGCACAGCCGCTCATGCGCCTCGCGCGGTGGATGCGCCTTAGCTCACCAGCGTCACCGCATCGATGCTTTCAAGGCCAAAGGCCTTGGCCACCGCCGGATAGGTCACCTGGCCTGCGTGGACATTGAGCCCAGCCAGGAAGTGCGGATCATCGGCCAGCGCCCGCTGCCAGCCCTTGTCGGCCAGCGCCATCACAAACGGCAGGGTGGCGTTGGTCAGCGCCTGGGTCGAGGTGCGGGCCACGGCGCCGGGCATGTTGGCCACGCAATAGTGCACCACGCCGTCGACCGCATAGGTCGGCGCGGCATGGGTGGTGGCATGACTGGTCTCGAAGCAGCCGCCCTGATCGATCGCCACGTCGACCAGCACGCTGCCGGGCTTCATCTCGGCAAGCTGGGCACGCGAGATCAACTTGGGCGCGGCGGCACCGGGCACCAGCACGGCACCGATGATCAGGTCGGACTCGCGCACCGCCTCATCCAGGGTGTCAGCGGTCGAATAGACGGCCTTGATGCGGCCCTGATAGCGGTGATCGAGCACCTCGAGACGCGCAAGGGACTTGTCGAGGATGGTCACCTCGGCGCCCAGACCCAGCGCCATGCGCGCCGCATTCTCACCGACCACGCCACCGCCGATCACCGTCACCTTGGCCGGGGCAACGCCTGGCACACCCGGCAGCAGAATGCCGGCACCGCCCTGGGCCTTCTCCAGGCTGTGGGCCCCCGCCTGCACCGCCATGCGACCGGCCACCGCGCTCATCGGTGCCAGCAGCGGCAGGCCACCGCCGGTCCCGGTGATGGTCTCGTAGGCAATGCAGGTGGCACCGCTCTGAATCAGCCCCTGCGTCAGCGTCTCCTCGGCGGCCAGGTGC
This sequence comes from Onishia taeanensis, assembly GCF_003268885.1. Classification (GTDB taxonomy): domain Bacteria; phylum Pseudomonadota; class Gammaproteobacteria; order Pseudomonadales; family Halomonadaceae; genus Onishia; species Onishia taeanensis_A. The sequence goes on from NZ_QLSX01000002.1 coordinate 428,219, forward strand.
AGATAGGTGAAGAGGATCTGGTCGGACGACAGCCGCTCGACCTCTTCCGGCTGAGGCTCCTTGACCTTGATGATCAGCTCGGCGTCCTGCCAAAGCGTCGCCACGTTGGCCTCGAGCGTCGCGCCGGCGGCTTCGTAATCGGCATCCGGGAAGCCAGCACCTTCCCCGGCACCCGCCTGCACCACCACCTGATGGCCGCGGCCGGTCAGCTCGCGCACACCCGAAGGCGTCAGCGCCACGCGGTATTCATGATTCTTGATTTCCTTCGGCACAGCGATCTTCATGGCACCTCCTTGAGGATAACGGGCGCGCCTGGGCGCAAGACGGGTCACCACAGACCCAGCACATGACAGCAGTACAGCACAGCGGCACAAGAGCACCCAAGGCCCGGGGAAAGTTTAGAAAAATCCCAAAGAAAAACGCCCGGCTGGCAACGAAAACCGTTGTCAGCCGGGCGCTAAAAAGCACATATCCCTGGACTATCTTTTCTGAACTATTCTTTCCGAACTATCCTTTCCGAATTACAGCCGCGATGCCGGATCAGTCGCGCCGATGCGTACCGCAGGCCCAGCAGGTCTCGAAGGCGCCCTCGAGGCGCTCGCCGCAGCCCGGACAGGTCCAGGCAGGGCGAGCCTCGACAGGCCCCTCGAGGGCCTCGCGCACCAGTATTTTGGCGCGGGCGGCGTTATGCGGCGCTACCCACACCTCGGGCTCGCACTCGCCAAGGGGCAGGTCCCCCGCTCCGCCGCCGAGGGTCAGGTTTCTGAGCTCGCTCGGTACCCCGGCGCTTTCCAGCACGTTGTGCACATGGCTGACCAGCAACGCGTTGGGGTAGGCGAAGACCCGCACCCAGGCACTCATCAGTCGCGGAACACTCGCACGCCGAGCGCCTTGAGATAGTCCGTCTCGGGAATCGACGGATGCACCGGATGATCGCTGCCCTGATGGCCCTGATAGATCACCTGGCCATGACGGTCCTGGTGACGCACCGCCCCGCGCACGCACTCGACGAGGCGCTCCGGCGCCAGGTGCATCGAGCAGGAGGCGCTCATCAGCAAGCCGTCACGGCCCAGCAGGCGCATGGCCTCACGGTTGAGGCGCGAGTAAGCCCGCTCACCGCTGGGAATATCCTTGCGCTTCTTGATGAAGGCGGGCGGGTCGAGGATAACCACGTCGAATTGCTCGCCATCGGCCTTGAGCGCGGCCATGGCCTCGAAGGCATCCCCCTCACCGACGGCTACCTGGTCGGTGAGGCCATTGAGCGCGGCGTTGGCGGCCACGTGCTCGAGCGCATCGCTTGAGGCATCCACGCACAGCACTTCGCTGGCACCGTGAGCCGCCGCCTGCACGCCCCAACCGCCGACATAGCTGAAGACGTCCAGCACGCGCTTGCCGGCCACCAGCTTGTTGAGCCAGGCGCGGTTGTCGCGGTGGTCATAGAACCAGCCGGTCTTCTGGCCGTCGAGCACCCGGGCAACGAAGCGCACGCCGTTTTCTTCGAGCAACACTTCCTCGGGCAGCTCGCCCTTGACCACTTCAACCTGGCGGTCGAGCTGCTCCTGACGACGCCCGGAGGAGTCGTTCTTGAAGACGATGGCCCGCGGCGACAGCACCTTGTCGAGGGCATCGATCACCTGCTCGGCCATACGCTCCATACCCAGGGTATTGAGCTGCACCACCAGCACGTCGTCGAAGCGGTCGACGATCAGCCCGGGCAGCAGGTCACCCTCGCCGTGCACCAGCCGGTAGAAAGGCTTGGCAAAGAGCCGCTGGCGCAGACCCAGGGCCTGCTTGAAGCGATGCACCAGCAGCGAGCGGTCGAGGCGCATTTCCGGGTCCCGGGACACCACCCGGGCACAGATCAAAGAGTGCGGATTGACGTAAGCGACCGCCATGGCGCGGCCATTATGGGCCTCGATCACCGCCTGGGCGCCCGGCTCAAAGGTCTTGAGTGGGGTCGCGTCGGTGTCGATCTCATTGGAGTACAGCCACAAATGGCCAGCCTTCAAGCGGCGGTCGGCGTTCTTCTTCAAGCGCAGGCGTTCGGTCACGGAGGTCTCCGTCAAACAGACAACAGGAAAGTGAGGACAGTCTACCCTGCCAAGCCCGGCAACGCGCGGGCCCAGCGGGTAGATCGAATCAGGTCTGGCAACTGGGGCAAAAGACACTGGCGCGCTGGCCAAGGGTGACCAGGCGAAGCTCCCTGCCGCAGCGCCGGCACGGCTCGCCGTCACGGCCGTAGACGTTGAGGCGCTGGGCGAAATAGCCCGGCTCCCCGGTGCCGCTGACGAAGTCGCGCAGGGTCGTGCCGCCCTGGGTGATAGCCGCCGACAGCACCTCGCGGATTGCTGCGGTAAGGCGCACATAGCGCTCGCGGGATATCTGGCCGGCGGCTCGGCGCGGATCGATGCCGGCAAGGAACAGTGCCTCGGCGGCGTAGATGTTGCCCACCCCCACCACCACGGCGTTATCCATCAGGAAGGGCTTCACGGCCAGGCGCCGCTTGCGCGAGCGCTCAAACAGTCGCTCATCATCGAAGGCCGGCGACAGCGGCTCCGGGCCCAGCCGAACGAGGCGTCGATCGCTTGTGACGTCACCCTCGAGCCAATCGAGGAAGCCGAAGCGGCGCGGATCGTGATAGCGCAGGATGGCGCCACCCTCCATCACCATATCGACATGATCATGCTTTTTCGGCGCATCGCCGAGGCGCGCGATGCGCAGGCTGCCGGACATGCCCAGATGCCAGAGCAGTGCCCGTCGTGTCTCGCCCTCGGCACGCGACGCTTCTCCGGCCGGCGCGCCATCGGTCGCCGCGCCATCGGTCGGCGACTCGATGGGCAGGATCAGGTACTTGGCACGGCGCGAAAGCGGCCCGATCCGCGAGCCCACCAGCGCGTTTTCGAGCCCCTCCGGCACCGGCAGGCGCAGGCGACGGTTGCGCACGATCACCTCGTGGATCTCGCGTCCCTCCAAATAGGGAGCGATGCCGCGACGCGTGGTCTCGACTTCGGGAAGTTCGGGCATGGCACAACGGTTCCGTGGAGCGGTGGACGTGGGGCGAATAGTGAGCGTCCAGAGACGCAAAAACCCGGCGTTAACCGGGTTTAGGCGACAGGCTTACGCCTGCGGCAGGAGCCATCAAGACTTACTTGATCTTGGCTTCCTTGTACATCACGTGCTTGCGGATCGTCGGGTCAAACTTTTTCATTTCCAGTTTGTCCGGGGTGTTCCGCTTGTTCTTGTCGGTGGTGTAGAAATGGCCGGTACCGGCGCTGGACACCATACGAATCTTATCGCGCATGACTCAGTTCTCCCTAGAAGGCTGCTTAGACGCGTTCGCCGCGCTTGCGGATATCGGACAGCACCGCTTCGATGCCTTTCTTGTCGATGATGCGCATACCCTTGGAGGAGAGGCGCAGCTTGATGAAGCGCTTCTCTGACTCCACCCAGAAACGGTGGGAATGCAGGTTCGGCAAGAAACGACGACGGGTCTTGCGCTGGGAGTGAGATACGTTGTTACCTGTTACCGGACGCTTGCCGGTAACCTGACATACATTGGACATGGGAGCCTCCAACCGCTTGGCGAGTTGTTCAAAACCTGTCGGGCAAACCGGGTAGGGCGAACGGCTGGCCACCGCCTCGATGCCCCCTTATTTAACCCAGGGAATTCTAAAGGGTGCATGTTATACCAGAGGCCGGCACGCGCGGCAAGCATCAATGGCACAACAACCTACCCCTGCACCCCCATGAGCGCTGGCGTGGACGTCAAGACGGGCTTCTTTGTTGGCACGACACCTACACGACAGACAGGTGCTGTGTGACCGGACGCGACGGCGACCACTCGGGCCCGCCACGCTCGGCGAGGTACTTTACCGCACCTTTCCCCGTAGCGAAACGGCCCAGGGACGAAACCGGTACGCACTACAGCCAGCCCCGCTCGGCGAAGGACACCACTTCGCCGTCACCGACCACGAAATGGTCGAGCACCCGAATCTCGAAGAGCTCCAGCGCCGCCTTGAGTCGCTGCGTGATGCGTCGATCGGCATCGCTGGGCTCGGCCACCCCGGAAGGGTGATTGTGCGCAAGGATGGTGGCCCCAGCCCCCAGCGCCAAGGCGCGCCGGGCCACTTCCCGGGGGTAGACCGAGGCACTGTCGAGCGTGCCGCGAAACAGTGATTCGAAGTGAATCACACGATGCTGGCTGTCGAGGAACATCACCGCGAACTCTTCATGTCCCAGGTGGCGCAGCTTGGAGGCCAGAAAAGCCCGCACCAGCGAAGGTGAGGTCAGGGCATCGCCCCGGGTGAGCTGGCTTGCCAAGTGGCGACGCGACATCTCAAGCACCGCCTGTAGCTGCACGAAGCTTGCATCGCCCAGCCCATGTTCGGCACAGAAACGTGCCCGGTCGGCCTCGAGCAGCGGTCGCAGCCCGCCGAAATTCAATAGTAGATCCCGCGCCAGATCCACCGCCGAGCGCCCCTTGACGCCCACCCGCAGAAAGATCGCCAGCAGCTCTGCATCGGACAGGGCCGCAGGCCCCAGCGTCAGCAACTTCTCCCGCGGGCGCTCACCCTCGGGCCAATCTCGAATCGCCATATGACGCCTCCCTGCGACCAGTTTACGATATCGCCATTCTCTCCTGCTGCTCTGGCGGCGACGAGCCGCCTCCCACCTAGAAAGACCCACCTAGACAGAAGCTCCGCGTAGATAGAAGACCCGCCTAGACAGAAGACCCAGCTATGTAAAAAGTATTAACAGAGGTACCCCAGCCCTGCCAGCCACCTTCCAAGCGCTCGCTTAACGCAGTGCGACAGTCGGCCCCGGGGCCAGGACGGGAAGACAGGGGAAAAGACGGGGAGCCGAGGTTAGGGCAAGCTCGGGGAAAAGGCCGGGCGCTACGCAAGAAATGCTGCGAGTGGTAAGGTAAGAGCTTCGCTCACTGCTCGGATACTGAGATGGAAACACCCTCCGGCAAGCGCATTCTGCTGGGCATCAGCGCCGGCATCGCCGCCTACAAGAGCGCCCACCTAGCCCGCCTGTTGAAGAAGGCGGGGCATGAGGTACGCGTGGTCATGACGGATGGCGCACAGGCCTTCATCACCCCGCTGACGCTGCAGGCCCTCACCGGCGAACCGGTGCGCACCTCACTGCTCGACCCCGAGGCCGAGGCCGGCATGGGGCACATCGAGCTGGCCCGCTGGGCAGAACTGATCCTGATCGCCCCGGCCACCGCCGATCTGATGGCGCGCCTCGTCCATGGTCATGCCGACGACCTGCTGACGACCCTGTGTCTTGCCAGCGACGCCGACAAGGCCATGGCCCCTGCCATGAACCAGGCCATGTGGCGCCACCCGGCCACGGCCCGCAACACCCGCCAGCTAGAGGCCGACGGCTGGCGGCTGCTGGGCCCGGATGCCGGCGACCAGGCCTGCGGCGATGTCGGGCCCGGGCGCATGCTTGAGCCAGAGGCCATCGTCGATGCGCTCTTTAGGGCGCCCGGCGCCCCTACCAAGACGCCCGATGCCGCGCCCTCCGTGGCGCCCGATACCTCGCCTGCCGGGGCGCGCCCGGCGCAGGGCCTGACGGTGACCATCACGGCAGGCCCGACGCGGGAGCCGCTGGACCCGGTGCGCTATCTGTCCAATCACAGCTCGGGAAAGATGGGCTATGCGCTGGCCGAGGCGGCCGCCGCGCTGGGCGCTGCCGTGCACCTGATCAGCGGCCCGGTGACCCTCGCGACCCCCAAGGGCGTTAACCGCATCGACGTGACCTCGGCCAACGAGATGGCCGAGGCCGCCCATCGCCTGGCGGCGCAAAGCGACGTCTTCATCGGCTGCGCGGCGGTGGCCGACTACCGTGCCGCCAGCGTCAGCGAGCACAAGATCAAGAAGACCGCGGAGAGTGACGAGCTGACGCTCACGCTGGTCAAGAACCCCGACATCATTGCCGAAGTGGCCAAGCACCGCGCTGGCGCACCCCGCCCCTTTGTGGTGGGTTTCGCCGCCGAGACCCGCGATGTCGAGGCCTACGCCCAGGACAAGCTGACCCGCAAGGGCCTCGACATGATCGTCGCCAACGACGTTTCCCTCGCCGGACTCGGCTTCGGCGCCGACCACAACGCCGCGCTGCTGCTGTGGCCGAGCGCCGATGAGGCCAGCAAGCCCCTCGGCCGCCGGGCACTGCCCGCCCAGAGCAAGGCCACGCTGGCCACGGCGATCCTCGACTGTCTGCTCGAACGCCTCGAACAGGCCGTCGCGGCAACACCCCCTATCGCTGCCACCCCGCCTTCACCACAGGACCCCCAATGACCGCGACTTCTCCCGCCCCGCGCCTGGCCGTCAAGATTCTCGACGAGCGCGTCCGCGATCACCTGCCCCACTATGCCACCGCCGGCAGCGCCGGCATGGACCTGCGCGCTTTGCTCGATGCCCCGCTGACCCTGGAACCGGGCGATTGCGAACTGGTGCGCACCGGGCTCGCCGTGCATATCGCCGACCCCGCGCTCGCCGGCATGATCCTTCCCCGCTCGGGCCTCGGCCACAAGCACGGCATCGTGCTTGGCAACCTGGTCGGGCTGATCGACTCCGACTATCAGGGCGAACTGATGATCTCGGTGTGGAATCGCGGCCAGACACGCTTCGTGCTCGAGCCCTTCGAGCGCCTGGCACAGTACGTGCTAGTACCCGTGGTACAGGCAGAACTCGAAGTCGTCGATGACTTCGACGCCGGCCTGTCCAACGATAGTCAGGATGGCTCTGGTCAACGGAGTTCTGGTCAACAGGGCACCGGTCAGCGTGGTACAGGCGGCTTCGGCAGCTCCGGGCGCCACTGAATAGCCGCTTCTTGCATTCGGGGCCCGGATGCCCCGCTTCCTACACCAGCCTCTAGCGAAGGAATGGCCTCATGACACAGGTACCCGCTTCGATCTTCCGCGCGTATGACATTCGCGGCATCGTCGATGACACCCTTACCGAAGCCGGCGTCGAGCAGATCGGGCGCGCCATCGGCAGCGAGGCCGCCGCACGCGGCGAATCCACCGTAGTGGTGGCCCGCGACGGTCGCCTCTCCGGCCCGCGCCTGGCGGCCGCCCTGATGCGTGGTCTGGCCGCCGCCGGCCAGGACGTCATCGACATCGGCATGGTGCCGACCCCGGTGCTCTACTACGCCACCCACGTGCTCGACGGCACCGCCTCCGGCGTGATGGTCACCGGCAGCCACAACCCGCCTGACTACAACGGCCTGAAGATCGTGCTCGCCGGCGAGACCTTGTCCGGCGAGGCCATCACCGCCCTGCACACTCGAATCGTCGAGAGTGACCTGACAAGCGGTCAAGGCAGCATCCGCGAGACCGACGTGCGCGAGCAGTACCTGGAGCGCATCCTTGGCGACGTCACCCCGGCTCGGCGGCTCAAGGCGGTGGTCGACTGCGGTAACGGCGTGGCCGGCGAGCTCGGCCCCCAGCTCATCGAGCGCCTCGGCATCGAAACCATTCCGCTGTTCGCCGAGATCGACGGCACCTTCCCCAACCACCACCCGGATCCGGGCAAGCCCGAGAACCTCACCGACCTGATTCGCACCGTCAAGGAAACCGGCGCCGACATCGGCCTGGCCTTCGACGGTGACGGCGACCGCCTAGGCGTAATCACCCCCGCAGGCGAGCTGATCTATCCGGACCGGCTGATGATGGCCTTCGCCGAGGACATGCTCGAGCGCAACCCAGGCGCGCGGGTGATCTTCGACGTCAAGTGCACCGGCAACCTGGCTCAGGTGATCGAAGCCGCCGGTGGCACCCCGGAAATGTGGCGCACCGGCCACTCGCTGATCAAGGCGCGCATGAAGGAGACCGGCGCCTTGCTGGCCGGTGAAATGAGCGGCCACATCTTCTTCCAAGAAAGGTGGTACGGCTTCGACGACGGCCTCTACGGCGCCGCCCGCCTGCTCGAGATCCTGGCCAAGCAGGATCAGAACGCCGACGACTTCTTCGCCCGCTTCCCACAGGACCTGGGCACGCCGGAGCTCAACATCACCGTCACCGACGAGACCAAGTTCGCCCTGGTCGAGCGTCTGGCTCGGGAGGCGGATTTCGGCGAGGACGGCGTCAAGACGACCCTCGACGGCATCCGCGTCGACTATCCTGATGGCTGGGGCCTGTGCCGCGCCTCCAACACCACACCGGTGCTGGTGCTGCGCTTCGAGGGCAAGAGCGAAGCGGCGCTTGAGCGTATCCAGGCACGCTTCGGCGATGCCCTCAAGCAAATCGATCCGAGCATCGCGCTGCCGTTCTGATCGCGGCGGGTCGATGGCTTTTGAAAACGACCTTTTAGGGTTAATGCCCAACCCTATCTTCTCGAGAGCGGCGCCACGCCACCGTCGCCGCTCGAACACGCCCCCGGCCATGATGGGGGCGACGCAACCAGAGACATTTCATGAGTGAACATACACGCGACCCCCGCCAGGTCGTCGAGGTCCTCTCCGAGGCCCTGCCCTACATCCAGCGTTTCTCCGGCAAGACCGTGGTGGTCAAGTACGGCGGCAACGCCATGACCGAGGACACCCTGATCGACTCCTTCGCCCGCGACATGGTGTTGATGAAGGAAGTCGGCATCAATCCGGTGGTGGTTCACGGCGGCGGCCCACAGATCGGCGAGCTGCTCGACAAGCTCAAGATCAAGTCGCGCTTCGTCAACGGCATGCGCGTCACCGACGCCGAGACCATGGACGTGGTCGAGATGGTGCTGGGCGGGCTGGTCAACAAGGGCATCGTCAACCTGATCAACCAGTGCGGCGGCAAGGCCATCGGCATGACCGGCAAGGACGGCGCCCAAATCCGCGCCCGCCAGCTCAAGGTCGAACAGAAGAGCCCGGAGATGACGGCGTCAGAGATCATCGACATCGGCCATGTCGGCGAGGTCGAGCACGTTTCCACCGAACTGATCGAGATGCTCACCGCCCGCGACTTCATTCCGGTGATCGCACCGATCGGCGTCGACGCGAACGGCCGCAGCTACAACATCAACGCCGACCTGGTGGCCGGCAAGGTCGCCGAGGCGCTGTCCGCCGAGAAGTTGATGCTGCTGACCAATGTGGCGGGACTGATGAACGCCGAGGGTGAAGTGCTCACCGGGCTCTCGACCCAGGACGTGGACGACCTGATCGCCGACGGCACCATCCATGGCGGCATGCTGCCGAAGATCCGCTGCGCCCTCGAGGCCGTCAAGGGCGGCGTGGCCAGCGCGCACATCATCGACGGTCGCGTCCCCCACGCCACCCTGCTGGAAATCTTCACCAAGGCCGGGGTCGGCACCCAAATTCTTGAAAGCGAGCACTGATCACGAGTCTCTCTTAACGGTTTGCCCCGCTTGCGGAGGCTCAGTAGGATGAGTTCAAGATCCCAAAATATTATTAGAAGAAGCTCATGACGCAGGAAACCAACAAACCCAACCGCCGCGAGCAGATCCTCCAGGCGCTGGCGCTGATGCTCGAGGAAGACAGCGGCAAGCGCATCACCATCGCCGCCCTGGCCCGCCAGGTCGGTGTCTCGGAGGCTGCGCTGTATCGCCACTTCCCGAGCAAGGCGCGCATGTTCGAGGGGCTGATCGAATTCATCGAGGAGAGCCTGTTCGAGCGCATCCGGCGCATCCTCGACGAGACCCCGGAAACCCTGCCGCGCTGCCAGCAGATTATCACCCTGCTGCTCGGTTTCGCCGAGAAGAACCCGGGCCTGTCCCGGCTGCTCGGCGGCGACGCCCTGACCGGCGAGACCGCGCGTCTGCGCCTGCGCATCCACCAGCTCTTCGAGCGCCTGGAAACTCAGCTCAAGCAGGTGCTGCGCGAGGCCGAGCTTAACGAGCGTTGCCGGCCGCGGGTCTCTGCCTCGGCCAGTGCCAACCTGCTGATGGTGCACGTGGAGGGCCAGATCTCCCAGTACGTCAGGAGCGACTTCAAGCGCCGCCCCACCGAGTTCTGGGACGACCAGTGGACGCTGCTTGCCGAGCGCCTGCTCGTCGACGTCCCGGATCTCGCCCGCGCCTGACAGCGGCCAATGTCACTGACGCGAAGAATGCTTACTCAGTGACCATGACCCAGAGGCAATGGCCCAGAAACACAAAACCCCCGATGCCAAGGCACCGGGGGTTTTCATGTCAGCGCATGTCGCCGACCGCACTCAGTCGGCGAGGCTTAAGCTTCGGATGACTAGGCCACCAAGGCGTCGCCGATCTGCTGCTTGATCTTCTTCATGGCATTTTTCTCGAGCTGACGGATACGCTCGGCGGAAACGCCATAGACATCTGCCAGATCGTGCAGGGTCGCCTTGGGCTCGTTTAGCCAACGACGCGTCAGGATGTCCTGAGAGCGCTCGTCGAGCTCGCCCAGCGCTTCGCGCAGGCGACGGGTGGAGTCTTGCTCCCAATCGCTGTCCTCGAGCTGAGTCGCCGGATCGTAGCGGCCGTCATCGAGGAAGTTTGCCGGCGCCTGGTAAGACGAGGACTCATCGTCATCGCTCGGCGACGCATCGAAGCCGGCGTCGTAGGACGACAGCCGCCCTTCCATGTCGCGCACCACATGCGGCTTGACGTCGAGGTCCTTAGCGATGGCATCGACCTCGTCATTGTTCAGCCAGGCCAGGCGCTTCTTGGCGCTGCGCAGGTTGAAGAACAGCTTGCGCTGAGCCTTGGTGGTGGCGATCTTGACGATGCGCCAGTTGCGCAGCACGAACTCATGGATCTCGGCCTTGATCCAGTGCACCGCGAAGGACACCAGACGCACGCCCTGATGCGGGTCGAAGCGCTTGACGGCTTTCATCAGTCCCACGTTGCCCTCCTGGATAAGGTCTGCCTGGGGCAGGCCGTAGCCGGAATAGCTGCGGGCAATATGTACCACGAAGCGCAGGTGCGACATGACCAGCCGACGGGCCGCCTCGAGATCGTTCTCATCATGAAGGCGGAAGGCCAGCTCGCGCTCTTCGTCGGCGGTCAACACGGCAATACCGTTGACCGCCTGAATGTACCCGTTCAGGTCATGGCCCGGGGAAAGATGGCCAGCAGGCAGAAGACTGGTGCTCATGCAGGATGTCTCCAAGTTTGCCCTCAGTATCGTGCGCACAAGAACATAAAGATGAATCGCTTGTGCGCGGGAGCGGACGTCATGATCAAGGCTAGGGGATAGAACCCAGATCATTAGATGACTAACGTTTCGCAAGTTTGACGTCCACCAGACCATAAAGTTCCGGTGAATGCCAGTCTATCGCCATGCGATATCCGCATCGCCACGCAGTGTAGCTTACCGGGGACGAATGTCAGCCAGATGGCGCGAAACCGCGATCCAGGCCCCCAGCAAACCAAGTAGTGTACTCGAAATCAATAGCGTTGCCGAACCTGCACCATCCAGCCCAGGCATTGTGAAGCTTGCCCCGTAACTCTCGGCCAGCGCCGTGGCCGGGGCACTCAGCCACTGCCTGCCAAGCGCCAGCAGCGCCCAGGCCAGCAGCCCGCCCCCCAGGCCATACCAGGCGCCGCTGTAGAGGAAGGGGCGGCGCACGAAACCGTGGGTGGCGCCGATCAGGGTCACCACTTCGATTTCCTGGCGGCGGCTCTCCACGGCCAGACGAATGGTGTTGCCCACTACCAGCAGCACGCCCAGGCCAAACAGCACGCCGAGCGCCAGCGTCACCCGCCGACCAAGCTCTGCGAGGCGCTTGAGGCGCTCGAGCCAGGCCAGGTCCACGCGCACCTCGTCGACGCCGCTGACCGCCTCCAGTTGGGTCGCCAGCGCGCGCATCGCCTCGGGCGACGCATCCTTGGGCGAGACCACCACGCTTGCCGGGAGCGGGTTGGTCTCCAGTCGCTCCAGGGCATCCTCGAGCCCCAGCGCCTGCTGGAATTCGGCCATGCCTTCGGCGGCGGTGATCAGCCGTACCGCCTCGACCGCCGGGGAGGCACCCAGCGCTTCAGCCACCCGCATCGCTTCGCGCTCATCGACGTCGCTTGCCAGATAGGCCGTCAGGGTCGCGCTCTCATCGAGCTCGGCATCCAGCAGCCTGGCGCCGTCCAGGGACAGCCAAAGGGCGGTCGGCAATATCAGGGCAATGGCGATCGCCAGCATGGTCAGCAGGCTGGCGACGGGAGTGCGAATCAGCCGGCCGGCACTGTCCAGGCACATGGCCCGATGGTGGCGAGCCCAGGCGCCGAGCCGGCTGCGCATCACGGGACGCTGGCTGCGGGCGCCGCGCTGCGAGGACGAACGAGCCGCTTTACCGCTCTCGCGTTCGCTCATGTGGCCTCCTGGTCGCCGATCAGACGTCCGTCCCGCAGGCGCAGCACACGATGGCGCAGCCGGGCGATGAGCGCCAGATCGTGGCTCGCAATCAGCACCGTGGTGCCAATGCGATTGAAATCTTCGAACAGCGTCATGATATCGGCGGAGAGCTGGGGGTCGAGGTTGCCGGTTGGCTCGTCGGCCAGCAGCAGCGCCGGCTTGTTGACCACCGCCCGGGCGATACCCACCCGCTGCTGCTCGCCGCCGGAAAGCTCGATGGGCAGCGCCTTCTCCCGATGCAAAAGCCCCACCTTATCCAGCGCCGCCCGGGTGCGACGCGCTATCTCACGGGGCTCGGCGCCCTGGATCTCAAGCGGCAGCGCCACGTTGGCGAAGACATCCCGGTCGAAGAGCAGCTGATGGTCCTGAAAGACCACGCCGATCTGGCGCCGGTAGAAGGGCACCTGGCTTGCGTGCAGGCCAGCGATGTCATGGCCGGCCACCCGCACCTTGCCACGGGACGGGCGCTCCAGGCGCATGATCAGGCGCAGCAGCGAGCTCTTGCCGGCCCCGGAGTGACCGGTCAGAAAGACCATCTCGCCACGCTGGACCCGGAAGTCGATATTGGCCAGGGCTTCGAAGCGCCCACCGTAGCGCTTGCCGACATGTTCGAAGGCGATCATCGATTAGCGTCTCACTCGCTGCGCGACGCATTGAAGAGAGCATCGACGAAATCACGGCCGGCAAAGGGCCGCAGGTCGTCGACCGTCTCGCCGACGCCGATATAGCGGATCGGCGTGCCGAGCTGCTTGGCCAGGGCGAAGATGATGCCGCCCTTGGCGGTGCCGTCGAGCTTGGTCAGGGTGATACCGGTGACCGGTACCGCCTCGTTGAAGGTGGCCGCCTGGGACAGCGCGTTCTGACCGGTGCCGGCGTCGAGCACCAGCATCACCTCATGGGGTGCGGCGGCGTCGAGCTTGCCCATCACCCGCTGCACCTTCTTGAGCTCCTCCATCAGATGGCCCTTGTTGTGCAGGCGCCCGGCAGTATCGGCGATCAGCACATCGATGCCCCGGGCCTTGGCCGCAGAGAGCGCATCGTAGATCACCGAAGCACTGTCGGCGCCGGTGTGCTGGGCAATCACCGGCACGCTGTTGCGATCGCCCCACACCTTGAGCTGCTCGACGGCGGCGGCACGGAAGGTATCGCCGGCGGCCAGCATCACGCTGCGCCCCTGGCCCTGGAAGCGCTTGGCCAGCTTGCCGATGGTGGTGGTCTTGCCAACGCCGTTGACCCCGACCATCAGGATGACGAAGGGCCCCTGCCCCTTCTCGGGCAGCACCAGGTCCTTGGCCACCGGTTCGAGCAGCGCGGCCAGCTCATCCTGCAGGGCGTCATAAAGCGCCTGGGGCTCCTTGAGCTCCTTGCGCGAGACCCGAGCAGTCAGGCGATCGATGATCTCAGTGGTCGCCTCGATGCCCACATCCGCCATCAGCAGCTGGGTCTCGAGGTCCTCCATCAGCTCGTCGTCGATCTGCTTCTTGCCGAGGAACAGATCGGCGACGCCCTCGCTCAGGTTGGCGCGAGTCTTGCCCAGGCCTTCCTTGATACGGGCGAACCAGCCTTTCTTCTTGCCCTTCTCTGACGAGTCCTTCTCTGGCGAATCCTTTTCTGACGAGTCCGCCTCCGGCTGACGGCCCTCCTGCGGCAGGGCAGACTGGTCGTCGCGGCCGTCGGCGCTCGGCTCGGGCGTCAGTTCCGCCTCCGCGGCGGCGACCGGACGCTCGTCACTCTCGAGCTCTTCTTTATCAGGCACTTTTTTATCAGGGCCTACTGAATCAGACTTTTTCGTACCAGACTCGGGGCTGACGTCCGGCGCCTGCTCAGCGGCCTGCTCAGGCGCAGCGTCCTGGCGCGGCGCAGCCGGCGCGTCGTCAGCAGCCTTATCGGCGGCATCCTCAGGCTCGGCCGGTGTCTCTGGCGGCGCCTCGCCAGACTGGGCCTGGGAGGGGGCTGCATCGGCGGGCCGCTCTTCGGTATCGGCGTTCGTCGCGGAAGCGTCATCGTCGACGTCTTCCGACGCGCCGGGGGTGACCTCTTGGTCCGGCGACGGCTCTTGCTGTGCCGGGTCCTGCTTCTTCTTGCGCTTGAAAAATCCGAACATGGGCGTGATCTGGTCTCGAGTGCGGAGAATTAGCTCATCGTACCATCGCCGACCATGACTGTGGACAAGCCCCCGGGTACAATTAGCCGACCATGAAACAACGTCGATCCCCCTCATCACGCTCCCGCCGCCAGGGAAAGGCCCAGAGCAACCGCTCAAACGCCGGCCGCCGGGATGCCGGCCGCCTGAGAATCATCGGCGGCGACTATCGCCGCCGAACGCTTCCGGTGCTCGACCACCCTGGACTGCGCCCGACGCCGGGCCGGGTCCGCGAAACCCTGTTCAACTGGCTGGCCACCGCCACCGCCGGCGCACGGGTGCTAGACCTCTTCGCCGGCACCGGCGCGCTGGGCCTCGAAGCCCTCTCGCGCGGCGCGCGGGAGGCGCTGTTCATCGAGCAGAGCGCCCCGGTCGCGCGGGCGCTGGAGTCAAACATCGCCACCCTGGGAGCTAATGGCCGCGTCATCACCGCCGATGCCAAGGCCGTTCTCGGCGACGCGCTCGGCGGCGATGCCGACCCCTTCGACCTGGTATTTCTGGACCCGCCCTTCCGCCAGGACCTGGCCGAAGAGAGCTGTCGCCGACTGGTCGACGGCGGCTTGTTGGCCACTGGCGCCTGGGTCTATCTGGAAGTCGAGGCCGAGCTGACGCCCAGCGTGCCGGAGGGCTGGATACTGCATCGGGAAGTGCGTGCCGGCGACAGCAGCGGACGGCTCTACCGTCTGCCCTAGACGACGCTTGCCGCGCCGCGCCACCCGTCGTACGCTGCGCCCTGACCACCACCCGTCTGCCAGTGAAGGCAGACTGTCACCAGGAGATACAGGATGAGCATCGAACTCTTCAATCAGCTCGAGCAGCAAGTCAGCAATGCCGTCGAAGCGATCGAAATGCTGAAGATGGAAGCCGAGGAGCTGCGCGAGGAGAACACCCGGCTCAAGCAGGAACACGACGAGTGGGAGCAGCGGCTGAGCGGCCTGCTGACCAAGTTCCAGGCACTCGACACGGGCGACAGCAGCGACACCAACGCCTCCTGATCGCTTGGCGTGATGACGATGCTTGATAGCACAAGGCGCCGCCACTCAGGCGGCGCCTTGGTGTGTGGGCCGTCAGTCGCACGCCCGACCGGGCCGCACCACGACAGCTGAGGCCCAGGGCCTAGAGCCCACGCCCCATCAGCAGCGCATCCTCGCGCAGCGATGACGCCTCTGCGGCGGGATAATAACCGCGACGCCGCCCCTCCTCGATGAAGCCAAGTCCCCGATAGAGCCCCAGCGCCTGCGCATTGCTCGCCCGCACCTCAAGCAACAACCGTTCACTGCCCCAGTCTGTCGCCGTGGCGATCAGCCGTTCGAGCAGCGCTTTTGCCACGCCCTGGCGACGTGCCGCGGGTGCCACGGTGATCGCTTGAAGTTCGGCTTCAAAGGGCAAGCAGGCCAGCACGGCGAAACCCAGAAGCTCATCGCCGTTGCCCCTGCTGCCCACCACACCGACGACCTGATGATCCTTGGCAGCAAGCGCCTCGGCGAGCTGACGCGCCGACCAGGGGTGAGGCTGACCGGCCTGCTCCACGGCCACCACGGCCTCATGCCAGTCGGGGGTCAGGACCATTACCTGTGGCTCGGCACTCACGGCGCGCCTGCCTCCTCGTCACCGGACTTTTGATTTTGATCACGCATATCGCCCTGACCGACCTGATTCTGCACGGTTTCTTCTTGCTCGGATCCTTGCTGCAAGGTAGCCGTATGCCAGGCCTCCCCCCACTGGCGCAGCAACGGCCACAGGGCGCGCTTGGCCTCGGCGTCGGTGGCCAGGGCCTCAAGCGATGGCCCCTGCCAGGCGGGCAGCTCGAGCAGGGTGCAGTCACCACCCTCGAGGGCCAGCACCCGGGAAAGGGTTGCGTCTTCGCCGAACACCAGCAGCCGCTCGGGCCGCCAGCCTTGGCGACGGCGGCCATCGAGGAAGGCTCGCAGGCCGTCGCGGGCTTCCTCGAGGGGAGCCGAGACCGGCAGCTCGTCCATCATCGGCCAGCGAAAATGCTGGAAGGCCGGCATCTCGGCCGGACGAATCCCGGCGGCATGCAGAAGATTGGCCAACAGACGCCTTTGCATCTCGCCCGGCGGCGCCTCGGCGGGTAGCACCAGCAGCCAGCGCCCCTCGAGGGCGGCGATCTGCAACGAGAAACGCAGCGCCTCTGCGGGTGCCGAGGTGGACGTTTCATCCGCAGAGGCAGCCGCAGCGTCGGCCTTGGTCTGATGAGAGCGGCCCTGTTGAGAAGGGCTCTGTTGAGAAGGGCTATGCTGAGAGACGCCCTGCTGGGACGGGGCCGCTTGAGACAAGTGATCGTGAGACGAGCGCTTGTCGCCCGCGCTTTCCTGATCAGAAGGCGAGGCCTTGGCGGGAGCCGACTGCGCAGTGGGTGTCTCTCCCGTCAGCAGCGCCCTAGCCCGCCCGACGCCCTTGCTGGCGGGCGCTTCATCGCCACGCTCAGCGCCCTTGCCATCACGTTGGCCGGGATGAGGCTCGGCAGGCCGCTGATCGGCCCGCGTGCTCGCCCCGGTACCGGGTGCCGATGCAGGTCGCGCGGGAGCGGCGACATCATCGATCAGGGCCTGTAGCCGCGCGGCCGGGGCCTTGGCCGCAGGCGCCGCAGGCTCTTCCCAGGCGCAGACCTCGGTAGGGGCGGCATTGGGCAGGCGATAGCGCCCGACCCAAGCGGTCAGGCCCATTGCCTCGAGGTACTGCAGGCGCTGCGGTTCGTTCACGAGCGACCGCCACCCCGGCAGTTGGGTGAGTCGGGGCGTGCTTCGCCGCGGTTCTGCCACTCTTCGTCGGTGTAGAGATGCAGTGCCAGCGCATGCACCGGGCCTGCCAGCTCGTCGGCCAGCAGCGCATAGATCATCTGGTGACGCTTGACCGGCATCAGCCCAGCGAAGCGCTCGGACACCAGGGTGACCTTGAAGTGAGTCTCGGAGTTGGCTGGCACATTGTGCATGTGACTCTCGTTCTCGACCGTCATATGGGCCGGTTCGAGGGTCTTAAGCGTGTCTTCGATGCGCGCCTGAACGCTCATGGTATTTCCTCCCGGGTCGCAAGCCTTGCATTGTAACGTCTTCGCCGCGCGCTGAATAAGGCTCGCTCAGGCCGCGCGGCCACATCTCGCCAGCGGCATCCGCCACAGACTGAGCATCAGGGCTACCACGACGCAGGCGCAGCACACCCACAACGCCAGAGACAGCGAGCCGGCCGACAGCGCCAGCATCATACCCACCATCGCCGTGCCCAGCGCCTGGCCGAACGTGCGCACCGAGGCCAGCACGCCGGAGGCATTGGCGCTGTACTTGAGCGCCACGCTACCGATCATTTCGCGGTTGTTGGGCGCCTGGAAGATGCCATAACCGATCCCGCACAGGGCCACGCGCCAGACGATGTCCGTGGAGACCACCGCATCGCCGAGCATCGCCAGCGACAGCATGCCAAGCAGAAAGATCGCCAACCCCAGCGACGAAATCAGCGTCGGGTTGAAGCGATCCGCCAGGCGGCCAGCGAACGGGCCGGTGAGCATCAACGCCAGCGGCCAGGGCGTGAACAGTAGCGCCGCGGCGATCGGGCTCATGCCCATCCCACTCTGGAACAGGAAGGGCAGGCCGACAAATGAGGCTCCCTGGGCGATGAACGCCAACATCGAGATCATCGCCGCCACGCTGAAGCGCGGCTCGCGAAAGATCACCAGCGGCACCAGCGGGCTCACCGCCCGACGCTGTCGCCAGACGAACAACACCAGACATCCCAGGCTCACCGCGAGCGGCAAGAGCACAGCGGTACTGGCATTGCCGTGGCCGACCCGGTCGAGAGCGAACACGAAGCCGCTGACCATGACCATGGACAGCAGCGCACCGGGCCAATCGAAGCGCCCCGCTTCGCGCGCCTCGCGGGGGAGTGCGCGCTGCGCCAGCGCCAGCGCGGCGATACCGATCGGCACGTTGATGGCGAAGAGCCAAGGCCAGCTCGCCAAGTAGAGAATGCCACCGCCCAACGACGGTCCGAAGGCAATGCCGAAAGCCACCACCAGCGCCCCCAGACCGATCGCCGACCCCAGCAGGCGCGTCGGAAAGATCACCCGATACATCGACGGGCCGATACTCAGCATGGCCGCCGCGCCGAGGCCCTGCACCATCCGCGAGCCCAGCAACCATTCAAAGCTATTCGACAGCGCACAGGCCAATGACGCCAGCGTGAACACGCCTAGCCCGCCGATATATAGACGATGGCGGCCGATCAGCCGGCTCAGTGCCGCGAACGCCAGCAGCGTCGACGCACTCACCAACTGGTAGATATTAGTGATCCACACCGCGCGGGATTCGCTGACGTCGAGCTCACGCGCCAGGGTCGGCAGCGCGATGTTGACAATACCCCCGTCGAGCACCGCCATCAGGGTGCCCAGCACCAGGACCAGCATCGCCAGACGGCGCTGCGGGCCGGGCAGAGCATCGTCCTCGGGCCGAGTCTCGAACAGTCGATTCATGGGCCATCTGCCATGCAAGCGAGGTGGGTTGGCGCTCCGCCATACGGCGCCAGAACGAAAAAACCGGCCTCAGCCGGTCTTCTTCGAGACGAGGGGCGAGGCGCTAGGCCCCGCCTGACATGCCAGCTAATGCAGTCGGACCACCGCCGGCTAGTCCTGCTCGTGCTCAAGCAGCAACTCGTCATCGATTTCGGCGACTTCCAGCGGTGCCTCATCATCCAGGTCAACCGCCAGGTAGCTGTGCTCGACGCGCACGAAGCGCTGAAACAGCGCCCAGTCGAGGGTCTCGGGCCACTGACGGCGGTCTTCCTCCCAGGCCTGCAGCTCGGACTCCAGGATTTCCAGATAGCGCTCGCGTACGAAGCCCTCGAGGGCCTCCGGCGAGTCCATCTCGGGAATCAGGTAAACGGTGTTTTCGCGATCGACGTCCTCAAGGGTCAGGTCATCGTCGCCCACCGTCGGTTCCAGCGAGTTGATCCAGTCCACGAACAGCTGGGTCGGCTTGACGCTCAGAGCGGAGCGGTTGAGCAGTTTCATTGGACTCTCCTCGACTTGCATGCCACGACGGCGAAACGCAGCCCATTATGGGTGCTGTATCCGCACCTTACCAACACTTCCCCGCCAAGCGGCGGAATAATCCTGCGGTCGCCCTTCTCATAGCCATTCCTTTCAACTGCCATACCTGCTGGCTGCCGAAGAGGCTAGCGGCGAAAGATGACGAAAATTAGGGCAACGCAGGGCGAGCAAGTGGCCGGCTCGCCCCACGCACAATGCCAACGCCTCAGTCGACTTCGGGGCGCATCGCCGGGAACAGCAGCACGTCGCGAATCGAGGCGCTGTCGGTAAACAGCATCACCAGCCGGTCGATGCCGATGCCTTCGCCGGCGGTCGGCGGCAGGCCGTACTCGAGAGCGCGCACATAGTCGGCGTCATAGTACATGGCTTCCAGATCCCCGGCGTCCTTCTCGGCGACCTGGGCCTTGAAGCGCTCGGCCTGGTCCTCGGCGTCGTTGAGCTCCGAGAAACCGTTGGCGATCTCACGGCCGCCGATGAAGAACTCGAAGCGGTCGGTGACGAAGGGATCTTCGTCGTTACGACGCGCCAGCGGGCTGACCTCGGCCGGGTAAGCGGTGATAAAGGTCGGCTGCTCGAGCTTCTCCTCGGCGACTTCCTCGAAGATCTCGGTGTGCAGCTTGCCAAGCCCCCAGCCTTCATTGACCTCGATACCGAGCCGCTTGGCCAAGGCACTGGCGGCCTCGAGGCTGTCGAGGTCGGCATCCTGAATGCCCTCGCCGTGCTCGAGGATGGCCTGACGCATGGTCAGGCGCTTGAAGGGCTTGGAAAGCTCGAAGGTGGTGCCCTGGTACTCGAGCGTGGTGGTGCCAAGCACTTCATTCGCGGCGTTGCGAATCATCTCCTCGGTCAGGTCGAGCAGGTCGAGATAGTCCGCATAGGCCCAGTAGAACTCGAGCATGGTGAACTCGGGATTATGCCGGGTAGACAGCCCCTCGTTACGGAAGTTGCGGTTGATCTCGAAGACCCGCTCGAAGCCGCCGACCACCAGACGCTTCAAGTACAGCTCCGGCGCCACGCGCAGGAACATGTCGATATCCAGCGCATTGTGGTGGGTCATGAAGGGCCGCGCGGTGGCGCCACCGGGGATCGACTGCAGCATCGGCGTCTCGACTTCCATGAAGCCGCGAGTCTCGAAGAAGCGACGGATCGAGGCGATCACGCCGGCCCGCACCTCGAAGGTGCGCCGCGAGTCCTGGTTCATGATCAGGTCGACGTAGCGCTGACGGTAGCGGGCTTCCTGGTCGGTGAGGCCGTGGAACTTGTCGGGCAGCGGGCGCAGGCTCTTGGTCAGGAGCTTGGCCTCGCGCATCATCACGTACAGATCGCCCTTGCCGGACTTATGCACCGGGCCACGACCGGCAACGATGTCGCCGATATCCCAGCCCTTGATGTCCTCGAGCACCTCGGCGGGCAGGCCCTTCTTGTCGACATAGAGCTGGATCTGAGCGGAGGAATCCTGGATGACGATGAAGGGGCCGCGCTTGCGCATGATGCGCCCGGCCACGGCCGCCTGACGGTCCAGCGCCTCGAGTTCGGCCTTCTCCTTGTCGCCAAGCTCGGCATCGAGCGTGGCGGCCAGGCTGTCGCGGCGGAAGTCGTTGGGGAAGGCGCTCGCGCCGGTGCGCTGCGCATGCTCGCGGCGCTCGGCCAGCTTGGCGCGGCGCTCGGCGATCAGGTGATTCTCATCGGGCGAAGTGGGATCTTGATGGGCCATTACGCTACCTGAAATGTGATGGGCGACGGGAGTGACGCACGGGCAGCGTGGCGCTGCCCGTGTCGATCACAGCCCCTGCTTGAGACTGGCTTCGATGAACTGATCCAGATCCCCGTCGAGGACCTTCTCGCAGTTGCTGGACTGCACGCCGGTGCGCAGGTCCTTGATCCGCTGGTCGTCTAGCACGTAGGAACGGATCTGGCTGCCCCAGCCGATATCGGCCTTGGCTTCCTCGGCCTGCTGCTTGGCGGCGTTGCGCTCCTGCATCTCACGCTCGTAGAGCCGGGCCTTGAGCATTTTCATGGCCTGGTCACGGTTGGCGTGCTGGCTGCGCTGGTTCTGGCAGGCCACCACGATACCAGTCGGCTCGTGGGTGATACGCACCGCCGAGTCAGTGGTGTTGACGTGCTGACCGCCGGCGCCGCTGGAGCGATAGGTGTCGGTGCGCAGGTCCGAGGGATTGATATCGACCTCGAAGCTGTCATCGATCTCCGGGGACACGAACACCGAGGCAAAAGAGGTATGGCGACGGCCGCCGGAGTCGAACGGGCTCTTGCGCACCAGGCGATGCACGCCGGTCTCGGTGCGCAGCCAGCCGAAGGCGTGATCGCCCTGAACGTGGATCGTCGCCGACTTGATGCCCGCCACGTCCCCCGCGGAGACTTCGATGATATCGGCCTTGAAACCGTGGTGCTCGGCCCAGCGCAGATACATGCGCAGCAGGATGTTACCCCAGTCCTGGGCCTCGGTGCCGCCGGAGCCAGCCTGGATATCGAGATAGGCGTTGTTCTCGTCCATCTCGCCAGAAAACATGCGACGGAACTCGAGCTTGGCAAGGCTCTCCTGCAGTCCGGCCAGCTCACGGCTGACCTCATCGACGGTATCCTGGTCTTCTTCCATCTCGGCGAGTTCGAGCAGGTCGCCGTTATCGGCCAGGCCCTGCTCGAGCGTTTCGATGGTCTCGACGACGGCTTCCAGCGAGGCCCGCTCCTTGCCGAGCTTCTGGGCATAGTCCGGATCGCTCCAGACGTTGGGGTCCTCGAGCTCGCGGGTTACTTCTTCTAGCCGATCTTTCTTCTCGGCATAGTCAAAGATACCCCCTCAGGACGTCTGTCCGTTCGGACAGGTCCTTGATCTGAGTATGAATCGGGTTGGTCTCTAGCATGGATACGCTGCCTGAGTTCTCTAGCAAGTAAAGATCCCGGGACGTCAACGCGTGCCGGGCGAAAAAGCGCTCTATTGTAGCGAACCCCGCGGCACCCGGCCATCCCAACGACGGGTAGCCAAACGCAGCGACCCCGGCCATGGGCCGGGGTCGCTTGCGTTGCTAGTCGCGGGCCGTAAGGACGCGATCAGAAGCGGTAGTCCATCGACAGGGCGAACACGTCCGCCGACACATCATACTGGCCGGACAGGTTGCCTTTGTTCTCGTTCTCGGCCTTGCTGCCGTCCTGGTCGATGTCGCCCCCTTCCCCGAAGACACGCATATAGCCCGCGGTGACGCCGAAATTCTGGGTTGCCTGATAGGTAGCACCCAGCGCTGCCCAGGTGCGATCGGCATCCGGCACTCGCGGCGTGCGGTATTCGGCGCTCGGCACCGGCGTCTCGTCGTAGCCGACACCGGTACGCAGCAGCCACTTGTCGGTCAGCGCATAGTTGGCGCCCACCGAGTAGGCCCAGGCATCTTCCCAGTTCTCAGTGGTGGAGCTCGGATCGCCACCGCCGTCAAACTTCACGGTCAGCTCCTTGAAGGAGCTCCAGTCGGTCCAGCTGGCGTTGGCCATCAGGGCAAGCCTGGGCGTCAGTTGGTGGAAGATACCGATATTGGCGTTGGCCGGCGTCGAGATGTCGGCGGTGCCGCCGCCGTCCTGAAGTTGCCCCTTATCATTGGCGCCGGCCAGTATCTGCTGGCCAATAGCACTGTCGCTGCTGTAATCGACATTTCCATCGAGGGTCAGGTCGATCTGGGAGCGGTAGCTGAGGCCCAGCCGGGTCTTGTCGGTGACCTGGAAAAGCGTGCCCAGGGTGAAGCCATAGCCCCAGTCATCCCCGGTGACCTCCGCCTTGCCATCATTGGCACCAGCGCTTGCTCCGGGCACATTATTAAGCTGCCCTTGCCCACCCAAATCGATGGCATTGGAGATGGTGGCATCGCCATATTCGGCGATCAGGCCCGCCGCCACCGACCAGCGATCGGTGACGCGGAAGTTGACGGTGGGCTGGATATCGATGGTGGCGAGTTCGGTCTCGATGGCGTGATAGCGGCCGATCCAGTCCTCATCGTACTTGGTGGCAAGCCCGTAGGGCGAGAAGATCGCCAGGCCCAGGTCGATGCGCTCGCTGGCCCGGGTCTTGATGGCGAAGCTTGGCACCACGGCGTTCTCGCCGCCCTGGCGGGAGCCGCCCTGGTCATAACTGACGGATGGCGCACTGGCAGGGCTGGCCTCGGCATCCTGCAGTTCGAAGTCCGCATTGATGGCGGCAACCCCAATGGATACCTCGTTGCCGTCGATATTGCCAAGGGCGGCCGGGTTGTAGGCCATGAAGCTGACATCTTCGGCACCGGCGGCGGCGTTAGAGAGGGCGTTGCCCAGGGTCTTGGCACTCTGTTCGCGCACCTGGAAACCGGCGGCGAAGGCCTGGCTGGCGACCAGGCTGGCAGAGGCAATGGTAACGGCGATGGCGAGCTTGTTGGTCTTGTAATGCATCGTGTGACGTCCTTTTCAGGAAAGGCTGGCGTGGCTGGTGTTCCTCACCCGCATTAGGCGAGTGGATGCCTTACTTGTGGCGTAAAGTGTCGCCGGGATCAAGGACAAACGATCGTTTTAATACCATATTTACTAATACTTTAGCATCAATAAACGCATTCTCTTTGAACTTTCATAGGCTTATGTAATTTGCCCCATCGCCCTGGCGAGGGTCCCGCGCTTCGCTTGACCTTTGTGTAACCCAAAGGTTTTACACTGATGACATTAACCGCTCGTCAGTGCCAGGAGAGGTACATGAAAGTCAGCGATCTGGCCAAGGCCGCCGGCGTGACCGCCGAAACGGTACGGCACTACACCCGTGAGAGCCTGCTGGCCCCGACCCGGGACCCCAGCAACGGCTACCACTGCTTCGATGCACAGGATCTTGAGCGGCTGGCCTTTATCCAGCGCGCCCGCACTCTCGGGTTCAGCATCAAGGAAGTCCGCGACATCCTGGCCCATGCCGACCACGGCGACTCGCCCTGCCCGCTGGTGCGCGACCTGCTGGCCCACCGCTTGCCGGAAATTCGCGGGCGCATCCGTGAACTCGAGGCCCTGGCCACGCGCATGGAGCAGGCACTGGATGCCTGGGCCGACATGCCCGATGGCACCCCCGACGGCCATAGCCTGTGCCGGCTGATCGAAAGCCTGCCCGCCCCATCCACCGACAAGGCGGGCTCCGCCACCGCCAAGGAGGAGGCATGACCCAGCACAACGAGCCGACAACAACGGCACATATGCTTGAGCGCCAGGTCTCCGGCATGAACTGCCAGGGCTGCGTCTCGACCATGCGCAAGGCCATCCAAGCCGAAGACCCGGACGCCGACGTCACCGGCACACCTGCCGATAAGCGCCTCGAGATCACGACACGCCTCGAGGGCGAACGAGTGGATGCGCTGCTCGAGGAAGCCGGCTACCCCGCCGATGAGGCGCCGAAAGCCAACGCTTATGAGCGCCAGATCACCGGCATGAACTGCCAGGGCTGCGTCTCGACCATGCGCAAGGCCATCCAGGCCGAAGACCCGGACGCCGAAATCACCGGCACACCTGCCGAGAAGCGCCTCGAGATCACGACACGGCTCGACGGCAGACGGGTGGATGCGCTGCTCGAGGAAGCCGGCTACCCCGCCAATGAGCATCCCGACACAGCCAGTCCGGCGGACGACGCCAACGCGGAAACGCCGCAGTCAGATACCACGCCAGAGACGGAAGCGTCGGCGTCAAGTGACCACCCCACGTCCGACCAAACCAGCAGCGTACGGCTGTCGCTCTCCGGCATGACCTGCGCCAGCTGCGTGAAGAGCGTGCAGCAGGCGCTTGACCGTACTCCAGGCGTCACCGCCGCCGAGGTCAACTTCGCCAGCCACACCGCCCAGGTGCGCGGCAGCGCCAGCGCCCAGTCCCTCGTCGAGGCCGTAGAGAGCGCGGGCTATGGCGCCTCGCCCATCGAGGATCTGCGCCAGGCCGAGGCGCGGCGCGCCGAGAACGATCAGCAGGCGTACCGCCAGCGCCGACGCGGCAGCCTGCTGGCGCTGGCGCTGGCGGTGCCACTGATGATCGCCATGTTCTTCCATCACCCGGTTCTCAGCGGTGCGGAGCGAGGCGTATGGGCGCTGATCGGGCTGGCGACGCTGGGCGTGCTGGCAGGCCCCGGGCGGCATTTCTTCGTCAGCGCCGCCAAGGCGCTGCGCCACCACGAGGCCAACATGGACACCCTGGTGGCCATGGGCACCGGCACCGCCTGGCTGTACTCGATGACGGTGGTTGCCTTCGCGCCCTGGCTGCCCGAGGCGGCCCACAACCTCTACTTCGAGGCCTCGATCATGATTGTCGGGCTGATCCTTGCCGGCAACGCCCTGGAGCTGAGGGCCCGGGGCCAAACCAGCGAGGCCCTGGGCCGGCTGCTCGATCTGCAGTCCAGCACCGCCCGGGTGATCCGCGATGGCGAAGAACAAGATATCGATATCGATGCCGTGCGCATGGGCGATCGCATCCGCGTGCGCCCCGGCGAGCGCCTGCCGGTGGATGGCGAGGTCGAGGATGGCGAGAGCCACGTCGATGAATCCATGCTCACCGGCGAGCCGCAGGAAGTCGCCAAGGCAGTGGGCGACGAGGTCAGCGCCGGCACCGTCAACGGTCGGGGCAGCCTGATCTATCGCGCCACTCGGGTCGGCGCCGACACCCGCCTTGGCCGCATCACCGATCAGGTGGCCCGCGCTCAAGGCTCGCGCCCGCCGATCGGCGCTCTGGCCGACCGGGTCGCCGGCGTCTTCGTGCCCACGGTGATGATCATCGCCGTCGCCACGGCGCTGGCCTGGTTCAATCTGGGTCCCGAGCCCCGGGTGCTGCATATGCTGATCACCGCCACCGCGGTGCTGATCATCGCCTGCCCCTGCGCACTGGGACTCGCCACGCCGCTCTCGACCATGATCGGGGTCGGCAAGGCCGCCGAGCACGGCGTACTGATCAGAAACGGCGAGGCGCTGCAGCTGGCGAGTCGCCTGACCACCGTGGTGGTGGACAAGACCGGCACCCTCACCGAGGGCAAACCGCGGGTCACCGAAGCCAAGTTCCTCGATGCGCATGGCGACGAGGCCAAGGCGCTTGGCTTTGTCGCGGGTCTCGAGCAGGGCTCCGAGCATCCGCTGGCCGCCGCCCTGCTGGCGCACGCCGAGCAGGCCGGCGCCAGCCCGAGCTCGGTCAAGGACTTCACCAGCGTGACCGGCGGAGGCCTCAAGGCCACCACCGAGCAGGGCCAGGCGCTGCTACTGGGTAATGCCCGCCTGCTCGAGGAGGAAGGAATCGACCTGGCGCCGGGCCAGGCGACCGTCGAGCGGCTCGAAGGACAGGCCCGCACCGTGGTGCAGCTGGCCGTCGATGGCCGACTCATCGCGGTATTCGGCATCAGCGACCCGCTGCGCGAGGATAGCCGTGCGGCCGTTCAGCGCCTGCAGGCCGATGGGCTCAAGGTGGTGATGCTGACCGGCGATAACGCCCACACCGCCGCCGCCATAGGCCGCGAGGTGGGCATCGATGAGGTGCGCGCCGGGCTACTGCCCGAGGACAAGCATCGGGAGATCGAACGTCGGCAGGCCGCCGGCGAGGTGGTCGGGATGGTCGGTGATGGCATCAACGACGCGCCGGCGCTGGCCCAGGCGAACGTCGGCTTCGCGATCGGCCAGGGCACCGACGTGGCGATCGAGAGCGCCGGCATCACCCTGATGAGAAGCTCGCTGCACGGCGTGGCCGATGCCATCGAGATCAGCCGCGCGACCCTTGCCAACATCAAGCAGAACCTGTGGGGGGCCTTTGGCTACAACAGCCTGTGCATCCCGATCGCCGCGGGTGTGCTCTACCCCGCGACCGGCTGGCTGCTGTCGCCGATGATTGCCGCAGCGGCGATGTCGCTGTCCTCGGTCACGGTGGTCACCAACGCCAACCGCTTGCGCCGCTTCCGGCCATCCTTCGAGGCGACGCCTGCCGCATCAGCACCTTCAAGCCCCTCACCCGACACCAACACGCAGGAGGCCCGCTCATGACGCTTCTCGTAAACCTCGGCGGCATCGGCCTGATCGGCGCCATCGTCTGGTGGTTCTGGCTCGGTTCCTAAGCGGGCCCGATGCCGCCCGGCTTCTTATCGAGCCCGGGGCCGCTCGGCTTCTGAGCGAGCCCGAAGACGCTCGGGCGGCGCGGCTTCCTCCGGTCAGGCTCAGCTCACCCCGATATAGCGGCCGGGCTTGTGGTTGAGGGCGATGATCAGGTTCATGGTCACTGCGCCCAACACCGACAGCGCGATGCTGTCAGGGTCGAGCACCAGGAAGGACAGTCCCAGGATCAGCATGTCGACACCGAGCTGCACATAGCCCGCTCGCCAGCCGTAGCGCTCCTGCAGGTAGAGCGCGAGGATATTGATACCGCCAAGGCTGGTGCGATGACGAATCAGCACCAGCAGGCCGATGCCCAGGAGGCTGCCGCCGATCACCGCCGCATAGACGGGGTTCAGCGACGCGATATCGACCCAGCCAGGCGTCAGGGTGGCGAAGATCGACAGCAGCGCCGTGGCGATGAAGGTGCGCAGGGTGAAAGACCAGCCCATGCGCTTGATCGCCAGGTAGTAGAACGGGATGTTGATAACGAAAAACATGCCGCCGAAACCAAGCCCGGTGACGTACTGGGCGAGCAGCGCCAGACCGGCGGTGCTGCCGGCGAGCAGCATTGCCTGGGAATAGAAGGTAACCCCTAGCGCCACCAGCAGGGTGCCGAGCAGCATCGCCAGCACGTCCTCGTGGGGCCGGTGAGGGTCCTGTGGCACGTCCTCGGGCTCGACGTCCTCGAGCTCCGGGCGTTCGCTCTGAACGCTCTCACTCGCCCCCGGGCCCTTCTCCTCCCGATCGTCCTCTTGCGGCGAGGCCGTGATGGTCTCGTCATCCTTCAGGCGCTGGGATTCCCTACGCTTATCGCTCATCGGCGGCCTCCTCGGCCAGGTCATCCAAAAGGAACAGAGATCAGCTCAGGCCGGACTCAACGGCTCGGCGTGCTCGATCATCAGTTGCAGCGACTCGCGGCCCTTCCAGCGGTTGCGGTTTAGCTTGAAGGCGCAGCGCAGCCGGTCGCCGAGCCCGAAGGCCGGCACCTCGCCGGGGGTCAGGGCGCGAAACCAGATTGCCCGCACCGTGGAATGGCCATGGCCGAGCTCCAGCATCAGGTGGCTGCCGTCGGCGCCTACCGGACGCAGGGCCTCGACGAGAAAGTCGCCCTCGAACAGCGGCGCCTCGAACTCGCGACCAAAGGGCGCGAGGGCCGCCAGCTCATCGAGCGTCGCAAGCGACAGCTGCTCAGGAGACAGGGCGCCGTCGGTGAAGACGCAGGGGTATAGCTCACGTCCACCAAGCTGCTCGCCCGCCGCCTGCCAGATCGCTCGCCGGAAGTCGTCGAGGCGCTCACGGGGCAGGCCGATGCCGGCGGCGCCGCGGTGGCCGCCGAAGCGCGGTAGCGCATCCGGCGCCAAATCGTGGGCGCGCTGCAGAGCATCGCGCAGGTGCAGGCCTTCGATGGAGCGCCCGGAGCCGGTCAGCATACCGGCGGTCGCCGCCGGGGTCAGCACCAGCGCCGGGCGGCCGAAGGCCTGGACCAGCCTTGATGCGACGATGCCCTGCACCCCGGCGTGACCGGTTTCCAGGAACACCACCAGCGCCGGCACGTCATCGGCAAGCTGGGCGGCGGCCAGAGCTTTGGCCTCTTCGGCCATCTCGGCCTCGATGGCCTTGCGGGACTGGTTGTCCTGGTCCAGCACCTCGAGGTGGCGCGCCGCCGTGCCGTCGTCGGCGGCCAGCATGAAGTGCAGCGCCGCATAGGGGTCGTCGAGGCGCGAGCGGGCGTTGATGCGCGGGCCCATCTGGAAGGCAAGGGTCTCGGCGTCGAAGGGCACGCTGTCCGGGCCCAGCCGCGCGGCCATGGTGCGCCAGCAGGCGGCCTCCATACGATTGATCAGGGTCAGGCCGTGATTGACCACGGCGCGGTTGGCGGCGCTGCCGCCCAGCGACACGCAGTCGGCGACGGTGCCCAGCGCCACGTAGGAGAGCCAGGGCGAGAGCTTGGGGGTCGAGGGCGATAGCGCGCCCCAGTCGATCAGCACCTGGCGGGCCAACGACATGGTCAGCCAGGCGACCATGCAGCCGGCGATGGTCGGGTCCGGATAATCGCAGTCATCCCGGGTCGGGTTGACGGTGGCATAGGCCGAGGCCGGCGGCCCTTCCTTGGGCAGCGCATGGTGGTCGGTGACCACTACCTCGAGCCCGGCCTCCTTGAGCCTGGCGATGCGCGGCTCATCAGAGCTGCCGCAGTCGGCGGTGATTACAAGCCTTGGCCCCGGCGAGAGGCGCAGGGTGCGTTCGACCAGCGGCAGACTGATGCCGTAGCCGTCGTTGATGCGGTGACCGATCAGGCTGTGCAGATGCGACTCCGGCACTCCGAACAGCTCGTTGAGGGTGCGCCGGATCACCACGTGCGAGGTGATGCCGTCGACGTCATAGTCGGTGAGGATGCCGATATGCTCGCCCTCGACCACCGCCTGGGCGATGCGCTCGGCGGCGCGGCGGGCATCCTTGAGCCGCTCGGGATGCGCCAGATGGCGAAGGCTCGGCGTCACCAAGGGCGCAATGTCGCCCTGATAGCCGGAAAGCCGCCCGGCAAGCACCCGCGCCTGCAGCTCGGTCAGCCCCTCGGCCTGAGCGCGGGCATAGAGCGCCTCGTCACGCTGGCGCGGCTCGATGTGGGGGCGAAGCGAGGCGGGAGATGTCGGAAGCGGGGCGGTATCCACGGCGGCTCCTCAGAGGGCACGGGAAGGTGATGACGAAAAACGCCCGGCGGACCGGGCGTCGTGACGGCTCAGTAGTGGTGAACTCAGCCGGGCGGGCTCAGCGACGCTGGTCGGCGACGAAGCGCTGCACGGCCGCAAGCTCGGCGGGCAACACCGTGTAGTGCTCTTCGCGCTCGAGCAGATCGTCCATGTGCGGCGGCAGCGGCACGCCCGGGAAGCCCGCCTTGACCACCGCCTCGGCGAACTTCGCCGGGTGGGCGGTGGCGAGCGTCACCATTGGTGTGGCGGCGTCGGCCCGCGCCCGCTCGGCGGCCCGATAGCCGGTAGCGGTATGCGGGTCGAGGATCTCGTGAGTGCGATGGTGCGCCTCGCGGATCACCTCGAGGATGGTGGCATCATCGACGCTGTAGCTCGCGAACTTCTCGCGCAGCTTGGCCAGCGGCGCCTCGGCAAGCGCCGTAGGTTGCTGCTGGAAGCGCTCGAGCAGGGCGGCCACGGCATGACCGTCACGGTCGTAGGCATCGAACAGCAGACGCTCGAAGTTCGACGACACCACGATATCCATCGACGGCGCCAGGGTCGCGGCCAGCTCCTGCTTGGAGAAGTCGTTGGCGGCCAGTGTGCGGTGCAGGATGTCGTTGGCGTTGGTGGCGATGATGAACTGCTTGACCGGCAGGCCCATCTGATAGGCCATGTAACCGGCGAAGACGTTGCCGAAGTTGGCCGACGGCACGCAGAAGCTGACCTCCCGATGCGGGGCGCCGACCGCTACCGCAGAGGCTACGTAGTAGACGATCTGGGCCATGATGCGCGCCCAGTTGATCGAGTTGACCGCCACCAGCCGGGTACCGTTCAGGAAGTCCTGATTGGCGAAGCTCGCCTTGACCATCGCCTGGGCGTCGTCGAAGTTGCCTTCGATGGCGACGTTGAAGACGTTGTCGGCCAGCACCGTGGTCATCTGGCGACGCTGCACCTCGGAGACGCGGTTGTGCGGGTGGAGGATGAAGATATCCAGGTTGTCGCAGTGACGACAGCCCTCGATGGCCGCCGAGCCGGTGTCGCCGGAGGTGGCGCCCATGATCACCGCGCGCTCGCCGCGCTTCTTCAGGAAGTGATCGAGCAGCCGGCCCAGGAGCTGCAGGGCAACGTCCTTGAAGGCGAGCGTCGGGCCGTGGAATAGCTCGAGCAGGAAGTGGTTGGCGTCGAGCTGATTCAGCGGCACCACGGCGTCGTGACTGAAGGTCGCGTAGGCGTCCTTG
Source organism: Onishia taeanensis (assembly GCF_003268885.1). Lineage (GTDB taxonomy): Bacteria > Pseudomonadota > Gammaproteobacteria > Pseudomonadales > Halomonadaceae > Onishia > Onishia taeanensis_A. The sequence continues at coordinate 459,775 of NZ_QLSX01000002.1, forward strand.
ACCAAGCCGCGGAAGGTGTCGTCGTCGATCTCGCCGTTGACGAACGGCTTCATCACCCGAAAGGCGATCTCGGCGTAGGAACAGCCGGCCATGTCGGCGAGTTCTTCCTTGGACAGCTGAGGAACGGTCTCCGGCACATAGAGACCGCCGTCGCTTGCCATGCCGGTCAGCACGACCTCCTCGAAGGACAGCGCGGGCGCCTGCCCGCGGGTACTGATATAACGCATCGTTCGATCCTGTGTGTGCGCCCCAACCACTCTGGTCGAGAGGCGAGGCACGTGGTCCAGCGCACGATCGGGCCCGTCGCTTGTGGTGACGGTCAGGCCCGCCGATTGTCGTTGTTAGGCGTTCTCGTCGAGGGTCTCGACGCGGATGCGGGTCACCGAACCGGCGATATCGGCCAGCGACTCGAGCTGACGGATCACCTCGTTCATGTGCTTCTCGCGGGTGCGATGCGTCAGCAGGATGATCGGCACCAGCTCGCCTTCGATGGCTTCCTTCTGGATGATCGCCTCGATGGAGATGCCCTGCTCGGAGAGAATCGTCGCCACACGTGCCAGCACGCCGGGGCGGTCGACCGCCAGCAGGCGCAGGTAGTAGGCGGTGGTGATCTCTTCCATGGGCAGGATCGGCAGGTCGTTGTCGCTCTCGCCGATGCCGCTGAAGGCTAGGTAGGGCACACGGTAGCGGTGCTCGGTGCTGATGTCGCGGGCCACATCGAGCAGGTCGGCGACCACCGCCGAAGCGGTCGGTTCAGCACCGGCGCCAGCGCCGTAGTAGATGGTAGGCCCCACGGCATCGCCCATCACCTCGATGGCGTTCTTGACCCCGTTCACGTTGGCCAGCAAACACTCCTTGGGCACCAGCGCCGGATGTACGCGCAGCTCGAAGCCGGACTCGGTGCGTTTGGATATGCCCAGGTGCTTGATCACGTAGCCGAGGTTGTCGGCCTGCTCGACGTCGTCGAAGGTGATCCGCGAGATGCCTTCGGTGTAGGCCTTGTCGAACTGCAGCGGCACGCCGTAGGCAATGGAGGCCAGGATGGTCAGCTTGTGCGCGGCGTCGATGCCTTCGACATCGAAGGTCGGGTCGGCTTCGGCATAACCGAGCGCCTGGGCCTCGGCCAGCACGTCTTCGAAGGCGCGGCCCTCGTCACGCATGTGGGTGAGGATGTAGTTGCCGGTGCCGTTGATGATGCCGGCCAGCCACTCGATGCGGTTGGCGCCGAGGCCCTCGCGCAGCGACTTGATCACCGGGATGCCGCCGGCCACCGCCGCCTCGAAGGCGACGATGACGCCCTTCTCGTGGGCGGCCTGGAAGATCTCGTTGCCGTGCACCGCGATCAGTGCCTTGTTGGCGGTAACCACATGCTTGCCGTTTTCGATGGCAGTCAGCACCAGCTCGCGGGCCACTTCGTAGCCGCCGATCAGTTCGACCAGTACGTCGACGTCGGGATTACGGGCCACCTCGAATACATCGTTGGTGGTCTTGACGCCGGTGGTATCGCAGTCAGGATTTTCGCGACGCATCGCCACCTGCTCAATCACGATCGGGCGACCGGCCCGACGCGCGATCTCATCAGCGTTGCGCATCAGCACATTGAAAGTACCGCCACCCACGGTGCCCAGACCACAGATTCCCACTCTGACCGATTTCAACGTTTTGCTCCCTTTGCAGATACTCGATTGTTCGCCTTGTCGACGCCGCGTCAGGACGACCGCGAATGCAGCCGCCAGATCGCTCAGACGTTCAGTTCTCAGCCATTCAGGTCCAGCATTTCCGCCAGCCGCTCGGCCGGCACGTAGCCCGGCACCAGGCGCCCGTCAGGCAGCACGATGGCCGGAGTGCCCTGCACGCCGAGCTCCATGCCCAGATGATACTGTGACTCGACCAGATTGTCGCAGTCGGGGGCGATATCCAACGATTCGCCACGCTTGGCTGCGCTCATTGCTTCGGCCGGGTTCGGTGCACACCACACCTGGCTCAGTAACCGGGCGCCCTCTGAGCCGGCGCCGGCGCGCGGAAATGCCAGGTAATGCACGGCGATGCCCAGGTCGTTGAGCGCCGGCACTTCTTCATGCAGGCGCTGGCAGTAGGGGCAGGTGGTATCGGTGAAGACGTGGATCGTCGCCTTTGGCGCTTCGTCACTACGGAAGATCACCTGCTCGCTCTCGGGCACGGCGGCGATGCGCGCGGCGCGCTGGGCGTTGCGCGATTGCTCGCTCAGGTTCACCAGGCCATCGGCGCCATTCTTGTAGATATCACCGACGATGAAATGATCGCCGGCGGCATCGCTGTAGAAGGTTTCACCGTTGGCCAGATGCACCTCCCAGAGGCCCGCGACGGGGGTCTCCAGCACCTGTTCGACAGGCATCGATTCACCGTTGACGGTGAGGCTATCGGTCAGGGCCTGGGGCGGCGCTGCCATGACCTGGGCGGTGAAAAGGCCGGCCAACAGGCCAGTCGCGGTAAGCAGCAGTCGATTCATGGTCAACCTCGAGGATGATGGTCAGCATGCAGCGTTTCCAGGCGCGCCTGGGCCACATGGGTATAGATCTGGGTCGTCGACAGGTCGCTATGACCCAGCAACAGCTGTACGACACGCAAGTTGGCTCCATGATTCAATAAATGCGTGGCGAAAGCATGCCGCAGGGTATGCGGCGACAGCGGCTTGCCGATGCTGGCGGTGCGCGCATGCGCCTTGATGCGATGCCAGAAGGTCTGACGCGTCATGAAGCCATCGCTGCGCCCGGGGAACAAGGGGGGCCTGGTGATATCGCGCATCAGCGCCCCTCGCCCGGCACGCAGATAGCGCTCCAGCCAGGCGATGGCCTCTTCGCCGAGCGGCACCAGCCGCTCCTTGTCGCCCTTGCCCAGCACGCGCACCACGCCCTGACGCAGGTTGACCGCGTCGGTGGTCAGGCCCACCAGCTCCGATACCCGCAGGCCACCGGCATAGAGCACCTCGAGCATGGCGCGATCACGAAGCCCGAGGGCGGTGTCGGTATCCGGCGCCTCGAGCAGCCGCTCGACCTCGTCCTCGTCGAGGGTGCGAGGCAGGCTCGGCCGGACCGGCGGTAGGCGCACCTCGGTGAGCGGGTCGGTATCGATCAGGCCCTCGACCAGCGCCCAGCGGTAGAAACGGCGCAGGCTCGACAGCAGCCGGGCGTTGGAGCGCAGCTGATAGCCGGCGGCACGGCGCGCGTCTAGCCAGTCAGGCAGTGCCTGGGGGGCGGGGTCGAGCAGCGACTCGCTGCGCTCGGCCAGTCGCTCAGCCCAGGCGGCCAGGTCATGGCGATAGGCGGCCAGGGTATTGTCGCTGGCGCCCTGCTCGAGCCACAGGGCATCGAGAAAGCGCTCCCGCAGGGTCTCGGTGTGATCGCTCATGCAGCGCCCTCATGATATTTCCCCGCCCAGACACGACGAAACCCCGCCCCGCGCGAGCGGTGACGGGGTTTCGACATGAAGCATCTCCCGGCTTAGGAGAGCTTTTCCTTGATGCGTGCGGACTTGCCGCTGCGCTCGCGGAGGTAGTACAGCTTGGCCTGGCGCACGTCACCGCGACGCTTGACCTCGATGGAGTCGACCAGCGGGCTGTAGGTCTGGAAGGTACGCTCGACGCCAACGCCGTGGGACACTTTGCGCACGGTGAAGGCGGAGTTCAGGCCGCGGTTGCGCTTGCCGATGACGACGCCTTCGAAGGCCTGCAGACGCTCGCGGGTACCTTCCTTGACCTTGACCTGAACGACAACGGTGTCGCCCGGGGCAAAGGCCGGGATTTCCTTGCCCATCTGCTCGGATTCGATCGCCTGGATCACGGAATTCTTGCTGCTCATTGCTAGCTCCTCGATAACTTGTATCGCCTTCGGCCTAAGCCGTCGGCGGTGATCCCGGCGCGAATCCTTGAGGATGGCGCGGGAATCGCTCTGTGTATGACGCAGGGGCACGGCGCGCATGCCTCAAGCCTTTTCAGGAAGGCTCCTGCACCTCCGCCTTGCTGGCGTATTCCTCGATGAATTCATCGAGCAGTGCCTGCTGGTCAGTCGCCAAGGTCCTGCCTTCGAGCAGGTCTGGGCGCCTGAGCCAGGTGCGGCCCAATGACTGCTTCAGCCGCCAGCGGCGAATCGCCGCGTGGTTGCCGCTGAGCAGTACATCCGGCACCCGTCGCCCGTCGATCTCGTCGGGGCGCGTATAGTGCGGGCAATCCAGCAGGCCGTCGTTGAAGGAATCTTCCTCCGCCGACGCCTGATGGCCCAGCACACCAGGCACCAGTCGGGCCAGGGCATCGACCATCACCATGGCGGGCAGCTCACCACCACTCAGCACGTAGTCGCCGATCGAGACTTCCTCGTCGATATCGGCTTCCACCACGCGCTCGTCGATGCCTTCATAGCGTCCAGCCACCACCACCAGGGGGCCGCTGTCGGCCAGCGCCTGCACGCCCGCCTGATCCAGAGGTCGCCCCTGTGGCGACAGGTAGATCACCCGGGCCGGCTGGCCGGCACTGCTCTCGGCCGTTGCCCGCGCCTCATGGATGGCATGGCGCAGGGTATCGACCTTCATCAACATGCCTGGTCCGCCCCCGTAGGGACGATCATCCACCGTGCGATGGTTATCGGTTGCATAGTCCCGGGGATTCCAGAACTCGAGCTCCAGCAACCCCTGTCTGACCGCCCGTCCCGTCACCCCATACTGGGTGATGGCATCAAACATCTCCGGGAACAGCGATACGACCCCAATCCACACAGCGTTTCTTCCAGGCCTAGCTCCTCTGGGCTGCCCACGGGCAGCGATCGAGGAGGGCGTCACCAGGACGTCTTAAAATTCGGGATCCCAGTCCACCGTCATGCCACCGGCGGCCAGGTCCACCTCAAGCACCACTTCGTCGGGCAAAAACGGCAGCAGCCGCTCCTTGCCGTCGGCGTCCTTGACGACCATCACGTCGTTGGCGACGGTCTCGAACAGGTAGGCCACATGTCCCAGGCTTTCGCCGTCGTTTGTGGTGACCTGGAGACCCTCCAGTTGATGCCAGTAATACTCGCCCGCCTCGAGCGGCGGCAGCGACTGTTTAGGCAGCAGAATCTCTGCGCCCGCCAGTTGCTCTGCCTGCTCGCGTGACGTCACCCCATCCAGCTGGGCCACCAGGCCCTTGCCGTGCTGACGCCCCTGCGCCAGTTTCCGGTCGACCAGCTTGCCGTCGAGCCGCAACTGCCACTCGGGGTAGTCGAGGATGCCGTCCATCGGGCTGGTGTATGAATACACCTTCAGCCAGCCTTTCACACCGTAGGTGCTGGTCAGCTTGCCCAGCACCACGTGCTGGTCACTGCCGGCGCCTGTCGTTGCGTCTTGGGTCATGGCCATTACCACCTAGATACCGTATCTAGCGACCGCAATTCAGGCTCAGGCCTGCTTGCGGGCTTCCTTGACCAGCTCAGCGACGCGCGCAGAGACCTGGGCACCCTGTTCTTGCCACTGGGCGATACGGTCAAGATCGATGCGCAGGCGCTCTTCCTGGCCGCGGGCGACCGGGTTGAAGAAGCCGACGCGCTCGATGAAGCGGCCGTCACGAGACTTGCGAGAATCGCTTACGGTCAGGTGGTAGAAGGGACGCTTCTTGGCGCCACCACGTGCCAGACGAATGGTAACCATTGCGTTATCTGTCCTTCGGTTGGAGTTGCTGAAAATTGGTCTTCGGCCGCGCGCTGTCGCGCGGTCCTGCCACGAAGACGCGACATTCTACGGAAATCGATGCCTCTTGGGAACCTTTTGTGTGCCGAGCGGCAATCATCGCCGCGGCAGGCCGCCCGGGCCGCCCATACCACCGGGGCCACCCATGCCACCGGGACCGCCCGGGCCACCGCCGCCCATCATGCCCGACATGCCGCGCATCATCTTCTGCATGCCGCCTTTCTTGCCGACCTTCTTCATCATCTTCTGCATCTGCTTGTGCTGCTTCAGCAGACGGTTGAGGTCGGGCACCTGCAGGCCGGCACCGGCGGCGATGCGGCGCTTGCGAGAACCGTTGATGATCTCCGGACGACGGCGCTCCTTGGGCGTCATCGAGTTGATCAGCGACTCGAGCTTGCCGAACTCTTTCTCGGGGCCCGGGCCCTTGGCCATATCGGCCATCTGCCCCATGCCCGGCAGCTTGCCCATCAGGCCGCCCATGCCGCCCATCTTCTTGAGCTGCTGGAGCTGGTCGCGGAAATCCTCGAGGTCGAAGCCGTCGCCCTTCTTGACCTTCTTGGCGAGCTTTTCGGCCTTGCCCTTGTCGACGGTGCGCTCGGCTTCCTCGATCAGCGACAGCACGTCGCCCATGCCGAGGATGCGCGAGGCCACGCGGTCCGGATGGAAGGGCTCGAGGGCATCGACCTTCTCGCCCATGCCCATGAACTTGATCGGCTTGCCGGTGATATGGCGCACCGACAGGGCGGCACCGCCGCGGGCATCGCCATCGGCCTTGGTCAGGATCACGCCGGTCAGCGGCAGGGCCTCGTGGAAGGCCTTGGCGGTATTGGCGGCGTCCTGGCCGGTCATGGCATCGACGACGAACAGGGTTTCCTGCGGCGCACAGACACGGTGCAGGGCCTGGATCTCGTCCATCATGTCGGTGTCGACATGCAGTCGACCGGCGGTATCGACGATCACCACATCGTGGAACTGGATCTTGGCGTGCTTGAGGGCTGCCTCGGCAATCGCCACCGGCTTCTGATCGGAAGAAGACGGGAAGAAGTCGACCTCGACCTCACCGGCCAGCGTCTCGAGCTGGTCGATGGCCGCCGGGCGATAGACGTCGGCGGAGACCACCAGCACTTTCTTCTTTTCGCGCTCGCGCAGGTAACGGGCGAGCTTGGCCACCGAGGTGGTCTTGCCCGCGCCCTGCAGGCCGGCCATCAGAATCACCGAGGGCGAGCCCTTGAGGGACAGCCCCTCGGTGCCGTCGCCCATGATCGCCTCGAGCTCCTGCTGGACGATCTTGACGAACTGCTGGCCCGGCGAGAGGCTCTTCGAGACCTCCTGACCAACGGCGCGCTCGCGCACCTTGTCGATGAACGCCTTGACCACCGGCAGGGCCACGTCGGCCTCCAGCAGCGCACGGCGCACCTCGCGCAGGGTATCCTTGATATTATCTTCGGTCAGCTTGGCCTGACCGCTGATGGACTTCAGCGTCGTCGATAAACGCTCTGTCAAACTCTCGAACATGGGGCCCTCCGGCAGGGATGCCTGGCTTTGGGCGGCGATTATACGCCTTCCCGCCGCCAGTCTCCATGCGCCAGCCGCACGGACCGGGCATCACATGTGAGCAGCACGCGGGCGCCCGGCTGGGCGCGACCGGGGGGATTCGGTATAGTGACCCCTTCCTGAATTTCCACTCGCGAGACGCCGCTGTCGACGGCGATGGACAGCAACCGATGCAGGCGCTTCCCTTTGCCCTTCTGGCCATAGCCTTCTACCTGGGCGCTGCCTCCTGGCAGGCGCTGACGCTCTTGCGCCGTGTCCCCCAGCGCCCGAAGCTGGTACGCGGCCTCGGCACCCTGGCGCTGGCTTTCCACGGCCTGGTGATTGCCGTGGTGATCCGCGAGACCGGCGGCCTGTGGCTTGGCCTGTCACCGAGCCTGGTGATGGTCAGCGCGCTGGTCACGGCGCTCTTGATGCTGGTCAGCCTGGCCAAGCCGGTACTCAATGCCGCCGTCGGCGTATTCCCTGTCGCGGCGATGACCCTGGTGACTGCCGTGGCCTGGCCGGGCGGCGAGCACCAGGGGCATATCACGCCGGGCATCGCCCTGCATGTCATCAGCTCGGCCCTTGCCTTTGCGCTGCTGGCAATCGCGGCCGTGCAGTCCATGCTGCTGGCTTGGCAGAACCAGGCCCTGCGCCATCACCACATCAGCGGCGTCGTTCAGACTCTGCCGCCGCTCACGACCATGGAGCGGGTGCTGTTCGAGCTGATCTGGGCCGGCATGATCCTGCTGACCCTGGCTATCGCCAGCGGCTTCCTGTTCGTCGACAACCTGTTTGCTCAGCACCTGGTTCACAAGACCGTACTGTCGCTGGCCGCCTGGGTGATCTTCGCCGCCCTACTCATCGGCCATCACTGGCTGGGCTGGCGCGGGCTAAAGGCGGTACGCTGGACCCTGGGTGGCGGCGTCTTGCTGCTGCTGGCCTACTTCGGCACCAAGTTCGCGGTCGAGGTAATCTTCTCTTGAAACCGACCGCCCGGGGCGTCTTCCGTGCCTTGACAGTCTCCGGGGGAATCCCTACAAACAAGCCTGACCTGTCTTCGAGGACCTTCTCATCTTGAGTGACGATTTCCCGCTGGGACTACTGTTCGGCCTGCTGTTTCTGCTCGTCTGCCTGTCGGCGTTCTTCTCGAGCTCCGAGACCGGCATGATGTCGATCAACCGCTACCGCGTCAGCCACCAGGCCAACAGCGGTGATCGTCCTGCCAAGCGCGTGTTGCGCCTTCTGGCCAGGCCCGACCGGCTGATCGGCGTGATCCTGATCGGCAACAACCTGGTCAACAACCTGGCGGCGGCGCTGGCCACGGTGCTGGCCATCCACTACTTCGGCGAAGTCACCGGCCCGGCCATTGCACCGCTGATCCTGACCATCGTGATTCTGATCTTCGCCGAGGTCGGTCCCAAGACCTATGCGGCGATCAAGCCCGAGCGCATCGCCTACCCGGCATCCGTGGCGCTCGAGCCACTGCTCAAGGTGCTCTATCCGCTGGTGTGGCTGGTAAACACCATCTCCAACGGCCTGCTGCGCCTGATCGGCGTCAAGAGCCTGACCGGCAACGGCGACCACTTGACCCGGGATGAGCTGCGCACCGTGGTGCACGAAGCCGGCACCATGATCCCGCGTCGCCACCAGGCGATGCTGCTGTCGATCCTCGATCTCGAGAACGTCACCGTGAACGACATCATGGTGCCGCGTCATGAGGTGGTGGGCATCGATCTCGAAGATGAACTCGAGAGCATCCTGGCGCAGATCCGCACGAGCCAGCACACCCGAGTACCGGTCTTCAAGGGCGACATCAACAACATCATCGGCATGCTGCACCTGCGCAACGCGGCGCGCTTCCTGTCCAAGGACGAGGTCACCAAGGCCGCCATCGTGCAGGAAGCGCGGGAGCCCTACTTCATCCCCGAGTCGACGCCGCTGCACACGCAACTGCTCAACTTCCAGCAGCAGAAGCGGCGCACCGGCATCGTGGTCGACGAGTACGGCGACGTGGAAGGCCTGGTCACGCTGGAGGACATCCTCGAGGAGATCGTCGGCGAGTTCACCACCGACATGGCGGGCATGCATCAGGAAATGCACCTGCAGGATGACGGCAGCTACGTGATCGAGGGCACCGCCAATATCCGCGAACTCAACAAGTCACTGGGCTGGCAGTTGCCCACCGACGGCCCCAAGACCCTCAACGGCCTGATCCTTGAGCACCTCGAGTCCTTCCCCGAAGGCCCCACCTGCCTGCAGGTCAGCAACGTGCGCATGGAAATCATCGAGGTGAGGGACAAGGTCATCACCTCGGCGCGCTGCTGGCAGCATGTGCGCCGCGCCGCCCGCCAGGAATGACACCCACGGCCCTGTTCGGCACTGAGGGGCGGGGCTTAAGCCCTCGGGCCTAACACCCCGACCAGGTGCCGCTGATCCCGGATGCCTGCGCGTCATCTCAGACGTGATCGGCGCAAGATGTCATCTACTCTAGAAGTCACCTAAGCAAGACGTCACCTAAGCAAAGAGCCGCGTTGTCAGACAACGCGGCTCTTTGCTTTACCTGATTACGCATAACATTCAGCCATCTTCAGGAACCGGTACGGCATTGGCGGCGTTCTCGCCGCCACCGTCAGAAAGCGCGGGATCATGGCCTTAAGGTCATAGCGCCGATTGAAACGATACTCGAACTCGGCCAGGTAGCGTGGGGCGTGCGGCCCGCGGATGGCATGGTAAGTGCCGGTGATCGCGTTCTTGACGTTGCCGAGCAGCGTGTTGACCCAGTTGAACGCCGGATTCGCCACGCTGGCACGCCCACCGCCGGTGATGTGGCGCTCATGAACATAGGTGGGCGTATCGAAGGCCAGGAAGCATCCGAGACCGTCGCTGATGACATGGCTGCCGGGCGCAATGGCCTGTTGAGCGTAGCGACGTATCTCGGCAAGGGTAAAACCGCTCAAGCGGCGAAGCTGAACACGCTGCGGATGGCCCTCCTCGTCGGTTTGCACGGCCGCCACAAACGGGAACTTGTGCTCAGCGCCGCGACCGCGCTTTCCCGGCCGTTCACCGCCCAGATAGGCGTCATCCAGCTCGATGCGTCCAGAGAGCTTTTCGCCCTGGTTGTGCTCATGCATGACCTGCAGCAGCTTGTGCTTGAGCTTCCAGGCGGTGTTGTAGCTGACGCCGAGTTCCCGGGACAGCTGCAGCGCTGAGATGCCGCTCTTGCGCTGGGTCAGCAGATAGATGGCCAGAAACCAGGTGGTTAATGGCAGGTGCGTGGCATGGAAGATGGTACCGGCGGTCAGCGAGGGTTGATGATGGCAGCGATGGCACTGGTAGAGCCCCCGCGACAGCTGGCAGCCCGTGTTGTTGCCGCAGTCGGGGCACACGAACCCCCTAGGCCAGCGATGCTGGAAGAGGGCTGCCTGGCACTGCGCTTGGGTGCCGTACTGCTCGAGAAATGCCGGCAGCGACAGGCCGGGCTGGAACTGGATAGGATTGCGTGCCATGACGCGACCTCCTCTACTGGACATAACATCAGTATAGGAGAGCCTG